>CAXYEE010000031.1:0-41950 GCA_964276105.1 uncultured Gammaproteobacteria bacterium | reverse complement strand
AGAGAGTAGGGCGCGCATGCCTTAGGAAAGGAGCCAGAGAAAACAACTGTCTCGCCATTATCTGGATCACGTATATCAAAGCTTATACCTGCCTGATAACCACGGCACGGATCTCCGGTCAGGTCCAGACGATTTATAATATTTAAATTTTCCGGTAATGGGTCTGCACTAATAAGTACATCGCGTCCATTTGAATGGGCACGAAACACAAACCTTATTGCCTTATAGTTAACAAGAAGCGCATTAGGCAACACATTGTAAGCACGATATGGCTGACTATCGAAATCTCCTTGGTTTGCCTCTACATCAGCGAAATAAGAATCGTCAATAACTAGGTTACCTGAGATCTCCTCTAGACCAAAACGTCTCAGTTCTGCCAATAAACTCCAGAACTTCTCAGTAACAAGGTAAGGGTCGCCGTAACCCTTAATTGCCAAATCACCGTCTAGCCTACGACCATCCCAGTCCCCCAAAAAATAAATTTCTGTTGGCCACCGGTAAGTCGGCCCAAGCACTTCAAGTGCAACCCATGTTGTAAGTAGCTTAATCGTAGACGCTGGATTACGAGGCACCTCTGAAAGATGCTCTAGAATTGGATTCTCCACATTGAGTTCCCGAACCAAAATACTAATACCTTGGTATGGAATCTCATGAGCACTAACTATACGATCCAACCGGCTAGGCAACTGTGCTGTTGCAAGCTCGCAAACTGCATATGAGAGAAGAAGAAAAAAGAACGCTCGCATAGTTAATATTGTGCCTAATTCTTAAAACAGAGTGTAGGACACCACAATAGAGATACCCAATGGGTATGGACGTTTTTACAAAATAATTAGCCGCTACTTCTTAAGAAACTGGGTGCCACCTTTTTTTCACTACTAACTGCTTTAAGTGGTTCAGCACGATGATGATCTTGGGAAATTAACTCTGAAAGCAGCATAACAATAGTTTCCGCATGAACAGTTGCTTCTGAAGAAGACATCTTTCGCACACTTGCCTTAACCGAGGGCTCCCGAGAAACAGGCTTAACGTGATGAAGTGCTGAATGCAGGCCATCAAATGTAGTTTGCAACCTGGCAGGAAGCTCGGTGCTTTCTAAGTCATCCAAATGCTCCGTATAAGCTGCCATTAACCGTTGCTTGAGAGGACCATCGCCTATGAGCACGACTACCGCCTCTTTAAATCTATCAGCTAAGTAAGACAAGGATTCTTCTTATTTTTATTATTCTGATTAAAATACCGAACTACCCCAACACTAGCAGTATTTACAGCAATAAACCAATTTCAGCACTTATAACATTGTCAAAATATTAAGCAAATATCCGCTATCCAGCGTATTTGCTGATCTTAAATTTTTTCATTCGATCGGCGAATGTTGAAGGTTTTAATCCTACTAGTTCTGCTGCGCCTTCTGGACCTGACACTCGCCAATTTGTTACTTGGAGAGCGGAAAGGATATTTTTTCTGCCAAGTGCAGTGAGTTCCTTTTCTGTCATCACCACCGGCTGATCTATACTATCGCCAGTTCGATCTAATGCGGGCGCCACGTTGAGAATATCTGCCATTGCTAAATCAAGCCGTACAACCTTTCCTTTAGAGAGTATGACCGCCCTCTCTATAACATTATTTAGTTCTCTTACATTCCCAGGCCAATCATATTGTTTTAATAAACTGGCCTGCTGGCGTGAAAGAGTCAACGGACGATGCCCGAACTCTTGGCATATTTTTTTTAAAAAATGGCTTGCAAGCTGCACAATATCCTCCCCGCGGGTTCGAAGTGGTGGAACCTGAATAGGAAATACACTAAGGCGGTAATAAAGATCTTCTCTAAAGGAAGCTTCTTCAACCTCTTTTTCTAGGTCACGGTTAGTCGCTACAACAACTCGAACATCTACAGAGAGCGTCTTATCGTCACCAACCCTCTCATACTCGCTTTCTTGAAGCACTCTAAGTAGTTTTCCCTGCAAATCCAGCGGTATTTCACCGATCTCATCCAAAAATAGCGTTCCTCCATCAGCTAGTTGAAAGCGACCAATACGATCACGATGAGCGCCTGTAAATGCACCTTTTACATGACCAAAAAACTCACTCTCAAATAATTCATGCGGAATCGAGGCACAGTTGACCTTAACCAGTGGGCCATCACTACGCATGCTTCTAGAGTGAATTGCGTGAGCTACTAGTTCTTTACCAACACCAGACTCGCCTTGGATAAGTACGCTCGCTGAAGTTTGAGCAACGGCCTCCAGTTGGGCGAGCATTTTTTTTAAAACCTGACTCTCACCGATAATGCGCCCAAAATTCATCGAGACCTGTACCTCCTCTCGAAGATAGTCTCTTTCTTGTTCAAGTTCTGACTGAAGCCGTTCATTTTCTTGAAATGCTGCTCGTAGTTGGCGTTCTGCTCGATTTCGCTCTGTTACATCTTTAAGAGCTACATACATTCGATTAACGCGACCATCATTTTCCCTATCAGCACGGGAGGACGCTAAGACTTCGATAATGCTGCCTTCCTTTGTAAGGTAACGGCGAGGCTCATTATCTAGATCGCCTTGAGCAATGATGCTAATTAATGAACGCTGATCTAAACCAGAGTCCTCAGCTATGAAATCTATAATACTGCGACCTATAACTTCTTCACGCTGATACCCGAGTTTTAAAAGCCATCTCTCGCTAACATGAATAATCCGTGCTTGGCTATCCACTGTATGCATCATTGCGGGTGTATCGCGATAGAGTTCTTGGTAATGCTGTTCTATCCGAGTATTTTCTCCAACCTCAGAATATACGGCCACCGTTTCTAAATGCTCCCCAGCCTCTTTACTCTCTACGACAGCACTAGCAAAACATTCGATGAAATTTCCAGCTTTTGTTCGAATATCTACCGGCACGTTGTAAAGATGGCCGGTGCGCCTTAACAGTGGTAGGTAGTCTGTCACAATACGATGAGCAACAGCGGGGCTAGCAAGATCCTGGGGTTTGAATTGGGTGATTTCATCCCTAGTATAACCAAATCGTTCAAGCCATATGTCACTTGCATCAGAAAAACAGCCGTCTTGTCCTATTATCACAGCCATGCTGGGATTTTTACGAAACAGGCTTTGGTACCTCTTATTCATTCTATAATATTACGGTTTTCCGTGTTTATTTTCAACGGTTTTCCGTGTTTTGCGGTTTTCCGTGTTTTAAATATTCATAAAACACTGCTATAGCCTATAAAAAATGTTGGCACGCAATTTGCATGTATATAAGCATGGCCCATCTTTTATTTAAAACGATGGATTATCGGAGTTTAGTCAAAGGAAGGATGAAGATCGTGCTTTCGGTATTGAGAATTAATTTGGAATGTTTATTACGCAATTTGGGGCTGACGCTTCTGCTTGCAACTTTCAGTCTGCCACTTTGGGCAGAAGAGGAATCTATCCTCAAAACAGACGTAGAGGTCTCTCAGAAAGAAGCCCAGAAAGCTTTCTTTGAATCTCAAATAGAAATCTACACCCAAACGGTAGGTGAAGAGTACAAAGGACTTGCACAAATTCAACTAGAGCTCTCGATACTGAACGGTCGACATATTGCGGAGTTACATGGACGTGCCCGCGGTTAGTTCAAGGAGTTAGCTATTATGATCGCCGGGTCACTCCTCCCCCTCGAACCGGTGATCATAGGCTTGGCCGGGAGGCCATTTGGGACCCGGGTGCAACCCGGCATCGGAAGTTAAGTGCTAGTCACTAGACAGGAAGTCCAACCCGGGTCCTTTTTTTAAGAAATCTTCTCAGTCCTTAATAAATAAGGGAGGCAGAAGAGGATTAGCGTGAATGAAAGTCTAAGGGCTTACCGCTCGGTATGTCAGTAATCCAATCATTTCGAAAAACAACCTCGCCATTCAGCATTGTCATGTTGATACTAGAACTAAAACTTTCACCTTCAAATGGAGACCACCCACACCGGTACAGCAAACTTTTAGAAGTGATTTTTTGGGGCTTATCGAGGTCAACGGAAACAAGGTCTGCAAAATAACCTTCTCGAATAAACCCTCTATCAACAATACCAAAAAGGGCTGCCGGATTGTGTGAGCTTTTACGCACAATTTTCTCCAACGAGAGTTGGTTAGTTGTATTGAATTCCAACATTATTTGTAATGAATGCTGGACTAAGGGCAATCCAGCAGGTGCCATAAAATATGACTGCATCTTCTCCTCCATAGTATGGGGAGCATGATCGGTTGCAATCACATCAATAAGATCCGTTGAAACGCCCTGTAGAAGCCCCTCACGATCTATCGAAGTCTTTATTGCAGGATTACATTTAATGCGACTCCCTAAATCATCATACCGGGACTGGTCAAACCATAAATGATGAACACATGCCTCTGCTGTAATGTCCTTATCTTCAATAGGGCCTGCCTCAAACAAACCAAGTTCACGTAATGTACTGAGGTGTAATACGTGTAGCCGTGCACCATGGCGTTTTGCGAGTTCCACCGCCATGGCCGACGATTTATAACAGGCTTCCTCCGATCGAATCTCGGGATGTGCAGACATGGGCACTTCATCCCCAAAACGTTCACGAAATATTGCTTCATTGGCCCAAATGGTTGGCGAATCTTCACAGTGGGTCGCTATTAGGAGAGGGGAATCCGCGAAAATTTTCTCAAGCACTTCAGGGTCATCTACGAGCATATTGCCCGTCGATGCCCCCATAAACACCTTAATGCCACAGGCCTCACCAAGTACAACATTTCTGATTTCATCTAAATTATCATTAGTGGCACCTAGGTAGAAAGCGTAGTTTACAAAACTTCGGCCTTTAGCTCTGTCCAACTTCTCAAGCAATGCAGCCCTATCGGTTGTAGGGGGACTGGTGTTAGGCATCTCAAGAACACTCGTGATACCACCTCTTATAGCCGCTAGTGATTCTGTCGCTAGCGAACCTTTATGGGTCAATCCAGGTTCTCGAAAATGCACCTGATCATCAATTAGACCAGGGAGCAGGTAGCGGCCCTGAAGGTCTATCACCTCATCAGCTAAGCCCGCAGAAAGATTGGGCTCGATACGAGAAATACGCTGCCCCTCAATGAGAATGTCAGCTTCTGTAATCTCATCTTCATTAACCAACTTTCCGTTTACTAGTAACTTTTTAGTCATAGCGCTCATTTATTTATTGTCCAAAAAGGACTCCGTAGCTGAGATTAATTCGTGAGTAATGCCCGGTTCATAAGCTGAGTGCCCAGCATCACCTACAATTCGCAAATCAGCCTCGGGCCAGCATTTTGCAAGATCCCATGCACTAGCCATAGGACATACAACATCATAACGGCCTTGGACAATGACTGCTGGAATATGGCGAATATGGCCTATTCCTTTCAGTAACTGGTTTTCATCCGAAAAAAAGCCATGATTAATAAAATAATGTGTTTCTATTCGAGCTAATGCAATCACAAAATCTGGCGCTCCAAATTGCTTGGTTCTGTTAGGATCAAAATGTAAAAAACTAGTCGCCCCCTCCCATATAGACCATGCTTTAGCTGCTGCAAGCCTGACCTTGACATCATCACTTATCAACCGACGATAGTACGCAGACAATAAATTATGGCGCTCATTTTCTGGTATCTGCTCAATAAAAAACTCCCATTGATCAGGATACAATTCACTTGCACCAGACTGGTAGAACCAATTAATTTCCTGTTTCCTTAACAGGAATATACCTCGTAAAATCAGCTCAGTTACTACCTCCGGATAACTCTGAGCATAGGCAAGTGAAAGTGTGCTACCCCAAGACCCACCGAAAACAAGCCATTTTTTAATGTTGAGCTTCTTACGCAAAAGCTCCATATCTTCCACAAGATGCCATGTAGTATTGTCTTCTAAAGAAGCTCTCGGTGTGCTTCTGCCTGCTCCTCTTTGATCGAACAGCACGATTCGATAATGTGAGGGGTTAAAAAAGCGCCGTGCGGCAATGTCGCCGCCGCCGCCTGGGCCTCCATGCACAAACAAAGCTGCCTTGCCATTAGGATTTCCGCATTGTTCATAGTAAATACTATGGCCATCACCAACGTCTAGATATCCATGATCAAACGGCTCCAGAGGTACAAAAAGGGCGCGGTGAGTTATAGGCATGAGCTGTTTGACCGTAGAAGATACATCCTTACCTGCATTATAATATGCTGCATACAAAGCTAATTTTCAGTCATGGCTGTGCAACTAAATTAATGTGTAGTTAGTGTTTGCGCATTACAATAATTGCACCGCCTATGATGCATGCTTAAAGGGTTAACTCACAACCTAAAAGATACAATCTGTTTTTCGGTAAAAAATCGCAAGTGCGACCAGTATGAATCCCAGTGAGGGGCTCAGAAATCATAAGCTTCAGCCTATAGAGACAAACCATGAAACGACCAATTATTTTGATCTGCTTAGTTACCTTTGCCAGGATTATCTGTGCACAAGATGTGGAACTTGATATCCCCTTTGAGGAATTCTATTTAGATAATGGACTACGTGTCATTGTCCATGAAGACAGAAAGGCACCAATAGTTGCTGTAACACTCTGGTATCACGTCGGCTCAAAAAATGAGATTGAAGGAAAAACAGGATTCGCCCATCTTTTTGAGCACCTGATGTTTAACGGTAGTGAAAACTATAACGACGAGTATTTTGCTCCCTTTCAACAAGTAGGTGCCACTAGCATGAATGGCACAACGAATTCAGATCGTACAAATTATTTTCAGACCGTCCCTACAACAGCCTTAGATCTTGCAATGTGGATGGAATCAGATCGCATGGGACACCTGCTTGGGGCTATAGACCAAGAAAAACTTGACGAGCAGCGTAGCGTTGTTCAGAACGAAAAACGCCAAAGAGAAAATCAACCTTATGGGAAAGCTTTTGACTACATAACTGAAAATGTCTTTCCAAATGGTCATCCCTATTCTTGGACGACAATCGGATCAATGGAAGACTTAAACGCCGCCAGTCTTGAAGATGTGTATCTATGGTTTCAAAACTATTATGGCCCAAATAACGCGACGCTAGTTTTGGCAGGAGACGTGGATATTGAAACTGCTAAAAATACAGTCCAGCGTCACTTCGGTCATATTCCTCCTGGTCCACCAATAGCACGAATGGAAGCATGGGTGCCGTCGCTTGACCAAGAACGAAGGATGACAGTAGAAGACCGTGTCCCACAATCCAGAATCTATAAAACCTGGCCTGTCCCTGAATGGGGAAGTGTAGACTCAGAATGGCTATCGCTCGCCGATGCTGTCCTTAGTAAGGGTGCCAACTCTCGTCTCTATCAACGCTTGGTTTATGAAGAACAAATAGCAACTGATGTTGGTGGCTATCTATTTCTCGGTGAAATTTCTGGCGCTTACGCTCTCTGGGCCACAGCCCAACCAGGCCAAGACTTAGGTGAAGTTGAGCGGATCATGAATGAAGAAATCGAACGCTTTATTGATGATGGCCCAACTCAAGAAGAACTTGACCGTGTAATAACCCAGACGCGTGCTAGCCTAATTCGTGGTATTGAGCGGGTAGGAGGGTTTGGCGGAAAGTCAGGAATTCTAGCGGAAAGTGCGGTTTTTGGTGGTCGCCCTGATGCGTACAAAGATTCTCTAAGCATTATTAATTCTATTAGGCCAGTCAATGTCCGTGATGTAGCACGTGAGTGGTTGACCAAGAAAGCTTTCGTGCTTGAAATAAACCCTTTTGAAGAAGAGCTCATGGCCTCCGGGGAAGATGTTGATAGATCCGAACCACCAATACCCAATACTTTCCCTGAATCAGCTTTTCCAACACTTGAGCGTGCAGAACTTTCAAATGGTATGCGTCTTATTGTTGCCCGTCGTGATGCAATCCCGGTGCTCAACTTTAGTTTGCAATTAAACTCTGGTTACGCGTCTGATCAATTTGCAAGTCCAGGTACTGCAAATATGGCTATGACTATGCTGGATCAGGGGACAGCATCACGTGAAGCATTGGAAATTAGTGAAGAATTAGCTGGGTTGGGAGCTCAACTGAGTACAGGAGCTAATATTGATTACTCTTTTGTGAATCTTTCAACATTAAAAGAAAACCTTGAGGATTCTCTTGAAATCTATAGTGATGTAATTCTTAATCCAACTTTTCCAGAGCAGGAATTGGTCCGCCAAAAAAGACTTATTATTTCGCATATTCAACGCGAAAAAACAACACCTATGAGTATGGCTCTGAGGATTTTTCCAGCTCTCATTTATGGCGAAGGACATGCTTATTCTCTCCCCATGACTGGTTCGGGAACAGAAGAAGCTATTACTAGTCTTTCTAACGCCGACCTACAAATATTTCATGAAACTTGGTTTAGACCTAATAACGCAACAATGATTGTTGTTGGTGATACTAACCTTGAAGACATAGTGCCTATACTAGAATCGTTTTTTTCAAACTGGGCAAGTAGTGAAATACCACAGAAAAGCATTCCTCCGGTTGAGCTTCCAGAATCATCTAGAATAGTCCTAGTAGATCGCCCTGGTTCTGAACAGAGCATCATAATTGGTGGTCAAGTTGTATTTGCTAAATCGGACGAACGAGAGCTAGCACTGCAAACCTTCAATGACATATTTGGAGGTAGCTTCACCTCGCGTATTAACATGAACCTTAGAGAGGATAAAGCATGGTCATATGGTGTACGTTCAATGCTTGTTGACACCATGAATCAAAGACCATTTATTGTCTATGCTCCAGTGCAAAGCGACCGAACTGCAGACTCACTTATAGAACTTGACCGAGAACTGCGTGAATTGCTTAATGATAGGCCCGTCAATGACGAAGAAGTAGCTACATCTAAGAAGCGAAATACACTTACCCTGCCTGGAAGGTGGGAAACAGCACAAGCTGTCGCTAACGATATTGCTCAAATGGTACGTTTCACGCTACCGAATGATTACTGGGAACAGTATGCTGGCCTAGTCAGTGACGTGAGTGTTCAGGAAGCAAATTCTGCTGCCAGAAATCAGCTCAAACCAGACCAATTAATTTGGGTTGTGGTAGGTGATCTGGCTAAAATTGAAGATGAGATACGTGCACTAAACCTTGGTGAGTTAACATTAATGGACGTTGACGGAAAAATACTAGGTGCTCAGTAAGTTAATGTCATAAAAAACTTGAAAATTTTATGTCTATATGCAAAATCCCGGCTTGAATCTAGGAGTTTAAAAAATAAGTATGCATAGCATAAGTGGTGCCAATAATGATTAATTGCCAAGGATTAAGTAAACAATACGGATCTCTTCTTGCTGTCAATAATCTAACTTTCCAAGTCCAGCCAGGCGAGGTTCTAGGCTTTCTTGGGCCTAACGGAGCTGGAAAAACGACAACGATGAGGATCATTGCGGGTTTCTTGCCGCCCACTTCTGGCAAAGCTTCTGTTTGCGGTTTCGACATTGAAACTCAAGCAACTAAAGCAAAACAAATGATTGGCTACCTTCCAGAAGGTGCTCCAAGCTATCCCGAAATGACGGCTAGATCATTTCTTGAATTTATTGCAGATTCCCGCAGCCTTAAAGGCTCTAATCGACTACATAGGTTGGATGAGATTTACGAACTGCTACATTTGAAACATGTGCTTGATCAGAAAATTGATACCTTATCTAAGGGATACAACCGTCGAGTAGGTCTTGCACAAGCAATTCTTCATGATCCAAAGGTTTTGATACTCGATGAACCCACAGATGGTTTAGATCCCAATCAAAAATATGAGGTAAGAAGACTTATCAACAAGATGTCGGAAAATAAAATTATTATTATATCAACGCATCTTTTGGAAGAAGTCGATGCTGTTTGTAATCGAGCGATCATTATTTCTGATGGCCAAATACTCGCTGACGATACTCCCAAAAATCTAGAAGCTAAGTCTAAATTTCACAATGCGGTATCAATAAAGCTTTCAAACCCTTCCCAACTTAACGCAGTACGCGAGGCAATCAATTCATTGCCAGAAATCATTAGTACGGAAGTTGACGAACACAGCAATCAGCTCATAGCTTTTCCTGACATAGGAAAGATGCCACTACAAGCCATCACAGAACTAGGTGCTACAAAAGGTTGGGAATTTTCAGAACTCCACCTTGAGTCAGGTCGATTAGACGAGGTATTCAGAGTGATTACAGGGGGAGCGGCTGCATGAATGGAGTACTTACTATTATGCGCCGTGAATTAAGAGGCTACTTCTCTACACCACTCGCCTACGTTTTTATCGTTATTTTCCTAGTCCTTTCAGGGTGGTTCACATTTAATTTTGGAAATTTTTATAATGGTGGGCAAGCAAGTCTAGCGGCATTCTTTAATTACCATCCTTGGCTATATCTTTTCCTTGTACCCGCTCTTTCTATGCGTCTTTGGGCAGAGGAAAGAAAAACTGGAACTATAGAATTGTTACTAACTCTACCGTTAGAAATTTGGGAATCTGTTACGGGAAAGTTTTTAGCCGCTTGGCTATTCACAGGAATGGCTCTTTTTTTTACATTCCCTATATGGATCACCGTCAATTACTTAGGAAACCCTGATAACGGTGTTATCGTTGCTGCCTACTTAGGTAGCTTTTTGATGGCTGGCGGATTTTTGGCTATCGGTTCATTTATCTCTGCTACAACCAATAATCAAGTTATTGCTTTTATTCTTACAGTAGTCATTTGCTTTGTATTTCTACTGGCAGGGTTTCAACCAATGCTTAGCCCTTTGGTTGGATGGGTGCCACAGACCATCATAGATTCCATTGCCAGCTTAAGTTTTCTGACTCATTTCTCCAGCATAAGCAAGGGAGTTATAGACCTGCGTGACCTGGTTTATTTTGCGTTACTTATCAGCACATTCCTTTATGCGAATGTACTAACACTGAATATCAAAAAAGGTAGCTAGGTACACCATGAGCACCCAGACACAGCGAAAAGTTGGAACAGCCTCACTAGTCCTTTTAGGGTTAGTATTCATTGCCGCTGTTACTGCAAACAACGTCCTACTGAGTGGTTTACGATTCGATTTGACAGAGAACAACCTCTACACAGTATCCCCTGGAACTCGTGCACTCCTATCTAACATTGAAGAACCTATTAACCTTTATTATTTTTTCTCGGATACAGAGACATCAGATATTACACCGCTTAGAAATTTTGCCACACGAGTTCGGGAATTATTGGAAGAGTTAGATGCTGTAGCTGGAGAAAATTTAAATTTAAACATAATCGATCCAGTTCCATTTTCTGAAGACGAAGATAGGGCTGCCCAGTTTGGATTGCAGCCCATTAATCTAGGCCTCGGACAGGCCATTTATTTTGGACTTGTAGGAACTAATAGTGTTGGTGAAGAAGAAATCATTAGCATCTTCAATCCCGACCGAGAGCGATTTCTTGAATACGAAATTGCAAGAATGATTTATAGCCTTGCGCGACCCGAAAAAGTTGTTGTGGGACTCCTCGCTGGTGTACCTATGACACCTGGATTCGACCCACAGATGCAGCGACCTACTGAACCATGGGTTATTTATACCCAGGCAGAACAACTGTTTGAAGTCCGTACTCTTTCATCGTCACTAACAACTATTGAAGAGGAACTAGATGTTCTATGGCTAGTGCATCCTAAAGGCCTTGGACTTGAAACTCTCTATGCCATTGATCAGTTTATTCTACGTGGCGGTCGTGCTCTTATATTCCTCGACCCATTTGCCGAAATTGATATGCTGAATTCCGGTGGAGATCCGGCTGCAATGGCGGCTGGAAGCAGCTCTAATCTTGAACCTTTGTTGGCTGCGTGGGGTATCGGTTTCAATGCTACTGAGGTTGTAGCAGATAACCAGTTAGCTCTTAGCATAAGCACTGGAGCCGGCTTAAGGCCTATAAGGCATCTTGGTTTACTAGGTCTTAATAGCGCTGCAATGGACAATGATGACGTTATTACAGATGGTCTTAGTACGCTCAATTTAGGTAGTACTGGACATTTCACACTGCTAGAAGGAAGTACAGCAGAACTCCAACCTCTTCTTACTTCAAGTATAGAAGCTGCTCTCTTGCCTGCCATTCAAGTCCAAATGTTGTCGGACCCAGAAATGCTCCAGGACGGTTTTGTGCCAACGGGTGAATCGTATATTCTAGCTGCTCGCATTACTGGCCCATTAACCACCGCATTCCCCGATGGACAACCTCAAGAAATAATTCCAGATTCTGAAGTTGATGCTTCAATTCAAGCAACACCTCCAGCCTCCAATAGCCATACGACCTCTATTGAAAATGCAAATATTATTCTAATGGGAGATGTTGATTTATTAAGTGATCGGCTATGGGTGCAAAGACAAAATTTCCTTGGCCAACAGTTAACAACGGCTTTCGCAAGTAATGGGGATTTTGTAATTAATTCCCTTGATAATTTATCTGGTAGTGCTGAACTAATTGGTATTCGTGCACGGGGCACATATTCTCGACCTTTTACGCGAGTTGAAGCACTCCGAAGAGATGCAGATACTCAATTTCGTCAAACCGAACAATTACTGCAAGCTGAACTTACTGAAACTGAAACCAGACTAGCTGAACTGCAGGCTGCTAGAACCGATGAGGGAGCGCTCTTAGCTAGCCCAGAACAACAAGCTGAAGTACAACGTTTTTTAGATCAACAAATACGTATCAGACAGGACCTTAGATCAGTTCAACGAAATCTTGATCAAGACATTGAGCGATTAGGAATTGTTCTACAGGCGATAAACATAGTGGTCGTACCTCTACTGTTGACTTTATTTGCCCTAGGAGCAGTCGCTCTGAGAAGAAAACGGACAGGTAAGTAACGATGACCAACCGCACCTTAATACTCCTTGCTGGAACTTTTTTAATTTTGAGTATTCTTGCGTTAGTTGGACAACGCAATCAAGAACCGACAAGCATGGTAACCAATCTATTGTTTTCTGGGTTACTGGAAGAACTAAATAGTATCGAGTTAATTGAGCTTGCTGAAAGGGGTAACACAGTTGTTACTACACTTAATTTAAGTACAGACGGGTGGACTGTTACTGAACGTAGTGGTTATCCAGCTAATACGCAAAAAATTAATCGTATGTTACTAACTCTTGCTGAGGCACGAATACTAGAGGAAAAAACATCAAGGCCTGAATGGCATGACCGACTAGGCGTTGAATCAATAGAAAGAGAAGATGCAGGGGGTCTTGGCATCCGATTAGTTGGGTCAGACCTTCCAGTGAACGTCATAGTTGGAGATTCTGCTGGAGATAACCAAGTTTATGTTCGGAAAGCAGACCAAACACAAAGTTACCTGATCGATAGAGACCCTGAAGCAGGCAGGTCTCCTACAGACTGGTTGGATACGGAAATATTATCTATCTCCACAAATCGAATACAGCAAGTTAAATTACAACACCCTGATGGTGAAATTTTAACTATCTTTAAAAATGACTCGGATCAATCAAATTTCACTGTTTCTGATATTCCTGAAAATCGTGAACTTCAATATGAAAGCATTGCAAATACGATTGGCAGTACGCTCTCTGGCCTTTCCCTCCAGGATGTAGGATTACATGATAGTTTCGAAGAAGATATAACAATAGCTGAATTTCGTACTTTTGACGGGCTCATTTTAATAGTTGAATCTATAAGACAGGACGACGAAGGTTGGGTTGCCCTGAATCTAGATCATGATGATTCAAATAACTTTGCGAATGAAGAGGTCGTTTCCGATGATAGCTCCTCTGCAGAAATGGAAGTGCTTGAATTAGGTCAAAAACTAAATGGGTGGAAATACCGCATACCTACTTATCAATTTAATCAACTTACTAGAAGAATGGATGATCTGCTTCGTCCACTACCAGACGATTCTTAGTAAACGATAATTTATGACATAAGTGCTCTTTTTCAATTAAAGAGTCTTATTTAAAGATTTAATTTCATGGGAAACTTTAACTTCTTTAGTTTTAAAAAATAGCTCATGATTTTTTTCTACTATATCTAGGTCATATAAGTAATTAACCATAAGACCTAGAGACTCAGAAACCCCTTTTTTAGAATTATCAGCATTTAAGTTAATTTTTTCTAATATAGCTCCATTGCCAAGATGAAATCTTGATACAGGATCATTTGGAAGCCCATCCTGTCTATTTGACTTTGTAAGATAGAAAAGAGCTTTCTTTAGGAAAGTCTCATTATTCACTTGCCCATTAATGCATTTTTCATGCAAATCTGGATCATTTTTTTCTATCCATCTCATTAGCCCAGGCACAGGGGATAGAGTCACAAAACTCTTTAAATTAGGCAGTGAAGTTTTCAGGTCATGTGCAACTTTCTTTATTAAAAAATTCCCAAAAGATATTCCTGCCAAGCCGTTCTGACAGTTAGATATTGAGTAAAACACGGCCGTATCTGCATGTTCAGGATTTATTACATTTCGCTCTATTTTAATTATCTCATTTATAGACTCAGGAACCTTTTTAGAAAGAGCCACTTCGACGAATATTAGAGGTTCATCTGGTATTAAAGGATGAAAAAAAGCAAAGCATTTTCTATCCGAAGGAGCGAGCCTAGCCCTTAAATCATCCCATGAATTAATTGCATGAACAGCTTCATAGGCAATAATTTTTTCTAAGATACTTGCAGGAGTAGACCAATCTATTTTCTCTAATACAAGAAAGGAAGGATTAAACCAATATTTGAATAATTTGAGTAAGCTTGTTTCAAATGAATCAAGGCTTTTATCTTTAAGGTTTTTGATTCTTTCTCTTAATTTTACCAGTCTGTATGTGCCATTTGGTGTTGCATTTAATCTCCTAAAAATCTCATGCCATCCAGGCTCAGATGCCAAGGTAACCTTTTTAAGATTCTCATCGCTTTTCTCAATAGAGTAATTTTTTACTTCATCAATTAAAGCCCTAGTATCTATATCGTAATTATTTTTTAATTCTTTTAGAAAAGTAACAAGCTCTCCATCATTTTTATTCTCAATAAGCTCTAATAGATGCTCTGCATAAACCAGTGATGAGACTTCACCATTTGCTGACATTACAGACTTAACAGCCTTGCTTATGTCTTTTTGAAGAACACCAAAATCTTCAAGGCCCGAGTATTTAGATTTTACGGATCTCTTCATCAGCGATGAGATGATATTTTGGAAGAAGTTCATTAATAATTTATCTCAAATTAACTTTTCCGATTTAAATTGATTAAATCAATTTTTGATTCTTGATCGCAAGGTACCAAAGAATATAGCGGAAGAGATATTATCTTTTATTAATCTTGATTGTTTTTGCTTTCTGTAAGTTCTTCTAAGGTTTAGAATTACAGGGTTACAGTGGTGTATGTACTCCAAACTGGCGTATAAAATCCAACGGATTAATAGATTTTGACGTTTGAAATCGGACTTGTTCTTGCCATTTTGGTTATATCGCTAGCTCTATTTGTTAGCGAAAAAGTCCGTATGGACGTTGTAGCCCTGATGGTATTAGGGACACTAGTTCTAACTACATTAGTGACTCCAGAAGAAGCTGTGGCTGGATTCTCTAACCCCGCCGTAATCGCTGTATGGGCAATGTTCATATTAAGTGATGGTTTGACCCGAACCGGTATTGCTAATGTGATTGGTCATACGGTTTTGAGACTTGCAGGTAGGCAAGAGCGACGCATGATCATTGTGATTATGTTAACGGCTGGAGGCCTTTCTGCTTTTATGAACAATATTGGGGTTGCAGCATTAATGCTACCCGTTGTAATCGAAATCGCTAGACGTACTCGAATCGCAGCTTCCAGATTACTTATGCCGTTAGCTTATGGATGCCTACTGGGCGGTCTCACTACAATGATCGGCACGCCACCAAATCTTTTAATAAGTGGTGCACTCCAGCAAGCAGGAGAAACCACCTTCGGGCTGTTTGATTTCACGCCAATAGGCATTGCTGCTCTGGTGTCTGGCACTCTCTTCATGGCTATAGCAGCTCGCCATCTGCTGCCAAAGGCCAAACCAGAAGAGGCAACACAAAAACGTAGTCAACGTAATCTTCGCACGCTATATGGACTTCATTCACGCGCATTTGAAATGCGTGTACCTGAAGATTCGATTCTTGTTGGGAAAACACTCGGTCAAAGCCGAATAGGTGCAGCGGCAGGTTTGATTGTCATTGCTTTGGAGCACAAAGGTAAAACCGAGCTAATGCCGTCACGTCAAACCGTGCTGAAAGGAGGACAAAAACTCATAGTCCAAGGAAGACTTGATCGATTCCGAGAATTTCAACGCTGGAGTGAGTTAGTAATTGAACGCGAAGCCCCAGTTCTTCAGGGCTTAATGGCGGGACAAGTAAAACTAGTTGAAGTTGTTGTGGCAAATAATTCGCCACTGGTTGCAAAGCTATTACATCACTCGGAGTTCCGTAAAACGTATGGCGCTAATGTACTAGCAATTCGACGCGGCGACTTGGTTCGTCGTGTGAATCTAGCCTATGTCCCGCTCAAACCCGGAGATACTTTGCTGCTGCAAGCTAGTTCAGACACGACGGAAGAACTGCAACGCTCCACCGAATTTTCTGAGTGCCGCGAGGTGGATGAAGAGAGACTTGAGTGAAAAATATCGTCTACAAGAACGTATTTTTGTAGTCCGAGTACCGCGCGAATCCCAGTTGGCAGGAGACACTCTTATGCGAAGCCGGATCGGCGACGCTTTCGATTTCCGTTTGCTAGCCCTTTTTCGTGAGGGAGAACTGAGAATAATGCCAGAATCGGATCAGTCTCTCCGTAGTGGGGACCTACTGTTGATCCAAGGGCGGGAAGAGGACCTCGACGTTCTTAGAGGGCTTCAAGAACTTAAGGTAGAGCGGGGCGCTCCTACAGACTTTCAGGCATTTGAATCAGATCGCCTAAGCTTACTTGAAACCACCTTAGACCCGCGCTCCACGCTTGCAGGACAACCATTATCTGAGGTTAATTTCCGTGACAAATATGGTTTGGAATTAGTAGCCGTTTGGCGAAAAGGCGAAGCGATCCGATCAAACCTTGATCAGTTAATTCTTCAGTCAGGTGATGCTCTACTAGTCCTTGGACCAAGAGAAAAACTAAGAATCCTAGAGAAAGATCCTGAATTTTTGATTCTAACGCCAATCACTCAGAGAACTATAGATACAACCCGAGCACCACTTGCCGGGGGAATAATGCTGACAGTTGTTGGATCGGTCCTAATTGGTTGGCTTCCGATCTATATAGCAGCAATTATTGGTGGAACATTAATGGTCCTAACGCGCTGCCTAACTATGGAGGAAGCCTATCGCGCGATCGACTGGCGCGCCATTTTTTTGATTGCTGGAATGCTACCTCTAGGCACAGCTATGGAACAATCAGGAGCGGCAGAATTTTTAGCACAGCAAACAATGTACCTGCTAGGACCAATGGGACCTTGGTGGGTAATAGCAGGCCTCTATCTTATAACGGCTGCTGGGACGATGATAATTCCAACAGCAGCACTCGTCGTACTCATGTCTCCAATCGTCCTATCAGCTAGCGCTGATCTAGGAATCGCGCCCCAAACCGCAATGATGGCTGTAGCAATGGCTGCATCCGCCAGTTTCACAAGCCCGATATCTCATCCTGCTAATATTTTAGTTATGGGACCTGGTGGCTATAAATTCTCTGACTATATTAGGCTTGGTCTACCTTTAACCATTGTTGTATTCATAACTGTGATGTTACTGTTACCTTTAATTTGGCCACTAACCCCTGTGCCTTGAAATACTGATAACCTAGATTAGGGTAGCAAGACTGAAGACCCTATTGTGCGACGCGATGTCAATTCACGATGCGCAGCAGCAGCATCGCAAAGATCAAAACGCTGACCTATTTTGATGGAAATATGCCCACCAAGCACTTGTTCGAATAAATCAGCACAACCCGCTTCAAGATCCTCTCTATTGTTTACATAACTCCAGAGACCAGGCCGCGTAACATAGAGTGAATCACGCTTAGCTAGCTCTAATAAATTAAGTCCCTCAACAGGACCTGATGCATTCCCAAAACTGACTAAAAGCCCCCTCGGCCTAAGGCAGTCTAATGATGTAATAAGGGTATCTTTACCTACCGGATCGTAGACAACTGGAACGCCCTCTCCTCCTGTTAAGCCTCTTACCTTGGTCACTATGTCATCTGTTGAAAGGAATACAGCTTCGCATCCATGGCTGAGAGCTAGCTGTTTTTTTTCCTCTGTACTGACAACCCCGATAACATGAGCTCCTAGTTTATGGGCCCATTGAGCAGCAATAAGACCAACACCGCCGGCTGCAGCATAGAGAAGTATCCAATCTCCAGGCTGGACAGAATATGTCTGACGTAATAGATACCAGCTTGTTAATCCCTTAAGCATCATGCTTGCGGCAATCTCATCACTTATGTCCTCTGGAATCCTCACAAGCCACTTCGCGGGCATTATGCGCTCCTCAGAATAGGAGCCTTGGGGACCCATGGCGTAGGCAACTCGATCCCCAGGAGCAACATGATGAACATCTGGTCCAACACTAGTAACAATGCCAGAGGCCTCTGTTCCTAGACCGCTTGGTAGATCTATAGGATACAGTCCGGAACGACGGTAAGTATCAATAAAGTTAAGACCAACTGCCTTATGGACAATCCGAGCCTCTCCAGGGCCTGGTTCTCCTAAATCAATTTCTACCCATTTTAAAACCTCAGGGCCACCGTATTCTTTTACCTGAATTGCACGAATCATTTGTCGCTTACCTATCTAGAAAAGTTAAGATGACTATTCTCAACAAAAACCGGAAATAAATAAATCCATGACAAAAAATTTTGTCATCGTTGGAGGTGGCCAAGCAGCTGCCCAGGCCATACAAACATTACAACAAAACAAGTTTGACGGAAACATCACTCTTGTTGGGGAAGAGACTTATCCTCCCTATCAGCGTCCACCACTCTCTAAAAAATATATGGCAGGCAAGCTTCAACGCGAACGTCTTTTCCTACGTCCATTGAAGTTCTATGAGAGTAACAATATTGACCTTGAATTGGGTACCCGTGCAATAGAGCTTGATCTGACCAACTCTCGGGTAAGGCTAGACAATGATCGACTTTTAAAATTTGATGGTCTGATGCTCGCCACCGGAAGCAAGGTACGTCGACTTAAAGTGCCTGGATCAGATCTGGAAGGTATTCACTATGTTCGTACCTTAAAAGACGTAGATGCAATCTTACCCAAGTTAAAAAAAGGTAAGAGACTCGTAATTATTGGCGCAGGCTATATTGGTTTAGAAGTTGCAGCAGTTTCAATTTCGTCAGGGCTAGACGTAACGATACTAGAGGCGACAGAAAAAGTAATGACACGTACCGTATCCTCTGAAGTATCTAAATTCTATTCTGGATACCATTCAAAAGCAGGAGTTAATCTAAAATATTCGACCACAGTTAGTCATTTTGAGGGGAATAATAACGTTCGAGCAGTCGAGACCACAGACGGACAAAGACTAGCTTGTGACTTAGTAATAGTTGGTATCGGGATAGAACCAGAGGTTGAGCTGGCAGAAAGCGCAGGTCTGCCATGCAAAGATGGCATTATCGTAGATGAATTTGCCTGTACGGAGGATCAAAATATATTTGCAGCTGGAGACTGCACAAATCATCCAAGCCAATTACTCAGCAAAAGAATCAGACTCGAATCGGTTCAAAATGCAATTGATCAAGCAAAAGCAGGGATAAAAACTTTTCTTGGTGGAAAGACGCCATATAAAACAGTGCCATGGTTTTGGTCAGACCAATATGATCTAAAACTACAGATTGCCGGTTTGTCGGAAGGTTATGATCAGGTTCTTGTGAGAGGTGATCCTAAACAAGCCCCCTTTGCCATTTTTTACATAAGGTCCGGTCGGGTTGTTACAGTTGAGGCAGTAAATTTACCTCAGGCATTTATGATTGGTAAACAACTTATCTCAACTGGTATCCAAGTAGAACACAAAAAACTAGTAGATATAAATTTTGATCTAAAGGACCTTATTAAACGTTAGTGCTATATCAAAATAAGGGTTCTAACTCAGATTTATCCTTGCTGAAAATAATCCTCAAGATAATCTCCAAATGACTGCTTGGTTTGTTTCTCTAACTGCTGTTGCTCTATAAACGATACTTTTGTAAGTCGAGTTAATAGCTCTTGTTTTTCTACGTTTAGAGGCAAATCAGAAAAATATTGCTCGTGAGCCTTTGAGCATTCCAAAGTAAAGTCTACAAAACTTGTGTCTGTCTTCATCATATGAGCAAGTATCTGTGCTGATGGCGTAAGTTCTGAGTCCTTAATAGCAGAAATTCCAGAATCCACCGCCCTTAAATAGTCCTCTGATCCTGTATCTAACATAGAGGCAACATTGCGAATTGGCTCCAAAGTTTCCATTGCCCATGATTCAAATGACACTTCTCTCCCATTTCGCGGTAACTTCAACCCCTTACGACGTCCCTCCTGAGCAACTAGCATATCCCTCATATCAATCTCAGCTTGTTCTTTCTGAGTAATTGGAGAGCTCTCCATAAGCAAACAGTAGATTAAAAAAGCTTCCATAAAACAAAGTTGTCTCTCGTTAACCCCAACTGGATCCATCATGCTCAAATCCAATGTTCTTACCTCTAGATACTCAACCCCGGACTTTTTAAGTGCCAATATGGGACGATTGGTTTTATCAGCCAGTGGTTTCGGGCGTATGGAACTGTAGTACTCATTTTCGATTTGCAAAGTGTTTGTATTCAATTGTCTATGCTGACCGTCCACAAACACACCAATTTCTTTATATTTTGAGTTGGGCGTTGTCACCGCTTCTCCAAGCCCAGCAATATACTCATCCAAAGAATTTGCAGAGATCCCAAGTGATGCTTGTGACTTGTTCCTATACCCTATTCCACTCATCCTAAGCGATGTACTAAATGGTCCATACCAAGTCATAGGATCCAACTCTTCTATGACTGAGTTAGGCTTTTGTAAAAAGGACTTAGAAAGTGCTGGTGAAGCTCCGTACAGATAGATCAACAGCCATGCATAACGTCGATAATTCCTGATGAGGCCCATGTATTGACTAGAAATGAACTCCTCTAGCTCTTGGCTGCTTTGCTCGTGATCGCGGTAGGGTTCCCAAAACTCAACTGGCAAAGAATAATTGAAGTGTATCCCCGAGATAGCCTGCATTTTTTTCCCATACCTGTAACCAAGACCATTCCGATACACTGTCTTGAGCATACCTTGGTTGGATGTTCCATAGTCTGCAACAGGAATCTCCAATTCAGGCGGCATCACACATGGCATGCTCTGAGCCCAAAGCAGCTCGCATTGCATGTTTTGCATTACAAAAGCATGTAAATCACTTAGAAAGGCTACAGTCTCACTATTGGTGGGTGAGGGAGGAGTTACAAACTCTAGCATCGCCTCAGAGTAATCAGTTGTCAGATAGGGGTGAGTCAATGCAGAGCCAAGGCCTTCCGGGTGAGACCCACGAGAAAGATACCCTTTACAATCCACCCGAAGACTCTCTTTCTCAAGACCCCGCAATCCCCGCTGAAGCAACCCAGCATTACTTGGGTTAGACAACCAACTCAGTCGCAAATTAAACAAGCAGTTCCCCATCTGTATCAAGCTATTTTACAGTCTAACCAACAGGTCTTTAATACGCAGGGACTTCATTTGGTATCACCACAATACTTAAGGTATAGTTCGCTAAATCAAGTTAGTGAGATTAAGGTAAGCATATGAATGTTCTGCAGTTTCTTGTCCTTCTTTTTATTGTCAGCTCAGTTGCGTCTGCTCAAGAGTGTGATTATCCGCCCCTAGTATCAATTCCAGCTGGCGCGGGACGCCACCATGGACGATCTATTGGCAGCCCAAGGCTCTATACGAGAATACATGGCCGTCATGAACGAGTACTTAGACTGTGTTAACGATGAATTAACTGCTGCAGGAGATGATGCGCCGGCAGAATATAAAGCTATCATGCTCAGCAGACATAATGCAGCTGTTACCGAAATGGAAACTGTTGCAGCGGACTTTAATATAGAGGTTCAAGCATATAGAGAAGCTAATCCAGAAGGCGGCTAATATTCGCTGATTATCTGATCAGACTCCGTTAGCCGGAGTTTTTATAGAGCAATTCAACAGCTCATCTTATCTATGAGCTGTTGTGTGTAAGATGTTTTAAGCATGCCTACTGAAGGCTCTGATAGAACTTCAACCCGTGCTAAAATCTCCGGCCCTGTATATATATTGGGCCTTATGACCCACAGCGGAGTATGTAAACCACTATGACAGATTTAGAAGCTAAACCAACCCCAGTGCGAGTTGCCATCACCGGCGCCGCGGGACAGATAGGTTATCAACTGGCTTTCAGAATAGCCTCTGGTCAATTACTTGGACCAGATCAGCCAGTTATTCTCCAACTCCTTGAGATACCTCCTGCTATGGATGCATTGAAAGGTGTAGCTATGGAGCTAGATGATTGTGCTTTCGACACACTTAATTCAATAATTATTACCGATCAAGGTCAAATAGGTTTTGAAAATACAGATTACGCTCTACTGGTAGGCGCTAGACCTCGCAGTGCAGATATGGAGCGTAAAGACTTATTGGTAGCAAATGCCCAAATTTTTTCAGCACAGGGTAAAGCACTAAATGAAGTTGCGAACCGTAATGTGAAAGTATTAGTGGTAGGTAACCCAGCGAATACTAACGCGTTGATAGCTCGCTCAAATGCTCCGGATCTTGACCCTAAAAACTTCACTGCTATGACACGCTTAGACCATAATCGAGCAAAAGCACAACTGGCAGAAAAGTGTGATGCTCATGTATCAGAAGTGCGAGGAATGATAATCTGGGGAAACCATTCAGCAACTCAGTATCCGGACATTGCACATACGAAGGTTTCAGGATCTCCAGCGCCTGATCAGGTCTCCCTCGATTGGTATCGAGAAACCTTTATTCCTACAGTACAACAACGAGGCACGGCCATTATTAATGCACGTGGAGCCTCTTCCGCTGCCTCAGCTGCTTCTGCGGCAATTGACCACGTGAGGGATTGGGCTATTGGTACCGTTGGAGATGATTGGGTTAGCATGGCCGTAGCTTCTGACGGAAGTTATGGCATTAAGGATGGTGTGGTCTACTCCTATCCTGTTAAATGCGGTGGGGATGGAACCTATCAAATCGTTCAAGGATTAGATATAGATGACTTCAGCCGTGAAAAGATGGATTCTACAGATACCGAGTTACGAGCAGAACGTGAGAATGTAGAGGAACTTTTGTAGATCTACATCATGACTAAGTTTTGCATATAGTGGATACGTTATTCTGGCTAATCATAGTTCTTTTCGCTTCTCTAGCACTGGCTTATAAAAGAGTCAATCTGAAAACATCAACAGCGGTTCTTGGCGTTGTTTTAGTTGCCTATACTGTCTTATCTGATAGTTTCACTCTGCTGAATATCATTCTATGGCCTGTATTTTTTGCGCTAGCATTATTAAATGTTAAGTCTCTCCGACGTGAGCATATCAGCACAAAAATTTTGGAATTATTTAGCAGTATGCTACCTACAATTTCAAAAACAGAGCGTGATGCACTGGAAGCGGGCAACGTATGGTGGGAGGGTGAGCTTTTTTCTGGTTTTCCCAATTGGGAAAAACTCAATGAACTGCCAGCTGCAAAATTAACAGATGAAGAACAGGCCTTCCTAGATGGCCCCACTGAGGAACTTTGCAGCCTCCTGAACGAATGGGAAATTACTCATAAGCTGTTAGATATGCCTGAAAACGTATGGGCTTTTATCAAGAAGAATGGGTTCTTCTCAATGTTAATCCCGAAAGAGTATGGAGGACTTGAGTTTTCCCCGGTCGGGATCTCGATGGTCTTAACAAAGATAGCGTCTAGAAGCGCTACCGCAGCTTCCACTATTGGCGTACCTAATTCTCTTGGTCCAGCTGAACTTTTACTTCATTACGGCACAGACGAACAAAAAAAATACTGGCTTCCCAGACTTGCAAGGGCAGAGGAAATTCCATGCTTTGCATTAACCTCAACACGTGCTGGCTCGGACGCGACAGGAATAACAGATAGTGGGGTAATCTGCCGAGGACAGTATGAAGGTAAAGAGGTCATTGGAATTCGGCTAAATTGGGATAAACGCTACATCACGCTCGCACCAATAGCGACGGTACTCGGCCTTGCTTTCAAACTATACGATCCAGATCACCTCATCGGAGAAAAGGAAGAATACGGAATCACCGCGGCCTTGATTCCGACAAACCTGCCCGGGATCAATATAGGTCGTCGTCACTTCCCAATCAACATACCCTTTCAGAACGGTCCAACTCAGGGCAAGAACGTTTTTGTGCCTCTTGATAGCCTCATAGGAGGCCCAAAAATGGCAGGAGAAGGTTGGCGAATGCTAGTAGAACAACTATCTGTTGGACGTGGCATTGTTCTCCCAAGTAATGCCCTTGGTAATGCTATGTCGGGTATATATGCGGCTGGAGCCTACGCCAGAATACGTCAGCAGTTCAATCTTCCCATAGGAAAGTTTCATGGTGTAGGAGAAGTCCTCGGCCGAATGGCAGGGTACACCTACATAATGACCGCTGCATCCCGCGTAACCTGTGCTGCACTAAATGCAGGTGAAAGACCAGCAGTGCCAACTGCAATTCTTAAGTACCACAATACTGAGATGGGCCGTATTGTCGCAAATGATGCAATGGACATTCACGGCGGTAAGGGCATTATGTTGGGGCCTAAAAACTACCTGGCTAGGGATTATGAATCCATCCCTATCGCAATTACTGTCGAGGGAGCAAATATTTTAACTCGTAATCTGATCATATTTGGACAAGGTGCAACTCGTTGCCATCCATTTGTTTTAGAAGAAATCGAAGCAGCCAATGATGATGACACTGATGCTGGCTTAGAAAAATTTGATAGCCTTATTTTTGCTCACATAGGACACATAATCTCCAATGCGGTTAGATCTTTTGTGATGGCTTTGACCCACTCTCGTTTTACGAGTGCTCCAGTTAAGGGTCCGACTCGACGTTATTATCAGCATATCAATCGCTATAGCGCATCCTTCGCACTTGCTGCTGATGCGAGCAATGATGACTCTTGGTGGAACACTAAAAAGGAAAGAGCTCATCTCTGCGCGTCTAGGTGATGTTCTCAGCTATCTATACCTTGCGTCGATGGTTCTAAAACACTATCAGGATCAAGGGAGGCCCACAGCCGACCTCCCAATAATTGAATGGAGTTGCCGCAATCTGCTTTATCGCGCACAAGAACAGCTTCACGGGCTTCTCAGAAACTTCCCTAATCCTTGGGTAGCACGCATATTGAGAGTATTAGTTTTCCCCAGAGGTAGAACTTACTCTTCTCCCTCCGACGAGCTGGGCCAGGAAATTGCAGAACTCGTCATGAAACCAACAAGTACTCGTAAACGTCTTTGCCATTGCATCTATGAAAAAGTAGAGCCTAGCAATCATCCAGTATTGCTGCAGGAAGCTCTAGAACTAGCGGAACAAGTTAAATCTGCTGAGCGTAAAGTCTCTGATGCTCACCGCGCAGGTCAAATAGAATCAAAATCCTTATATGAACAGATTAATGAGGCCAAAGAACGTGAGCATCCTTACCGAATCAGAAGCGAGTCAGCTTCATGAGTTTGATGCCAAAGTGATGGATCTACTTGCCGTTGATGATTTCCTCCCTTCCGACCTTGTTTATAAGTCAACTACTACGACAAAGAAAAAAAGGGTATCTACAAAAAAGAAAATAAAAAATGATTAGGATAGAGGCTATAGTACTAATGGCCTATAACGATAAATAGGCTAGATTTTTCTATAGAAACAAATGTCTGTGCTACATTAAATTATGTAGCTCTTGAAACTAGAATACCGAGCAAGTTTAGAGGAACAACCAAATGCATATTCGAACTATTATTATTTTGACAGGTAGTATCTTGCTACTTGCATGTGGGCGCCAATCACCTGAGACGCCAACCACTACACCAGAACCTCAACCAACAACCTCAGTAGCATCAGAACAACCAGCAGCTATGCCCCGTAATCCATCACCAGACGGTGCTATGGTCTACATAATTTCTCCTAGTAACGGTGCTGAAGTTACAAGTCCAGTCAACATTCTATTTGGGCTAGAGGGCGCAGGTATTGCACCTGCAGGTACTGATAGACCAAATACAGGACATCACCATCTGCTTGTAGATACTGAACTTGTCAATCTAAATATGCCTGTACCAGCAGATGAGCAAAATATTCATTTTGGTGGAGGTCAAACTGAGACAATTATTGAGCTATCACCAGGCCAACATACCTTGCAACTCGTCTTAGGCGATTATCTACATATTCCACACGATCCGCCTCTTCTTTCTGAACCAGTTACCATTATGGTTACGGAGTAATAGAAAGCTAAGCGGCTAAAGTGTGAATAATTAAACGGTAATAGACCCTCAGGAGCGCCATAAGTGTATACACAGTTCTATGGCCTGAGAGAGAGACCGTTCTCAATCACTCCAGATCCAAGATACTTGTATATGAGTCAACGCCATGCGGATGGGCTGGCTCATTTAATTTATGGTATCTCACAAAGCGGGGGGTTTATTCAGCTCACCGGAGAAGTAGGCACCGGGAAAACAACCTTGGTACGGAGTTTGTTTGAGCAATTGCCTAACGAAGCGGATCTTGCAGTTATTTTAAACCCTGAACTCACGACACAAGATTTTTTAGTTGCAATTTGTGAAGAACTCAATCTTGAATCACCAACACACTGTTCTCCTAAAGTCTTGGTGGATCAAATCAATAAATACCTTCTTGAAGCACATGCCCGAGGAAGGCGTACAGTATTAATAGTTGATGAAGCTCAAAATCTGGGAACAGATGTTTTAGAACAAGTCCGTTTGCTCACCAATCTAGAAACTCCACAACAAAAGTTACTGCAAATCATACTTATCGGACAGCCAGAATTACGAGAAATCTTATCGCGAGAAGATATGCGGCAATTGGCGCAACGTGTTACTGGCAGGTATCACCTAGAACCTTTAGGTTCCGAAGATACTAGCAAATATATTAATCATCGTATGAAGGTGGCAGGGGCATCTGATGGAATTTTTTTGCCAGCTGCAATTCGCGAGATTTACCGATGTTCCAAAGGGGTGCCTCGATTAATAAACGTTATCAGTGATCGTGCGTTACTCGCCGGCTATTCTCAGGATAAAACGAATATAGACAAGCAACTAGTCCGACGTGCAGCTGCGGAAGTCTATGGCAAAAATTTGGTGCCGCAATGGCAACGACGATTTGCAACTCTCTTGGCAGTAGGGGGGGTGGCGCTTCTTGCGCTAGGTTTAGGCCGATGGTTCCTGACTAAATATGATGTTTCATTACAACCACAATCTGTTGTCGAATTTGAAACTACTGACCTAGCATTTAGTACTGAAGCGAACGAGGTAATTGCGGTACAGGATTTTGAGACACCTGAAACTTCTGACCTAGCATTTAGTACTGAAGCAATCGAGGTAATTGCGGTAGAGGATTTCGATGCACCTGAAACTACGCTTTTTGGACTAGAAGATCATCTTTCAAACTCCTCAATATCAAAAGATATAAATACCGCTTTTAGTGCTCTGTTTAACCTGTGGGGTGTCTACTATGAACCTGAAGAGGGGAACCCCTGTGAACAGGCTAAAGCCCAAAACCTACAATGCTGGCTCCAAAAAGGCTCCATAAATCAGATTAAACGCCTAAATCGTCCTGCAATACTTACTCTCAATGATTCTTTAGGTGAAAAACATCAAATTCTCGTGACCTCTTTAGAGGAAGAAGTAGCAACTATTTTAATTGGAGACCAAACTTTAAATGTAAGTTTGATGGATATTTCGCAGTACTGGTATGGCGACTATCTAATTCTTTGGAGGCCGGCAACTCAGTTTGAAAATGATCTTGTGCCTGGAATAGAGGATGTTGGTGTGGATTGGTTAAGAGAAAGTCTTTCTATTATCACTGGCAATATTGATACGAACATCCCAGCAGAACTTTATGGAGCTACTCTAGAGCGTTACGTTCGCGACTACCAAAAGAAAAAGCGTCTTACTGTTGATGGCATTGTTGGGGTTCAAACACAAATTGCAATAAATACTGATCTACAGGTGCCTAACACACCATTTTTATTTAGGACTCCCTGAGATGTCCTTCATACTGGATGCTCTTAAAAAATCGGAAAACGAACGCCAGCAATCTGCAGTGCGTCGTATAAGTGAGATGCCTACTGTCATCCACCGCAATAAGACGCCTCTATGGATGGTTGGCATAATTATTGGGCTAACAGGGGGGGTTTTTCTCCTAGGATGGGCCTGGCTAAATGATGTAAGGCCTCTCAACCAGGCAGTAGATGTTGCTGCTGAAGATAGTTTTAATCAATCACCACAAGTTAGTTTAATTGAGGCAATAGGCCCATCAAGTCCAGAATTAGGAAATAGCCCAGGGTTAGAACTTGAATCAGATCTAGACGCACCTATACCAGAACAACCTATTACAGCAGAAAGCTCTCCAGTGACTTTAGCGCCCGATACTTCAAACATACCCACTATGGCAGACCTACTCTCATATGGAGTACAGATTCCAAACTTAACCTTAGAACTCCATGTTTTTAGTCTATCTCCAACTGATCGTTTTGTGTTTATAAACTCATCCAAATACTTAGAAGGAGAAAATATCACCGAAGAAATAAGCATTATTGAAATAACTGAGGAAGGGGTAATCATTACTCATGAAAATCAATTATTTTTGTTATCTCGCTAGTTATAAATACCCTTCAGTTAATGATGGTTTTTATCAGAATAAGTTTATGTTGCAGCGAGACATAAGTAAGGATTATGGGAATACAATAATTTTTCTTCTAAGTGCCATTATGACAAAAAATTAGCGCCCGGATTTGTTAAGTCCGAATTCCTATACCACGCCGTAGAAGAAAAAGCGCTAGTCCAAACAACCCAAATACTGCTACTAGTATGATGATGAAAGCGGTACCAAGATGAATATCAGAAGATCCAAGCATTCCATATCTAAAGGCATTCACCATGTAAAGAATAGGGTTCGCCAAAGCGACCTTTTGCCAGAAAGGGGATAACAAGGTTATAGAAAAAAATACTCCTCCAAGATAGGTCAAAGGTGCAAGCACAAATGTGGGTATGATAGATATATCATCAAAACTATTAGCAAAAATAGCGTTTAGCAATCCTGCCAATGAAAATACTATTGCGGTCAATATAACGACGGAAATAGTGACTAGAGGGTGCACAATACTCAAGTCTGTAAAAAACGATGCGACAATAGTTACTAGTACTGCTACTGCAAGCCCTCTTGCAACACCACCTGCAACATACCCTATTATGATAGTAGTAAAGTCCAAGGGAGATACCAGCAGTTCTTCTAGATTTAGTTGTAACTTTCCAGAGAAAAAAGAGGACACAACATTCCCAAAAGAATTGGTAATTACCGACATCATGATAAGACCTGGTGCAATAAATGTTGTATATGGCACACCCCCCATCTCACCAATCCGACTACCAATGAGACTACCAAAAATTATGAAATAGAGCGTCATCGTGATTGCTGGAGGAACAATAGTTTGCACCCATATACGTAGCACCCGACGTACTTCTTTAGTAACTATGGTTCTTAACCCCACCAGATTTATTTGAAGAAGGTCAGGGTTTTTGGGGTTTTTATCTAACAAAGCAGTACCATCAAGTGTGCCAGTCCAGGCAACATCAGTTTGATCCCTCCTGAGCCATATCAGCGGTATCTAAGACTTTTGATTGCTGAGAAACTTTAATATTCAGGTTTTTGTTCTCAACAAGACGCATGAATAGCTCTTCTAGTCTATTTGATCGAGTTCTCATACTAGATACATGCAAGGACTGATTAGAAATCGCATCGAAAAGACCGTTAAGTCCCTGATCTTTAGCTACCTCAACCTCAATCTCATGATTGTTTCTGAGTCGAACCTCATAACCTTCTAAGACGGGCGGATGTTGCATAAAGTCCCTCAACGTTAAGACGAAAACCTCTCGTTGTAGCTTACTAACAACATTCACCATAGCGTCATTCTCTATTAGTTTTCCCTCATCAATGATTGCTATATTTCGGCATAGACTTTCAGCTTCCTCCAAATAGTGCGTAGTGAGAATAATTGTCATTCCAATATCATTAATTTCTCTCATCAGTTTCCACATAGACCTTCGGATTTCTATATCAACTCCCGCCGTAGGTTCATCAAGAATCAGCAATCGAGGCTCATGTACTAGTGCTCGAGCAATCATCAATCGGCGTTTCATTCCCCCTGAAAGATTACGAGCAATGTCATCTCGACGATCCCATAAATGAACGGCCTTTAAGTATTTCTCCGCACGTTTTTTTGCTATAGATCTAGGAACCCCATAATAACCAGCTTGATTAATTAAAATATTTTCATTCTTCTCAAACATATTGAGATTTACTTCTTGAGGCACAATCCCAATACAAGCCTTTGCCGCCTCGCACTGGTCATCAATGTTGTGCCCAAAAACAGACACGGTTCCGCTGGTTTTATTGACTAAAGACGTAACAATACCGATTACTGTTGTCTTACCTGCACCATTAGGGCCAAGCAAGGCAAAAAAATCTCCTTCTTGCACCGTAAGATCAATGCCCGAAAGAGCCTCCGTACCGTTACTGTAAACCTTGCGAAGTTGTTTAAGACTGAGTGCGTCCAGTGCTCTATACCTTGGTTATAAAATAAATCAATATACTACTTATTATCTATAGGCAAAAAAATTGGGTATTAAGGTAATTAGTGTCCGCAGAATGATACGCTGTTATCTCTATGGAATACTGTAAAGCTCCTAAATTATTGCACTAAAACCTTATTTTGATACTTTAGATTTAACAATAATAATTTTTTTATAACAGCGGAATCTGATTACATGTGTCTAGTAGCATTTGCCTTTGGTGTTTCCAAAGATTACCCATTAATACTTGCAACTAACCGCGATGAATTGCATACAAGGCCCACTTCACGGGCTAGGTGGTGGGAAGATCATGATCATATACTCGGCGGGCGAGATCTCCTGGCCGGAGGCACATGGTTAGCTTTAGACCACACAGGTCGGCTAGCCGCAGTGACAAATATACCGTCGAATCAAGATTCGATATTCAAAAAATCACGGGGACACTTGGTTAGAGACTATCTCATCGGCCAAAAACCTATTGATCAATTTATATCCACGCTTGATGATGGTAGCGAGTATGCGCCTTATAACTTACTAGTTTTTAATGGCGTTAATATGTTTTATTCAAGTAATAAAGCATCTGAAAAATTACTAGCTCCTGGCACATATGCAATTAGCAATGCTCCAATGGGAACTCATTGGCCAAAGATACATTTTGCCAAATCCATTCTTACATCCGCATTAACTAGTACCACTCCAGAAAATGATTTATTTGAGATGCTTGAAAACCAGGATTCTCAGAGCCTTGAAGAAGATTCATTCAGCTATGATGATCGTCAATCACGTACCTTTATCAAAAATAATTTTTTTGGAACGCGGTCTTCAACAGTTGTAATTATCTCAGGTGAGGGAGAAGTTCAGTTTATTGAGCGACTTTATAGTCCGGATGGCAGGCGTTTAGAAGAAAATAAACACAGATTTAATCTTGGTTCCTAAACTGTGTTTCTAACCATTTTTTTATGTCGAACACCTCCTCTTCGCATAAAGAATGTCCCATAGAGTAGGTATGCCATTCCACTAGGTAACCTTCGGATTTCAAAATTTCTTTTGAACTTTTGCCGTAGGACTCTGGAACTGTAGGGTCCATACTTCCATGAGCCATAAAAATAGGCGTTAACTTATTGGCATCTGTTTTCTCTGATGAAAAGTTCTTTGCTAGCGGTAAATAACCCGATAGCGCAATGATTCCCGCAAGTGGTTTCATTTTTGTTAGGCCAGTGTATAGCGCCATAGCTGCCCCTTGAGAAAAACCGACAAGAAATAACCGAGAGGAAGGTATACCGCGCTCAGCCTCTATTCCAATCAGTTGTAAAATCTCGGACGAGCTTGTGCGAATACTATGTTCATCTTCCAATCCTCCACGCTCAAGAGAAAATATGTCATACCACGCCCGCATTGGGTAATTGCCATTGATAGTAACGGGTCGAATAGGTGCATGAGGAAAAATAAAACGAACAGGCTCAGGTAAATCAAGCTGTGGAATTATTGATTCAAAATCATGTCCATCTGCCCCTAAACCATGCAGCCATATTATGCTCCAAAATGGATCTATGCCTGTTTCTATTTCTAGGGTTTCCAGTTTAGTAGTACTAATTTTCATTAATAAAGTATGAATGATTTTCCATCTACATAACAAAAAACGCATATTTCATTTGCATTATTTGCGCATAATCAATATTATATGCGCAATTTTATTCATATAAGCAACAATGCCTGTAACTATCCAACAACAAGGTCGACGCCAATTGATTATGGAGCTATTAGCAAATCACCATATTCATAATCAGACTGAACTGGTTCAATTACTTCGCGTCAAGGGGTATGAAGCGACTCAATCTAGCGTAAGCCGTGATCTTCGCGATCTAGGGGCAGCTAAGCTAAAAGGGGGGTATAGCTTGCCCGAACGTTCGGATCAGGATAATGAGCAGTCTTTAGGAATGGTTTCGGAATTCGTGAGAGCCCTTAGATCCGCAGGGCCTAATCTAATCGTAATAAACACAGCCATTGGTGCAGCCAACCGTGTTGCACTTGTGCTGGATAGAGTTAGTTGGCCAGAAATCGTAGGTACGGTTTCTGGAGATGACACTATCTTTGTAGCGACGACGGGTATGGCAGCACAAAAACGTCTTGTAGCTCGATTAAGGGGCTCCATAAGTAGCGCTGACCTACAATGAAAAATATGGTTTCTAAATTATGAAAAACAACAACTCACCAATAGTACTAGCATTCTCCGGAGGACTAGATACATCCTTTTGTGTCCCGTGGCTTATGGACACATATGAACGTCCAGTAGTCACTGCAACAATTAATACAGGTGGGTTAACAGCTGCTGATGCAGATTCCCTATCGGAACGTGCTTATGCATTAGGAGCAAAAGAACACTTTCTAGTAGATGCCCGTGAAGAATTCTTTAACGAAGTTCTAAAGTTTCTCATTATAGGAAATGTCCGACGCGGTCAGCTTTACCCGCTGTGTGTCGGTGCTGAAAGGGGAATACAAGCAAAATGTTTAGCTGATCTTGCTAGCAAGATTAACTCATGTACGGTAGCCCATGGTTGTACGGCAGCAGGTAACGATCAGGTTCGATTCGAGATAGTATTAAAAGCATTAGCGCCACAACTTGAAGTGCTAGCCCCGGTCCGAGATCATTCTTGGGCGAGGGCAGATCAAGTAGAGTACCTAGGCAGCCGTGACCTACCTTTGCCGTCTGCCGGATCCTCATATTCAATTAACCGTGGGCTATGGGGTGTGACTATAGGCGGTACTGAAACTCTGACTTCTGAGCAAAGCATCCCAGAATCTGAGTGGATATTGAGTGCTGGTGCACTAGATAAACCTCCAGCACGAGAGGCATTATCAGTAGAATTCTTGCGAGGTGTTCCGGTTAGTCTAAATGGACAGGCATTGCCACCAGTAACCCTAATAGAAAAACTGGAAACTATTGGCTCAAAGTTTGGAATTGGGCGTGGAGTTCACCTTGGAGATACCATACTAGGAACTAAGGGACGAGTTGCTTTCGAAGCCCCGGCAGCAGAAATTCTTCTAACCTGTCATCGAGAGCTAGAAAAACTGACTCTCTCAGGACTTCAACAGCGCATTAAAGATCAAGTAAGTCAGTCTTACGGTGATTTTGTTCACGAGGGCAAACAACTTGATCCAGTATGCCGAGATATAGAGGCGTTACTTGAATCTTCACAAAACCATGTAAATGGCAGCGCTCACTGTCTCTTGGGACCAGGACATGTATTTGTAAGCGGAGTGGAATCCCCTCACTCGCTTATGTCCGCGAGTAAGGGTCAATATGGTGAATCTGCGGGTGAGTGGACAGCCGAGGATGCTGTAGGGTTTTCTCGAATATTAGCAATACCTGGAATACTACATACTCGGTCGAAAAATGGCGGGGGAGATTAATCATGCGTCCCTTTATCGTAGACAAAATTGCATCAGTAGCAATTGGCACGGAAATTGGTCGAGAAATTCGAACCAGCGCTGAAATTCCCTGTGAAGAAGGTGTACTAATAGCAGTTGAAGTCCTAAATAATAAATCGCGCTATAACACCTTAGAACTCACAAGCGGTCGTATGGCTCAAGTGAAACGAGGAGACATAGTTGTCGGAGCTCTTGGACACCGTAAAGCGCTTTTTGGATACTCCGGGCATCTGCCAGAAAAGCTTTCTCCGGGTGATCTTGTGCAATTACTTAACCTAGGTGGTGTATTAGGTATTTGCGATTCTGTAAACCCTAATCAAGGGAAACCCTTCGACTGCCGAGTACTAGGCGTTGTCCTTGACTTTCCCTATCTTGGCGAACGAATCGGCGTACCGGCACGAGTCAATAATGTGCCGGTTAAAAATCTATCACCACTGAGTCTAGCCGGTATTCCTATAGTAGCTTTTGCTGGAACCTGCATGGATTCCGGCAAAACGGCCGCAGCATGTGCTGTAATTAGCCGCTTTTCGCAACGAGGGCTTACCGTAGATGCATTTAAATCAACGGGAGTTGCTCTGCAACGTGACATTCTTGCCATGGAGGATGCAGGCGCTAGGAACACAAGAATTTTTACTGATCATGGTGTGGTTTGTACAACATCCGAAAATGCGCCAGAGTTGACACGGAAACTTATGGTTGGACTTGCTGCTGAAAAACCTGATGTGATTGTGTTCGAACTTGGGGATGGAATGCTTGGGGCCTATGGGGTTGAGGCGATCCTACTGGATCCAGAAATAAGCAAGGCTCTTAGTGCTGTGGTGCTGTGTGCTAATGACCCGGTGGGCGCTTGGGGTGGGGTCAAACTTCTCCGAGAAGATTTCAATATCGAGCCGGTTGCTGTAACAGGTCCAGCCACTGATAACTTGGTTGGCATTGAAATTATCGAACGACGTATAAAGGTTCGTGCGGCAAATGCCCTTACACATGGTGCTGATTTGGGTGACTTGATACAGGATCAAATAGGGCTTACCCCTGAACAAGTTGAGATTTCTCCATGAATGAAACACTACCCGTGATTTTATTGGGCGGCTCAGGCTATGTTGCGGGGGAGCTTCTGCGACTGATTGCTTTACATCCCCGACTTAAACTAGCACATGTAATCTCTAGTAGCCGACAGGAGGAGCCTATTGCAGACGCCTTCGGACACCTAGCTGGCGTTTATCCAACGAAAAAGTTCACCTCAATAGAGCATTGCATCGAAAGGCTTGGAGAGTTCCCTCACTGGATAACTATTTCAGCAGCTCCCCATGGGGCATCAGCCGGTTTGATAGATCAATTTCTGCAAAACGCGGAGAAAGCCAAAGTACGCATGACTGTAGTTGACGCCTCTGCGGACTTCCGGCACCCATCTTCAGAACGTTTTATGGAAATTTATGGGCAAGCGCATGCAGCACCCCACCGACTCGATTCTTTCAGCTGTGCGGTACCAGAACACTTAGATACTCTTAACACACCCCATGCTGTTCAACCTGGCTGTTTTGCCACATCTATGCTTTTAGCCATTGTCCCACTGATTAAGCTGGGGCTCGTTGAGCCAGAGTTTTTTGTCAGTGCAATAACAGGCAGTACAGGAGCGGGCCGTGTTCCAAGGGATACAACACACCACCCAATGCGCCAAAGTAATTTATTTGCCTACCAGCCCTTACAACACCGACATGATCCTGAGGTCTGTGACATTGTGCATGCTTGCACCGGAAGCGATATTGCATTGCACTTCGTTCCCCAGTCTGGTCCATTTTCGCGTGGAATACATGCGACAGTATTTGCGCCATGTGCTGGAAAATCTGACCAAGAATTGATTGCTACACAACTAGCAGAATTCTATAAAAACTCAGCCTTCGTAAATATTGTGTCCATACCCCCCAAACTCAAAGATATCGTAGGGACTAATAATGCAGCCCTAAGCATTAATGTCGATAAAGGTGCGGTAGCTGTCTGCTGCGTGATCGACAATCTTGTTAAAGGGGCAGCCGGTGGTGCAATTCAGTGGGTAAACCGACTAGCTGGCTGGCCAGACTCTGAGGGTCTCATTATTGCTCCAGCAGGATGGGTATGATGACAACCTCAAAACCAGCCAATCTGACCGAGGTTTATCCTCTAGTACCCTTCCAACCGATAACCGGCCAGGGCGTTTTTCTCCGAGATGCTCAAGGGCGTGAAGTGTTGGACCTCTACGGCGGTCATGCTGTCGCATCCTTGGGTTACGGACATCCACGTCTTACATCAGCAATCAAAGAACAGGCAGAAAAACTTCTATTTCAAAGCAACCTTGTTGCAATGAATGTCCGCGACGAGGCTGCAGAAAAGCTTGCTGATTTTGCGCCTGATGGACTGTCCAGAGTTTTTTTCGTCAATAGCGGTTCAGAAGCGAATGAGAATGCTTTAAGGATCGCACTCCAGTCTACCGGGCGCTCCAAAATCATAGCAGTGGAACATGCGTTTCACGGGCGCACTGGTGCAGCAGCAGCAGTCACATGGGGTGCTAAAACAAGCTGGTATGGTTTTCCTCGTACCCCTTTCGATGTCACGTTCGTACCGCGGAATGATATTCCAGCACTGCGTGCGGCAGTTGACAATGATACTGCGGGAATCATCATCGAACCGGTACAAGGAGTTGCAGGCGCATTTGATTTTTCCAAAGAATTTCTAGTCGCTGCGCGTGAATCATGCGATCAATACAGCGCTATGCTAATTCTAGACGAGGTTCAGACTGGTGTGGGCCGTTTAGGCACACCATTTGGGGCGGATCTTTTTGGAGTAACACCAGATTTACTGACCACCGCTAAAGCTTTGGGTGGCGGTGTCCCTTGTGCAGCAATACTTATGACCGATAGCTTAGCTACAGACCTTGGGCCCGGGGCCTTGGGCTCAACATTTGGCGGAGCGCCACTTGCCTGCGCAGCAATCAAAACTGTGCTTGAAGTAATTGAGGATGAGAATCTTTTAGCGCATATAAAAAAAATAGGGGATTTAATCCGGAACAAATGTGTTTTTGGTCCGATCATGGGAGTACAAGGTGCTGGCTTCTTAATTGGTCTAAAAACAAAACCACGAGCAGCGCATGTGCGGGATGCCCTGCTCCGCAGCGGAATCCTTACAGGAACAAGTTCAGACCCACATGTATTGCGCTTGTTACCTCCATTTATTCTCGAAGAGCAGCATGTAACCCTGCTCTTGCAAGCTCTAAAGGAGTTTAAAAGTGAAACGCTTTAATGATCTAACTGATTTTTCCACACAGGAAATCAAATCTCTGCTTAAACTAGCTAGCCGACTTGAGCAGAAACCAGAGCCTCGTGCCTTAGAAGGAAAGGTTCTCTCCTTGCTTTTTCTTAGCCCTTCCTTACGAACGCTGGCGTCATTTCAAGCGGCCATGTCTAGGCTTGGGGGCAGTTCATTTGTTATTTCACCTGATATGTCTATCCATGGTCTGGAAACACGACCAGGTATTGTGATGGACGGTGAAGCGGCAGAACATATTCGCGAAGCAGTACCGGTTATAGCCTCCTACGGCGATGCCATTGGAATCAGAGCATTTGCCGAACGCAAAAACCTTGAGCAGGATCTAGCAGATCAAGAGTTTGAGAGTCTCGCTTCGCTAGCTAACGTTCCACTAATCAATATGGAGTCTGCTATTCAACACCCATGTCAAAGCTTAGCTGACTGGAAAACCATGGACGATTTGAAAATACCTAGCAATGGCGGACGCTTCGTTCTGTCATGGGCATATCACCCAAAGGCTTTACCATTAGCTGTGCCGTCTTCAACAGTCCGAATGGCTGCTCAACGCGGCATGGATGTTGTTGTACTTCGTCCTCCTGGTTTTGAACTACCATCGACAATTATGCAGGATGCCAAAAGGCTTGCTACTGAAAATGGAGGTAACGTATCAGAAACTGATAATCGTCGCGAGGCCATGGAAGGCGCAAATGTCATCTATGCGAAATCATGGTCATCAACCTCTCATTATGGTGATCGATTAGAAGATCAGGCACTGCGGGAAAATCTTCTAGATTGGTGTATTGATGAACCTTGGTTTGATAATTCTCAAGAAGATTGCCGCTTTATGCATTGTCTTCCTGTTCGCCGAGGCGTAGTCGTAGCCGATCGGATACTAGATGGCCCTCGCAGTGTAATTATCCAAGAAGCGAATAATCGCATGAAGGCGCAGATGGCCGTACTTCACCGGATGCTAAAAGGTTAACTAAATATGCCACGACTAAGTCAAAACGAAAGGGCTATTGCTGTGAATTCTCTGAAACGTGCTACACCGTATATACGAATGTTTAAGCGTAAGGTTTTTGTCCTTAAAGCAGGTGGTGATGCCTTCGCAACGGTAGAGGGAACGCGCGCCATAATGGAGCAGGTGGGAATTCTCCATGACGTGGGAATACGCGTCATCTTAGTACATGGCGGGGGGCCCCAGTCCACTGAGTTATCCAAAGCGCTCGGCGTATCGGCCGAGTTCATTGATGGCCGCCGAGTGACTGATAAAAATGCTCTCGAAGTTGCAATGATGGTTCTGAACGGACAGATCAATACACGACTTCTAGCCGCATGCCGTGATCTCGATATACCTGCCGTTGGTATCAGTGGTGTGGATGCTGGCCTCATCAAGGCCCATAAACGTCCACCAGTTGTCAGTGATTCTGGGGGAACCGTAGACTATGGTTTTGTTGGCGATATCGACGAAGTTGATCCTAGCATCCTACTAAAACAGTTGGATAACGATCTCATCCCAATAATTAGCCCTTTATCAGCTGACGAGTCAGGTACATTGTTGAATATCAATGCAGATACCGTAGCTGCAGCTGTGGCTGTGGCGCTCGAGGCAGAAAAACTGATACTGGCTACAGGAGCTCCTGGCATTCTGGAATCAATAGATGATCTCCGTTCCGTGATCTCATATCTGGACATAGCGGGCCTAGAAAAATTACGTAGCGAAGGGTGCCTCTCCGATGGAATGCTGCCCAAGGCTGCGGCAATTGAAAACGCTCTTTCCGGAGGAGTTCCACGTGTCCACGTGATTTCTTATGATCTGCCGGATAGCCTTCTGCTTGAGGTTTTCACAAATGAAGGCATGGGAACTCTAGTTGTTAATGACATCCAGAATCTCACGCCAGCCGAACAACAGGGGTAGAATTCGATGGCACGATTATGGGATAAGGGTCGACCGCTGGATGAACGGATACTTAAATTCACTGTCGGAGAGGATCATCAGCTCGATGAGCGCTTACTTAAATACGACGTACTTGCCTCCATCGCCCACACTCAAATGCTCGAGGAGCAAGGATTACTAACGTCTTTAGACTCTAAAGCAATTTGTGATGGTTTGAAAAAACTACATAAACAGCATTCTCAGGGTCAGTGGTCCATAAGCTTAGAAGAGGAAGATGTTCATGGAGCATTAGAAACACGTCTCATAGAGCTTATTGGGCCAGCTGGTGGAAGAATGCACTTGGGACGTTCCAGGAATGATCAGGTGCTCGTGGCACTGCGCCTATATCTGAAAGATGCAACTAATACTCTTCAGTTAGGAGCCGAAGCTGTATCAGATGCTTTAGAGGCTCTGGCCAAACGCCAGGGAGATATCCCTCTACCTGGTTATACACATATGCAACCAGCCATGCCCAGTTCTGTTGGGCTCTGGGCTAAAGGCTTCTCAGCCGAGATTCGTGATGATGCCCAAGGCCTAAACGTTGCAAAATCACGAGCTGATTTTAACCCACTGGGATCAGCGGCAGGATATGGCACACCAGGAATCAATATCAATCGCGAATCAACAACGAAACAATTAGGTTTTTCATCTGCTCATGAACCGGTAACTGCGGTCCAGCTTAGCAGGGGCAAGGCTGAAGCTACTCTTACATTTGAATTAGCTCTGTTACTTGGAGATCTTAGTCGTCTCGCGTCGGACCTGTTACTGTTTTATACAAGCGAGTTCGCATTTATAAGTCTCCCAGATGAAATGACAACTGGTTCTTCGATAATGCCGCAAAAACGCAATCCAGATGTGCTTGAACTAGTGCGTAGTACGCAGGCTGTTGCGACAGGCGCCTTGACTGAGATTCTAGGCATTACAACAAAGCTCAATTCTGGATACCAGCGTGACTTACAACGAGTTAAAGCCCCCTTATTCCGTGTTATTGACCTTGCAAATGACACATTAGGAATCATGGAATACACAATCGAAGGAATCACCTTTAAACCAGAAAATATACATCTGGATTCTGAGCTTAATGCTGCAGAACAGGCAAATCGATTGGCTATAGAAGAGGGTATTCCCTTCAGAGAGGCTTACCAAAAAATTGCCCGCTTACTTGATGAAATTGACTAATAACTTTGCAACTGTTTGCATAAAAAAATAATTCTGATGCGATTGAATCACAAAATATGCTTAGTTATTTTTTTGCTTTATCTGATACTTAACGGATGCGGACAAAAAGGACCCCTCACTCTTAATTCTCTATATATTGAACAGCCAGAAATATCTGTGAATGAGGAAGAACAGGAAGAACAGGAACTTACGGAAAACGCTTCTAATAACAATCCTTAAAGATATGGGGCTAAAGACGGTTCAGTGAAAGACTCTCCAAAATTATCAAAAAAGTCTACCGATAAGCCATTCGTTATAGTCGATGGATCCTCTTACCTTTTTCGTGCGTACCACGCACTCCCTGAATTTACTTCTAGCAAAGGTGAACCAACAGGTGCAATCCTCGGTGTTCTAAACATGCTCTATAAGTTGCTAGACGATTTTGACCCGCAACATATTGCCATAATCTTTGATGCGCCAGGAAAAACTTTTAGAAACGTTTTATATGAAGAATATAAAGCCAACCGCCCTCCCATGCCGGAAGACCTACGACCACAGATTGAACCTCTTTTGGAAGCTATTGAAGCCATGGGCTTACCAGTATTAAGGATTGGAGGTGTAGAAGCAGACGATGTAATTGGAACTCTTGCCAGCCAAGCAAGCAAATTAAAAATGCCTACTATCGTTTCAACTTCAGACAAAGATATGGCTCAACTGGTTGATAAGCACATCATGCTTATCAACACTATGAGCGACACAAGAATGGATGCTGATGGAGTATATGAGAAATTTGGTGTTAGACCAGACCAAATTGTGGACTATCTAACGTTAGTGGGAGATACCTCGGATAACATTCCTGGTGTACCAAGCGTTGGACCAAAAACTGCTGCTAAATGGTTGAAAGAGTATAACGATATTGCAACTCTGGTGTCCCATGCGGAGGAAGTAGGTGGAAAAGTTGGCGAAAGGCTACGTGAAACTCTTAGCGCTTTACCGCTATATAAAAAGTTAGTAACAATTGTTCGTGATGTTGAGTTGCCTGTCGAAATTAAAGACCTAACATTTCATAAACCGAACAAAGAAAAACTCTATTCACTGTTTGAACGCCTAGAACTGAGGGCGATTTTAAGAAGGTTAGGAACCGAACCTGTTGACACGGAAGATCATTCAAAAAAAATTGAGTATGAAACAGTCTATACAGACTCGCAGCTTGATAAATGGCTATCACAAATAAAAAATGCTGATCTAACAGCTATCGATACAGAGACGACCAGCCTTAATTATATGCAAGCTGAAATAGTAGGACTCTCATTAGCCATAGAGGCTGGTAAAGGCGCTTATATTCCATTAGCTCATCGT
>CAXYEE010000030.1:0-39624 GCA_964276105.1 uncultured Gammaproteobacteria bacterium | reverse complement strand
CAACCCTTTACTAGAGCAAGATAGCTTTTCTTCATCGCATTTTGTCTAAGTAGCTCATGCAACCGTCTTAATGCACTACGTCTTATAGCAACTAACAGACACCCAGATGTTCCACGATCTAGTCTGTGAACTAAATCTGCTTGTCGCAAAGTTGGTTTTAGGCTCCTCAATGCCTCTATGCAACCCAATGAAATACGGCTACCCCCATGCACTGCAAGACCAGCAGGTTTATCTAGCACTAAAATCTTTGAATCCTCATAGAGGATTCGTTTACTTAACCACTGCACACCCTCAAACTGGATATGTGGTTTATTGGAAAGGCTGCGAGCTATCGGTGGGATCCTAATACGATCCCCACCTTGCACACGATAACCCGCACGCACACGACCACTATTCACCCTTACTTGGCCTGAACGAATCAGCCGGTATATATGACTACGAGGTACGCCACTGAGCACCCTAATAAGAAAATTATCTAATCGCTGTCCCTGTGATTCGATATCAACTTCCTGATATCGTGCCTTACCCCTACTAGGTTCAGGCTCTGATTTGATCATAAGAAGGTAGCCAAATAGGTTGAGTGACTGCAGGCTGTGTTATAATACTCTAGTGAACGACCTAGCGCTTGAATAGCTGGGCGTTAACCTCCCAAAAGGGATAGGTAGAATTACACTAATAAATACATTATTTGATAGTCGGCGGATCCTGCAAAGACAGCCCGCGATCATGACCAGACGATTGCTCTCTGTTCCCACTTCATCAAGGGATGACTTGAAAGGTAACGGATTGAGCGTTTGCTTCCTAAGCGAGAATTTATGATGCAGCCTTTGAAAAAATACGATACAAGCTGTACTGCCTCGCAGATCGTGGTGCTCGGTCCCGTAGTTTACGCCGCCAACGGATCGAGGAATTATGAAACGAATGCTAGTCAATGCAACTCAACAAGAAGAGTTGCGGGTGGCCATGGTAGATGGCCAAAAACTTTACGATCTTGATATAGAGGTAGCCTCAAGAGAGCAACGGAAAGCAAACATATACAAAGGTCGTTTGACCAGAATTGAACCTAGCCTAGAAGCTGCCTTTGTTGACTATGGTCCCGACCGACATGGCTTTCTGCCACTTAAGGAAATTTCCAATGAGTACTTCATCCGTCAACCGGCGGAAGGTTCTCGCGTCCAAATAAAGGATGTGCTCAAGGAAGGTCAAGAGATTGTCATTCAGGTAGAAAAAGAAGAACGTGGAAACAAAGGAGCCGCGCTGACAACATTCGTAAGCCTTGCAGGTCGATTTCTAGTGTTAATGCCAAATAGTCCAAAGGCTGGGGGAGTTTCCCGCCGTATCGTTGGTGAAGACAGAGATATCGTTCGTCAGTCATTGGAGGAACTAGATCCACCGGATGGGATGGGATGCATCGTGCGAACAGCTGGTGTAGGTCGTAGCGCAGAGGAATTACGCTGGGACTTAGGCTATCTCCTTAACATATGGGAAGCCATCAAAAAGTCTGTGGTTACCAAGCCGGGGCCATTTTTAATATATCAAGAAGGTAATGCCATCGTACGTGCGGTAAGAGATTACTTCTCAAATGAAATTGGTGAAATCCTCATTGATCGTGAAGATATCTACAAAGATGCTCGGCAGTTTATAGAGCGGGTAATGCCGCATAATCTAAAAAAACTGAAATATTATGAGGACAGTTCTGTACCTCTATTTACTCGTTTCCAGATTGAGAGCCAAATAGAGTCTGCTTTTTCTCATGCTGTGACGCTACCATCCGGTGGCAGCATTGTAATTGACCACACAGAAGCGCTTACGGCGATTGATATTAATTCTGCCCGGGCGACCAAAGGTGGTGATATAGAGACAACCGCACTGAATACAAACCTTGAATCCGCCGAGGAAATTGCACGGCAACTTCGAATTCGTGACCTTGGTGGACTGATTGTGATTGATTTCATTGATATGAACATTCATCGAAACCAGAGAGAGGTGGAAAATAGGCTGAGAGATTCTGTAAAACAGGATCGTGCTCGAATTCAAATAGGTAGGATCTCTCGTTTTGGCTTATTAGAAATGTCACGTCAACGTCTTCGACCTTCACTTGGCGAATCTACTCAAGCAGTATGTGGACGCTGCAATGGCATCGGTAATGTTAGAAGCGTGGAATCTCTGGCACTTGCTATTTTACGTCTTGTGGGAGAAGAAGCTCGAAAGGACAGAACAGCAAAAATAATAGCGCAGCTTCCTCTTGATGTAACAAATTATGTTTTAAATGAAAAAAGAGAATGGGTTCAAGCAATACAAGATAACAACAATGTAGATGTAGTGCTCATTGCAAACCCTGACCTTGAAACACCCAACTATTCTATTAAGCGTGTTCGGGATGATGAATCCGAACTCCCTGAAAATTCTAAAACAAGCTATAAAAATGTTGAACCTCAAAAAGACCTAAGCGAAGCTTTTGAGAAAACTCATAAACAACAGAACATTGAACCGGCTGCTGTTTCTAATGTGTTACCGCAAACGCCTGCACCTAGACCAACTAACCAAAAGAAGCCTCACAAGGGACGTACCGGTGGAATTTCATGGTGGCAAAAACTTCTTAAATTGGTACTACCAAAAACTGAAAGTAAAAGCCCGCCAAAACAAAGAGGTCGCCCGCGTAAAGCACGCGGAAATAATTATCAGGACCGTCGTAGAAAAAACAATAATCGTTCCCGTGATCGGAATCAGAAGCAGGGCAGGCCTAATCAAAATCGTGATAATAATCGTGGACAAACAGCAAACAAGCAACAGCATGGGCAGCAATCTTCTGATAATTCAGAAGGTAATAGCTCCCCTGGTCGGGGTCCACGCAGACGTCGTGACCAACGAAGTACAAACCGGCAAAGACCAAATAATGCCATTAAGAATCAAGAAAACTCTGACAAAAGAGAACACAATCCTCGTGATGAAAATAAACAAGCAGCTTCAAATAAAGTTCATCAAGAACCTTCGAAAGGTAATCACTCTAAGGCACCCTTAGAGAAAAAGGTTTCATCGCAACCAAATACGCCAGCATCTAAGCCTGAAAAAAAGCAGGCTAGCAACATGGTTACTTCTGCAATTGACAAATCAAATAATTCAGAAACTTCGAATAAAAAGCCTCAAGAACCCAATCAGGCATTACGTCCAACTCAAGAACCCATTTCTGAAAAATCTCCTGAAAAAAATGAAAATTAGTTTACTAGACTAAACGGGAAGTGGGCTCGCTCATTACAACCCTATTCGTCAGAGGGAAATGATGTGTTTATATATGCTAAGAGCCCCAATGATGCGGCCTCTATCAAATCTAGAGCCTGTTCGAATCCATCGCCATCACCAAAGTAGGGATCTGGAACCTCTTTATGACCCAAAGCCGGGGCAAAATCCATGAAAAGTTTTATCCGGTTATGATGCTCAACAGGACACATATCAATTAACGCTTGGTAATTGAGTTGATCCATCGCAAGTACTAGATCAAAAGCCCTAAAATCTTCCTTGGTTATTTGACGCCCACGCTGATCACTAATATCAATGCAACGAAGTTTTGCTGCGGCACAAGACCGTGGGTCAGGAGACTGGCCTACATGATACGCATGCGTACCAGCAGAATCTATTTCAACTATAAGTTCGGGCGCCTGATTATTTGCAATTTTTTTAAAAGCACCCTCAGCGGTAGGTGATCGACATATATTTCCCATACATACAAAAAGAACTCGCCAAGTTAGTTGAGGGTGTTCCATAAATCAAAAATATTTATTTAGATACAAATCAAACTTGATCAGCTTACATCAAGATCTTTTAATGGTTTCTGACGGATAGCTTCAAGATCTTCTATCGTATCAACACCCTTTGGTGGCACTACACATGCTGTTGCGACACGAATAGGCAAACCAAGCCATAAAGCTCGAAGTTGCTCTAGACGCTCTTTTTTTTCTAGTGGGCAAGGAGGGCTTAAGGCAAGTTTCTTAAGTGCCCACGCCCGATATCCATAAATTCCAATATGCCTCAGACCATTTACTTCATGATTATCACGAGGCCATGGGATAGGCGCGCGGCTAAAATAAAGCGCTTGATCATTACAATCGGTTACTACCTTAACAGTATTAGAGTCCTCCCATTCATCCATGGTCTTGATTGGTGTGACTAACGTGGCCATGGCTGCCTCAACATCATTTCCAAGAAGCGCCTCTACCTGAGAAATCAAGCGTGGGGGAAGGAAAGGTTCATCACCCTGGACATTAATAATAATTTTATCGTCTGGCCAATTCAATCTAGTAGCAAGTTCAGCAATTCTATCTGTTCCGCTTTGATGTGCTTTATCTGTCAACTCCACAAGAGCCCCAAATTTCTTGCATACTTGAAATATACGTTCATCATCAGTCGCTATGACAACTTCAGCTATACCGCTCTTTAATGCTCTTTCATAAACCCATTGAACCATTGGTTGACCGTGAATTTCAGCTAATGGTTTACCAGGCAAGCGAACCGAACCAAAACGTGATGGAATAACTACAACACACTTATTCTCCATATTTTAAAGTTCCCCCAGCACAAGGCTCATCAAACGCTGTTTGTCTTCTACCTGAAACTCCATCTTAATGGGCAGGCACCAAACATTACTATGGGCAAAATGCTGACACTTCACTGCATCTTTTTCCGTTATTAAAACTGGCCTAGAATCGTCAAATTCAATATCCTCCTTACTCAAATTTGCATGATCTGGAAGAGGGTGAGGCAGTACATCAATGCCAGCATCTTTAAGGATATTAAAAAATCGTTTGGGGTTTCCAATACCAGCTACTGCATGTACTTGTGTTTCTCTGAATTCCTCTAGTGTTTTTTTTATAACGCCTGAAACCTGATAGAGGCTCTGTGCTACTGGCTGTACTCGAAAAGCACCCTCGCACTCCCAATCCTTTCCATTCACAATTACGGCATCTACTTTAGCAAGCCTAGAACTAAACTCCCGTAATGGTCCTACTGGCAAACACATGCCATTCCCCAGTCCTCGTATCCCATCTACTACCACAATTTCTAAGGCACGACCGAGCTTATAATGTTGTAACCCATCATCTGATATAAGCAGATCTAATGGCTCTGCAGAAAGGAGAGCTTTTGCTGCTGAGACCCGATCTTCTCCAACCATCACTGGACAACTCGTCGCACGAGCAAGCAGTACTGGTTCATCCCCAACTAAAGCAGGGTCACTTTCAGAACCCACGGACTGTGGCCATTCCCCTGATAGTCCGCCATAGCCACGACTAACGATACCCACTCTATAACCATTAGACTGCAATTCCTGTGCTAACCAAATTACAATAGGTGTTTTTCCTGTCCCTCCAACGCTTATATTACCGACAACGATCACTGGTACTGGCATCCTTGCGGTTGATTTTATTCCCCATCGATATAGGAGACGCCGCACCTCCATGAAGATGCCGTAAAGCCATCCAAGTGGCCAAAGAACCCATTTCACTGGGTTTTCTCGGTACCAAAGCCACTCAGAAAACTGCATTAGGATTCGTTGCACAAAAAATTCCTAATTAGAAAACTGACCCTGATAAAGCCCGCTGTATATGCCTCTTTGTGACATAAGCTCCATATGCGTTCCCTCCTCTGTAATGACTCCTTCATCGAGAACAATAATACGGTCTACATGCTCAACAGTAGAGAGTCTATGGGCTATAACCAGTGTTGTCCGCCCTTTCATTAGCTTTTCCAGAGCGCTTTGAATTTTTTTCTCGGACTGTGTATCTAAAGCTGAAGTAGCTTCATCAAGTATCAAAATGGGAGAATCTTTAAGTATTGCCCGTGCAATCGCAATCCGTTGTCGTTGGCCACCAGACAGGAGCGCTCCCCGCTGCCCAACTCGCGAATCTAACCCTTCCGATAATTGATTGGCGAACTCTGTGACATAAGCCGCCTCTGCTGCAGCCTCTACAATACTTCTTGATGAGTTGGCTAACGCTCCATAAGCGATGTTATTGAAAATAGTATCGTCAAAAAGAATCACATCCTGGCTCACAAGACTAATCTGCCTACGCAAGCTCTTAAGTTGATAGTCCCTTATATCCACTCCATCGAGACATACCTGACCAGATTTAACGTCATAGAACCTTGGCAATAACCCAACCAAAGTTGATTTTCCAGAACCCGAACGTCCAACAATTGCAAGACTACTTCCTGCTGACACAAGCAGATTAATATTACGAAGTACTTTCCCTTTAGAAGTCTTATAACCAAAGCTCATGTCTTTAAATTCAATTTCACCATGAACCCTATTGACTGTTCTAGTACCAAAATCTGGTTCGGCAGGCTCATCAATAGTTTCAAATAGTGTCATACCAGCTGCTATACCTCTTTGTAAGGCCGCATTAACATTAATAATTCTCTTAAGTGGAGCTAGTGTCATTCCCATTGCAGTTAAAAATCCTATGAACACAGAGGCATCTAACCCTTGGATAAATAGACCTGAAAATGCTACCGCGATCATTGCCGTTACTGCTGCCGTTACCGTATATTGAGTTAGCGTATCCCCTGCTGCACGGGTCACAACCAATTTCATAAATTGTTTACGGTTACGTTCATTTATTTCAGAAAATTGATTTCTCTGCTGTTTCTGACCCTCAAATACCTTAACTATACGATGGGCTGCTAGCGCCTCTTCCGTAACCCTGGTGGCATCACCCATAGAGGTCTGGATCCGCAACCCATAGCGCCTAAATGCTTTACTCATAAGAAAAATAAGCCAACCTACCACTGGCGCAGCTATCGCTACCATGGCTGACAATAATGGACTGAAGTAAATCATAGCCCCAATAAGAACAGCTATCGTCAATGAATCTCGAATACTAACAACTACTACACCAGAGATAGCCTCAGAAACTTGCTCTGTATTGTATGTGAGTTTTGATACTAAGGCGCCCGATGGGTTTATATCGTAGAACTCAGTTGGAAGCCGGGTATAGTGCTGAAAAATATCCGCGCGTAAATCATGGATTACCGCTCTCCCCAACCAGCTGAGACTACAAACAGCACCGAAATCAGCAACCCCACGTACTATAAAAGTCAGAAATAAAGTAAGCGGTATAAAGAGAGATCCCCCAGCACGCCCCCCATCTTCTAGCGCTTCTATAACCTGGCTCATTAAAAATGGTATATAGGCATTTGATGCTGCCACAAAAACCATCCCTACCAGAGCTGCAGGAATTACACGCCAATGCGGAATGACGTACCTCAGTAGTCGTTTGTAAATAGTAATAAGATGTGATCGTGTATGCGGCATTAAAATTAGACCTCCGGCAAAATTACCGTAGCTATATTGATTTCAACAAACCCCAATTTCCCTACAACATCTAATACGGTCACCACAGCTTGATGCGTCGCCTGAGCGTCTGCCCTTATAACGACTGTCTGTTCGCGACTATCTCCAATAATCCCCTCAATAAAAGAACTTAAAGTATCTCGCCGGTCATCTGCCAACAAGCGTCCATTGACCAGATAACTGCCAGCTTCAGTCACAGCGATTTCAATAATATCTAAAGAAGAAGATACATTATTTGCTTCTGTTTGCGTCTGTGGTAAACGTAGCGATATATCTGTCTCATGAACAAAGCTAGTAGAAACCATAAAAAAAACCAGTAACAAAAGCACTACATCGATAAGCGATGTTAGATTTATCTCAGGTCCTTCTTTTACGCTAGTTTGGAGATTCATCCTTTGTAACCTTTGTAACCGTATTTTTTAGCAATGTCTCAAGAAATATCATTGCCTCCTTTTCCATGCGAACTACTAAAGTATCTATATGACCTCTGAGATATCGGTACCCAATAAGAGAAGGAATAGCGACGGTTAGGCCTGCAGCCGTCGTAATCAAGGCCTCTGATATACCACCTGCTAGTACGCCAGGATTGCCAACACCCTGTTCAGTAATTGCCGCAAAGACTTTTACCATGCCAATTACTGTCCCTAATAGTCCAAGCAGGGGAGAAATAGCTGCAATCGTTCCAAGTGCATTTAAATAGCGTTCTAGCTCATGCACCACATGCCTACCAGTATCCTCAATATGTTCTTTAGCAATCTCTCTTCCAGCATGGCTACTTGCTAGACCAGCAGCAAGAACCTGCCCTAAAGGCGAGCTCTGATGAAGAATTTGAAGATTTTCAGCATCTAATCTATCTGCCTTTACCCACTTCCATACCTTTATAGTTAAATCATCTGGCAACACGCGTTTCTGTTGTAAAGTCCAGATACGCTCCAAAATAATAGCTGCCGCCACAATGGAACAAGCAATAATCGGTAGCATTAACCAGCCACCAGCCTGCACAATCTCCAACATGTAACACCTGAAACCCAGAAATAGCGGCTAGAACTATAGCCTGCTGCCTCTTGGCTCACAAACTATCTCAATATATAAAGAGGATTAGAATAGATGCCAAACAGAGCTAAATTTGGTCAGGATGCACAAGAACACCGTCTTTTAACTCTAAAACTGTATCCATACGAACAGCAAGATTTGGATCATGCGTAACAATAACCAAGCTAGTGCCTAGTTCACTATTAAGATCAAGCATTAAGTCAAAAATTTTCATTCCTGTAGGTCTATCCAGATTTCCAGTTGGTTCATCCGCTAATACAATAGCAGGACCAGTTACTAACGCTCGTGCAACCGCAATCCGTTGACGTTCTCCGCCTGAAAGCTGCCCTGGACGGTGTTCAAGCCTATCCATAAGACCAACACGATGAAGCAGCTCCGCAGCTTGATTAGCAGCATCTCTAGGCTTATCACCTCTAACCAGAAGGGGCATAGCAACATTTTCCAATGCGGTAAATTCTGGCAAAAGATGATGAAATTGATATACAAAACCTAAAGACCTGTTTCTAAGCATACCTTTTTGTCTATTACTCAACGAGGTAAGGGCTTGACCAGAAATCCAAATCTCTCCCGAAGTAGGTTCGTCGAGGCCGCCTAACAACTGCAATAGAGTACTTTTCCCTGAACCAGATGTACCTATGATCGCGAGTCTTTGTCCAGCACTAACATCAAGGTCTACACCTCGCAGGACCTCTAGACGTTGGCCAACATCATTAAAACTTTTAACAAGAGATACCACGCGTAGAACCAAATCCTTTTCACCCAAAGGTTTACTCATGTCGTAGCGCCTCCACTGGTGGTTGTCTTGATGCACTAATCGCTGGATAAAGAGTTGCCAAGACAGTTAAAAATATCGCTAGACCTCCAATTTGGAAAACCTCGGCAAGCCTCACCTGAGTTGGCAAATCACTGATAAAATAAACCTCTTCCGAAAGAACATCTATACTAAATAGTCTCTCAACAAACATCACAATATCGCCGAGACTTATAGCAAAAAGAACTCCAAGCATTAAACCAAAGGTAGTCCCTAAAACTCCTATAACAGCACCCTGTGTTACAAAAATAACAAGAATACTTTTACCAGTTGCTCCAAAGCTCTGTAGAATTGCAATATCACCTCTCTTATCTCGAACCACCATCACCAGTGTTGACACGATATTAAAAACAGCTACAGCAATAACCATAGAAAGAATGATAAACATAATAGATTTTGTGATCTGTATTGAACGAAAAAAATTACTATGCTGTCGGCTCCAGTCACTGATATAAAACCCTCCTCCTAACTCGACCGCAAACTCCTCTGAAACCCTTCCAGCAAGATATATATTGTCTACAGTTAACCTGAGACCTGTTGCTTTACCATCACTTTCAAATAGACGCGCGGCATCCTCAAGATTCACGTAAATCAAGCCACGATCATACTCATACATCCCAACTTCAAATAAACCTGAAATCTCTAAAGTACGCATACGTGGCATCAGGCCTACCGGGGTAACTCGACCCTCAGCTAATACCAAAACCATAGAATCCCCCACAGACACTCCCAACTCTTTGGCGAGGCTTCTACCAATGATTGCTCTGAAGCTTCCCGGCTGAAGCACATTCAAATCACCTTCCTGTATTAAATCAGCAATTGCCGATACCTCCCTTTCCATAGCTGGCTCAATGCCTCTTACACGCACCCCTGAAAGTTTATCCCCTACCATCGTCAACCCCTGACCATCAACATATGGTGCGGCAGCCGTCACATCTGGCCTAGACAAAGCACGTTCACGTAAGGCTGACCAATCATCTAATGGTTTATCTATCCCACTGACTGTCGCATGAGACATTATGCTTAAGATTCTTTGTTGTAACTCTCTCTCAAAACCATTCATAACCGAAAGAACTATGATTAATACTGCGACAGCAAGACCAATCCCAGACATTGACACCAAAGATATAAATGAAATAAATCTGCTTTTCCCATGGGCACTCAGATAACGTAGTGCCATATAAATTTCGTAAGGCTGCTTCACTTTTTACTCATACCTGAGAGCTTCTGCTGGCGCGACTGCTGCCGCACGCTGAGAGGGATAAATCGTAGCAATGACAGTGACAAGAAAAGCCAAAAAAGATATTAAAATTATATCTATCAGCCTAACTTCAGACGGTATTTGCGTAACGTAATAGACATCACCAGGCATAATCTGAAAGTTAAATGTAGATTCAAGCCAAGGGACTATAGTTGCAAGATTAAAGGCAAGTACTGTACCGAATACGGTTCCAATTAATGTTCCAGCAAAACCCAACAGTGCCCCTTGGACCATAAATGTTCTGGCAATGAGTGCAGAAGAGACCCCATAGGTGCGAAGAATTGCAATATCCTTTTGCTTATCAGTTACGACCATCACTAAAGAAGCTACGATATTGAACGCAGCTACTGCCACAATTAATAGCAATAGAATAGTCATCATCGCTTTCTCAATTCTTATTGCTCTAAAATAGTTGCTATTTTCAAGTGTCCAGTCAGAGTATTGGAATAAAGTCTCTCCAGAAGTCATAGACTCTCGAAGCTCAAGCACTTGGAATGGATCTTCCATTCGAATTGCAAGTCCCTCCGCCCTCCCTTGGAGGCCTTTAATTTGACTAGCATCACTTAAGTGAATTAATGCTAAACCAACATCATGATCCTGGACACCTGCCTCAAATATACCGCTGACCAGAAATCCATTAAGACTGGGCATTAAACGTCCATTTTCGACTCGCGGTACAAGCAAGTTAATCCTGTCACCTACTCCTACTCCTAGATTAAGAGCTAGTATTCTTCCGAGCACTATCCTCTGGGAATTTTCTTGTAGGTCACTTAAGCTACCAATTCTAAAAAACCTCTCAAGCTGAGAGACTGCCGCTTCTTCAAAAGGCAAAATCCCTCTAACGATAGCAGGACTTAGATTTGCTCCAGAACTAAGCATTCCCTCAAGGTTTATAAAGGGTGAGGCCCCCATGACGCCTTCTTTCTCTAATACCTCTTCACGCAAACTAACCCAATCCTCTATTCCAATAACTTCCTGAAAAATGCTTGCATGGGCAGTCATACTTAATAGTCGTGTACGCAACTCCGTCTCAAAACCATTCATCACAGAAAGAATTACGATAAGAGCGGCCACACCTAAGCTAATACCAAGCATAGAGGCCATGCTTATAAATGAGACGAACCCTCTCTGCGCACGAGCTTGCACATAACGCAGACCTATAAAAACCTCAAGTGGACGAAACATAACAAGACATAAAAAACCTATCCTAAAATCTCACATGGCTAGGACAACAGACACCTCATGGTTATACCATATGAGTCGCTAGCAGAGTCGTAGCAACTTGAGAGAACAGAAGAAAGTGACCATCAGCGAATCATACGTCGTATAAATTAATACTTTCCATCTAACTTTACTGGAAGTCTTCGTTCCAAACTTACGCTTTGTGACGTAACAGTGGCTCCTAAAGCGTAAACTTCAACTCCCACTTCCACTGCCTTTCTAAGCGCTTTACCGTAAGCAGGGTCTATTTCATCCGCAGGCACTACATATTCAACGTCAGCGCGCTGCACACAAAAACAGAGGGCTCCCCGTTGACCAGCTTCTACTCTTTGTGCCAGTTCCTCAACATGGCGTTTTGCACGAATACTGACTGCATCTGGAAAAAAAGCACAATCATTATCTACAGACGCAGTCACATTTTTTACTTCTAGATAACAATCTGGCTCTGTCTTATGTTCACTTAAAAGAAAGTCTATCCTCGAACGTGTACCTGTAATTTTTACTTCTCGTCGTATCGATGCGAAGCCTGTGAGCTCCCCAATTAATCCACGCTCCAAAGCCTCAGCAACAAGATTATTACTACGCCCAGTATTAATACCAACCAACACTGATTCATTAACTTCAACCAACTCCCACCCAAGCGGATATTTTCGAGTAGGATTGTCAACGGGGAGTAGCCATACAGTTGATCCGGGCTCATTACATCCAAGCATAGAACCCGTATTAGGGCAATGAACAGTCGTCTCACTACCGTCTGATAAAATCACATCAGCCAGAAAACGCTTATACCGGCGAACAAGTTTTGCCTTAATTAAAGGAATTTCAAATTTCATAAGCTAAACTAATAGTAAACTTAAGTGGCATTAGCCACTAAAAACAAACCCCTACCGCCTAAGAATCACATCTTAACCATATACATATCAACCAATCCTTTTCCCATCAGGCTCTAGCATCGCTATCCCAGATACATCATGCATATGGGATAATTCCTCATCAATACCAGAACATGATATCCAGTGGATAAAAAACATTCGCTTTTTCAACTGCCTATTCCATCAACAAGGGTACCGACTTGTATTCACTGGGGACAGCTCTATGGGTGTGCACATAGCCTAGCTATAAGTGAGTTGATAAAGCAATACGATGGATCTATCTGCATAGTTACCGATTCGGCCTCAACCGCAGATGGCATTAAACGCGAGGTAGATTTCTTCTCCTCTGATAATTCAGCAAGACGTTTTTTTGACTATGAAACTCTACCTTATGATGTATTTTCACCACCACAAGACTTGCTCTCTGAGCGACTCTCTACTCTTTATCAACTCGATATAGGAAATAGAGAGATTGTAATTGTAAATGCTCAAGCGCTCCTAGCACGACTTCCTCCAGCTGACTTCGTTAGTTCTCACTCAATGATCCTTCAGCTTGGCCAACAACTCGACAGTCAGAAATTTCGAGAACGCTTAGTAAACCATGGTTACCTGCATGTTGAACAAGTTCTTGATCCCGGAGACTTTGCAGTACGAGGTTCGCTTATCGATATCTACCCTACAGGAGCTGAACATCCGATTCGGATTGATCTATTTGATAAAGAAATAGAACAGCTGAGAATATTTGATCCACACACACAAATTAGTACAGGCGTGGTTAAAGAAGTTCGAATTCTTCCTGCGAAAGAATTTCCATTTGATGCTGATGCCATTAGTGATTTTCGAACAAGACATAGACACCAAATATCCGGTGACCCAGGGAGGTCTTCGGTATATAGGAATATCTCCGAAGCTCAACTTCCAGCTGGAATCGAGTATTACCTGCCCTTATTTTTCGATTCCACATCATCTCTACTCGATTATCTTTCTAAAAACACCCTAATTGTTTTCGTTGATCAAGCTCTAGCTAGCCTCGATTCCGGATGGAATCTTATTCAAGACCGTTATAAACAACTTGGGGAGGACTCTGAAAGACCTGTTCTTTCTCCTGAAATGGCGTTCTGGAATCCTGATCAAATCAGGACAAACATGGAAAAATTTCCACGTATTGCTCTTAATAGCCATGAGCTAGAAAGTCTCGATGATAGTCATTTCAATGCAGGCAGTGGTCACCCATTAAGTGCAATTGCAAATACGAGCGAAGACACTCTATCCCGCTGGATAAACTCTGATAAAAAGTCTAGAACTCTTCTAGTGACATCATCTCCAGGCCGTCGAGAAGTTATATTCAAATTATTACAAGGCCGCGGACTCACACCTACTTTACTGAAAGACTGGGATGAATTTTTACAAATTAACGATTCGCTATGTCTGGCTGTAGGCGATCTAGATACAGGTCTTGTTCTTCCAGATAGTAATCTACGTGTGGTAACAGCTGAACAACTTGGCATGGATAGGCCACGCCAAAGAACACAACGACGTCGGCCAGCTAGAGATCCTGATGCAATCGTACGAGAACTAACGGATCTACGTGTGGGTGCACCAGTAGTACATGAAGAACATGGGATCGGGCGTTACCTTGGGCTTGTAAGCCTATCAGTCAACGAAGTATTAACAGAATTTTTAATGCTTGAGTATGCAGAGTCTGCCAAATTATATATTCCTGTTCATAATCTTCACCTAGTGACACGCTACACAGGTGCCTCACCAGAGCATGCACCATTGCATCGACTTGGTTCAGACCAATGGCTTAAGGCTAGAAAAAAAGCGGCTAAACAAGCACGAGACGTAGCAGCAGAATTACTTTCCCTGTATGCGGAACGAGCTGCTAGAAAAGGAATTAGATCACCTATAAGCGATGATATTTATCAACGTTTTATTCTCGAATTTCCTTTTCAAGAAACCGAGGATCAGTTAAAGGTAATTGAAGAGACACTAGATGATCTTTCAAGCGAAAAACCAATGGATCGTGTTATATGCGGTGATGTGGGATTTGGCAAAACTGAGGTTGCTTTACGTGCTGCATTTGTTGCAGTGCATGCTGGGCATCAAGTTTGTTTGTTAGTACCAACTACACTGCTTGCACAACAACACTTCCGAACCTTTACAGATCGATTTGCCGATTGGCCAGTTCATATAGAACTGCTATCTAGATTCAGAAATAGATCAGAAAGCTCAGCAGTACTTTCAGAATTATCCAAAGGCACAGTTGATATCGTTATTGGCACTCATAAACTTCTAAGTAGTGAGGTTAAATTTAATCAACTTGGATTAATTATTGTTGATGAAGAACATCGATTTGGCGTTAGACAAAAAGAACGCTTAAAAAAACTACGAGCTGAAGTTGATATGTTGACACTCACTGCGACACCAATACCAAGAACACTAAATATGACACTTGGTGGTCTCCGAGACTTATCACTTATCAGTACACCACCAGTCGATCGTTTATCAGTTAAAACATTTGTGGGTGAATGGCGTAATCAATCTATTCGAGAAGCCGTTCTTAGAGAGCTTAGGCGTGGTGGACAGATATATTTTATTCATAATCGCGTTCAGGATATTAAAAAAATTGCGGCAATTTTAGAAACCCTTTTACCTGAAGCAGAGATTCGGATTGCTCATGGCCAAATGCCTGAACGAATGCTTGAAGGAGTTATGCTTGATTTCTATAATCGAAAGTTCAACTTACTCATTTGCACCACAATCATTGAAAGTGGAATTGATATCCCCACTGCTAACACCATTATTATTAATCGAGCAGATCGACTAGGGTTAGCTCAATTACATCAACTTAGAGGGCGAGTCGGAAGGTCTCATCATCAAGCATATGCCTATCTGATTGCTCCACCCTTTCAAGCTTTAACAGCAGATGCTGCTAAACGCTTAGAGGCAATTGAAGCACTAGAAGGACTTGGCGCAGGCTTTACATTAGCCACTCATGATCTTGAGATCCGTGGTGCTGGAGAACTTCTTGGAGAAGAACAAAGCGGCCAAATTCACGCTGTTGGTTTCAATCTATACAACGATTTACTAGCACGTGCTGTTAATTCTTTGCGCGATGGGGTGGAACCAAAACTAGAGTATGCGCTTGAACATGGTCCTGAGGTAGAAATAGGTCTACCAGCACTTATCCCAGATGATTATATGCCAGATATTCACATGCGCTTAGTACATTACAAGAGAATCGCTAGCGCTGAGTCTGAGGAGGTTTTACAGGAACTACAGGTAGAACTAATTAATCGCTTTGGTCTCCTTCCAACTGTTGCACAGACATTATTTGAGTTAACAAAACTAAAACTTATAGCACTATCTTTAGGTATCAAAAAAATCCGAATTGATAATACAGGTGGTTACCTGGAGTTTGGGGAAAATGCAACTGTCAACCCAGAGAATATTATACAACTAGTAAAAAAAGACCCTGAATCCTTCCGATTAGAAGGTCCATTTAAAATTCGAATTAAATGGGATCTAGAAGCTGACGAAGAGCGCTCCGATGCAGTCAGCGACCTCCTTAGAAGTCTTAGCACAACAGAGACTAGTCTAACGGTTGTTAAGTAAAACTATCGGCTAATTATCAGAATACTTTTTATTTGCTGAATTCAGGCCGTCGTTTTTCCATAAATGAAACCATCTGTTCCTGCCCGTCTATAGATTGGGAAGTTTCTGCCATCACTTCAGAAGCTAAGTCATAAGCACCCGCAATATCTAGGTCCATCTGCCTATACAAGGCTTTCTTACCCTCTCCTTTAGAATATCTGCTACCTCGAGTAGCCCTTTGAAGTAGCTGATGAGTTTGATCAACCACTTGGTCATCTGGCACCACTCGATTAATTAACCCCCAATCAGCAGCAGTCTGAGCGTCAATAGGGTCTCCTGTCAGTAACATCTCTACGGCCCGTTTACGACCTACAGCCCGAACAAGCGCAACTCCAGGGGTATGACAAAACCAGCCGCCACTGCCACCTGGCATTTGAAAGTGTGTCGACTCACCTGCCACAGCAAAATCACACGAAGCTACTAATTGGCAACCTGCTGCTATTGCAAGCCCCTCAACCTGGGCAATCACAGGTTGTGGTATACGTTGAAGTAGTTGCATAAACTCTCCACACAAATTAAGAAGCTTTTTCATCCCATCTAAGTCACGACCATGCATGTCATTAAAATCATGGCCAGATGAAAAAACAGGTCCCTCTGCCGCTAATATAATACCTTTAGTATTACTCTCAGATATGAGGCTAAACGCGTCAAATAATTCATGTAGATGATCTTCAGAAAGAGAGTTTCTACGATGCGCTCGCGACATGGTAATAGTCTGAAATCCTCCCGCCTCGTCTAATTTTATGTGTTTATAACTCATAGCAATTAACTCTCCAGCATCAACTGTGATTGCATTACAACGAAAATTTTTAATTTAAAAAAACTTAGTCAACTCTTCTATATATTGTCTACAGTCCTTTTAGGCACTTTTCGTCTTCTCCTGATAATAACTAAAAACAACAGCAGGATAATTACTAAAGCAAATATATCGGTTAAACCATCAGGCATAACAAAAAAAACTGCTGCAAATGCAGCACAAATGCGTGAGAACCAATTCAGAGTGTTAGAGCCAATAACACCCTGTAGGCTGACCCCGAGCGCAAGTATGCCAATCAGTGCGGTTGATGCCGCATAACCTACTGATAATGCATCTCCGTCCATAAGTAGCTGCGGCCCATAAATCCATGCGAAAGGTACAAGGAATCCAGCTAAACCCAGTTTAAATGCAGTGATACTAATCCTTAGTGGATCGGCCCCAGAAATACCACTCGCTGCATAACATGCCAACGCTACCGGAGGCGTAATATTTGATAAATTTGCAAAATAAAGAACAAATAAATGTGCGCCTATAGCAGTTACACCCATTTCAACTAATCCTGGAGCAACAATCGTCGCACAAATTATGTAAGCAGCAGTGGTTGGCATCCCGATGCCCATAATAATAGCAACTACAGTTGCCAGAATTAGAGCTAGCGGCAACATACCCATCGAGTAGTTAAGAATGATATTAGCCACATTCAGGCCAAGACCTGTGAGACCGAGCACACCTAAAACTATGCCAGCAACTGTGCATGCTGCAGCAACTAGTATGGACCCTCTCATCGTCACATAAAGAGCATTTGCAATCGCCTTAAAGTTAAAGGCGGGTCGCGACGTATTGGCTTTTCTTCCTAAAAAACCTACTACTAGGCAAGCAAGCGTACCGATCAAACCAGCTCTTAATGGAGAAACCTGAGCAACCAGTAAAGCATAGAGCAAGACTGGAATTGGAATAAGCAGGTACCCACCTTCCTTAAGAACTTTTTTGGTTCTGGGTATTTCTTCTTCTGGTAAACCCTGCACGCCTGTTCTACGCGCTTCTAAGTCCACCATCCAAAAAACTCCTACGTAATAAAGTAATGCAGGTATGAGCGCTGCTTTTGCTATCGAGACATAATCAGTACCGAGAATATCCATCATGATAAAAACAGAGGCGCCCATAATTGGAGGAAGTATTTGCCCTCCTGTTGAAGCAGCAGCTTCAACAGCCCCCGCAAAAGCTGGTTGATATCCTGTCTTTTTCATCAATGGAATAGTGAATGCACCCGTGGCAGTTACGTTTGCAACAGGGCTACCATTCAGAGTACCGAAGAAAGAACTACCGACAATAGCTATTTTTGCACTACCCCCTCGAGACCTACCAGTTAAGCTTACTGCGACATCAATTAGCACTTTTCCTCCGCCAGTCGCTTCCATCATGGCGCCGAAAAGAACAAAAACAAAAACATAAGTCACAGTTACTGAAACTGGAGTGCCAAAAATGCCATCAAGGCTATAGACATAACTAATAACGCGATCAATCCCAAAACCAGAATGACCAAGAATGCCTGGGAAATATGGTCCAAAAAGTGCATAAGTCATAAGAACCAAAGCAATAATTGGAAGAGCTGGACCCATAGTCCGCCGGGCAAGTTCTAGAATTGTCACGCAAAGCATAGTGCCAGCGATAAGATCTGGCGTAATCCAAAGTACCCCAGCCCGTGATGCCAATCCATCATAGTTAAAAATTGTATACAGATAGGCTAAGACACTTAGAAGCAATAAACCAATATCGTATACGCTAAGATATTCTTGATCCTTTTTGCCCGCGGGATAAATGATAAATGCAATAACTGATGTCACAAACAGAAAGGTAGGGCGCAAAATAAACGCATCCACCGGATACAGGTTTAACCCAACGATATTAAACAGCGCTCCTAATACAGCAATAGCAAAAGCGAGCTGTCTTAAGGGACCAGTTCGAGAAAGAAAACGATCTCTAAGAGGACCCCAATTATGAGAATTCTGCGGTTGGATTTGCATCTAGAACCGCGCTCTAAGAAACTAATTCATCAGGTATCATGATGCCCTGATCTCGATAGTATGACTCTGCTCCAGGGTGCAACGGCGCTACTAATGTTGAGATTAGATTAGGATTTATATCTGCAGATTGATGCGCACGTTTTATAGAGCTAGCACCAGAGTAACAAGCGCTCAAAATATCATAAATCACCTGATTCTCGACATCCTTATTTGCCATAAGCGCACTCCATGAAGAAAAGCTTTTTACTGGCCTTTCCAACCCGTTGTATACCGGTGAAATTGAATCTTTTATTAGCCATGGCGCATTATTACCAACCCGCAGATACTCTTCATCAGAAAACTCTAGTAACCGTAAGTTAAGCGAGGTCTGCAACTCTAGAATAGCGGGCATCGGCACGGCGCTAGTAGCAAAGAAACCGCTTAACAAGCCGTCTCGTACCATGTTATTTGTATCTCCTTTACCAGCATTTCGAATTCTTGGGCTTATATTAAGAATCTCAAAGATCTGTTTCGCTGCAACATCATGAGTACTTCCCCTGTTACCAAGACCAAATGGCTGCTGCTGAAGATCAGATAATGTGTATATGGGCTCATCAGCATTAACCACAAAATGATGCGTTCCATTGAAAATCGGCATAATACTTCTTACATTTAACCGGTCGTCTTCATAGAGTGCTTGGGCAGCGTCTATGTTATTCATGATTCCAATATCAAGCTCACCCATATCTAATAAAATCGCGTTTTGGGCCCCTCCGCCTGTTGTCTGAACCCTTGGGCTCATTCCGGCTGATTCTAATAATGTACTAATTGCTCCAGCGAAAACAAAAAATGCTCCTCCGGGATTGCCCGCACCTATACGTATAAAACGAGCGGTTTTACACGAGGTCATCGCTAAACTAAAAGTTGCTAACGTGATTCCACAAAATGTTCTTCTTTTCATATGTTTCCTATAAGGGCCTGTCAACGGTTACCGCTTTCTCCAAAGATAACCATACTTTCAATAGTTTCGCCGTTACGCTCATAAATAATATTAGCTTCCTCACCAGGTTTCGCTTCTTGGAGGATATACATGAGATCATAAATATCCCTAACCTCACGCCCAGACAACTCAGTTATGAGGTCACCCCGCTGAAGGCCTGCATCCTCAGCAGGGCCTCCTGCACGAACCCCCGATAACAACATACCTGGACGATTTGCAGGCGAACCTGTGTAATCAGGGATAGAGCCAAGCGAGGCTCCATATCCTCGCATATCTCCCATCGGAGCAGGGGCTTCGGATGCTCTATAAGTAAGTGTATCTAATGCATTTAAATCGAGAGTGATCGAAGCAACCAAATTTGCGATTTGAACGCCACCAGCTGCATTTATCAGTTCTACGTCATCTGTAGGCTTGTGATACTCCGCATGAGTACCAGTAAACAAGTGAAGCACAGGAACGCCAGAAGCATAGAAAGGCGTTTGATCTGAAGGACCATATCCATCACCACCCAATTCACACCCAAGTCTTAATTCATCACAAAGTGGCTGAACAATAGCATCCCACTCTTCAGCAGAATCGCTTCCAAGCACAGATACTCGGTTATTCCGAAGCCGGCCAACCATATCCATATTAAGCATTGCTACCAATCCTGAAGGCGCTGCGCCAGCAGGTGGATTCTGCATCAAATAACTTGATCCAAGGAGACCGGACTCCTCACCAGTGAAGGCAACAAAAATTACATCACGTCTAAGTTCATCACTATGATTAGAAAGCACCCGGGCTGCCTCAAGCAAAGCAGCAGTTCCAGAAGCATTATCATCTGCACCGTTATGAATTTCTGTTACGGTTGGCGAAAGAGAACCTGAACCACCAAAACCCAAATGATCGTAATGTGCACCTAAAAGCACTGCCCCAGGAATTCGATTAGTTGCCGTCAGTCGACCAACAATATTGTGTATCTCTCGAGTGTTCTTAATCAATTCAGCAGTCAAAGCTATATTGTGATCACCTTGTAATAATTGTTCTGCCCAGTTGCGCTTTAGAACAGCAACAGAAATACCCGCACTACCTTGAGGGTCCACTCTTAAAACTGGAAGGGTTGGCTCATCTTTATCGTCATCAATAGGTAAATCTGCCACCAAAAGAGCGAGTGCTCCATGCTCGCGAGCCATAAAAGCCTTATAACGCAAATCACCAAGACGTCTCCGCACAGAGGAATCTTCAAAAACTCCTCCATCTGGTGTATAGCGTCGCACCAAAACTATACGGCCTTCAACATCTATCCCCTCATAGTCATTAATCCCATTTTCATCTGACTTGATCCCCCAGCCAGCAAAAACAATCGGACCAGATATATCTCCGTTAGCAGAAAACCCAGGAACAACAAAGTCATCGGAAGGAACGGCAACTCCATCAACAACTAAAGAAGTCCTCGACCCTCTTTGCACCTCATAAACAGCATTAAAACTTTGACTGTAACTACCATTACCACCAGCCGGATCTAACCCAATTTCTTTAAACTGTTCCTCAATCCATTCAGCTGATAAAGCCAATCCCGGGGTGCGTAACCCACGCCCAACACGAGCATCATCAGCCAACCAAGCCACATCAGCCATATAACGATCTGTTGGGCCTTCAGCAATATTTGGAACGGTATCATTCCAGCGAGCAAGATAAATGTCTGTCTCACCAGGAGCGCCTTGATTTCTATTTGAAACAAACACCAATGATTCACCATCTGGGGAAAACATAGGAAAACCGTCAAAATCTGGTGTATAAGTCACGCGTTCAAGGCCCGTTCCGTCAATATTAATTGCCCAAATATCAAATTCTCGACCAGCGGGGTCATGATGATTTGAAGAAAAAAGAACTCGATCACCTTCTGGAAAAAAGAATGGTGCAAAGTTTGCGCCACCTAAATAGGTAATCTGTCTTGCCTCTGAGCCATCAGCTTTAGCTACCCAGAGCTCCATTTCACTGGGACGCACAAGGTCTCGAGAAAGAAGTGTTTGATAGCTTTCGAGAGCATCACCAACAGGTCTTGATGCTCGCCACACGATATGTGAACAGTCCCTAGAAAAGAAAGCACCTCCATCATATCCAGTTTCATCAGTAAGGCGTTGCACATTCGAACCATCCGCATCCATGCGATATAAGTCTAAATCTCCATCACGTGTAGACGTAAAAACTATAGAACCATCAGTTGAGCACACGGTCGCCTCAGCGTCATAGCTGTTGGTATCGGTCAGCGGAATAAGATCAGAGCCATCTGGCTTTGCGCTATATATCTGAAAACTGTCATATAGCGGCCAAACATAACCTTGTGAACGGTCTGGTGGAACAGGGCACTGCTCACTGTCTGCATGAGTTGAAGAAAAAATAATACGTTCATTATCAGCAGTAAAATATCCGCAGGTTGTACGGCCTTGGCCAGTAGAAACAAGCGTAAGTGCTGCAGGGTCAGTTATGGACATACGAAATATTTGATCGCATTCATAAGAACCACGAGTAGCCTGAAACACTAACTCAGAACCATCTGGGGACCAATAAGCCTCAGCGTTTTCACCACTAAATGTAAGTTGTTGCACCTCCGTCAAATGAATCTCACGCTCATCATGGAGTACACCCTGAGCATGAACAACCAAAGGTGCCGAAACGGCGACCAACAAGAAACAGGCTAAGAACTTAAATCTTAGACCCAACGTGATAGCATCAAAAACCTTACCAAGCAACCCGAAATTCATCATTATGGTAGCCGCAGTGCGACCAACGCTCCTGGGTAATTTGCACTTGATACCTGCACAACGATGTACTGTATCCCATCATGCATGTAACCCATCATTCCATAACGCCCTGGAGCTGGTAGCTCAACGCTTCCAAGATTATTACCAGTATTTTTCTCTATAGCATGCAAGACAGGGGCGCCTGCTCCTCCCTCTGCAGCAATTAGTAATGATTTAGTAACCATTGTTATTGGATGAGAAGGTACGCCTGTTTTTGGAATATCTACATTCTGAAGTGCAGGATGATTTTTAATTCGATCAGGTGTATCACCATTAGGAATAGCCCAAAGATGGTCTCCAGTATTCATGTCTATAGCAACGATTTCACTGTATGGCGGCTTAAGAATTGGCAATCCTTGAGGGCCTCGACCCATGAAATCTCCACGATTAGCAACAACCCAATCTGAAATTGTCTCACCAGTAGTCATGGGATCATAAGGGTCATCCATCTCGACTCCAGGTACAACATTCTCAGATCTGCAGCTGCGTAATGTTGGAATATAGAGGACACCACTCTCAGGATCCGCTGACGGCGGGCCAAAAATATTAGATGCTCCACTAGGACAGCTTACAAATGATCGCAGCCCAGATGGGTGTCCGACCTGGATTGGGGGATTAAAAAGAGGACCAGTCCGATAATCCTTCATGACTTCTATAGCTGCTGCTCTCAACTCAGGAGTAAAATCAATCAAATCCTCCTCAGTTAATCCTTGTAACTGAAAGGCGGCAGGTTTAGTCGGAAACGGTTGAGTTCGCGAAAGTTGCTCTCCCGGTATCTCTGACTGTGGAACGGGTCGCTCCTCCATGGGCCAAACTGGCTCGCCAGTTTCACGATTAAAGGTATAAGCAAAACCTTGCTTAGTAGTTTCAACTAATATCGGCGTTGGTACCCCATCAACTGTTACATCAAGTAAAACCGGTGCCGCAGGATTATCAAAATTCCAAATATCATGATGAACTGTTTGGAAATGCCAGGCCCTCTCGCCGGTCCTCACATCTAGAGCAATAATACTTGTGCCATACAAGTTATCACCTGGGCGGAAACCACCATAAAAATCCATTGTGGGAGGATTAGTTGGAATGTAAACGAGCCCACGTTCTAGGTCTGCAGACATAGGGGCCCAAGAAGAGACATCACCAGTCGTCCTCCAGGCATCGTTTTCCCAAGTATCATGACCAAACTCACCAGGACGCGGAATTACATGGAATTTCCAAAGAAATTCACCAGTCTCAGCATCGTAGGCGAGAATATCACCCGGTACATTTTCATTTCGAGTCTGATAGTACCCCTGTTCATGAACGTTACCTACGATCACCACACCATTCACCACTATAGGTGGAGAAGAGGTGCTCAGGTTACCTAATTCCTTTGGAATTCCATTGTAGGGATCATAGGTATAACCTGAATTCAGCCATGGCTCCCAATCACTGACTAAATCTGGAAGCATATCCACCACGCCCGTTTGTGGAAACCCTTCAATCGGCACAGTATTACCCCAGTTTTCTAGAGGACGTCCTGTTTCAGCATCTAAGGCATGCAGAAAAAATCCCGGACTAGTGGTATAGACAATACCTCTTCCGTTTACTTCCGCATAAGTCACACCTTTTCCATAATTATTTCGCATACCACGATCAAAACGTGTCGTATGAGGTTCACGATAAGTCCACATGGTCTCCCCTGAAGAAGGATCAATAGCAGCTACCGTTCGACGCTGTCCTGCAACTGTGTAAAGCAAACCGTCAATATAAAGTGGTGTGGAACGAAAAACATAGTCGACACGTGGGCCATAATTATCTCCTCGCCAGATCCAAGCAATCTCCAGTTCCTCAAAATTATCTGCATTAATTTGATCCAATGGGGTATAGCGTGTATGGGAGGCATTTCCACCTATATAACGCCACTCTCCCTCAAGATCAGGGTTCTCTTGTGAGAACAAAGTGCCCCAACAGAAAAAAGGAGCTGCAGTCGCTATAACTATGCCTCCTGAAAAGGCTTTATTTCTTTTTTTCGTCATCAATCTGTTCTCCTGATCACAAACTATTTTTTTATTATTCCCATTTAGGGTAATGGAATGCTTATCCCTTCAAGTATTTCCTGATCCGGGAGTAATTCGCTTTGCCCTTCTGAATAACCATTTAAGCTCAATAGGAAGGCTACAATATCAGTATACTGGTCGGAATTAAGGCCTCCTGGGTTCCCATCAGGCATTGTTGTAGATATAACTTTATAAAGACTATCTGCCGTCTGATGTCTCTGACCACCAAACCAAATTCGTCTAATTTCAACACCCCTATGACAATCTGAACAAAGTTGGTCAAATCGTCGCTCACCGCGAGAGGCTTGAGATCGGGTAAAGAAACCATCGGAGTCTGAAGGGCCAGTAAGCACTTCCGATAAAACTTCTTCGGGAGACTCTGTCGTCTCCTGAACAACCGCCTGCGGCGCTGCACAAGATGTTAATTGAATCATTAATGCAAATGTACTACACAAACAGATCAATACTTTTAAGCTCTTGTTTTTCAATGAATTTAAATGCTCAATCAAAAGTTTTTCTAAGCTGCCTGTATATGCCTAATGAAACCAGTATCACTTACTTTTTATGTGTAAAGGCCTTCAACCTTACAGATTCTACCTAGATCAAGACCCATGGTAGAAGCTATGTATGGTTCTTTCATTAGAAAAGTCATACTTAAAAGTTAGATACAGTTCAGATGTTACCATCTAGGGAGCACAAGCCGAACATGCCTGTGCCTTTCAATCATTTTTAAGTTCGGAGACGCATTATGAGCCGACTAAGCCTTACTTTTGCCGCATGGGATTATGACCGAGTTAAACCATTAATGGATGGCACCATCAGTCCTGAAGGAATAGATATCAAACCCATAATATCTCGCCCGAGTGAAACTTTTTTCCGAATGCTTAGAAATCAAGAATTTGACGTTTCAGAACTTTCTCTCTCTAACTACACCATGCTTCGAGCAGAGGGCGATGAGAAGTTTATTGCAATACCTGTATTTCCATCACGTCTATTCCGTCATTCCTGTATTTTCATCAACAAAAATGCAGGTATAAATGAACCCAAAGACCTTATAGGCAAGAAAATTGGTGTGCCAGAGTATTCAATGACAGCTGCCGTAGTCGCTCGAGGGCTATTACTGCATGAATATGGCGTAAAACCAGATTCAATCGAATGGTTTAGCGGAACACAGGATGGGTTACAACGTCCATCGAGAATTGATTTTGATTTACCGGAAAGCGTTGTTCTCCATAGGATGCCAATTGAACAAGATATGGGGCCTATGCTTGAAAAAGGAGAACTGGATGCAATTATTTCGCCTAATGCACCAATGTCTCTTAATAGTAAAACCTCATCGGTTCGTAGGCTATTTCCAGACTACCGACAGTCCGAAAAGGAGTATTTTAAACGTACAGGTATTTTTCCAATAATGCATACCGTAGTGTTCCGACGTGAGGTTTACGATGCAAACCCATGGGCTGCGGTAAGCTTGTATGAGGCTTTTAAAAAGGCCAAAGAATTAGCTTATGCCGAAATGATGGAAACTGATGCACTCAAAATTACTCTGCCATGGGTCGTTGCTGAGATGGAGGAAACCCGACGTGTAATGGGGCATGATTTTTGGCCATATGGCATTGAGTCTAATCGTTTGGCTTTATCAACCTTGCCACAATACCTACATGAACAAAATCTGATTCAGCGTATACCTGAAATAGAAGAATTATTTACCACTAATACCCTCGAAGTCAGGGGCTAATTCGATGATTCGGAAGATAATCCCATGTAGATTAACCGCTCATACCCAACACCAGTAGCAGCAATATAAATATTACCCTGCGAATCAGTCTGGATATGGTGACCAGTTCCAACAGTCGTTTCTATGCTTGTCAGCAACCGGAGGCTAAGACGGTTAAAAACCATAATACCTGGACCACCCCCGACATAAAGAAACTGCTGTTCTTCATCTGGTGATAAAGCGATATTTCGTGCAAAAGGAGTTTCTTGTTGGATGATCTGATCCACGTACCTACCATCTAAAGTAAATATCTGGATTCGTCTGTTTTCTCGGTCCGCTACGTAAACCAAGCCATCATTCGAAATACGGATGGCATGGACGATACTGAACTGTGCGGGACCTGGCCCATCAGGAACTGAATCAAGAAAAACATAGGGACACTGCTCATTATCTTCTGGGATATTTCCAAACGCGCCCCACATACGCTTAAAAATACCTGAGTCTGCATCGAAAACAGCAACTCTGTGGTTACCATATCCATCAGCTACAAACACCTCATTTGTCGGTGCATATACTACGGCATCTGCTGGTCTGTTGAGATTAACTAAATCTGAGTTGCCAATACTCGAGTTACTACTTCCTATTTGCATAACAAACGTACCATCAGGCAAAAATTTTAGTACCTGATCATCCGATATAGAATCAAGGCTAGGCTCATTTTGAGCAGGGCAATTATTTCCACCAACCCAAAAAAAACCTTGGTTATCTATATGAAGACCATGCTCTCGCTGAGGCCATTCGTAACCATCTCCCGGACCTCCCCAAGCATCAAGAAAAGAACCTGCACTATCAAACCCTAGAATTTGAGGCGCGGCCATACTCGCTTCCGACTCCGGAAGCGTCCACGGTCGATGCAAAAACCAAGCATTATCATCGTTATCCAGGGCAATACTTGAAACTTCTCCAAGTCTCCACTGAACTGGCACCTGGGGCCAACCAGGGTCAGTACGAAACAAAGGCGAACTAAGCCCCAAGCTAGAAGTGGGATCTTCAGATATATCATCCACCGGTTGGCAGCTAACACTACTTAAAACCACAAACGTAGCAAAAAAACGGAGCCCACAACCCATACTATTTTGGATTGAACACTTGTTCTTAAGAACCATATACAGTCACCATTAAAAATAGCATCTATTGAACTTATCACGCAGTATTTAACTGGCTAATCAGCAAACATAATCCACTATAAAATATCAGAATAAAAAACATTCTAAGTTGAAATATTTCTCCAATTTTCAACTAAATGCTGAGCTGTACGCCATGCGAGTGCCTGTACTGTTAAGGTGGGGTTTCTTGCTCCACTTGTACCCATTACCGATGCTCCCAAAATACCCAGGTTTGGAACTTCATGAGAAAATCCCCACCGATTGACAACATTAGTATCCGGGTTATTACCCATGCGGGTACCACCATAAGCATGAGTTGAAGGACCCATTGGTCCCAAAGGCATACGAAAAGTATCAATTGCTCCTGCTTCACGAAACCATTGCTCCATCTTCTCTTGCGTAAATCTAGCTAATTTTTTTTCGTTATCTTTGTACTCAGCTGTGATTCGGCATACCGGGAACCCGAGTGGGTCTGTTATTGTTGGATGTAAATCTAAGTAATTATCTTCGTAAGGTAGGGTAGTCTTCTGGAGATGTGCCCCAACCCATCGATCTGCGTTCTCCATAACAAACTCTTTCCATTGAGATCCCCATCGGGGCGCTTGCCCAAATGTATTCATCCTTGCGGCTAAAATAGGTCGGGAATCTTGGGCAACCCAAAAATGCGCACCTCCAATAAAATCATGATCTTTATGATCGAAATTATCATCCGCCCACTCATCAATACCTGAACCTTGAGCAGGAAGCCCATACCATCTATTCAGTCTATGAGGAAATAGGCCAAGAACACCCCCTCTTTGAGCATGCGTCATGTAATGTCGACCGACCTGACCATGATTATTTGATAATCCTGAGGGATACGCACCTGAGTTTGATAATAAAAGCAATCGGGTGTTTTCGTAGGTATAACCTGCCAGCAGAACAACCTCAGCTGGCTGGATATAGGTTTCTCCATCTCTAAGATACTCTACCCCGCTCGCCCTACCCTCAGCATCCACATGAATACTCGTAACATGAGCTTCCGTAACAATCTTTAAATTTCCTGTTGCCTGAGCTTTTGGAATAGTCGTCACAGCAGTAGAATTCTTGGCTTCTATATGGCACCCACCACGATTACAAAAACCATGGTACTGGCATGCGGGTCTATTATTGTGTGCCTGAGTATTAATAGCTGCAGGCGAAGGAAACGGATTGTAACCAAGTCGTCTTGCAGCATCAGACATCATCTCAGTGAATTTGGTGCTCCTCAGTGGCGGCATCGGATAGTCGCGTGTCCGAGGACCCTCAAAAATATTCCCACGCGGATCAATATTACCGTTAATGTTTCCAGCAAAACCGCCCACTCCCAGCTCATATTCAAGTCTGTCATAAAATGGTTCAAGATCAGCATAAGTTAATGGCCAATCTTCAACCGTGGAACCCTCAGGAATTCGGTCGCCACCATAACGACGTGCGGTTTCACTGACTACACCAAAGTCCCAAGGATGTAACCGGTAACTCCGAGCATAGTAATGAAGTGTTGTACCCCCCACCGCATTCATCATTGGGTGTAAACTATCTCGCGCAAACTCGGGTGATTGCTCATTCGCACGATGCACTGGAACTTCCCGGTTTGCTTTCTGTACAGACTGTGGCCAACCTCTGTAATTATTTCTTAATTCATCTGGCGCAAAATCACTAGGTGACATCCACCTACCAGCTTCAAGACCTACAACATCAATACCCGACTCTGTGAGTGGCAGCACTGCTATACCACCTGCCCCGCCAAGTCCGATTGTGACGACATCAGTTCCAGGAAGCCTAATCGTCATTGCCACTTTCCTCTGAAATATTGACATCAAACATAGGTAGATCATGGGCAGAAACTCGATTCATTTGAGGAAAATAATCCATCTGCTGTTGTTCAACCGTAACCCCGAGTCGAATACCTGGATATCCAATCATCTCCCACCCAATAAAATCTTGATTTCCTCCATAAGCAGGATCAGAAAATGTACCCTCAATCGTATGGCGCAATATTAGATTGAAAAACGTTGCAGAATCCGGCTCAAATCCAACAGCACGGTTTTGTTCTAAATCTTCTAATAAAGAATCCTGTTCACCGTGCTCAAGCACTACAAAACCTCTGCCAGTCAACTGATGTGCATAAGCATCAAGGGCTGCAAGACCAGCTGAATAGGCTGTGTGCGATTGAGAAAGCGCATTTGCAAGCCCTTTATCAATGTAGTTAGCTGCGCCAGCCTCTAATGCTCCAGGCCCATTCTCATCTGTAGGAATCAAACGTGAAACAATTGCTTCAAGAATTTCAGATTCCACATTACTCAAATTTTCAAATTGATCTCGTGTGCGTTCAGGAAGCATCTGTGCGAGGGCTTTAGCTGGAACCGCACTAGTCATTCCTGCAGCTGCGGCACGCTTTAACATCTCACGTCGTGACAAAAAACTTGCCATATTTAAACCCCACTTAGTTCTGTATAGAACATCTGTCTTATCCAATAAAAAATAGGTGCCCGCTAAAGCATAGCTCTATGAATAAATCATCTTTTCAATAATTAACATCCATCAACTAAGACTAGAGTGCCATCGGAAACTGACTGCCTAAGTCGCTTATAAGGTTGATAGTCCGGATCATTATAGAAAGCAAGTGCTGCCGTACGATCCGGAAATTCCAGAACAATAAGCCGTGAAGGACAATAGCTGCCTTCAAGTATATCTACATCACCACCACGTACTTGGTATCTTCCACCATGTCTCTTTATCAAATCAGGCACATTATCTATGTAGTCCTGATACCGCTCTAAATTATGCAGACTTATATCAGCTATTAAATATGCTGGATGCATAACTCCCCCCTCAATCTCAAAGCGACATATGCTATTAAGACATTTTGTTCTACCTCAGGTGTGATTATTCTTATATAAAGCCATTGTGGCTCTTTATTATCGAAATCCGCTTAATCCCACAATCTCTCTACACCGTCAGTACCTGTCAGAAACCCCAGTAGACAACCTCTATCACCATCTCTTAGTTGATGACAACGTACAGAAACTGTCTCTCCAACTGCAATTGTATCTTCATTAATGCCATTTCTAGTAAGTGCACGGACGCTACCTGCCTCCAATGCCCACATTTCTGCATCTCCACTATCGTGCATTACTTCAAGATAAATCCACGCATGTGGATTAACCATATGAAGCTGTCGCACAACCCCTTCAAGATAAACGTACTCGGTCATTTCATAATTTCCATGAGAGTGGTGTGCTGGCGTTAAGCTGCTAATCGTAGCAAGCAACATAAAGCCTAGAATCTTCATAAGATATTTCATTTTATACCCTCCTTAGCATACTTATAGACATGCATGATGAATCACCTCGTCCAATCATTACATGCTATTCCTTCCTGAGCCCCTCCACACGATGTGCGAACCTTGTTTGCTTCTAAAAAATCTTCGTAACGAATACGCACTCCATTGTCATCCATAAACTGCAAAGATTGCTGAAAAAATCCTGGTGGCAAAGATCCCGGCTCTACTGTTGCTTCAACAATATAGAGACGACTGTCATGCAGATACATGGCTGCATATGTTCGTGAATTATCTTCGTTTGTAATCTGTAGCTGATGCCCTTCAATTCGATCAATATAGTGATAAGCATCGTAAGTTATTTCGCCTCCTCGTTGACGAAAATTGGTTGCGGCGTAAGCAACCGAAGCTCTGATATCGATCTCCCAATACAAAAGATATTCCGCCTCATTCCTTGCACGTTCTTCATGAAGCCTTTCAGACTGAGTGTAATCAACAACTGTAACAGAATAATAATCTTCACCTGGCTCATAGCTATAAATACGTGCTGGAAGCTCAACACCATACTCGGAAGAATAAAGGCTCTCTGAAACCTCGAATTCACCTGGAGTATGGATACGGAAATCATCAATTGAACTGTAATAATCTATCCAAGCCTGCGAAAAAACAGGTCCAGCGCACATAGTGATTAAAACAATAACCATTGCTCTAAAAGGGTTCATTATTGATTCCTTTATTCTCATTGAGGCCTTCAAACAAACAACATTCTATCACTCAAGGGATGGCGTTGAACTAGGCGGCTTACGGTGATTGGTAGATTGTTCATAATCATAAGCAAAACCAAGCAACATGCCCTCGCTAAAAGCCCTACCAAGCATCTCGATTCCAACAGGCAACCCATCTACTGTAAACCCAGCGGGAACAGTGATCGCTGGGAAAGCCATTAGTGGACTTAATCGTCGATTATTGCCCCTACCATACGCATCTTCAGTGTCAGAATTACTTAAAGCATCGGACGCAATTAAAGTGGTTTGATGATCAAAGGTTGCATAAATTAAAGCATCCAATTGAGCGTCCGCCATATAAGCAAGAACCGCTTCGCGTATCCTTTCCCTTGCAAGCATAAATTGAAGGTATCCTGGGTCTTGAGTAGACCTGCCAATAACGCCCATGAGGTCACTCGCTCGCCAGGGTGTAACTTTTCCTTGCAAAAGAATCTCCCTAAGGCTTGAGACTGGCGACCCAGGAAGATCAGCTAAATATTCGTTGATCGCCTCTTCTGTTTCAAAATTATTATTTCCATATGTCTCATGCACGATTTCCATAAGAGGAAATTCAACTGGGTCTATAAGTATCGCTCCAAGCGATTCGATTCTTTCGATCGCCAAATCAATAACATCTCGAACCTTCTGAAAATCTTCTGATTCTGGATCAGTGCTAGGGTCCATAGACTGACGTATCACTCCAATACGCGCACCGCGCAAGCTATTTTGAAGAAGAAAATCTTTATAGCTGCTTGGAATATTTCCAACAGAATAAGCAGTAACAGGATCATTAGGATCATAGCCAGCAATAACATCCAGCAAAATTGCCGCGTCCGTCACCGTTCTTGCAATTGGTCCTAGTGTGTCATTTGTTGGATTGGCTGGCATCATTCCAAAACGACTAACTAATGGTACTGTTGGCCGCAATCCAACCAAGTTATGTACCGATGCAGGACCACGGATAGAACCGCCAGTATCTTCCCCAATACCTATCAACCCAAAATTAGCGGCAACACCAATCCCTGTGCCAGCTGAGGAGCCACTAGGATTACGCATAGGATCATAAGCATTACGCGCAACTCCAAATGCTGAACCAACATAACGAGAGGCAAACTCACCCATAGTTGTTTTTGCAATAATAATTGCGCCTGCCTCTTTCATACGACTCACTATTGTGGCATCACGGCCTGTAACAAAACCGGCAAAAACCGCTGAGCCATAAGTAGTTGGCATCTCGCTAACTTCAACCTGATCCTTCAAAAGAATTGGAATACAATGCAGCGGTCCTATAAAACCTGAATCACTATAAGAACGGTCAAGTGTGTCCGCCTCATCAAGGACAGCCTCATTGATATGCTGGATCGCATTTAGCGTTGGGCCCTGTTGATCAAACGCTTCAATTCTTTCAAGATAAAATTCGACCAATGAACGGCATGTTATCTGCCCTGACGCCAATGATGCATGTACATCATCTATTGTTATCTCAAGCAATTGAGGAGTTTGGGTATTTGCGAGATTTACCGCTGACAAGAAACCCCAAGCTATACAGATGCTTAAGATAAATTTAGATATTATTTTTGCTTTTCTTCTGTCCATATCACCCCACCTATAAAAAGTTTTATAGAAAAACCTTTATGATTAATTCTCGACATATCGCCTTAGTGCCATTCCGCCCGTTAGAGACCCGTAAATAACACCATTTACATCAACGACAACACCTTCTTGCGACCCATCTCCATCCGGATCTTCTATAAAAGCTATTACGTTACCGGTTTTTGCACTACCAATTCTTATTCCTTCCTGCCACCCAGGGTTACTCCCCACCGAACTTGAATCAGCTATGTAAAGAATATCGTTACTATCGATAACCATGCCACTTGGTCGTCCAAACTGACTCCATTCATCTATAAAATTTCCGTCTTGATCAAAAATCTGAACTCGACTATTTGCTCTGTCGCCGACGAAAAGTCGTCCGGCAGAGTCCATTGCTAATGTATGAGGTTCATTAAACTCACCTGGTGCCGAACCACTCTCCCCCCAAGTCTTAATAAACGTGCCCTCACTGTTAAACTTCAAGATCCTCGCATTAGAGTCACCACCATGACCGTCACCAATAAAAATATCTCCATTAGGCGCCACAACCACTGAAGATGGCTTATTGAATTCATCTAACCCATCACCGGCGATACCAGCCTTACCTAAGGTCATTAAAAGGGCACCTTCTGGACTAAACTTAAAGACTTGATGGCCTTTACCATCACGCCTAGGATCAACGCCATCAGGGCCTTCAAAATCTGTAACCCAAACATTCCCCTCGTGATCAATATGAATCCCATGAGGGCGATTAAACATATTTTCTCCAAAGCTTGTCACCAAATTACCCGAAGCATCAAACTTCTGGATAGGCGCTAAATCAGAGCCAACACACCAGTTATCTCCACACCGATCAAACGTCCAAATACTAGTGCCATCTAGATCCAACGCCATTGCAGCTGTTGATCCTATGGGCCTATCAGACGGAAAAGTAAAATGGTCCTGATTAAGAGAGTACGGTTCTGATTGATCGTTTACCTCCCCATTAATCTGAGCTAATACCGAATTTTCAAAGCTAAACATAGCAATAAAGCCAAAGATAAACCTACACTTTGTATTATTCTTATAAATCATAGTAATTCCCCAATCTTTCTCACATATGCTAAAGCATACCAAACCATGTAAGAAAGCACCTTTAGTCATATAAAATTCAATAAAAATAATACTTTAGAATACAGTGTGACTAGAAAAATAGGTCGTTATAATATGCAGATGCATTCTTTTGCTCTCAATGCGTTTTGTATTCTTCTAACGATTCTAGCTGGAACGTTACAGGTAGCGTGGTCTCAACAGCTCGAAGACTATAACGAAGTGTTTGAGATAACCGAAAAATTACCTCGCTTCCAGGTTGAAATCATTGCCTTTTCCTATAATGACTTTAATTCGGAAGAGGAAAATTTCGAACAAAAAAATAACCCTAGAACTATTAAATTGCCATCAACTATGTCGACGGTAATTATTGAAAAAACACAAAGCACTCCTAAGCGAGTTCTATCAATACACCCAATACTTCAAGTACAGTCCGACCCTCTACTAGACCCTATCCATCCCCTATTTTATGACGAGATTATTAATCCCTTCGATGTGCATAACCCACAGGACCTTGCCCCTGAGTACATTATTGCTGTGGAAGAGAATCTTGGACTACTTGATGCACTCACACTAAACACTAAAAAGGTAGAACCCTTACAACATGCTTACCAAACACGATTTATAGATCAAAATGAACTAGAGCTAACATCAGCTCTTGCGCGGCTGAATCGTATAAATGCCTATACTGTTTTAGCTCATGGCGGCTGGATTCAAGAAGGATTATCAGAGGAAGAAGCAACTCCCATTGAAATTTGGATGTTAGATTCACTTAACCCAATGGGTACAGTCAAATTACACCTAAGCCGCTTCCTTCACATTACTGTGTCTCTTGATTTCTATGCTGAGGAATCCCCACCTAAAAAAACAGAGCATGGTCTAGAAAAAATTACCCTAAAATCAGCACATGAGCTCCGGGCTACGCGACGCGCAAGAAGTGGAGAACTACACTACTTTGACCATCCTGCATTTGGGATATTGGTCTCAGTCAAACCTGCCCCCCCAGAACCAGAGATACTAGAAACAACTGACGCTCCACTTAACAACCAACTACTAGAGCCAGCAATCTAACAAGTTCCTGACTAATTAACGGTGTCCTGCATTCTATATGCTTGCCCATACTAAACTTACTCAATAGTTTTTATAAAGGCTTGGGATTAGGCAATCGAGTAATTTTAAGAGCCGCTCTACCGCCTGAGGAATGTACTGCTTAAACTGATTATCGATGCTAGCACCTTCATTCCCTCGCCCTGCAGCATAATTCACAGCCATTGCACAAATGGCATACCTCATACCAATTTCTCGTGCTAAACCAGCCTCAGGCATACCCGTCATACCCACCATGGTGCAACCATCCCGTTCGAGTTTGTCAATTTCAGAGGCCGTTTCAAGTCGAGGGCCCTGGGTAACCCCATATACCCCACCCCGAACCGAGCTATCTGATAACTGCGCCGCCTCTATAATATGTGCTCGGAGGCTTTCATCAAAAGGATTAGTAAAGTCCACATGTTTTAACTCAGCCTTACCGTCAGAAAAAGTGTGATCTCTACCCCAAGTGTAATCAATGATCTGTCCTGGAATTGCTAGCTCGCCTGGCGGAAACCCCTGATCAATAGTTCCGACCGCACTCAATCCAAGACATTGGCTAACACCATGTTCCCGGAGAGCCCAAAGATTAGCTCGATAATTAATCATGTGAGGGGGGATTTGTGCACTTTCACCATGTCGAAAAATGCATAAGATCCTGCAATCATTAACACCAACCTCTAAAACTGGACTTGAGGGGGTACCGAAAGGTGTTTTAGTTGGACTCCTTGATATAATTTCAAAAGCCAAACTTGAAAAGGCACTCCCAACAATAAATCCAACACCACTCATTATGATCTATCCAGAGCATAAAGAGCTTTTAAACCGCGCCAATACCCTTTGTAATCCAAACCACAACCAAAAAGATAATTACTTTCAATTTCAGTACCAATAAAATCTACGTGTATACGTTCCATAAAAGATTTAAGTTTCTTTTTGACTAGCACAGCAAAATAAATCTTAGACACACCACATTTTTCCAATTCCGCATGTATTTCTTTTAGTGTGATACCTTCATCAAGAATGTCATCAACCACTAAAACTATTCTGCCTTTAAAATCACAACTTGGCCGAACCTTCCAGTCCAAATTACCGCCCTTTAAGGCCCTCCCATAACGGGTGACATGAATAAATTCAAATTCAAAAGCAAAATCAAAACGATGGCAAAGCTCTACTGCAGTGAAGACCCCTCCATGCATCACCGCAAGAACCAATGGATTTTGGTGAGACAGAATTAAGGTCGCTTCACTTGCCATACAATCAAGCGCATCAACAATCTCAGTTTCACTTACAACCTTTTGGCTGTTTTGGCGTGCCTCAAGAGCGTCTTCTAAACCATTTCTCACCCTTTAAGCTCCAGTTCAGGCTGCGCATCAAGTTGCATCAACTGTGAACGCATAGTCTTCCACTGATTTGATGAACGAAGCGTCTGCCAGTCTTGATTCCTTCTTCCCTTTAACCGCATCAAACGTAGCTGTGAAGAAGGTGATGAAAAATCCTTCAAAGCATGTATCACTGAAGGAATTTCTTTTCTTGCATTACAAAGCAACACCATGTCACAACCGGCATCAAGTGACTTGATCGCTCTCTCGGAACAACTTCCACCCGAAACAGCCGCCTCCATACTTATATCATCAGATAGAACAGCACCCTGAAAACCAAGCTGTTCTCTTAACTCTTGCATAATCCACCACGATGAAAAGCTTGCAGGTAATGGGTCCATTTCAGGGAAAATTACATGGCCAATCATTACCCCCTCAAGCCCCGAAGAAATCAGATGGCGATATGGATAAATATCATCCCATAACTGACTATACTTTCTTATATCAGTCGCACAGCTTGTATGACTATCATTAACTGCACCTGCATGAGTTGGAAAATGCTTAGCCACAACTGCCATTCCAGCCTCTCGAACACCCTTAGAAAATTCTGCTGCCAAAGTACTGACGATATCTGACTGACTATGCAGCGCACGATCACCTATTACTTTAGCTAAACCAAGATCTAGATCTACCACTGGCGCAAAACTTATATCAACACCCACAGCTCGTAGCTCAGCAGCCATAACCCACCCAAACCCCTTAGCTGCAGCACATGCTCGCTGTGGGTTTTCATCATAGAGGTAACCTAAAGAACGCATTGAAGGTAATACCGTGAATGGCTCTCTAAAACGCTGTACTCGCCCCCCCTCTTGATCTACCGCAACAAGCAATGACGGTGAACGCACCTCATGTATCTCAGCCACAAGATCAGCAACCTGCTGTGAATTTTCAAAATTACGTGTAAAAAGGATTACCCCACCCACAGTGGGCGACAACAACCATTCACGCTCTTGAGACTCTATCGTAGGTCCATTTAAATCAATCATTAATGGTCCAAGAGACATAAATTAGTCCACAATTTCCACAACCGTACCAATGGGCACTAGTTCATAAAGCTCGGTGATATCGATGTTATTCATACGTATACAACCTACTGACGCAGGTTCACCAAGCTTGTTTGTGTAAGGCGTTCCATGTATGTAGATGAAACGTCGCATTGTATCGACAGAGCCAAATCTATTCTTGCCAACCTCAGTCCCTGATAGCCAAAGAATACGCGTAAGCACCCAGTCCCTATTGGGTTCTTGATGAGCAAGCTCTTCAGAATAAATTTCACCCGTGGTACGCCGCCCTCTAAATACCGTTCCTTCAACCGCTTTATCACCTATCTTAGCGCGAACAACATGTCTGCCACGTGGTGTCTGAAAACTATCAGCAAGCTCCCCCCCGCCTTTCTTAGAAGTAGAGACAGAATATTCTTTCAAAATCTCATCATGATTGATAAGTTGTAATTTCTGAGAATTTAGACTCACATGAATACGCAGCACACTCATATTCTTTGATGCATATATCACCCTGTTATGATATCAGCACTATATCCCATGACTATTATTCGCATCATTAACGTTCAAAAATTGCTATTGCTTCAACATGATGTGTGTGAGGAAACATATCTGCAATTCCAGCAGCAGTCATATGGTAACCCTGCGCAATCAAATCTTTTGTATCTCTTGCTAGCGTTGCTGGATGACAAGAAACATAGGCAACACGCCTAGGAGCAACAGATGACATCTGTTTGATAATACTCTGTGCACCTGACCGAGGCGGATCAAGCAAAACAATATCCCATGATTCGCTCATGAATCGCCATTCTGATTGATTGAGATCGCAAACCACAAAAGATGTGTTATCAATCCCATTAAGGCGCGCATTTCTAGCTGCGCGTGCTACCAACCCAGCTTCTCCTTCAACACCAAGTACCTCACCAGCATGCCTTGCAAGTGGAAGACTGAAGTTTCCTAGACCACAATATAAATCAAGCACTCGATCAGTAGGTTGTACCTGAAGCAGATGAAGTACTTGTCGTACCAGATCAACATTAACCCTCGCATTGACCTGGATAAAATCAGTGGGATTAAAATGCAGCATCACCTCAAAATCATCCAAACTATAAGAGAGGTGCCTTGTTGTTTCAGGATGGAGAGCTCGGACGCTACCAGGCCCATCTCTTTGCAGATAAATATCTGTCTCCCATTTCGAGGATAAATCGCTGAATAGTGCAAGATCTTTTTTTGTGGGTTCTTCTAATACTTTCAGTACTATTGCGAGAGCATCTTCGCCTGCTACCAACTCCGCCTGAGGCAATCTGGATTGTAGAGAACTTTCACCAATCACCTCACTTAACACACCAGGAAAGACATCCAATGGTTCAACTAGTACACGACAAGTACACATATCAGTTACATACCTAGTTGCACGCTCCTTAAACCCTACAAGTACCCGCCCTTTTCCTTTTATATAGCGCACACCCAAACGTGCGCGACGTCGATAATGCCACTCCGGCCCAATGATAGGCGGTAACCATAGGTCTGGCTCTACAGAAGCGATACGGGAAAAAGCTTCTTTTAATGTATTTTGCTTAAAGGCAACTTGAGCCTCATACGAAAGATGCTGCACAGCACAACCACCACATAGACCAAAATATTCGCAAAGTGGCTCTACCCTCTTAGGTGAAGGTTCAATCAATTCAATCAAATCGGCTTCATGATACTGACGTCGTCGTCGACG
>CAXYEE010000029.1:0-43228 GCA_964276105.1 uncultured Gammaproteobacteria bacterium | reverse complement strand
GCTGCTGCAAAAAATCATACTAGGGTAACCGTTATTGTTGATCCAAATGACTACCCACTAGTACTAGAAGCTTTGCAAACAGGAGAGTCGCTAAATGCTTTACGAAGCGAGCTTGCGGCTAAAGCTTTTGCTCATACCGCTTACTATGATGCTCTTATTTCAGAATATTTGCGCCGTGCTGTGCCATATTCTGGATCCGACCTAATTGCATCAGATCCACTAGTTCTTGGATGGCGTCGAGACCAAAAACTTCGTTATGGAGAAAACCCTCACCAGGAAGCCGCCCTATTTCGTTCTTCTACTGCATTGTCTGGATCAATTGTTGGGTCACAACAAATTCAAGGGAAACCCCTTTCCTTTAATAATATTGTTGATGCAGAGGCTGCTCTTGAGTGTGTACAAGCTTTTTCTGATCCAGTATGCGCAATTATTAAACATGCTAATCCCTGCGGTGTGGCTGTCTCAAAAAACCTTCTAAAGGCATATCAATCGGCTTTTTCTACCGATCCGCAGTCTGCTTTTGGCGGAATCATTGCTTTTAACAGAACACTAGACGCGGATACGGCTAAGTTTATTATTCAAAATCAGATGGTTGAGCTCATAATTGCACCAGAAATTGACCAAGATGCGTATCAGGAGCTTAGCCAGAAAAAAAATGTTCGTGTTCTGGAAACTGGGCCAGCTCAAATGACTGATTATAATTGGAACATAAAATCAATTGCTGGTGGGTTATTAGTGCAAAGTGATGATTACACTGATTCTAATGATTTTCAGTTAACGACCGTAACTAAACGTGCTCCAACAAATACGGAATTGAAAGCATTAAATTTCGCATGGACGGTTGTAAAATTTATTAAATCCAATGCCATTGTATACACGAATGCACACACTACTCTTGGCATAGGTGCTGGACAGACTAGCCGCGTTATGAGCGCACGTATTGCAGCAATGAAGGCTGCTGATTCTAGTTTAAATCTTTCTGGTGCGTCTGTGGCCTCAGATGCTTTTTTCCCATTTCGCGATGGCATTGATATTGCTGCAGAACATGGAATCACATCCGTTATACAACCCGGAGGTTCTATGCGTGATGAAGAAGTTATTGCGGCTGCTGATGAGTATGGTATGGCCATGGTCTTCACTGGAATGAGGCATTTTCGTCATTAAAAAACAGAAAAATAAAAGACAATGAAAATTTTAGTAATCGGTGGTGGAGGTAGAGAGCATGCGTTAGCTTGGAAGTTCGCACAGTCTTCTTTGGTATCAGAGGTTCTAGTAGCGCCTGGAAATGCGGGCACTATAAAAGAAGACAAAGTTCGTAATGTATCAGTCAAAGCTGATGATCTAGATGGCTTGCTCAAGCTTGCTCAAACCGAAAATATAGGCTTGACCATTGTCGGCCCAGAACAACCTCTTGTAGAAGGTGTAGTCGATCTCTTTGAGGCGGCAGGGCTTAAATGTTTTGGCCCTCGTGCGGCGGCTGCAAAACTAGAAGGGTCAAAAGCTTTTTCAAAAGAATTTCTTGAAAGACATCATATTCCAACCGCCTCCTACAAAGATTTTGAAGATCTTGACGAGGCTATAGATTATGTACGATCAAGCACCTTCCCAATTGTCATCAAAGCAGATGGGTTAGCAGCTGGCAAAGGGGTAATTATTACAGAAACACTTACTGAAGCTGAAAATACTCTCAGAAGTATGCTGCAAGGAAAAATCTTTGGTCAGGCTGGCTCAAAAGTAGTTATCGAAGAATTTCTATATGGCGAAGAAGCTAGTTTTATCGCTATTGTTGATGATACACGCGTTGTTCCTTTAGCAAGCTCACAGGACCATAAAACCCGTGATGAAGGTGATCGGGGGTCCTAATACTGGGGGCATGGGAGCCTACTCTCCAGCTCCAGTAATGACCAAAAAACTCTATGATCATGTTATGCGGGACATTATTTTACCGACTGTTGAGGGCATGCATTCTGATGGTATGAATTATAGGGGGTTCCTATATGCTGGACTTATGATTGACCCAAACGGAAACACTAAAGTGTTGGAGTTTAACTGCAGATTTGGAGACCCGGAAACACAACCGATTTTGGTTAGACTACAATCAGACCTTACTGCCCTATGCCTCAGCGCATTCGACGGGTCCCTAGAATCTATAGAAGTAGAATGGGATTCAAGGGCATCCCTAGGCGTTGTAATGGCAAGCGATGGTTATCCTGAAAGCTATAGAACAGGAGATCCAATCACTGGATTAGATAGTATCGTAGGGGAGCATTCTAAGGTGTTCCATGCTGGCACCACATTAGATAAAAAAGATATTGTTACAAACGGAGGGAGAGTCCTCTGCGCTGTTGCACTAGGCAAAAATGTCACAGAAGCTGCTGCTAATGCTTATGAAATTACTGAAAAAATAAACTGGAAAGGAGCATTCTATCGGCGAGATATAGGGTATCGTGCTATCAAACGTGAGCAAGATCAAAAGGATAACTAGCGCTTCATTGCCTCAAAAAAATCAACATTGGTTTTTGTATCCTGAAGTTTACCTAGCAAAAATTCTATAGCGGCTAACTCATCCATTGGATGTAAGACCTTCCGCAGCACCCACATCTTCTGAAGCTCATCAGGTTTTGTAAGCAGCTCCTCTTTTCTTGTGCCTGAACGATTAATATTAATCGCAGGAAAAACCCTTTTCTCAGCAACACGCCGATCAAGATGTATTTCCATATTGCCAGTACCCTTAAATTCCTCATAAATCACTTCGTCCATCTTGGACCCAGTATCTACGAGGGCTGTAGCAATAATAGTCAGGCTACCTCCTTCCTCAATATTTCTAGCGGCACCAAAAAACCGCTTTGGTCTTTGAAGTGCATTTGCATCAACACCGCCTGTCAAAACTTTTCCAGAAGATGGGACAACCGTATTGTACGCGCGAGCTAATCTTGTTATTGAATCCAATAAAATCACGACATCGCGTTTATGTTCTGTGAGGCGCTTTGCCTTCTCAATCACCATTTCTGCAACCTGTACATGTCTAGTTGCTGGCTCATCAAAAGTACTCGAGACTACCTCACCTCTGACAGTACGTTCCATCTCAGTGACTTCCTCAGGTCTCTCATCTATTAACAAGACTATGAGATCGCATTCGGGCTGATTGGCAACAATCGAAGACGCTATGTTCTGCAATAACATTGTCTTGCCAGCCTTAGGAGGGGAAACAATCAGGCCTCTTTGACCTTTGCCAATAGGCGCACACATATCGATAATACGAGCTGTTAAGTCCTCTGTACTGCCATTACCCTGTTCTAACTTTAGCCGCTGAGTTGGAAAAAGCGGCGTAAGATTTTCAAATAAAACCTTATTTTTAGCATTCTCTGGGCCATCATGATTTATTTGGCCGACTTTCAACATGGCAAAGTAACGCTCACCATCCTTTGGCGGACGGATCATGCCTGAAACTGTGTCGCCAGTTCTTAAATTAAAGCGGCGAATTTGACTAGGGGAAACATATATATCGTCTGGACCAGCCAAGTAAGAACTATCAGCTGAACGTAAAAAACCGAATCCATCCTGCAGAATCTCTAAAATACCCTCACCAAAAATGCTTTCTCCATTTTTAGCATGCGCTTTAAGTATCGAGAAAATAATATCTTGCTTACGCGAGCGGGCTAGACTTTCTAGGCCCATTGACTGCGCAAGATCAACCAGCGCCGATGCTGGACGGGTCTTAAGCTCAGCAAGATTCATGGCATTTTTAGTTAGCTCGAGTTCTGCAGCTGAGATGACATCAAAATCTTCATCATCCGGAAACTCTTCGCGGTTATGCCTGCGTGAATGTCTTTTTTTCTGATTGCCGTCTCGAGACTGCCTATGGCTATTCTTTGAACGGCTTCGTGATGTGTTTCCCAAGTATCCCCTCACGGATCTAATACCAAATAATAAAAAATACTGTGCGTTTTAACTAATATGCTTATCAATGAAAGAGGCTAATGCCCCTTTAGCAACAGCCCCAATTTGTTGCCCCTCAACAGATTCTCCTTTTAAAAGAAGAAGGGTTGGTATGCTGCGAATATTGTACTTAAGAGGTGTCTGAGGGTTTTCATCGACATTTATTTTTACCACCTTTAAACGGCCCTGATATTCGTCAGCAATAGCGTCCAACATTGGAGCAATCATCTTACATGGACCGCACCATTCTGCCCAAAAATCCAACAAAACAGGACATTCAGACTGAATGACATCTTCCTCAAACTGACTATCAGTTGTATATAAAATATTATCGCTCACGTACCAAAACCTCTAACCCTTAAAATAAATTCTTCCCAACAGAGCTATCACTGAATGGTCCCACACTAAAAAGCCAAAAGGCTGAACTGAAGTGACGTCGGCTGCCCTGTCAGGCACAATGTCGGTGCTTAATGCTTCCTTACGACGTTCGCGGGAATACAGCGGGTATCTGGGGGGGCGAGTGCTCTCGCCTTATTAGGTGTATTTTGGACCGTTGAGAACATAATTTGCAAGTTTTTACGAATGATGCTTCAGGAACTAAGCGTGATGATCACCTTAGTGACCTCAAATTTAGCACTCTTTCGCTCCCTGATAAACTCCTCCAGGGCATAGCTGATGCGGGTTTCAGCAAATGTACACCCATACAGGAGAAGACCTTACCCATTGCCTTAACAGGCCGTGACGTTGCCGGACAGGCTCAGACTGGAACGGGCAAAACCGCCGCTTTTTTAGTGGCTTTATTCCATAAACTTGCTACCGCTGACCCCATCCATTCGCATCAACCCGGGCCAAGGGCTTTAATTCTAGCGCCGACTAGGGAACTCGCAATACAGATTCATGCGGATGCTGTGCAACTAGGACGTCATTTGCCATTTAAACTTGGGCTTGCCTATGGTGGCACTGACTACGAAAAACAAAAACAAATATTGGTTGAAGGTGTTGATGTTTTGATAGGCACGCCTGGACGACTTATCGATTACTTCAAAAACCGTGTGTTCTCCTTCCGTCGCATCCAAGTAATGATTCTTGATGAGGCTGATCGGATGTTTGACTTAGGCTTCATTAAAGATATCCGCTATGTATTAAGACGGTTACCGGAAAGAGATTTGAGACTCAATATGCTTTTCTCAGCGACACTTTCACATCGAGTGCTTGAGCTAGCTTATGAGCATATGAATGATCCAGAACTGATTCGCATCGAACCTGACAAGATGACCGTCGATCGCGTACAACAAAGCATTTACTTCCCTGCAAATGAAGAAAAAATTCCTTTGTTAATTACACTGCTCAGGCAACGGAACCCAAATCGAACAATGGTTTTTGTCAATACTCGTCGTGAAGCGGATAAATTACAGAACTATCTAGAACACAATGGAATCCACGCACAGGCAATATCTGGTGACGTGCCTCAGAATAAACGCATAAGAATGCTTAAGGAATTCTTATCGGGTGACCTGCCTGTTCTTATTGGTACTGATGTCGCATCCAGGGGACTTCACATACCAGACGTAAATTATGTGTTTAACTATGATCTACCTCAAGATGCAGAAGATTATGTGCATCGTATTGGTCGTACTGCACGAGCTGGTGCATCAGGAAATGCTATCAGTTTCGGCTGTGAAAACTATGCAATGTCACTACCCGATATTGAGAAATATATTGGTCGAAAAATTTCAGTAGAGCAGATTGATCGTGACTCTCTTTTGCCAGTCAAAACTCCCCCTTATCGGCCAAAGAAAATGCCACTCAAACAATCACACTCTTCATCTGGTAATTCACGAAATAAACAACGATCTCAGAGAGGGAAACTCTCAAAAAAACGCTAACACGAATGATCAGATAATCAACTTTTCTACCCCTTCCACTGAAGTAAACCCTACTATTTCTTGAGAAGCGAGTCTGGAATCAGGGCGACTAATAGCAATCGTTTTGCCAATGCCAAAGTCTCTGGCCGCTTCAAGCACTGGTGCACTATCGTCGATTAAAACGGTTCTAAGTGGTGTGAATTTTTGAGAAGTATAAAAACGTGGCCAAAACTCTTTATTTTCTTTAGGAAACTCAAATTCATGAGAAGAAAATACCGCATCAACATGCTTATCCACCCCCGTTTTCTGAGCTTTTATCGCAAAAGTATCTGGATGTGCATTTGTTACCAAAATAACTCGTTTCTTTCTGTTTCTTAGATAATCAAGAAACTCTATGGCTCCAGGAAGAAATTGAATACGATTTTGGTATTTATGTTTCAAACCTCGAATATCGAGGTTGAGATCATTAGTCCAGTGATCTATGCAATACCATTCAAGCCTCCCCTGCAAAGCCCTGTAGCGGGACATCAACTCTTCTCTTGCAACATTCTCGCTTAACCCATTCTGTTTTGCGTATTCCTTGGGAACAACTTCACGCCAAAAAAAATTATCAAACGCAAGATCTAGTAGCGTTCCATCCATATCAACAAGTACTGTATCAATTTGATCCCAAGAAATTATTGGCTTAGAAGAATCTTTCATCCTTGTGACCCGTTGCAACATGAATGACTATAGTAATAGGAACTAGTAGACCAAGAAATGCATGAACCTCAAATTTACAAATAATTTATTAGATGAAGTAAAAGAAATTGCTAGGACTGCTAGCAAATCCATTATGGCAATCTATGAAAAAGAATTTACCATCGAATTAAAAAATGATGGGTCACCTTTGACAAAAGCAGACCAGAGTTCCCACCATATCATCCAAGAAGGACTAACTAACCTAAAACCTCATCTTCCTGTTCTATCCGAGGAATCACCAGAAAATGAAGTAAGAGATCGACGAAACTGGAAATCATACTGGTTAGTTGACCCTCTGGATGGAACAAAGGAATTCGTGAAACGAAATGGAGAATTTACGGTAAATATCGCATTGGTAGAAGGAAACAGGGCTACACTTGGAGTAGTTCTAGCCCCAGCCTTACAGATTGAATATAGCGGTTCCCTAGAACTAGGTGCTTGGCGCCAAAACAAAAATCAAGACAAAATAAAAATAAATACATCCCTATCCCAAAACCGACCAATTAGAATTGTTGGTAGTCGAAGCCATCCAAATGCTGCATTAGATAAGTACATTAAAACTCTGGGTGATTACCAGTTAAAGAAAATAGGCAGTTCGATAAAAACTTGCTATATCGCAGATGGCCAGGCTGACCTATATCCAAGGTTTGGTCCGACATCAGAGTGGGACACGGCAGCTGCACAAGCCATCCTCGAGAGTGCTGGGGGAGGCATGATAGATTTGGTTGGTCAACCTCTAAGGTATAACACTAAAGATGATTTTTTGAATCCTAATTTCATAGCATTTGGGAACCCTAGCCTAAACTGGCTACAGTCTTTTATAAAAAATAGTGGCAAAACAGTAGAAACAGAGGCTTTCAAAAATGTCGAAAAACTCAAAGCACTACGAGTAACGCATCAAAACTTGGATCAAGCCATTTCACGTCTAAAGAATGATCCTGATTTAGATCAGATCATGTTGAAGCGTCTAAAAAAACGCAAACTAATGATTAAAGATATGATTGCCCGACTTGAGAGCGACCTCATTCCTGACATTAATGCTTAACAACAACTTTTACCCAACCTAATAGGCTTCGATAACAGTCTTAATCAAAGAAAGCTTTAGTTTCTTCCCTAATTAACTAAAACCAACCCAAGAAAACCACATCTTTAGCTTATTTCCGTTGCTTGATCAGCGGCTTCAGTATTTCTTTTTTGTTGAACTCGCCCTAATGACAGTGATAATGCACACCAGACAGCAGCAAACGGTACCGTAGCTGCAGCCATAATAGTCATGGTTCCAAGTGCGCTCAGGACACCCTGAATACCCGCACCAGCCACATCACCTCCCCTATAAAGAAAGACGTCAATTAACGGTTTAGCTTTGTATTTCTCATCTGCAGGAACAATGCTAAAAAGAGTTTCTCTTGCAGGGCGAGAAATAGCATATCGTGTCGCTCTGTGAAGAGCCTGGAATATAGCCATCACACCATATATAGGCCAGATAGCGAGGGTAGCAAACCCAGCAACTGTTACAAGCGGCAATATTGCCAAAGTCCAACCAACCCCTAGTCGTTTGATAAGTCGAGTCGTAATAAATATCTGAGTTACTAAAGTTGCGCCCTGTGCAAGCGCATCAAATTGCGCAAATCCTTCCACACGCTGACTGAAGGTATCAGTACTAGTTGAAATGATATTAGCCGCAGTGAAATAGATAAGCGTATTTGAGATCGCCATTAAAATGATGAAACCTGCAATTCCTAATAAGTAGGGTGATTTAGCTACGGCAGTTGCTCCATCCCAAAAATTACCTCCAATGCTCTCTCCGCTACTATCGCTAATGACAGTACTATTTATAGTCAGTTGCGAATATTCAGAACCTACAGCCTTCCTGTCGAGTATGAGCATGACAACTATTGCAACTCCAAAAAATGCTGCGCCGATTAACATAAGACCGGCAGGCAGATATATAGAGTCGGTCAGCGCGCTTATTAGACTAGTAGCCCATCCGCCAATTAATGCCCCAACTGTGCCCCCAATACCGATGAAGGCAAACATTCGCTTACCCTGATCTACACTAAAAATATCGACCATGAAAGCCCAGAAAAGGCTGTTTGCAAAGAGGTTTATCACACTCAACCATGTATAAAAGGTATAACCCACTGTGCGAGCTAAATTGCTCTCGGTTTCTGTTCCTATCAACCCACCTCCAGACCCCGCATCAATAATGAGCAATGTGGAAAATCCTGCTAGACAAATAATAATGAATAGATAGCCGATAGGAATAAAACGTCTTCGGTCAAGCCGGCTCACAACACCACCAAAAGCTAATACAAGGACCAGCGCAACTATGGATGTCACAACAAACAACCAACGAAGTTGGCCCATTCCGCCAGACACTCCCATCGCCTCACGAACCGGGCGTAAAAAGAAATAGCCACAAAGCACGCAAAAATAGAAAAGACCCGCGAGTACTGCAAGCGAAAGTTCGCCACGCTTAAAATTAAGTATCCTTGCTATCCAATCAGCCATTATTGTCTCCCATACTTATCCCGATCAGCTCCTGACAGACTCAGCATTATAATGACGCTGATCACCAGATCGTGTGGATTCTATTCTATGCCTACCGCCAATATGACACTTATAACTAATTTTTCACCTTCTTAAAATATTTTATTCTTAATAGGTTAGATTACTTTTTCTGGCTTTACACATAAAAATTATGCAAACAACCCAGATTTTCTAAGAAGAAATATTCAGAACTAGGATTTACTTTTTTCTGAGATAAGGCAACACTAAAAATAATGGGAAAAAAAGCAGGCTGGCAATTTTGGATTGACCGTGGAGGAACCTTCACCGATATAGTAGCTAGAAATCCTAATGGATTCATTACTGCTACTAAACTTCTTTCTGAGAATTCTTCACGTTATAAAGATGCTGCTGTTGATGGAATTCTGAAAATCCTATCCCAAACAAATGGACACCTAGAAGCAGTGCGCATGGGGACTACAGTAGCCACTAATGCTCTTCTTGAAAGACGTGGAGCAGATACAGCATTGGTTATCACAAAAGGTTTTGGCGATGCGTTACGCATTGGCTATCAAAACAGGCCTGATATTTTTGCGTTAAATATAGAGTTGCCTCAAATGCTCTATGCCCAGGTTATCGAGACCCAAGAACGTACCTCTGCACAAGGGGATATAATTGAGCCTCTAGATAAACTAAGCCTGCGTCGACACCTTGAAGAAGCATATAAAAACAAAATCAAAAGTGTTGCCATTGTTTTTATGCATGGATACCGCTTCCCTATACATGAACGGGTAGCACAAAAAATTGCTGAGGAAGTTGGATTCGAGCAAATTTCTGTATCTCATTCGACTAGCCCTCTCATGAAGCTTATTTCTCGAGGAGATACGACCTTAACAGATGCGTATCTTTCTCCCATACTCAAAAACTATGTAGATCAAGTACAGTATGGCCTCGCTCAAAGCCTCGGCAACACCCCAATTTTATTCATGCAAAGTCATGGCGGATTGACTAGCGCTGAATCATTCAGAGGGAAGGATAGCGTTCTTTCAGGACCGGCTGGGGGTGTTGTAGGAATGGTCAAGACTGCTATGTCTGCCAATCTAAAAAAACTAATAGGATTTGATATGGGAGGCACCTCTACGGATGTGTCGCTCTATGATGGCGACTTTGAAAGAACAACAAGTAGCATTATTGCTGGCGTTCGACTCACAGCGCCCATGATGCGAGTACAAACCGTAGCAGCAGGCGGTGGTTCAATTTTGAAACTATCTTCGGATCGGTTACAGGTTGGTCCTGAATCAGCAGGTGCCTACCCTGGGCCAGCGTGCTACCGCAATAATGGTCCTATAACAGTCACCGATGCAAATGTACTACTGGGACGTATACAACCAGATTATTTTCCAAAGGTTTTTGGACAAAACGGCAATGAAGAAATAGACCATAAATCAGTTTCACTTCTCTTTACTAGTCTTGCAGAAACATTGCAGAAGGAAACTGGACATCAGGTTTCTATAACAGAGCTAGCAGCAGGATTCTTAAGAATTGCGGTTGAACGGATGACTACAGCTATCAAGAAAATTTCTATTCAGCGTGGATATGATGTAACTGAATTTTCACTTTGCTGTTTTGGTGGGGCAGCTGGTCAGCATGCTTGTCAGATAGCAGATGCACTAGGAGTAAATACCATATTTATTCACCCAATGTCTGGGGTGTTATCTGCTTACGGCATGGGTCTAGCTGATATGCGATCTTTGAAACAGATGAGCATGGAAAGCACTTGGACGAAAGATATATTTCCAAAATTGGAAAAAATTTTTTCTAAGCTTGAGAAAAATGGGCTCGAGGAGCTAGTTAAACAAGGGGTTCAGATTGATTCAATTCGTTTCTCATACCGACTGATGATGAAATCTGTTGGCTCGGACACTGCACTACCCATTGCGTATGAAAAAAATCTGCAGTGCGTTAAAGAAAATTTTCTAAAACTACACAATAAGCGCTTTGGATTTGAAGCTGATGACACCACATTAATTGTGGAAAGTATTGAAGTTGAGGCTATAGCCGAGGGAGCAAGCATTGAAGAACCACTTTGGACGGGTGGTGAAGTCAATAATGAACCAGAGGATTTAAGGGATGTTTGGTTTGATTCTGTGCCAATTAGTACACCAATTTATCTGAGAGAAAAACTGGGGGCTGGCTGGCAATTAACCGGGCCTGGGCTCATTGTTGATCCTAACTCAACAACTATTATTGACCCAGGATGGCAAGCCACAATAAATGAACTTGGACATCTTCTTTTGACCAGATCTAGCCCGCTTTCAACTACAGAAAAACTCGGGACACAATCAGACCCGATCAGGTTAGAAATATTCAATAATCTGTTCATGCACATAGCTGAACAAATGGGAATTGTGCTAGAAAACACCGCTTACTCGGTAAATATAAAAGAGCGTCTAGACTTTTCTTGTGCAGTATTTGACTCGGTTGGTGATCTAATCGCGAATGCTCCACATATGCCTGTACACCTTGGCTCTATGGGAGAAAGCGTTAAGGCTGTACTAAACCAACACCATAGTGCGCTTAAGCCAGGAGACGTATATGTTTTAAATGCGCCTTATAATGGCGGCACTCATCTTCCAGATATTACCGTTGTAACCCCAATCTTTAATCAACCTGAAAATACGCTTGATTTTGTTGTTGCCTGTCGTGCACATCACGCAGATATTGGCGGGAAAACGCCTGGTTCTATGCCAGCCACAAGCATAACAATAGAGGAAGAGGGTGTCCTACTCGATAATCTACTACTCGTTAGTGATGGGGTTTTTCTTGAAAAAAATATAAGAAGAATCTTAAGTGATAGCCCTTACCCTGCTCGCAATCCAGATCAAAATATTGCAGATCTAAAAGCCCAAGTAGCTGCAAACACAAAGGGTGTTCTTGAATTAACCAATATGATTAAGCGTTTTGGTCGAGATGTCGTACATGCTTATATGGATCATGTAAAAACAAACGCGGAAAACTGTGTAAGAAAAGCAATCAAAAAACTAAGTAATGGGAGCTGGTCGATAGAATTAGATAGTAGTGAGTGTATAAATATTTCAATCGTAATCGATAGAGAAAAAGGTAACGCAATCATTGATTTTAGCGGTACCTCTTCGGAAAGCTCAACCAATTTTAATGCGCCTACTGCGGTTGTTAGGGCAGCTGTTCTATATGTATTCCGAACATTGATCGAAGAAAATATTCCTCTAAACGATGGTTGTCTTAGGCCAATAACTATTAAGCTACCCGAATCAAGTATGGTTAATCCTCGCTATCCGGCTCCTGTTGTAGCGGGTAATGTAGAAACATCACAATGTATTACTGATGCACTCCTAGCAGCGTTAGGTGCGTCTGCCGCCTCACAAGGCACAATGAATAATTTCACCTTTGGTAATGAAGAGTATCAATACTATGAAACCATATGTGGTGGTGCTGGTGCTGGACCAGATTTTCATGGTGCAAGTGCTGTCCAAACTCATATGACAAACTCCCGACTAACAGATCCTGAAGTTCTAGAATGGCGCTATCCCATTCGCCTTGAAAGATTTGAAATTAGGAAAGGTTCAGGAGGTCAAGGAGCTCAACAAGGAGGAGATGGGGTAGTAAGAGAAATTCTTTTTCTTGAGCCTGTGCAAACATCTATTCTTTCGAATCGCAGACGGGTACCTCCATTTGGCTTAGCAAATGGCGGCAATGGAAAAGTAGGCAGAAACTATATTATTCGTAACTTATCAAGAAAAAGAGAGGATATAGCAGCCACTGAGGAAAACCTACTTGAGGCAGGGGATCGATTTATCATTGAAACACCAGGCGGTGGAGGTTATGGGTCAGCGAGCTAAAAAACTTTCTGCTCCTCCCAAAAGTCTTTCTGGAAGAGATTTTTTTCGTTTAAATGTTATGCCATATAAGTCAGCATCAGAAGCAGCCTCACTGAGAAAATCATCACTAGTACAAATTGCATCAATTAAACCAAGCTCTAACGCCCGTGTGCCATACCAGTGCTCACCAGTAGATACCCCTTCAACATCAATTTGAGGCCGATAACTAGCAATTTGGGCCTTAAAGAGCTCATGCACATCTTCTATTTCTTCTTTTAGCTTATCTCTATCCTCATCTGTGTTTTTTCCAAACATGGTAAGTGTTCGTTTGTGACGGCCGGCCGTAATTTGCTCAAAATCAACCCCCTTATCCTCTAGGAATCGATGAAAATTAGGAAGTTGCGCAATAACGCCGATCGAACCAATAATTGCAAATGGTGCTGCAATAATACGGGTTGCAACACAGGCCATAAGATAACCCCCACTAGCTGCAACCTTATCAACAGAAACTGTTAAAGAAATACCCTTGTTCCTTATTCTAAGAAGTTGAGATGCTGCCAAACCATGTTCATGTACAGTCCCTCCTGGGTTCTCCAGTCGAACCAACACTTGATCATCTTTTTCAGCAACAGAAAGAATTGCTGAAATCTCTTCACGAAGAGATGAAGTCGCAGTTGCTCTAATATCTCCCTTGAAATCTATGACGTAAATACGTTGACGTTGAGAGCCTTTTTTTGATAATTCTTTATTTTCTTTTTTTCTTTCCTTAGAAGCTTTTTTTAACTGCTCCTTTCCATGAACCGACCTACGTACCGCATCACCTAGCGCTTCAAGGCGCTTATTTAAATGCTCTACAGTGAGTCCTTCTTCATTTGCACCACGCTTTGTTGATGCTGCAATCACACCAATAACTATCACTATGAGTACAGTGATTGTTCCAAACTTCGCGGCAAAAAGACCATAGTCAAGCAAGAATTCAATCATTATTATTCCAAAATACTGTTAAGCATAAAAAACACAATTGCTATCTCATAAACCCACGTTATTCATATCAAAAACTCGTTCGGCACGATAGCTTGAACGAACGAGCGGACCTGCCACGACCTCTAGAAAACCCAATTGAATACCCCATTCTCGATACTGATTAAATTCATTAGGAGAGACGTAACGTTTGACCGGCAAATGATTTTTAGTCGGCTGTAGATATTGCCCAAGAGTCACAATATTTACATCTATACGACGTAAACCCTCTAGTGTCTCTCGAATTTCTGCATCTGTTTCCCCTAAACCCAACATTAGGCTGGTTTTAGTCAAAACATCAGGACGATACTCATTCGCGCTTGAAAGAACCTTCAAGGTTTGATCATATCCAGCCCTTGGATCACGAACGATGTGAGTTAACCGTTTAACGGTTTCCATATTCTGAGCAAAAACCTCTAATCCCGAATCAAGCACTCTTTTAATACTAGAAAATTTCCCTAAAAAATCTGGCGTTAAAGCTTCCACTATCGTTTCCGGGCAGCGCTCTTTTATAGCTTTTATGCACTCAGCATAATGAGCTGCGCCACCATCAGGTAAATCATCTCGATCTACTGATGTTAGAACCACATATTTTAACCCCATGAGTTCAACCGAACGAGCTGCGTTTTTTGGTTCGTCTAAATCTAGCCATCCATGTGGGTTTCCTGTATCTACAGCACAGAATTTACAGGCGCGTGTGCATACCGCTCCCATTAACATGATTGTTGCTGTGCCATTTGACCAGCACTCACCAATATTTGGGCACATTGATTCTTCACATACCGTAGAAAGCTTATGCTCACGAACGGTTTGTTTAACCTGCCCATATTTAGGTCCCGATGGAATACGCATTTTTAACCATGGGGGCTTAGTTAACAAAGGTCCTTCGCTATCGGTAGCCCGCAATTTAATTCCATCTTTAACGGCTGTGACACCTTGAGTGTTTCGGTATTTTTTGCCACTCTGTACCACAGGTATGCCGCGAAACTGATTCATTAGAATTTAATCACTTAATCATTAGCTATGAGATAAATTATCTCACGGTTTACAAGATGCGTCTTATGGGTCGCTACAAATCCCCAACACCACCAAGCTCTAAATATATAACTCCTGAAGGCGCAATTGCGCTTGAAAAGGAATTAGAACACTTATGGCGCCGAAAAAGGCCAGCAGTAACTCGTGCCGTAGCTGAGGCAGCCGCTCAAGGGGATCGTTCCGAAAACGCCGACTATATTTATGGAAAACGGCAACTTGGTGAGATAGACCGTCGTATTCGTCACCTAAGAAAACGGCTTGATGGAATTCAGATAGTCGATACAGCACCCCATGATCGTGAAAAAGTTTTTTTCGGCGCGCAGTTTAAACTTTGTAATGCTCAAAATCAGGTAACAGCATACCGTTTAGTCGGTCCTGATGAATTCGACTTCGAAGAAGAGAATCTCAGCATGGACTCCCCTCTTGGAATCGCAGTTATAGGAAAAAGTCTTAACGAACAAATCATTGTTGATACCCCCGAAGGAAAAAATAAATTCACCCTAATTGAGATAAGCTATAGAGATAGATGATTATATAGTCCAGTTAATTAAATAGAATACTAATAAATCTGTGAAATCAAAGTACTCTAGATTTTTTGAGTTTGATAGGCGTCCAGAGCATCATATGCAATATGAAATTCTTGACATATTTAAACTAACCTATATAGATAGGGATAGCGTATTTTGGCAACCCCAATGATAAAGACTTGGTTCTCACTAGTCATAGCATTAGCACTAACACAATTGAGCTATGCCCAAGACCCTAGAAGCACCCTTTTCGAGGCAGCAGATAAGGCTCTGGAGAATGCTCAATCCGCTAATGCCCCTCTACTTGCCCCTCGCGGCTATAGCAATGGCTTAGAAGCTTATGCTGATGCTGCAAATGATCTGGTTCGGGGTCGAAATATTGATCGAATCCAAAATAGACTTACCGATGCGATCAGCTCACTTAATGATGCAGCAGTCGCAGCCCGTGCAGCCAGTATCACTTTGATTACACTTATAGAAAGCAGAGATGATGCTTTGAATGTCCGAGCCGATAACTTTGCTACAACACTATGGACAGATGCTGAAGAGGCATTTAACAGTACAAGTCTGGCTCTAGAAGCCGGTGATAATAGTATCGCCCAAGCTCGCGCGGAAACTGCGGAAATGTTATTTCGCGATGCAGAATTAATGGCCATCAAAGCACAATATCTTAGTCAGACACGGGCCTTGCTGGCCCAAGCCGTTCAAGATCGTGTGCCACAAAACTCACCAGTAACGTACCAGAAAGCACAAGCACTACTTGCCCAAGCTGAACAGGCTATAAACGAAAACCGTTATGAAATGGAAATACCCCTTACCCTTATAGAACAGGCTAATTATGAAGCAAGGCATGCCGCCTTCATAACCGAAAAAATCCGGAACCTACGTGATAGTAACGGAACTGCAGAAGATATTATATTGGCCCATGAAGAACAAATTACTCAACTCGCTATCGCAACAGATAGTGTCATACAACTAGACACTGGCACAGAAACCGCAACGTTAGAACTAATATCAAATATAGAAAATTCTCACCAGCGTGAGATACAACTTACAAGTGATCTGGAAAATAGCAGAAGACAAATTGCCAGCTTAGAGGATGAAATAAGAGAGCTAGATAATCAGCTAAATAATGCCTCTGAGGAACACATTCTTTTAGTGCAGAGATTAGAAATAGAAGAACAATTACGGGCTCGATTTACCAGAATAGAAACTATGTTCTCTCTTGAAGAAGCTCAAATTACAAGAGAGGGTAGTAGTATAGTAGTAAGACTTGTTGGTTTAACATTTGGATCAGGGGAATCAAATATTCGTCCTGAGCATAGTCAGCTATTAGATAAACTCCATGATGCTATAGAAACATTCCCCCGCTCTCGTGTAGTTGTTGAAGGTCATACTGACTCATATGGCGGAAATCAGGCTAACTTGAGACTTTCTAGATCTCGTGCCGAATCTGTAGGTGATTATCTAAATACTCAACTTGGCCTAGAATCATTCAGAGTCAGTTCTGTTGGTTATGGGCAAATGCGTCCTATAGCAAATAATGAAACATCCCAGGGACGAGCAAGAAACCGTAGAATTGATATTCGGATAGAAACGCAACAAGAGTAAATCTAGCTGCTAAGGAGAAAAAACTGTGCGTTACCTTCATACAATGGTAAGAGTTAGCGATCTTGAAAAATCCTTGGATTTTTACTGCAATAAGCTTGGTCTAAAAAAAACGAGGCATGATGATTATGAGGATGGCCGCTTCAGCCTAATATTCGTAGCTCCTGAAGGCCAAGAAGAATGCGCTCTTGAGTTAACCTATAACTGGGATCCAGAACCTTATGATGAAGGTAGGAATTTTGGGCATATTGCCTATGAAGTAGATGATATTTATGCCACTTGCCAAGGATTGATGGAAGCTGGCGTGACAATTAATCGGCCGCCACGTGATGGCCGTATGGCCTTTATTCGTTCTCCAGATAATATTTCAGTAGAGTTTCTACAAAAAGGAGACTCCTTGCCTATTAAAGAGCCATGGTCCTCAATGGAAAATATCGGCCACTGGTAATCTACCTAATATTTGGCCAACCGCCTTAGCAACTGGCCCACACATCGCTACTTTCCAAGTAAGGCTTTAGGTAAGAGTTAGCTCTTTCTACAGCTGATTGAGGAACTGACCAAAAAAGGCTTTATCGATATAAAGGCTGCAGTACCTCTTCGGTAGTTTTGTCGCCAGTTCTTTGTGATCGACTATATTTTTTAATTGCTATGGCTAACATGCTCCCATCCCAGCTATCAGCATTTGGACCATAAAGGTTCTTTTCCAAGTTAGAAACAGCTTTAGCAAGATCCCCTGGCGCCTTGGCTGCGAGATATCCAAGCGTTTTAGGCTCACCAGCCACATAATTTTCAGACCACTCCAGTAATAGACTTCGCGTCGTCTCCGGATCATTTTTCTCACAAGCAGCAAAGACCCCTCTAAGCAACTGGCTCTCTCTTGGTTTTTTCAAAACCACTGAGGGTGCGCTTCTAATAGGCGTGCGACGTATCCAACCAAAACGAAAAAATAGCAAGGTTAAAAGCCAAGCGCTCAATAAGGCTGCGCTCACCCATTGCCATAAGCGTTCATTACTAGCAACAACCTCTAAACTACTGATCTCCTCCAGTTGAGCTGTTGATGGAGGTACAAATTCATTCTGATTATTAATAACCACTGATACTCTAGGATCGACCCGAGCAACCTCCCATGCTCCGTCAACAACATTGAACCATGGCAACTCAACAGCTGGGATTGTTACCTGCCCAGGTGATTGTGCTATTACGGCAAAACGCTCTATGCGAGTAGCCTGTACCCCTTCGGAACCTGTTTCACGTTCCAATTCAGGCTGATCAGAGTATTGGCGAACTCCTTCTGTCTGCAGCATCGTTACTTCCGGGAGTTGTGTCTCTATTAAACCCTCTGCCTCTATAGTCAAAGTTCGCGTCTGTGGGATACCCAGTGTGAACTCCCCTGGATCATCACTCCAAAGCTCAGATAGGTTGAGTGCACTTGCTGGCACCCAAGATGCATTCGGGTATTCCTGTGGAGGAGGAATGGCGGCTTGTACGGATAAAGCTAAAACACCTGAACGAACCCGTTGGAGACTGGATAAACCAGAAGCTGTAAGAACAACTCCCTCAAATGTCACTGGTTCAATTATCAATTCACCAGCTGCCTGAGGGAAAATTGCATACTGCCGCTCTAAGACAATAAAATCTTTATCATCGCGACGGACACGAAACTCTCGGTCCTCTCCAAGCGGCACTATGATAGCCTCACCCCCTGTTGCCTCCGGTGTCGTAAGACTAGAACGACCTGTATTTACAGCACGAAAAAGCCGAAGAGTGTAGATAACTTGAGATTGAACGTAAGCAGTGGATGGTATCAACTCAACTTCAATAAAAATCTCACCTGGTGTATCGCCAGTAATAGCAGGCAAAACCTGGACTTGCACAGAATTAGATAATGAACCAGCTAACTGCACTGGTGGAATAGTAAAGCTACCCACAGAGCGTGGCATCAACTGTATACGCCACTCGGTAAGCTGCGATGTTGTCCCATTGATCATCTGGATACTTGTATTTCTAGACCTCTGTATGATTTCAAACTCGTTAGACAACGAGTTTAAGTCAGGTTCAATGCTTGTCTGTCCCTGAATATAAAGCGTGTACGTGAAAGATTCATTCTCATTAACCACGGACCTGTCAAGACTTGCATTTAGCTCAGGTTCTTGTGCAAAAAGTTTGCCAACGAACAAGAAACCAAATAAAAGAGTGGTTGTTATTCTTTTACTCACCAAGGTTGCTCCTCATCACCTGGCCAAACGTAATTTCCATCCTGATCAACTCCTAGTCTCTGGTATTGATAGAGAAATTTTCTTCGTAAAAGTCCTCCAGGGTCTTGTGGAATTCTCCTTAGCCATTGATCAGCTGCCTGCTCGGATGCCCATTCTTCAAGTTCTTCCGCAGTAGGTAAAGGTGCTCCTTCAATTGAATCCTCCTGATCAGATTCAGCAACTTGTTCAGGATCCTCTGAATTTTGTGGTTCGGCTTCTCCTCCCTCTGCACTTTGGGGACTCGTATCTTCCTGTGTCTCCTGTGAATCTCCCTCTGACTCTTCTTGACCATCATCAGAAGAATCTTGCTCTGAATTTTCTCCCTGCTGGCCCTCCTGATTTGGCGACTCTTGTGGCTGTTGCTGTAATAAGAGATCGCGATTAAAAATTGCGTCTTCATGTTCTGATTCAAGTCCAAGCGCCAGATCATAGGCATTAATAGCTTCAGGAATTGCACCTGCTCTAGCCAATGCATTACCACGATTATAATGAGCATCTGCGGTTTCAATATTTTCCAGCGAAGAGGCGCTGGCCGCGAAGTCACCAGCTCTATACTGGGCGGCAGCACGCCACTCAGCATTTTGAAATAGCTCGCTTGCTTGCTGATGCTCTTCAGCCTCAAATGCTGCCTGGCCTTGCTGATCAGCACGCAACCATAAGTCATCCCAAGTCAACGCTTCTGCCCTTGTGCCAGGTAAAATAATCCCAACGATCCATAGAACAATCCAGCCACGTTTAAAAGCAAGTGCTACTAACGGGACTAGCAAAAGCGAAAGCCATGGCCCCTGATCACGCCAGACATCCGTCTGAAAATCCATACTTTCAGAAGTATCGGCATTCAGTGAGTTAGAATTCGGGAATAAATAATCCAAATCACGGTCGTCAGGCGCGAGATTTGAGAACCGGCCTCCACCTAAATCTGCTAATCGCTCTAATCCAACTAGGTCAACCTGGCTAACCACAACTTGACCAATATTATTCGTAAGAAAACCGCCACGTGGCTGAGCTATTGGTCCCCCTTCTGCCGTACCAATAGCCATTACATGTAAAATAAAGCCATCCTCACGAAGTTCTTGCGCTAAGGCTTCCATTCCCGGCGATACTGTTGAGTCTGTCATAAGAAGTACTTCACCTTGGCTGATCCCGGTCTGTCGCATAATTTGAATAGCACGACTTACACCTGCTTCCGGGTAACTGCCACGACTAGGCATAATGTCACTGGTAAGACTAGATACCAACGCGGTAATAGTCTCCGTATCTGCAGTAAGCGGAGATACCGTAAAGGCGTGAGCTGAAAAAACAATTAATCCAGTCTGCCCAGATGCACGGCGCTCCAGTAGCGATAAAAGCTTAAGCTTGGCACGTGCCAAACGGGTTGGTTGAAGGTCACCTGCATCCATAGAGCGGGATAAATCCAACGCAACCACTAGCGCTTCAGAAGATCTGTATGCAGGCACAGGTAATCGTTCCCATGTAGGCCCTGCTAGAGCAACCGTAGCTAGCACCCATGCAATTATTGCAACACCAGTTAACCAGTTATGCTCTTTTAAACTGAAATCTGGAGCCGTTAATACATAGGGCTTTAGTGCGTCATCCACCAATTCATGCCAACGACCTAAAGCGCCACTTCTTCGGACAAGCTTCCATATTAACCAAATACCTACTGGCAATCCGAGCAACCATAAGGGACGAATGAAATGAAACTCAGCCACTGCTAACCTCTAATACCGAACCCGCTACCTTCCGTCTAACGCCAGTCATCACCCAAGAGATGCTGAAGGCTAGAGCCAAACCTAGGGGCCAATAAAAATATTCCTCTATTGGTCTGAATCCTTGCTCTTCATCTGCAACCGGTTCCAATTCATCTAATATGGTATAGATATTCTGAAGTTCATCTGTATCCCGCGCTCTAAAGTAAATACCCCCTGTACCCTCAGCGATAGTAGTTAATGTTTGTTCATCCAGATCAGCTGATGGATTGATCTGACGTACACCAAAAAGCGATCTCACCATTAGTGCATCTGCGCCTATCCCAATAGCATAAATCACCATTCCTCGGTCCCGAGCCAAGTCAGCCGCCTTAAGCGGATCTACTGCCCCGGCTGTGTTTGCTCCGTCAGTCAAGAGAATCAATACCCGACGACTCTCCTCTACTTCAGCGTCCGTAAGAGTCTTTATAGAGAGTCCGATAGCGTCTCCTATCGCAGTTTCTTTGCCAGCCAGACCAATAACAGCCTCATCAAGAAATGTTTGGACTGTCTCACGATCAAAGGTAAGCGGCGTCTGCAAGTAAGTTTCGCGACCGAAAAGAATAAGCCCTATACGATCACCTGTTCGTCTACCTATAAATTCTTTAGCGACCGACTTGGTCGCAGTAAGTCGATCTACCCATTCTCCATTAAGCTGAAAGTCCTGCTCTTCCATACTGCCTGAGAGGTCCACTGCAAGCAGAAGGTCTCTGCCCGTTACTGGTAGAAAAGTAGGTTCTCCGAGGTACTGCGGCCTAGCGGCGGCAAATAAAATCAATATCCAAATACACCAAAGGACTAATAATTTAATATTTGGTAATGTTTTTTTTGCACTAACCCCAGTTAACCCAGCAAACTCTTCTGGTACCGGAACTTTTAGTGCCGCATCCTTTAAGGTAGGTTCCGTTTTTGAAAAATGTCGTATTAACCAAGGTATGGGTAATGCAAAAAGGATCCACCACCAAGCAAGACTCCACATAATCAGAGCCTCACCGGCTGTGCTTTGACCCAAGACATACAGAGCACCCCTAATTTAAGGCAACGGGCTTGGTCAACACTCCCTTCATCCCTATATGGTGCCGACAACAAAAGCCTTCCCTCGCCATGAGTAAATTCTTCGTTTCCCCAAGACTCATCCAGGAATAAGAGCCAGTTTTCGCCTGCCAGACCAGCTACCGAATCTGGTTCATCACTAATCGTCATTGCAAAACGCCTCATGATAGTTGAAAACTGTTGTGCACATAGCGCAGGGTCCTGCCCTTTAACTAGGGTATCCATTGCTTTTCGAATGTCTCGGCGTGCCACTCTTTGCCGTCGAGCTGCATAAAAACGCACTGCGAACAACATAATCCCTATAAAGACGATTAATACCAAAACCCACCATCCAAAAGCAAACGGCCACCATGAAATGGCATCCGGGAGATGTATATCCCTCAATGGCATATCAGTCGGGTCAAAGCTTGGATTCATTTCACTTCAAAATGTTGGGTAAGTAACTTGTAGGGTTCTGCCACGGTGGAACACTCTAGCAACTGAACCCCAGGAAGCCGAGATAGTGTTTCTAAAGGAGACTGGATGGCCCGGAAACGCTTTCTATATGCTTCTCGGGAATTGGTTTGATTAGTATCAATAGAAATTAAACGCCCACCCATATCAATTTGATATCTGCCTGGTGGAGGAAGCTCCTTCTCAACTGGATCAAAAAACTGCAACAAGGACACATCGCTGTGCCTAGCTAACTGTCGCAAATGTTGCTCAAAAGACCCTGCTAATCCGCGAAAATCACTTAACAAAAATATTTGACTACCTGGACGCACAACCCGAGTCAGCCGCAATAGTGATCGTGCTTTATCCAAATCATTATCTGAATGTCCAGACTCCCAGAAAACTGGTTTAGTTAGCGTTCTGAATAGATTCAAGGCAGCTCGGTGTCCAAGACGGGGGCGTAGCTCAACGTGCTCTTGCTCTGAAAAAACCAATCCCCCCAAACGATCACCATTGGCAACAGCACTCCAAGCTAGTAAAGCTGCAACCTGTGCAGCCCTTACCGCCTTATATGCTCCCTGCGTGGCAAACATCATAGATTGACGAAAGTCGACCCAAATTATTACCGGACGATCTCGTTCCTCTCTGAAAATTTTAGTATGAGTTTTTCCAGTCCGAGCGGTAACCCGCCAATCGATCGTCCTAAGATCATCGCCTTCTTGATAAGGACGTGCTTCATCAAATTCTATGCCGCGACCCTTTAATCTAGATAGGTGACTGCCTGCATCCAGAGCGCTTACTCGCAAGGCATCTGTTCTAAGTGATTCTCCCGCTTGCTTAAGCCCGATCAACTCAGTTAACTCAATTCGAGCTGGTGATCTCTCAGACAAATCTAGTGTATAACTCACGGCACCCCTATCCTAGCTATGAGCATATCTACAATCTGGTCAGGGGTTCGCCCAGCGGCCTCCGCTTCAAAACTGAGTAGAATCCTATGCCTGAGCACATCACGTGCAACTGATTGAATATCCTCAGGCGTAACGTAGTCACGACCTGTAAGCCAGGCATGAGCACGCGCGCACCTATCCAATGCGATAGTTGCTCTAGGGCTTGCTCCATATTGCAATAAACCCTGAAGATCATCTCCATAACGACCACAATCTCTTGTAGCCAAAACGATTTGAACTATGTATTCCTCAAGCGGCTCAGAAAGATGTAGTTTCAATACGTCCTGGCGCGCTGCTAAAACCTCTCCCTCCTTCAGAGCAATTTGTGGCGTGAAAAGTTCTTCATCTGATGTGGAACGTTTCGCTTCAACTCGATTTAACGCCAAAATAGCTCTCTCACCAACCACATCCGGATAATCGACTAAAACATGCATTAAGAATCGGTCTAACTGCGCCTCTGGAAGAGGATATGTTCCTTCCTGCTCGATGGGATTTTGAGTTGCCATAACCATAAATAATTCAGGCAATGGATAAGTTACCGATCCCACCGTTATCTGCCTCTCACCCATTGCCTCAAGCAAGGCTGACTGAACTTTAGCTGGAGCCCTATTTACCTCATCCGCTAGCACCAGATTATGGAATAAGGGTCCCTCCCTAAAAACGAAAGTACTATCTTGTGGACGATATATTTCTGTGCCTGTTAGATCGGCTGGAAGCAAATCAGGAGTAAACTGCAAACGATGGAAATCACCTTCTATACTATGACTAAGCACTTTGATTGCTCGCGTCTTAGCTAAACCTGGCGCGCCCTCCACTAATAGATGGCCATCGCAAAGAAGCGCTACCAACATTCTGTTTAGGAGAGCGGCCTGGCCAACAACCAGGCCGGCCATATGTGATTCTAAGCTGACAAATCTTTCTTGTAGGGACATAGCCTTAAGCCGATCTAAAGCCGTGAATTTTACCGGGGTGAACGCCTATAGGCCAATGACTTTTATAGTTATCCAAGATAATGTCCTTAAGCTGAATAGCAACATAAATCAGGATAATCGCTTGCAAATGTTTATCAATCTCGTCAACAAAAAGATTACGACAGCATCCAGTAATCAATGACAAACATTATTAGATAGGCCAATAGCAAATGCGCCAACTCTTCCGTTAGCTGCTTTAATATAGCTGACTTGCTGATTCTCCAGATTAATTACTGCTACTTCAGCGCTGTTACTTGAAGCCAGATAGGCTTGGCGACCATCTGCTGCGCCCTGTGCATCAAGAGGAATAAAATTGAGCTTGCCTTGCTCGACTACCGCCTTCCTATTGTTGTCATAGATATAAAAATTATGATTTTCTGTGCTGGCTAATAGATTCATACGATCAAAACGACCTACGGTTATAAGGTCAATACCTTCGCCAATGATTGTATTATCGAATTCTGTAAAAAGATGTTGTTCTATGGAAATAAATCTTCCTGAATCCTTGTCCATCATATAAAGGAAAACACCTTCAGGTGTTGTGTAGGGACGAGCTGGTCGGGTTCCGATATTAAATGTTTTATATATTATTTTTGAAAATGCATTAATGCTATAGACTTCTCCTGTAGCTTCATTCGCCGCATAAATATAACGTCCATCCAGACTTCGGCTAGGAGATGAAAGCATCTGTTCGGACTTATCAGTCACCTCTATTTCAAATGTTTTTTTAACATTACTATCAATCAAACCGATACTTCCATCCAGATTGTTGCTATACCAAATATCAACTTCGTTAGGATCAAAGAGAACATCTGTTGTTGGAGGAAAATCCTCTAAAGCAAAAAGCACTTGTCCTCCGTAAGCCGATAAAAGGACGAACCCCCCGGACTCACTATCTGTAAAACCAATTTTTGACCCTGTTGTATCAAGAACCATATGCCGTGGCACCATCGGCAATATGACTTCTTTTGCAAGCTCCTGTGTTTCCAAGTTATACATGCTTACAAGCTGCTGATCGATATTTGTGTAAATCAAAACTGGAGCAAATGGTGTTGCAACCAAATCATCTACTTTTTGTTTTGTTTCTATTCTGAAAATAACCTCATTTTCTTGAAGATCAATTACATCAATAATTGGATCATCAGCATCAGCCACGAACATCAGTCGCTGCGGATTAGATATATCAACCTGAGCAAATAGACTAGACGAAAGAAACAAAAAGGCCACTAAGACTCCAAGCAAAGTCTTTATAAAGATGACTATTCGAAAAGTGGGCATCGGCATGTACGTCTTCTAACTTAGCCCAAGGTAGGGATAAATCATATCGCTTACGACATGAAAGTTATCGGTGAGCAAGATCAATCCGAATAGGATAATAATAATCATACTCGCATAACTTAGTGATTTTGAATTCTCCGCTAGAAAGACAAGTATCGTATCCATTTTAGAAATATAGTAGGCAGAAAGCAGAAAGGGTATAGCAACCCCAATACCAAAAGTGAGCATGATGCCTGCCCCAATTGCAGCGCTGCCAATTGCGCCCACATAGACGATTAAAGTAGCAACGATTGCGCCACCAAAACAGGCGGTACAACCTAATGCATAACCCATTGAAGTTAAAACCGTACCAACAGTGTCCCTCATTGAGAGAGCCTCCATGGCACGACGGTCGGGAATTCGGCAAGCAAAGTCTCGTGTACCTCTGTAGCCCACCCAAAGTCCTAATAAGATAACCAGCACGCCGGATACGATAGCTACTGCCCGGCTGTACTCCGAGAAGGCTAGTTGGGCCTGATGACCCAGCGCCCCAATAAATGCACCCGCGAGAGCGTATAAAGAAACAAACCCTATAACAAAGGCCAGCGCGAGTTGCATAATCTTGCGGCGAATTAACGGCGTCAGTTGCCTAGCACCTCCAGCCGACTGACCTGGCACAGTTGAAAAACCGGCAATAACACCTCCAAAAACTACGACAAGCTGAAGAAGGCATGGGGTAAGAACTGAAGACAAGAGTCCAGCGCCCAAAGCCAATACTGCTACCGGAGTAATGTCTGCACGAGATTTTAGCTCATCAGGAAGGCTATATGGTGCATCCCAACTACCTACAAAAGTCAGAGGTCGATTACTCCCCATATATCTATTTGATACATACAGTCGCATACGACCTGCCTCTTCAATTTCAATCAAACGTCCATCAGCATCACGTTTTGGAAAACTGTAGACGCTTAATCGATGATGTGAAACAAGGCTTGGTCCATCTGAAATCGTTGGAAAGTACTCGTCTTCACCAACCCTGAGAGTTGCTATGGGCACTTCTTCTGGTAGATCCCCCCGATGAATTGTCTCTGCAACAAAAAAAATAAAATTCCTATCAGGCCGAAGATTTCCAATAACAGCCGCTCTGTCCACATACTGAAAATACTCATCCGTTGCTAATGTTGCCGTGATTTCTAAATCAGGGGTTCTTATTAGCTCTCGGGTAAGGTAACGAGAGACGCTACCCGCTTTAATCATTCGACTATCATCACCAATACCTCTGAGTAACTGCTGTCCCTGAACAAAATAGGGAAAAATAAGCCACGAGGATGCAATAGCAAACCCACAAAAAAGTAGTGCACTTAGCTTTAAGGAATTAATGCGTGGTGAAGAAATATACATAGCAAAAAAACGACTAGTGCATCGCCTCAATCAGGGTCTGAGCTGGTGTAGAAAAAGTATATACATCAATAAGCTTTCCTAATGGATCAATCAGAAAAACATTAGAGGTGTGTTGCACAATGTAGTTATTCTGCGTCTTCGTTACCGCATAACTCACTTTGAAGTTATTTGCGACGGCATTAATTTGATCAATACTTCCGCCAAGGCCGATCAGGTCATCACCGAATCTTGAAACATATTCGTCTGTTATTGTGGGGGTATCACGTTCAGTATCTATGCTTACAAAAATACCTTTTGCTTTGACTTCTGTATCTCGCAGTGCTTTCCCCATATTTAATGCCATCATCGGGCAAACATCTGGACAATGGGTAAAACCAAAACCAAGAAGCAGGTACTCTCCAAGAAAATCTTCACTTGAAACAAGGTTTCCATGACGGTCCACTAGCTCAAAATCAACGATGATATCGTTCAGTGGGCTAACAAAACTAGGTTGGCCTGCATCTATATTGTCAGCGTGTAAAGCCTGAGCGTTATCAACTGACATAGGAATATCAGAATGTACATGCTGAGAATGAGCAAGAAAAGGCAAAGCCCCAAGACTGACTGCTCCCACAAGCGCAGTGATTACTATTTTTTCACTAGGTTTTGGTAAAATTTTCACCGCATTTCTTACCTTGTCATCATAGATTTTTTTATTCTCGGGCTTTAATTCAAAAAGCTTTTAGATCCACATATATCAATAATCTAATATGGCTCCCTCTGCCGGATTAATTCCTCCATGAAAATTCCCTTGATCACGCACGGTACTTGGCTCTCCATTTTCATCGTAATGCACCCAAATTAGTCCGTGTGCATCTCCATTACCGGGCATTTCAATTACCTTTAAAAGCTCCCTCGTCTCTACGTCATACACATAAATACGTCCTTCGCCATTGCTGGTTGACCACATCTCCTTGCCGTTAGGAGATAAAAGAACATGGTCCGCCTTATAGGAGGCATAGAGCGTCTCAACGGCATGTCCTGACTCAGTATCAATAATGGTAATCGTGCGCCCTAAGTGATGTGCCGCCTCCCCTTTATCGGCAACCCAAAGCTCTGTTTCGTCTGCATTTAAGGACGCGCCGTATGGTCCAATACCAGTGCCATTGGACCAAACAACTTCACCCGTATTAATGTTAATTTTTGAGGCAACTGAATTGCTCATAACTGGATAAATAAATTCTTTAGCGTTATCTATTACCGCCCAGTTTGGTCGATACCCCGGCAGTGGATACTCTGCCTCCACTTCCCAAGTCTCAGGATTGATTTTAGCAATCCAAAACGGACGTGCTGCCATAAGCCTGCCCTGATACATATCGATCGCTGAGCGCATACCCGTAGCACGTCCCGGGGCGTAACCAGCAGGCTCCATTAATGCATAAATATATTCGTAATCCTTGTCGGTCCAAACTGTATAGATAAACCCACCCATATCTATATCTTTAATACCACCAACAACCTCATCCGTTACGGGATCAAGTAAAAATAGCCCTAACCCATCTGGATCCCTAACAAACAAATCAAATAGAACTTTATCCCGAAATACTTGCCCATGATGAAGCCTTCCACCAATAGTAATCTGGGACACTGGCTGCAAAGTAATTGCATCAAGCTTGATCATAGTCCAGGAGCCCGATGGGTCAGGTGAACCATCGGCTGTTGGTTCTCTGGGCCCAACAATGTAGGCATACCTTCCGTCTGGCGACATCGCCGAGGTATGTACTACAGAGCGCAAATTCTCGGGTAGATGGTAACTTGCTATGACTTCCATCGTTTCGGCATCACCAACAACCAAAGCATTTCTGGTCGGCGGCACGTAACCATCAAATAAAACTGAAGGGGAACTCGTGGTTCCAATATTCTCATAAAAATAGGTTTTACCTGGTTCAGGCTGAAATTTAGGCTCACCTGGATCAAAGGTAGCAACAACTCTAGACGGATACTCGCTCCAAACACTTCCTTCTTTTGACCGTCGTGTCCATGTTTCCTGCACAGAGGCAAATGTTTCAATAGCCTCTATCTGTAAATCGCGAGGCGTCTTCACAAACTCCAGCTGCTCAGCTTGATTCTCCCTAACCATGGCCAAAGACTCTAACCACTCCCGGGGTAATCCGGAATCCAGTGGTAAATCCGCCAACGTTCGTATGTACAATGAAATCGCTACAAGGTCATCATCAGAGGGATCCATCTCATTGACTATTACGCCCATTATTGGATTACTCTCCAGCTGATCAAAGATGTCAGCTGGTGTTGGACCAAAATGCAGAGATGGTCCTACTAAACCCTCTCCAGTGTCTGAATGACATACCCAGCAACCAACATCAGAGTCATATAACTCTTGACCACGTTCCACCAATGCATCTAGGTCCTGCGCCAAAAGAGGAATGCTTAAAGAGACGAGTCCTGTAAATACAATTAAACGAGAACAAGAGATACCCATGCAAAACACCTATTAACTAGAGTGACAATGCCAGTATAGCTCTCTACCAATGCCTATGCGCCAGAAAAAGCGCCTTAAGACAAGAATCCAGAATTAAAATAGGTTAATAATTCAATGAATTACCCGTCATTGGATTTATACCATTGTGAAAATTCCCTTGATCACGCACGGTACTTGGCTCTCCATTTTCATCGTAATGCACCCAAATTAGTCCGTGTGCATCTCCATTACCGGGCATTTCAATTACCTTTAAAAGCTCCCTCGTCTCTACGTCATACACATAAATACGTCCTTCGCCATTGCTGGTTGACCACATCTCCTTGCCGTTAGGAGATAAAAGAACATGGTCCGCCTTATAGGAGGCATAGAGCGTCTCAACGGCATGTCCTGACTCAGTATCAATAATGGTAATCGTGCGCCCTAAGTGATGTGCCGCCTCCCCTTTATCGGCAACCCAAAGCTCTGTTTCGTCTGCATTTAAGGACGCGCCGTATGGACCAATACCAGTGCCATTGGACCAAACAACTTCACCCGTATTAATGTTAATTTTTGAGGCATTAGAAAGGGAATTGACGACATACATATATTCCTTCGCAGTATCGACGATTAGCCAATTGGGACGATACCCCGGCAGTGGATACTCCTGCAATACGGTCCAAGTCTCTGGATCAATTTTAGCAACCCAAAACGGACGTGCTGCCATAAGCCTGCCCTGATACATATCGATCGCTGAGCGCATACCCGTAGCACGTCCCGGGGCGTAACCAGCAGGCTCCATTAATGCATAAATATATTCGTAATCCTTATCAGTCCATGCGGTATAGACGTAACCTCCTAAGTCGGCGTCTTTTACACCACTGACTATCTCATCAGTCTCGGGGTCCAATAAAGCTATCGCTAGGCCATCAGGGTCACGCGCAAAGTAATCAATCATGATGTAATCACGAAAAACCTGTCCATGATGGAGTCGTCCACCTATAGCAATCTGCTTGATAGGTTGAAGAGTTAATGCATCAACTTTCAATAGTGTTGCCGATGTACCAAGGAACGTACTGGTATCGATGTCACCCCCTGGTCTTGCGCCAATGATGTAGGCATACCGCCCATCAGGCGACATCATTGATGTATGTACCACAGCACGAAGATTCAATGGCAGCATGTAACTAGCTATGATTTCATGAGTTGCAGCATCACCAACAACAATCTGGTTACTCTCTGGCGGCACATACCCATCAAATAAAACTGAAGGGGAACTCGTAGTGCCGACGTTCTCATAAAAATAGGTTTTACCTGGTTCAGGCTGAAATTTAGGCTCACCTGGATCAAAGGTAGCAATAACCTGAGTTTGGTAGTGACTTGTAAGATTTCCTTCCTCCGCACGTCGTGTCCATGTTTCCTGCACAGAGGCAAATGTTTCAATAGCCTCTATCTGTAAATCGCGAGGCGTCTTCACAAACTCCAGCTGCTCAGCTTGATTCTCCCTAACCATGGCCAAAGACTCTAACCACTCCCGGGGTAATCCGGAATCCAGTGGTAAATCCGCCAACGTTCGTATGTACAATGAAATCGCTACAAGGTCATCATCAGAGGGATCCATCTCATTGACTATTACGCCCATTATTGGATTACTCTCCAGCTGATCAAAGATGTCAGCTGGTGTTGGACCAAAATGCAGAGATGGTCCTACTAAACCCTCTCCAGTGTCTGAATGACATACCCAGCAACCAACATCAGAGTCATATAACTCTTGACCACGTTCCACCAATGCATCTAGGTCCTGCGCCAGAACTGGCATAGTGAATAGGGTGATAGCCAAAAAATTTAACAATAAACGTATATGTGCCATATAAAATCAATTCCTGATATTTATCTTTTATTATGAGGGTCTTAACAAGATTCTTTAAACATAACTCAACGCTGGAGCAGTTATTTATTATCGCTTAGTTCACTAATCAGAGGCACATTCCAAGCATCGTAACCATATAACCAGCTAGTATCCTGATCACCGCCCTGCATCCAGGTGTTTGCACTTGAAATAGCTTGAATTTTTGATGTGCGAGGTTTTCTATTAGCCTCAAATTGCCGGAATGCAGCCGTTAAATCTTCACCATCAACTGCCTTAATACATCGTGCCAAAATTGCAGCATCCTCAATAGACGTTGCAGCGCCTTGTGCCATGTAGGGTGTCATTGGGTGGCATGCATCGCCAACTAAAACAACATGCCCATCACTCCATCTGGGTAGTGGCTCTCGCTCTAATATTGCCCATTTATGGCAATCCGGACATGCATCTAAAACAGCGCGAACATCAGGGTGAAAATCTACATATGCATCACGAAGATCGTTAACATCGCCTTTTGCAGACCAAGACTCCGGTGTTACCCACTCAGCAGACTCTGGCACACTAGTGACAAAATAGATTTCACTACATTGCGCAGTGACGTAATACATAACGATATGACGATCTATACCCCACCATTTAGTGCGGGACTGTCCGATATCTCTACCACTCATTCTATCTGCTGAAAATACTGCACGATAAGCAATCCTCCCCTTATGAATTGGCTCATCCGGACCTACGACGATGTCCCTAACTATAGAGTGCACACCATCAGCGCCAACAACAGCATCAGCAACTACGCTTGTTCCATCATGGAAAGTCAGACTAACGCCTGAAGAGCTTTCATCTAGGCCAATAAGCTTCTTATTAAAATGAATCACATCAGAAGGGACTGCTGAAGAAAGAGCGCTTGTTAGATCTGCACGATGCATACACAAATAGGGAGCACCAAAAAGTTCTTCTGGCATCGGCAATTCCCTAAGAACCTTGCCAGTATTCCACTCCCTATTTAAGTGAGAATAGGGGCTAAAAGAGGATTTGATGAGCATGTCTTCTATGCCAATTTGCCTAAGCACCTTCATAGAATTTGGCATCATCTGTATGCCTGCCCCAATACGCTCGAACCGAGCGGCTTGTTCGTAAACGTGCACCTTCATGCCAATACTTCTCAGGGTCGCAGCAGCCGCTAGTCCACCCATACCAGCACCGACAATTGCTATAGAACGTTCACTGACCATCAAGTTTCCTTAAAAAAAATACTTGTGAATTATACGGGGAATAACTATGTCTTTGGGCAAGTGTTCACCGCTATACTGCCTCACCCCTTAATCTTGGATAAAAAAGTGAACCTTGGATTTATTGGTCTTGGAAAAATGGGAGAGCCAATGGCTATGCGGTTACTCGATGCGAGTTTTGTGCTCAACGTATGGAACCGGAGCCCTGAAAAAACAATCAATGCTAATAAGGCAGGTGCTTTAGTTGCTTCGTGTCCTTCGCTTGTGGCAAGCCGTTCAGAAATCATTATTTCTATGCTTAATGATGATGCTGCAGCTCTAGAGGTGTTTGAAAGTAACGACGGTCTGCTCGCAGGTGATGTTGAAGGAAAACTTTTCATTGAAATGAGTACGCTTAGACCTAGCACAGTAAAAAAATTAGCCAAGTCTTGTGACATCCAGGGCGCCTCTTTTATAGATGCACCTGTATCGGGAACTGTTGGTCCAGCAGCAGAGGGTCGCTTGATGGCTTTAGTGGGCGGGAATAAAACTGACCTGGAAAGAGCGCGTCCAGTTTTAGATATTTTAACTCGACGCATTGTCCATGTTGGAGCAGTCGGACAAGGCTCACTCATGAAGCTCGTTATAAATTTACCTCTAGCAGTCTATTGGCACTCTCTTGGTGAAGCAGCAGCTATGGGACATGCGGGTGGTCTAGAGTTAAGCGTCATTTTAGATGTGATGAAGGATAGTGGAGCATCAATGGCAGCTTTCCCAAAAAAAATTCCTGAGATCCTGGGTGAATCGGATCTGGTTACCTTTGATATCGATACACTGCACAAGGATTTAGAGTTTATCCTCGAGACTGGCATGGGTTTTCAAGTGCCAATGGCAACAGCAAAAACTGTCTTATCAGCATGCAAAGCCGCTAAAGAAAATGGACTTGGGTCTGCTGATGCTACTGAACTCGTAAGGTTTATCATAAAATCTTACCAAGATTCTGAAAATAAAAATTGAGTAAAGGGGCAAAAATGCAAAAGAGCAAAAGCGCCCTATATTGTCCTCGGTTTGATTCCAATCCAACTCCACCACTACAAAATACCCCCTCGAATGCATGCGATACGCATATGCACATTTGCGGCCCACTCTCCAATTATTCTTATTCTAAAAACCGAACCTACACCCCCCCAGACTCCTTACTTCCTAATTACCTGCACTTGGCTCAAGTACTTAATATTGAGCGAGTGGTATTTATTCAACCCAGTGTCTACGGAGACAACAACACCGTTATGCGTAAGGCTATGTCTGAGTGCCCACTGCCCAATAGAGGTGTTGCCGTTTTGAGTTCTGATGTATCCGATGAAGAAATTGAGGCACTACACCATGAAGGGGTTCGAGGGGTCAGATACAACCTGGTTGATGTGAAAAACCCTAAAATAAAATTACCTTTACAAAGCATAAAAAAGTTTGCCGAACGCATTATGCCATTGGGCTGGCATATAGAACTGCTCCTACATGTTGATAATTACCCTCGCCTAGATGATGAGTTAAGTGATTTGCCAGTTGATCTCGTTGTAGGACATCTGGGGTACTTTGATCCAGGGAAAACTCCCGAAGATAATGGTTTTCAATCATTAATAAAGCTTATGAAAGCTAAGCGATGCTGGACAAAGCTTACTGGACCTTATCGATTATCAACCGAAGAATACCCCTACAAAAATGTCGCTCCGTTTGCTGCCTGTCTAATAGAAGAAGCGGCAGATCAGCTTGTTTGGGGTTCGGATTGGCCACATGTCTGTGTAAAAACCTCTATGCCTAACGATGGAAAAATTCTAGACCTGTTATCAGTATGGTCTAAGAAATCTGAAATTCATCATAAAATACTCGTTGAAAACCCTACGCGCCTGTACGATTTCTAAGGATTCAAAATGCCCATAGATACTTTTCGGGGGATACTTGTTCCAGCACTAACCCCTTTCAAAACAAATTTATCTCCAGATATTGATGCATTCACTACGCATTGTCATTGGTTACTCGAAAAAGGTGCTGATGGACTAGCAGTCTTTGGCACGACCAGTGAAGCTAATTCACTAGGGCTAGAAGAACGCATGAATCTTTTAGACCGCTTGATTGAAAGTGGTATTTCACCAAATGTTTTGATGCCTGGTACAGGAACCACGGCACTAACTGATACGGTTAAGTTAACAGCACATGCAGTGGACAGGGGATGTTCTGGTGTTCTTATGTTGCCACCTTTTTACTATAAAGCAGTCAGTGACGAGGGCCTATTTGCAAGTTTCTCCGAAGTTATTCAAAGGGTAGGTAATGTGGATTTAAGAGTATATCTATATCACATACCTCCGGTTTCTCAGGTATCAATATCTCTTAAACTCATTGCGCGACTATTAAAAAGTTACGATAAAACAGTTGTTGGGATTAAAGATAGCTCGGGGAACTGGACTAACACTTTGTCTGTGCTTAAAGAGTTTCCATCTTTAGCTACATTCTGCGGTTCTGAAACATTTCTATTAGATACGTTAAAAAATGGAGGTGCAGGATCCATAACGGCCACTGCAAACGTTAATATTGAAAACATAAGAAAGGTCTTCGAAAACTGGCGTGATGACAGCGCAGAGCAACTTCAAAAAAAAATAAATAACGTCCGCAAAGAATTTGAAAATTATCCTGCTGTTCCTGCTCTTAAGGCCATTATTTCCAAGCATCGAGAGCAGCCTAGCTGGAAAATAGTTCGCCCCCCGCTTGAACAACTGAGTGCTGAGGATGCCAAACAGTTATCTAGTATGCTTAAACAACTGGATTTTGATCTATAAACGGACGGCGATTAAACCTAAAAGATTAAATGCTTAATCTTTTTAAACTTATAGTTATTGAGATAGCTTTACCATAGAGGCAGCGAGAACACGCGTCACTTCAGCGAGATCAGATGGATCACAATTCTCCATCTCATTGTGGCTTATTCCTCCCTCGCAGGGTGAGAAAATCATGCCAGTTGGACAATGGTAATGAAGTTGTCGAGCATCATGTCCTGCCATCGACAGTATTGGCATGTTAATTATTCCAATCTCATCCGCCGCCTCGGAAATGCACCCTCGAATCTCATTGGGAAACACCAATGATTCTGAAGTAGCTACCTCGGTAACCGTAACTAAGCATGGTCCTTGGTTTTGCCTACAAATTGTCTCAACAGCATCACCCATAGTTTTAAGTGTTGACCAGTCTGGATGCCGTAGATCGATTGAGAAAAAAGCTGTAGATGGGATTACCGATGGAACATTAGGTGATATTTCGAAAAGTCCAACCGTATATTTCATATCTTCTACATCAAATTTATGACGCATCACTCGAATCATTTCTAATGCGGAAAGCAATGCGTCCTTTCTCTCCGGAGTTGGTAGCGTGCCAGCATGGCCATCTTCACCAATAACCTTAACTCGGTAACGTCGTGACCCTTGAATGCCTGTTACAACTCCCACAGGAACACCATTCGCTTCTAATATTGGTCCCTGCTCTATATGCGATTCTAGAAATGCCGTCATCGGAAACCCTAATGCCCGTTTCTCTAGTCCTGGAAAACTTGCCAGCGTTCTCTCCAGCGCATCCGAGGTTTTTACTCCCTCAGCATCCTCTACAGCTAATATCTGCTCCATAGGCCTACGAGAAGTGAAAGCCTCCGAGCCCATCATTCCTGGCGAAAAACGAGAGCCTTCCTCATTCAACCATACGGCAATTTCTAACGGTACCTGAGGTATGAAGCCAGCATCTTGCATGGCCTTTATTGCTTCAAACCCCGCTACAACCCCAAAGGCTCCATCAAATTTACCGCCTGTAGGTTGACTGTCTATGTGAGAGCCCGTGACAACCGGAGCCTTTTCATTTTGAATTCCCTCGTAACGGAAGAAAAGATTGCTAATTTCATCTGTATATACAGAAAGACTCATCTCTTCAGCCCACTCAATAAGCAGCTGTCTCGCCTTAATTTCTTCATCAGTTAGCGCTAATCTACAAACACCATCGTTGCTTGTCGCACCAATCTGCCCGAGCTCCATGAGTCGACTCCATAGGCGTTCTTCATCAACATGCTTAGCAATATCTTTTAAAGAAATATCAGTAGAGGGGATCATTTAACTTGTTTTCATTATTTCTGAAGGTTTTGATCGTGGGTCTCTTGAGTTCCAACGGTTCTCTTCAACCATGGAAAAAAATTCAGCCAGAACCTGATTAAATAAGTCTGGTTCCTCTAAGTTGAGTGTATGGCCTGTTCTGGGAATTACATACAGTCCACATGTGGGTATTACGCGTTTGAGAAAAATCCCTGGATTAAGGCAGTGATCATCTTCATCTCCCACTACAACAAGGGTAGGAATGTTTAGCTTCTCTAGGCGGGCCTCAAGATCGTAAAGTGAAGGCCTATCCGCTTGGACTCCTAACATTGTATTAGCAGACCCTTTTGCCGAATGCTCTCCTAACATCATGCGAAACTCATTCCATCCTCTTGGGTCCTTCACCAGGAAAGGGATACGTGAAGCTGCCATACCGTAAATATGCGAAAAGGCTTCGCTACCAAGATTTTCAAATTGTTGCGCGACCTCTTTAGATACCTCTTTAAAATAGTTCTGAAATTCTTTTTCTGCTCCATACCCAGCACTTGCCACCACCAAAGATTTAGCTCGTTCAGGATAGGTTAATCCAAAATGGAGTGTGGCAAATCCGCCCATAGATAAGCCAACAAGATGGGCATGAGAGATTTTTAGATGATCCATTACATCACGGATATCATCAACGGCACGGGCTTGTGAGTACTTCGATACGTTCTCTGGGACATCCGATGGTGGATAGCCTCGAGCATTAAACGTTACACAACGGTAACGACGCGAAAAGTGTCTAACTTGTGGTTCCCAACTGCGCTGATCACCACCGAATTCATGCACAAAAATAATCGGTACTCCCTCCGACGTATCCTCTATGTGCAGATGCACTCCATCGTCTGTAACAGCAAACTGGCTCATAATTAGTAAATCATATGATGGATTGTCGTGAAGAGATTCCTCCATCGACTGTGTAGATAGTTCCAGATGTGTATCCAGCACGATATGAAGCAAGAAAAACCATCAAGTCGGTAACTTCATGTGTATGTGCTGGTCGTTTTAACGGATACGTTTCTAATAATTCCTTATATCGATCCTCATCGCCTAATACGTCCGCGGCACGCTTCTTTAACATGCTATAAATACGACCCGTATCAACTGGACCTGGATTAACACCCACTACCCGAATGTTGTCATTAAGACTGTGTCCACCGAGAGCACGAGTAAATGCCATCAATCCAGCATTACCAGTTGTTCCAGCAATATACTTAGGATCAAAAACTTCACCGCTATTACCAATGTTATTGATGATGACACCAGATCCATTATTCTTCATTCGCTCATAGTAAATTCGACAAAGGTTTATGTAACCCATTACCTTGAGCTCCCAGCCATCACGCCAGCTTTTCTCATGAATTTCAGACAACAATCCGCTAGGGATAACGCCAGCATTGTTGATCAGAATATCAATATCTCCAACCGCCTCTGACAGGCTTTCACAGGCACCTTTTTCCGTTAGATCGAGAGGATGAAGATGCACTTGGACCTTATTACTACCTTCTAACTTTGCCTTAATAGATTCAAGCGAAGCTGTATTTCTTGCTGTTAAATGTAAATGAACACCCTCCAAAGCGAAGGATGCCGCTAAGTCTTTTCCTATCCCTTGGGACGCCCCTGTAATAAGTGCGGTTTGTCCATCTAATTTTAAATCCATACAAGCACTCTCAAAAAAACCATTTACATTACCCTAAAAAAATTCGCCATCATCAACAATATCTTTGGCTTGTTCAACCGACTCAGGCAATAATGAGCAGAACTCTTCCACCCACTTACTGGGAGTGCTGGTAGAGACCTTGATAAACCTGTCTCCAAACTGTTCTGTATGGTAATCACCATGACGAATCATAATGTTGTGTTTTGCGAGAACTGAACAAATAGCTTTTGGAGTTACGCCAGCTTCCAGACACTCAATAATCAGATAGTTTCCATTAGAAGGAGACACAGGAACCCTGAGCCCTGAAACGGACTTAACTGTCTGAAGAATTAGCTCCTGATTTCCACGTGTAACCGGAAGTACTGTACTTAGCCATTCTGGTTTAATTTTGAGTCCCGCAATTGCTCCACGCTGAGCAACAATATTTGAGCCAAGGTTGTTTGGCGGCGCCTTCGATAATTTCTCAATGATGTCTGGAATAGCTACTAACGAACCAATCCTGAGTCCAGCAAAACCGAGCCACTTAGAAAAGCTCCACACGGTGATTGTACGTTCTGGATAATAGCTGGCTGCTAAATGATGATCATATGCAAAATCTCGGTATGTACAATCGTGAATCAGGTAAGCACCGATAGAACGTGCGATATCAGTTATTTCCTTGATCTCGCTCTGAGTACAACAAGTTCCTAAAGGATTATTTGGGTCCACCAGATAGATGACCTTAGTTTTTTTGCTGACGGCTTCGTTGAGACGCTCTGCGCTTAATCTATACCCGTATTCATCACCGTAGATGGGTATCTGCTTCACCGTTGAGCCAACCGAACGAGCAAATTTCATCGGCCATGGCCAAGTTGGGTCTGTAGTAATAAATTCATCCTCTGGGCCACAAAGCGTATGACATAAATGATAGAGCCCCGAAATAGCTCCATCAGTAATCAGTGCTGATGCATTAGAAAGGCCTAAATCCTTTACCACGAGAGAGCGTAATTCCTCCAAACCAACTGGTGGCGCATAAACATGAAAAGCCTCATCTCGAATACAATCGATCATAGCGTCTCGAACATTAGGATGCGTCTCTATGTGATTAGTATTCTGGCCTAACCAACGCAGGTTAGATTGATTTACTAAATGATCAAAATGTTGATTACGGCGTTCAAAATCTTTCATATTCTGCTGTCTCTATATAATTGTCTGCTTTACAAATAAAGCTCGGTCTGCCCAAGCGACCTTCATTGCATGCTTATCTTACATATCATATATTTTTTATTTATAGCTATGATATTTTCTGCGATACCACAAGACAAAATCAATTAACATCTGGTATATCCAGAAAATCTGATGCTATCAATGTATTGTAGTACAAGTACTAATTAGACATTTTAAATGGAAGAACATTAAAGATGACCTTCAACATTAATTACCGACGTCTGGTCATCGCTGCCATAATCATAATTTTATCGCCAGGAGCCTGTAATAACGGAACTGAAGCCCCTTTTCCAAACAACCCTATTACGTTCGTCGTAAATTGGCCAGCTGGTGGTGGTATGGACAGAGCAGGTCGGCTAGTAGCTGAATATGCACGGAAACGTTTGGATGTACCGATAGCCGTTATCAATGTATCCGGTGCAGGAGGTGCAACCGGCGTGCGGCATGTAGCCGAATCTGATCCTGATGGTTATACAGTAGGAATTCTGGGTGCAAGCCTTGTAGCAAGCCAATATATTAATCCAAATGCAAACAGTATTGGTGATATAGATATCATTTCATTCATCGGTCCAGACCCTGCAGCACTTCAGGTGCGTTCTGATTCTGGAATCAATTCTCTAGCAGACTACGTGCAAAGAGCTCAATCCGATCCAACGCTAATTAAAAACGGCAATGACGCGCCTGGTGGAGTTTCACATATAGCAGCCACCTTGCTTCAAAATTTGACAGACATCGAGCTGACCCTTGTGCCCTACAGAGGCTATGCTCCCACTGTGGCTGCGATTATTTCAGGAGAAGTGCAATCCTCGACCCTACCAGTTCACCAGTTAATAGATCAGCATGAGGCTGGAGATATAAAAATACTTGGGGTTATGTCTGAAGAGAGACACTTTATGGCGCCTGATGTGCTTACCTTCAAAGAACAAGGTATTAACCTTGTGACAGGAGATTGGCGAGCTATTTATATGCCAAATAATATCCCCGAAGATCGTCATGCTTTTTTGGAAACACTGTTTTTTGAAACGATTAGCGATCCTGAATTTCAGGAAGCTGCGAGACAGCTTAGTTTTTTTATCACGCCTATGATGGCCGATGAGACAAAACAATTTGTTGAAGATTTTGATAGATCTTTGTATCCGGTTCTGCTCGAAAATGGCCTAGTAAAGGCCCGTCAAAAATAACCATAATGTCAGAAAACCGTTCAAGATTAGGCCCAAAGAATCAATTCGCTGCTGGTCTTTTTCTTATGATTTGGAGCGTTATTGGATGGTTATCTTTAATTAACTCACCAGCTTTGTGGGTTAATACATACGGCGTAGATCCAGGCCCCAGTTTATTGCCGATCATTAGCTTGACGATTTTATCGCTTGGTGCCCTAACTTTGATTGCTACCGGTGCATTGCAAACCGTATCACAACAACATACTGGGACCAGATACTGGGCCATGCTGATAAAGGGATCTCTCTTACCCGGGCTCTTTGTTATTTCATTGATAGTTTATATAACGTTGATTGACGTTGTGGGGTTTATCCCCATGAGCATTATTTTTTCTCTGGCCTGGATGACTATTCTGGGCGTTAAGAGTGGCAATGAAACATATAGCACTCTCTTGCCGTTGGTAGCTATGGGCACCTTTATTGGTGTTGGTCTTATATATTTCGTTTTCCTATACCTAATAGGCGTCCCTATAGGGTAACTAGGAGCAGCAAAAGCTTTGATTACAGAATTTTTTTCTATTGCCTCGGCAGTCGCAACTGATCCTTATCTTTTAGGGCTAAGTGCGCTTGGTACCATTCTCGGTATTCTTATGGGCTGTTTGCCTGGCATAAGCTCCACAATGGCTCTAGCAATACTACTGCCTGTCACTTATGCAATGAGCCCCTTGGCCGCCATGGTATTTCTTATGGCGGTGTTTTCTGCCAGCGTATTTGGCGGGTCAATCTCTGCAATACTTATTAATATACCTGGGACACCCGGAGCAATCGTCACGCAGCTAGAAGGCTATGCGATGACAAAAGATGGGAGAGCTAGTGAGGCTTTAACTTACTCACTATTCTCATCAACGATTGGCGGCATTGTTGGGTTGATTATCCTCATGCTTGTGGCTCCCCTTGTAGCCAAGGCTGCAATGCAATTTCGCAGTCCTGAATTTGCGATGACTACAGTTTTTGGTTTGACCATGCTTGCCTACTCAACGCCTGGCTCTACCTTTCGAGGCATATTGAGCGGGGTCATAGGTCTCCTTTGTGGAATGGTAGGCTTTGATCTGGTAACCGATGTTCCTCGGTTTGATTTTGGCACTTCGGCACTACAATCTGGCATTGGGCTTGTGCCTCTTACTGTTGGCCTATTTGGTCTGGCTGAGGTTTTCCGTGGAATTGAAGGGGGTGTAAAAGGCGCAAGAAAGACACCGAAACTAGGTGCGCTAATGCCCTCGTTTGAGAAGGTTCGACGCCTCTGGAAAACAATTCTTCGTGGCTCTGCATTGGGCGCAATAATTGGTGCTATACCTGCCGCTGGCTCTGCTATTGCTGTGGCAGTCTCCTATGCACAAGAACAAAGATTTTCTAAGCGTGGGGATAAATTTGGTACTGGTGTTCCAGAAGGGCTTGCTGGCCCGGAGGCTGCGAACAATGCATGTGTCGGTGGAGCTCTTGTTCCCTTGATGACATTGGGTATTCCAGGAGACACCATGACTGCCGTGCTTATGGGTGCATTACTAATTCATGGTCTTCGCCCAGGGCCTATGTTATTTGCCGAACGACCAGATTTTGTGGCTAGTGTCTATGTTGCGCTCTTTTTAGCGCTATCTGCTTACAGTGGTGTTTGGGTTTCTCTTAGTACGACATTTTGTCAGGCTAATGAGGACACCTGATCATATTTTATTAGTGATTATAGCTATGCTGTGCGTAGTTGGATCTTTTGCAATACGCAATAATATTACCGACGTTTACATCATGATCGCATTTGGAGTAATTGGCTATATTATGAACAGGCTTGACATACCAGTGGCTCCGCTTGCTTTTGGTCTCATACTAGGCCCTATTTTGGAAGAGAACCTACGACGTTCTCTAATCATCTCAGACGGATCATGGTTAGTTTTCATAGAGCGGCCAATTGCACTAACTATGGTAGTTTTATCTGTTAGTGCACTTATCTTTCCACTACTTCAAAGAGCAAAAATCTTGGCCTCAAATTAAAACGATAAGTTTTCTGCAGTCAGAATTAAGGAAAATTATGAATATCTTAGCCATAGCAACTCTCTTCATATTTTCATTTGGCTGCGTCTGCACATCACTCGCGTTCGCACTACTCCTATGAAACACAAGAAATCGAGGGTGAGACTTGTGGCAGTGCATTGGGTCAACCCTCATGTCGGTTTCACGGTAAATGTAATTAATGAAAACGGTGAAGAAGAGCTCTGGCGAGTTGAAGGTCATTCAAATCTCCTCGGCATGCAACGAGGAAATGTATCAAGCGATGTTTTTACTATAGGTGAGCGAGT
>CAXYEE010000028.1:0-71261 GCA_964276105.1 uncultured Gammaproteobacteria bacterium | reverse complement strand
GCCGATCAGAAGCAATAATCAGGAGATTAGCCGAATCGACTCGATATATGTCTCGCACTTTCCCTCTCTGGATTAGCTCGAGACTCTTTAGTTGTGATTTAAATACTGGTTTAAGGGGTATATTTCTCATCGTTTTTGTGATGGCTCAGGTTTTCTGTAAAGACTTAAAGGCGCGATAATGACCCTTCATATGGGCATTCATCAACCTTCTAGGGTATTTATTATGGTTATTATGTATCTAAAAGCTATGACAGTATTCTCTAAGATGACATGACTTGGGTTGGAAAAGCAGTTGGAGGCGTGCTCGGACTCATAGTTGTGGGTGGACCTATCGGTATGGTTTTAGGAACCTTCCTTGGCCACCAATTTGATCGGGGCGCAGCTCAGCTAGCTGGAGGTCGGGTTCGGTTTGAGTCTGGTTATATACAACAACTTTTTTTTAAGACTACTTTTGAGGTTATGGGACATTTGGCTAAATCTGATGGCCGAGTTTCCGAGAATGAAATCCGAGTTGCAAGAAGGATTATGCATGGCATGAGTCTTTCAACTGAGCAGATAAAAGTCGCTATTGAACATTTTACATCTGGGAAAAGCACTAGTTATCCGCTCAAGGATCAGCTTAAAAGACTAAATAAAGTTTTACATAATCGTAATGACTTGTTGCAAGCTTTTGTTGAAATTCAAATGCAAGCCCTCGTTGCTACAGGGCGAATAAATACAGAAAAGCGCGAATTGCTCTGGCAAATTTCAAAAAACCTTGGTATTGGTCGTGTTGAGTTAGCTCAAATTGAAGCACTTATTCGTGCCCAGCACCATCAAGCTATTGGAACAGAAGATCCGATGGCAAGCATAGAGCAAGCTTATCGAGCTCTTGGGATTAATCCAGAGGCGACTGATAAGGAAGTGAAGATTGCCTACCGTCGATTAATGAATCAGCACCATCCAGATAAGTTAGTGGCTCGTGGTATGCCTGAATCAATGATGAGTGTGGCAGAGGAGAAAACCCATAAGATTAGGGCAGCATACGAGAGGGTTAAGGCTCAAAGAGATTTTAAATGAAATGTAATTAACATTTTCTATGATGAATAGTGATACGAGTTCTGATTACTGTTTTTATATTGTCTTAGATATTTAATTTTTTAAGGCTTCCATCGGGTTTAGTTATGCTCAGACTAAGAGTGATAACCGACGTAGAAGGCCTCCACCAAGGGCCATAGTTGACCTTATGAGAGGAGGCAAGCTGATTCCACCAGCTAAAGTCGCGGTAGTCCCATGGTGTGCTTCATCTTGCGCCATTTTTTCTAGAATTGAGACGCTCTTAGTGTCTTTTTCTGAGAGGCGAGATAGATGGTCTTCTATATGCGCCTCCACCTGTCGTTCAGTCTCTGCCACAAAACCAAGACTAATTTTATCCCCTGCCGCACCAGCCATTAGTCCAGTCAAGAAGCTTCCAGTATACCAAAGTGGATCAAGTAGGCTGGGGCGTCCACCTAGTTGGGTTAGACGTTCCGAGCACCAGGCAAGGTGATCTTCCTCTTCCGACGCAGCTTGAAGAAGGTGTTGCTGAGTAGCAGATGAACGCGCGAAAATGGCCTGCCCCCTGTAAAGGGCTTGGGCAGAAATTTCACCCGAGTGATTGACGCGCATTAACCTAATACTATTTGCCCTTTCTTCTGTGCTGAGCTGGCTACTGGCAATATTTTTGGCAGGAGAGTCGCGATGAGCACGCGGCATAGAGCTAAGCGTACGAATAGCCTCATCTGCTGCCACCAAGAGCGCATCAATCCCATCTTTTTTAGTAAGCATGACCTGATTATAACCGTTAGGATAAAGCTGAAGGGTATTTAGCTGTTAACAAAGCCAAAGCGTCATGAGAATCCTGAGTTTTGTATGGAGATAGACGCTCTATTTTGTTGCAAGCTTTTGAATAGACGCGTAATATTCCGCCTCTTTGGTTGGCCCATATTTTCCATTTAGGCGTAATATGAGAACGTTTTCAGCAAAACCTAGCGAGGTTCGGCACGACTGGTATGTAGTTGATGCTCAGGGTCGAACTCTGGGGCGTCTTGCAACTGAGGTTGCTCGAAGATTGAGAGGAAAACATAAGCCTGAATACACGCCTCATGTGGATACTGGTGATTACATTGTGGTTATTAATGCCGAAAAAATTAGGGTCACTGGAAATAAGCTAAAGGATAAGATGTATTATCGCCATACAGGTTATGTCGGGAACCTTAAATCTGAATCTTTAGAAAACCTACTTAAAAGGGCACCTGAGAGAGTTCTTGAGCTTGCGGTAAAGGGTATGCTTCCAAGAAACCCTCTCGGCAGGCAAATGTTTAAAAAATTAAAGGTTGTACGAGGTGAGAGTCACCCTCACCAGGCACAACAGCCTTTGCCATTGGAGTTATAGAAATTGGCTGAACAGACTTATTACGGTACTGGTCGAAGAAAGACTTCCGCAGCTAGAGTTTATCTAAAGTCTGGTGCAGGTGAGATCGTTGTAAATGGTAGACCATTGGATGTTTTCTTTGGCAGGGAAACCGCTCGGATGATTGTTCGGCAGCCTTTGGAAACCGCACAACTTGCAGATCGGTTTGATATAAGCGTTTCTGTGCGAGGTGGAGGCACGACAGGTCAGGCTGGTGCTATTCGCCATGGAATAACACGTGCACTGATGCAGTATGATGAGTCGCTCAGACCATCTTTGCGTAAGGCGGGATTTGTGACTCGAGATGCTCGAGAAGTAGAACGAAAAAAACCTGGGCTGCGCAAGGCTCGTAAAGCAGTACAGTTTTCGAAGCGCTAGCAATCAGCCCCACGACTGGGGGATCGTCTAGTGGTAGGACTGCGGACTCTGACTCCGCCAGCGGGGGTTCGAATCCCTCTCCCCCAGCCATTATTATTTTATATTCATTAGAGCAGTATTACTCAATCACCTGAATATGATCATCACATGCTATTAAAAGCATATCAGCTGGACGAACTGCGAATATGCCAACTGTAACCACACCGGGAATTTGGTTCAGTTGTGTTTCTAATTCTGGCGGGTTGAGTATCTTCAAATCATGCACGTCTAAAATTTCATTGCCATTGTCTGTAATAAAATTTTCTCGCCAAATTGGTTGCCCACCAAATTTGAATAATTGGCGAGCAACATAAGATCTTGCCATTGGTATTACTTCGATAGGAAGTGGAAATTTTCCGAGAACACCGACGGTTTTTGAATCATCTACGATACAAATAAAACGTCTAGCAGCACCAGCAAGAATTTTTTCGCGGGTTAGAGCCCCACCACCACCTTTAATTAGATGTAGGTTTTGTGTGGCTTCATCAGCGCCGTCTATGTATAAATCCACATCTCCCGTGTTAGCCAGACTAGATACAGAGATCCCAAGTTTATTGAGCCTGGCGGTTGATTCCTCAGAACTAGACACAACGGCATCAAGGTTCTGTGCATGATTAGCAAGGGCATCAATGAAAAAATTAATGGTGCTTCCAGTTCCTACGCCGAGAATAATGCCGTCCTGAAGTTCTTTGATTGCAGCTTCAGCTACACGTTGTTTTTTTGTGTCTTGACCCACTTTGTTCCTTAAAAAAGTGCCCGCATATAGCGGGCACTTTCTATTTCAGAGCCAAAAAGCTCACATAAGGCATTAAAGAAATTAGCGTTTCTTCCTAGTAGCCTTTTTCTTAGCCGCCTTTTTCTTGGTAGCTTTTTTCTTAGCCGCCTTTTTCTTGGTAGCTTTTTTCTTAACCGCCTTTTTCTTGGTAGCTTTTTTCTTAGCTGCCTTTTTCTTAGTCACCTTTTTCTTAGCTGCCTTTTTCTTGGTAGCTTTTTTCTTAGCGGCTTTTTTCTTGGTGGCTTTTTTCTTGGTGGCTTTTTTCTTAGCTACCTTTTTCTTAGTCACTTTTTTCTTGGCTGGCTTTTTTCTTAGCTAGCCTTTTTCTTGGTAGCTTTTTTCTTAGTGGCTTTTTTCTTAGTGGCTTTTTTCTTAGTGGCTTTTTTCTTAGTGGCTTTTTTCTTAGTCACTTTTTTCTTAGCTACTTTTTTCTTAGCGACTTTTTTCTTAGTTACTTTTTTCTTAGTCGCCTTCTTCTTAGTCGCGCTCTTCTTAGATACTTTGCTTCGCACAATCTTGCGCTTCGCTGATACCTTTTTCCGCTTTTTCGAAGCAGGTTTCTTAGCCATGGATAATCTCCGATCCGGTTAATCGCAGTTGAGTATATATAAAAGAGCCGAAAATTCCAGCAAGTTTGTTTTTTTAGTAGTTTTTAAATTTTGCTAGAAAAAAATGAGAACATAAAGAATAATAATTTATCACTTTGATCTTTCAAGATCTAAAATAAAAATCCAATCTTTAGCGCTTACAGGAATAACTGATAGACGATTTCCGCGACGTAATAAAGCTAGATTTTTTAATTGTGTATCACTGTGTTTTCGTAATTCTTTTAAGGTGATAATGCTTTTCAATTTACGCTTATAGCTTATGTCTACCATAATCCAACGAGGCTTTTTTGGATCGCTTTTTGGGTCATAGTGCTTGTCATTAGAATCAAAAGCAGTGTGGTCTGTATAAGCTTCTCGGCAAACGTTAGCAATACCAACTATCCCAGGTTCCGCAGTATTTGAGTGATAGAAAAAAACTAAATCGCCTTTTTTCATTTGATCGCGCATAAAATTTCTAGCCTGGTAGTTTCGTACGCCATCCCAGTGTGTTTTTTTGCCTATGGAATTGTGTAGATCATCAAAACTGAAAGCTTTAGGCTCTGATTTCATTAGCCAATGATTCATTTTTTGTTTTCTCCCGATTGAAACTTATAAATTCCTTTGTCCGTTACAGCGCTCCAAAGAGGTACATCCCATGGTTGTCTTTTAAGGTTTTTCACTCTCTGAAACTCATACCCAATACCGATCATTTTTGGTTTATTGCAAGATGCCTTTGATAGTAAGAACTGGAAGCAGCGATCATAATATCCTGCACCCATACCAACTCTTGTGCCATCGTTATCGAATGCCACTAGCGGGACTAGCACGACATCCAACAGGTGCGGTTCAATAAAAGTGCGTCCGGATGGTTCCTGAATTCCCAGATGGTTTTTGCGCAACACAGATTCATTGTTTAGAGGGGAAAAGCGTATATTTTTACCATGAATGACTGGGGCCAAAATGATGTTTTTCCGTTTTATAGATTTCAGTACAGTTATTGCAAGATTTGGTTCACCATCTATTGATAGGTAAACGGCTAATCTTTTGGCTTGACGTACAACGCTAATTTTTTCAAGCTCATCCGCTATTTTTTTTTCTGCAAAACGCCGCTCAGATGTGGATATCAGTCGGCGTTGTGCGCGAATTCTCTTCCTTAATAGGTTGAGGTCAGTTTCTCTGTTATAAGTATTGCTCAGCACGTATAGCCAATCAGCTCTTAAGCTGTATGGTATTAATGGTGCCCCCCAATAGTGCCGTCACAGTTGGGTGCTCTCGAACCAGAGCAATAGGTGGGGTAAGCCGTGATAGTTGCAGGCTTTCTGGCAGAACCAGATCTGCACAACGCCACCGACAGAACAAAACCCCAAGGTCAAAATTTAGGGTCGAAAGACTATCCAGCCTGTATCGCACACCTCAGGGAGCACCTAAAACTAAAAACTCAGCTGTTTAGCTGATGGACCGAGCGCAGAATCTAACTGGTCACTCATCGCCTTGATTCTAAGGTTCACAATTTCTTTGAGTTCCTGCTCGTCTCCTGTTCGCATAAGAAGTTCATTAGCCATATTCAATGCAGCCATGACGGCTACACGATCTAATCCAACCACTTTTCCACTATCCCGAATCTCACGCATATTCTTGTTGAGCAATTCTGCAGCAGCCATCAGTTCGGCTTTTTGATCTGCAGGGCAAGAGACTTGGTATTCCTTCTCTAGTATTCGAATAGTTACATGGGCGAACATATCGTTCACTGTACTTGCTCCAATGCCTTGAGTCGACTGATCATTGCTTCAACCCGGGAGCGCACCTGCTCATTTTTTTGCAGTAGCTTTGCCCGCTCCTCTATCAGAGAGTCCTGTCGTTGCTTCAGCGATTGATTTTCCTCTTGCAGTTGACGACAAACCACTACAATTTCGTCAAGTCGCTTCTCCAATCTTTGGAGTTCCAGATCGAATCGTTTGTTTGTATCCTCAGATTTCATTTACCAACTATAGAACCGTGGGGCTTCAGGGGTCAATAAGCTTTCTCAGAGTGGTAGCATTAAGAAAGATGTTTTTTGTTAATTGAGAACCTCATTGACTGATAAACCTTTTGAATATGATGAGATCCATATGACTATGGAACGTGCGAATGTCTCCGTTGATGTTTCAGAACTTCATGGAGGTATATGTGGCTTGCTATGTTCCGGAAATTCGACCGCAGTCGCTTCATGGGTGGATGATTGTTTGGGAAAAGCTAGTAATATGGATGATGAGCTTGATGCTGCGCGAACCCAATTGCTTGAATTGAAACTTCAGTCATGGAGGGTGCTGACAGGGGCTGACCTAGACTTCTATCCATTGCTACCAGATGACAATTGCGATTTACAAGAACAAGTGAGTGCTTTAGCGCTCTGGTGTCATGGGTTTCTACTTGGTCTTGGTCTTGGTGGAGTATCTGTTGATAAGACCAAACCAGATGATATGAAGGCCGGGGAGTTAGCGGAAATAATCCGTGATTTTTCTGAAATTAGTCAAGCGGGCCTGGGTGAAGATGAGTGTGATGACAACGATGCGGGGTTTGCCCTGATAGAATTAGTTGAATACGTGCGAGTAAGCGTTCAGATTGTGTTTGAGGAGCTTGAGGAGGCCCGTATCGCGTCATCCGTTCAAGAGACCGTCCACTAAGTGGTATAGATTTGCATCCTAAGGACTTACAAAAACGCAGACGAATTCTCATGGAACTTATGGGATCTGGTGGCATTGCAGTTTTAGCTGCTGCTCCCGAGAGTATCCGTAGTCGGGATGTCACTCACTCCTATCGTCAAGATAGCGATTTCTACTATCTCACTGGGTTTTGTGAACCTGAAGCTGTAGCTGTACTGATTCCTGGTCGGCGCCAAGGGGAGTTCATAATGTTCTGTAGGGAACGGAATAGGGAACGTGAGATGTGGGATGGTCTGCGCGCAGGGCCTGAGGGTGCTGTAGTGAAATACGGAGCTGACAACGCATTTCCCCTTGAAAATATTGAAGAGATTTTACCTGGGCTCCTTGAAGAGAGTGAACGTGTCTACTATTCAATGGGGGTTTTTGCTGAATTTGATCAACGTTTGTTGGGCTGGATGAACCGGTTACACTCTAAGCGGCAGAGTGGGCATGCTCCTGATGAACTTATAACCCTGGATCACCTTGTTCATGAAATGCGTCTATTTAAGAGTGCTCGTGAAATTGGAGTAATGAAGCGTTCAGCGCGTATCGCAGAAGCGGCACACCGTCGCGCTATGAGTATTTGCAAACCAGGCATGAAGGAGCATGAACTAGCGGCTGAGTTTTATCATGAGTTCGCATGTCATGGAGCCGAGTGCTCCTATCAGCCAATTGTGGCTTCAGGCTCTAACGCTTGTATTTTGCATTACACAGAAAATAATGCAGTTTTAAAGGATGGCGATCTGATTCTCATCGATGCTGGGTGCGAATATGAGATGTATGCATCTGATATTACTCGGACGTTTCCCGTTAACGGGCAATTTAGCCCAAACCAAAGAGAACTCTATGAGATTGTTTATGCAGCAAACCGTGCTGCTATAGCTCAGGTACAGCAGGGCAATCATTGGAATGATCCTCATGATGCTGCTGTGAGAGAAATTACTCGTGGGCTCAGGGATGTGGGTATTCTGAAAGGTCGGTTATCGACGTTATTAAAGAGTAAGGCTTATCTTCCTTACTTTATGCACAAGACGGGACATTGGTTAGGTATAGATGTGCATGATGTTGGAGATTACAAAATAGCTGATCATCCGCGGCTATTGGAGCCAGGTATGGTTATGACGGTTGAACCGGGGATCTATGTTTCTCCAGATATAAAAGGTATTTCAAAGTCTTGGAAGGGGATAGGTATTCGTCTAGAAGATGATGTGTATCTTTCTAGAAATGGGGCAGAGGTTTTATCTGATCGTTTGCCCTCTAGCGCAGAAGAGATTGAAGCGTTTATGGGTAGTCAATCATGAGTTCCGATAAATCACATTGTGATGTATTAATTGTTGGTGGTGGCCTGGTTGGGTCGACACTAGCCTATGCACTTTCCCAGGCAAAAATTTCAACTGTTCTGCTTGAGGAGCGCAATCCTGGTTTTATTGAGCAACCTAGTTTTGATGACAGAGTGACCGCTTTAGCTAATGGTAGCCAGCGAATTTTCCAAGGTCTTGGTCTTTGGAAGGACCTATTAGAGGTAGTTGAACCTATTAAATCTATACATATATCGGAACGTGGAAGATTTGGAATGTCAAGGATCATTGCCGAGGAAGAGGGTGTCTCGGCTCTAGGCTACACAATTGAAAATCGAGTTTTAGGTGGCACGATTTGGTCTCAGCTTTCAAGTTTAGATTCCCTTACATGTTTAGCGCCGGCGAAATTAAATTCGCTTAGTATCAAAACAGATGAAGTTGTTGCGGGAGTTAAAATAGACGGTAGCCATCATGAGGTAAGGGCTAAATTAGTGGTTGCTGCAGACGGTATTAGATCCAAGGTTCGTGAGTCACTAGGCATTGCAGCCCTAACGGATGTCTACCACCAGCAGGCAGTTATCGTTAATTGTCAGACACAAGTGCCACACGATGGCCAAGCGTTTGAGAGGTTCACGCCTTCTGGCCCATTAGCCTTCTTGCCCCTTCGGCTTAATCGTGTAGGTGTTGTATGGACTCTTAGTCCTGAGAAAAAAGAAATAATTGGTGACTTTTCAGACGAAGAGTTTACAGCAGAATTACAAAAAACTTTCGGTAATCGGTTGGGCAGGATAAACAGGGTAGGTTCGCGATCTTTTTATCCCCTGACAAGAGTGCGTAGCGATACTCTGATTTCGAATCGGGCCGTTCTGGTAGGGAATGCGGCATTAAACTTACACCCGGTTGCTGGTCAGGGATTCAATCTTGCTCTCAGAGATATAGCAGCTCTTGCAGAGGTTCTTGTCGATGCTCAATGCGTTAACACTGGAATTGATTTAGGGGATTCATGCCTTCTAGATCGTTATCAGGCATGGCGGTTTGGTGATCAACAGCGTGTTGCACAATTTACCCATGGGTTGATAAAACTATTTGGCTATAAGTTAGGACCACTAGCTATAACGCGTAGTTTGGGTTTGATGGCGTTTGATTTAATACCTGGGGCAAAAGGTAAGCTTGCTCGGCAAACAATGGGCCTTACCGGGCGTTTATCCAGGTTGGCTCGTGGCCTGCCATTAGTGTCTTGAATAGAAAGCCACGGCGCCTGGTAGTTATTGTTGGCGGTGGTCCTGTGGGTTTATGTGTGGCCGCTTTGCTTAGTTCGCACACTAAGTCAGAAAAATTTGATGTACATCTATTAGATTCAGGATCTATACCAACCTGGCTTAGAAGTAGTATGGATTTGCGCGTATATGCCCTTTCCCGTGTCTCACAGAATATTCTTAATAACCTGGGCGTATGGGAATCCATAATAGCCTGCCGCACGTCTCCTTATGAAAGGATGCATGTATGGCAGGGAAAACATGACACTCGCTTAGGTTCCGTAACCTTCGATAGCGCGGAAGTGGGTGAGCCTGACTTAGGACATATTGTCGAAGATAACTTGCTACGAGCTGAGTTAGTAAAGAATCTAGAAAGCGCTGGTGTAAAAATTACATTCGGTGCGGAGTTAAGTGCAATAGATATTCGACAGAGAGAGGTTAATGTAACTCTTTCAACTGGCAAAACACTTTCGGCTGCCATTTTAATTGCAGCTGATGGAAGCTCTTCAACTGTTCGTGACTTACTTAAGATGCCTATCACAAAGGTCTCATATCGGCAGCAAGCCATCGTCACACATGTAGAGACAGAAAAATCGCATGCGGATACTGCCTGGCAGAGATTTCTTCCAGATGGTCCTCTAGCATTTTTGCCGCTAGCAGATGGGCGTAGTTCTGTGGTTTGGTCTACTAGTTCTGATCATGCTAAGACCCTTTGTGAGCTTGGGGATTCTGAGTTTAGGACTAAACTTCAGAGTGGTAGTGGTAATGTATTAGGGAACATATTATCGCTTACTAAGCGTGCTAGTTTCCCGCTTCAGGCATCTCATGCCCATCAATACTGCAGTGATCGAGTTGTACTTGTTGGTGATGCTGCTCACACAATACACCCGCTAGCAGGACAGGGTATGAACCTTGGTCTTATGGATGCCGCTGTAGTTGCTGAAGTGCTTTTGGGGGCGTTGCATAAGGGAGAGGATCCTGGTGATTTGCGTGTGTTACGTCGTTATGAACGCCAGAGGAAGGGAGATAACTTGAAAATGCTTCTTGCTCTTGATGTGCTACATAGACTTTTCGGTGTTTCTGGGAACATCATGCCGCCACTTCGTGCAATCGGACTTAGTGCTTTTGACGCTATGCCCTTTGTAAAGTCTATGGTAATGAATAGGGCACTAGGTTATAGAAACCAACTCCCGGGAGCAGCAATAAACCCCATAGTTTGAACAGCTTTAATTTTAAGTTCTGTATATAGCTAGATAAGGCTGATAAGCATCAAAGGAGCATGCCTAATGAGTGAGGTACCTAACGATTTTAAGTACACAAAAGATCATGAGTGGATTTCTGAACAGGATGATGGAACTTTGATTGTTGGCATTACAGATTATGCGCAGGCCTCCTTAGGAAAGTTAGTTTTTATAGAGTTACCAGAAATAGACGATATGGTGGTATCGGGGGATGTATGCGCAGTTGTAGAATCTGTTAAAGCTGCATCCGATGTCTATTGTCCTCTAAGCGGCACAATCACCAAAACAAATGAAGCGCTTATAGATACCCCCGAGCTTGTAAATTCCGATCCATATGGAGAAGGTTGGTTATTCTGTTTAAGGACTGATCACCCTGCAGAATTTGAAGACTTACTCAATAATGAGAGCTATATAGCACTACTTGCTGAGATGGATGACTAATGAAAAAAGATTGTCTTAATCTGCTATAAAGCCAGTTAAATTAATTAGATTCCATTAAAAATAAATAATACAAATATTTATAGTTTTCTGGTCATGCTAGTGGTCTGAGTCATACAATTGTTCCCATGAAAAAAATTCTATTAATCCCACTGATTGTGATCACGGCTGTAACAAGCACTGTCGCCCAAGAGTCATCTTGGAATGTGACCTTAGACAAGATATCGTCAGGCGTGGTGTCTATTCAGGTGGACAGTACACGAGCCTTTGATACAGAACGTAATCAGTCTAGCCAGGCTACTGGTTTTATTGTTGATGCTGAGCGTGGCCTTATATTGACGAATCGGCATGTGGTAACCCCAGGACCCGTAGTTGCACAAGCAGTATTTTTAAACCAAGAAGAAGTAGATCTTATTCCCGTTTATCGGGATCCTGTGCATGATTTTGGGTTCTTTAAGTATGACCCTGAGGACCTTAGGTTTATAGAGCCTAGCGAACTAGAGTTGGTTCCAGAAGCTGCTCAAATTGGTCTAGATATCAGGGTTATTGGAAATGATGCCGGAGAACAACTATCGATTCTAGCAGGTACGATTGCACGCCTAGACCGTCAAGCGCCTAACTATGGTCGTGGTAATTACAATGATTTTAATACTTTTTATTTTCAGGCGGCATCTGGAACATCGGGAGGGTCTTCTGGGTCCCCAGTTGTTGACATTCAAGGTAGGGTTGTAGCATTAAATGCCGGTGCTAACTCACAAGCTGCAACGAGTTTTTTTCTGCCACTTGATCGTGTGCGAAGGGCTTTAAGACTAATACAAGAAGACAAGTCTGTACCGAGAGGAACACTTCAAACTGAATTTATTCGTAAACCCTATGCTGAGTTGCGTCGTTTAGGCTTAACAGAAGAATCTGAACTAATGATGCGTGAGGCGTTTCCCTCTCAGACGGGGCTTCTCGTAGTTGAGCAAGTAATTCCTAGTATGGGTGCTACTTCTTTCCTTCAGCCAGGGGATATAGTGCTCAGTGTTGATAATGATCTGGTAGTTAACTTTGTGCCACTTGCAGCCACCCTGGATAATCGCGTCGGTAATCAGCTGATGGTTGAAATTGAACGCGGCGGTGTTTTAATGCGGAAGTCTTTGTTAGTAGACGACCTACACCAGATAACATCGGATGAATATATCGAATATGCGGAGGGAATATTTCACTCTCTCTCATACCAACAAGCACGGCATTTTAATCGTAGTGTTTCTGGTATTTATGTTGCCAGCCCTGGCTATGCTTTTGGCTCTTCGGCGATTCCGAGAGCCAGTCTTATCAGCAGTATAGATGGTAAATCCATGGAAACTCTTGATGATTTTCAACAGATTCTCGAAAACCTTCCCGAGGGTCAGAGGGCAAGCGTGAGGTTTTCCCAATTAGATGATCCACAAATTGAACGTCAGAGATCGGTAATAAATAGCCGTGGCTGGTTTCCAGCTCAGCGTTGCAGGCGTGATGATAAATCAGGCTTTTGGCCATGTGATGTGATTGCTGATAGCCCATCTTTCAGACAACCCTCTGTGGGAACTACAACATTTCCTCTTCGAGGTAACAAGCATGTGCAGGAGATAACGCCATCGTTAGTACTAGTGAATTTTGACTTACCTTATGCCGTTTCTGGCGTTTCGGAACGACATTATTATGGTACAGGTGTTATCGCTGATGTGGAGAGAGGCTGGGTTGTTGTAGATCGAAATACAGTGCCAGTTGCTTTGGGTGATGTTCGTATAACTTTCGCAGGTTCGCTAGAAATACCGGGTAGGGTTGAATACATACATCCACTCCATAATTTAGCAGTCGTATCCTATGATCCAGTATTGATAGGTAACACTCCTGTCAAAGCAGCTAATTTTTCAATTGCTGAGGTTCAACCAGGTGATGCAATAGAAGTTGTTGGGCTTAAGGCTGACCATACATTGATATCCCAGCCAAGTGATGTCCGTGCCGTAATAGCTGCAAACCTTCCTTTATCCAGAACACTTCGTTTCAGAGACTCTAATCTTGAAGCAATTGAATTAGTTAATGGGCCTGATGAATTCGATGGTGTTGTCATTGATTCCAACGCCCAGGTTAAAGCACTTTGGGCAAGTTTTGCTTATCAGCAGGGGCGAGATTTTGGACAGATTAATATGGGAGTTCCCTCGTATTTAATTGCGAACATGATTGAAAGTATGAGATCTAACCAGCCATTACATTCACTGGAAGTAGAGTGGAGATTGATGCCATTGGCGTCGGCACGGAATTTTGGTCTTCCCGAGGATTGGGTAAAGCGGTACGAACAACATAATCCTCAGAGGCGACAAGTACTCGCCGTCTCTAGTGCTGTTGCTGGCTCCCCTGCAGCGGAGTTTTTTCGAGCAGGAGACATTATTCTCAGCGTTAATGGCGAAGTCTGGAATACTTTCAGGGAGATAGAAATCGCATCACAGAGCCCTGAGGTTGATGTAACCGTCTACCGAGATGGCCAAGAATTGACTGAGCGAGTACGTACAGTTGCCTTAGATGGCAAGGGAATTGACCGGGTTGTTTCTTGGGCTGGTGCTCTACTCCAGGCACCTCATAGAGCGATTGCTGTGCAGAGAGGGATAGAGGCCAAAGGAGTGTATGTTTCCCATTTTGGGCTTGGTTCTCCTGCAAGTCGTTCGAGACTTTATGCTGGGAGCTGGATAGTCAGTGTGAATGGGCAGCCGACCCCAGATCTCGATAGTTTCCTTAGTTTGGTAAATGGGCTTGGGGATCGAGACCCGATCAGACTGAACAGAATATCCTTGAATAATACATCTGAGGTCATCACTTTAAAGCTTGATAAGCGTTACTGGCCAAGTTATGAGTTGCGCAGGGATGGCGAAAAATGGCAGCGTTATTCTTTGGAGTGAGTTATTCCTTTATATACTCGATATTCTAAAATTCTATTAGTGGATAATAGTCATGTCTGGGTTAGACGAGTTAACTCATTGATAAAATTCCTTAGGACTATGGTCTAACTATCCTAGCGAATTCCTCAAATTGTGTAATTGGCGCTTGGCACTCAGTGCCTCGACAGATATATGCGACTATTTCGCCTTGTGGTTTTCTCTCAGCAAGAAAGCCTGGCAAAGCAGTTTCATTATTAGCGATTGCAAAGCTTAGTCTTCGAGGGTGATACCCTGCATTAGCATAGCTTTTCCACTTATTTAAAGTGTCATTCTGTTCGCCACGAATAATTATAAGCTCAGGTGGGATTAGCAGTAGCTCTAAAGATTGGAGCATAGAGCCATGACCTTCGGGGTAAGCTTCTAGGGTTGATCCTGACGCTTTAAGTGCTCTTTCAGCGGCAGAAATAAAAGTACTTTCTCCAAGCAGGTGCCCCAGTAGAATTAGTGTTTGTACAGCGATTCCATTACCCGAAGGTATTGCCTCATCTGCAAGCGGTTTTGGACGATGGATTAGTGTCTCATGGTCATCAGGTGTAAAAAAGAAACCGCCGTTAGTATCTTCAAATTTTTTGAGTAGCACATTCATTAGTTCATATGCCAGCACCACGTCTATTGAACGCCAGCGATACTGTAAAAGTTCGAGTAAGCCTGCTGCCAGGAACGCATAATCATCCAGATAAGCTGAAAAACGGCACCTATCATCCTTATAGGTTGCTGAAAGCCTGCCTCCATCCCAGAGTTTTAACCGAATAAAGTCAACAGCACATGTGGCAGACTCAGCCAGATCAGGTCGATCAAAATGTCGAGCAGCTCGTGCCATGGCTTTTATCATTAGCCCATTCCAGGAGGTTAGAATTTTTTCATCCTTCCCTGGTGATACACGTTGCTTGCGCGCGTTAAGTAACTTTTGGCGCGCCAATTCAAGATTTTCTATGGTTTGTTGCTTTGACAAGGGCGTTTCAACTTGATTCAAGGCCGTATTGTTATGTAAGTGCCAAGCTTTTCCTTCAAAATTTGGGGTGTCTGTTAGTCCGAAGTGTTTGCTGGCGATAGAATACTGAGTAGTATCAAGCAGAGTTTTTACCTCATCGGGGGTCCATAGGTAATACGTACCTTCCTTGCCTTCAGAATCAGCATCTAAAGTAGCGTAGTAGCCACCGCAGGAACTTTGCATATCATTGATGACCCAGTCAGCAGTATCAGAACCAATTCGCTTAAAGAACTCTTCACCGGTTGCGGCATGTGCATCTGCATAGACTGAGAGCAACGCTGCATTGTCATAGAGCATCTTTTCAAAGTGTGGAATGTTCCAATACTGGTCTACAGAATAACGAAAAAATCCACCTCCTAGGTGGTCATAAAGTCCACCTTCTGCCATACGTGTAAGTGTTAATGTAGCCATGTATAAAGCATTTAGATCGGGCTCTTTGTCTTCTGCTGACCGTTTCCAGGCCATCAGTAGAGATTCAATATGAGTTGGGTGCGGAAATTTTGGAGCATTACCAAAACCGCCAAAATCTTCATCAAAATTTGACTCTAGCTGTTCTCTAGCTTTTTCAAGTGGGCCTAGCGTTAGTTCTGTAGTGCCTTGGGTATGATCAATACGATACAAGGCCTTTTGTAGCTCCTTACCTTGAGTTTGTATATCTTGTTCATGTTCTCGATAGTAAGTTTCTACCCGTTCTAGTACTCGTTTAAATAGTTCGCGCGGGAAATAAGTACCAGTGAAGATAGGTGATTGATCTTCGGGCGTAAGAAATACAGTTAGCGGCCATCCGCCTGGCGCGCGCGCCATCAGTTGATGGGCTGTTTGATAGATTTTATCCAGATCCGGTCGTTCTTCTCGATCAACCTTGATATTGACAAATAGTTTATTCATTAGTGCTGCCGTTGCTTCGTCCTCAAATGATTCATGAGCCATTACATGACACCAGTGGCAGGCTGAATAACCTATAGATAGTAGGATAGGCTTCTTTTCATGCGATGCGAGCCGTAAAGAATTTTCATTCCACGCAAACCAATCAACTGGATTATCTGCATGTTGGAGAAGATATGGACTGGTTTCTTTTGAGAGTCTGTTAGTCATTATCTGACTATAGCAGCTAGTCTGGCTGGCCCCCGAGTCAGGGCATGATTAGAATAAACCCGATGTTCCAATATCCTGACATTGATCCTATAGCATTTGGACTCGGCCCCCTGCAGGTGCGCTGGTATGGGTTGATGTATTTGATCGGATTTGCGCTCGCGTGGTTTGGGCTGAGAGTTCGCGCTAGGCGCCCAAATAGCCCTATCTCACCCATGGCTGTAGATGACCTGATTTTTTATGTGGCCTTGGGAGTTATCCTCGGCGGGCGAGTTGGGTATATGTTCTTCTATAACCTATCCGTCCTAATTGAGAATCCCTTGTCACTTTTTAGAGTATGGGAAGGAGGTATGTCTTTTCATGGCGGACTGATCGGTGTTGCAATTGCTATGGCTATGTATGCTAGGCAATTGAATAAGCCTTTTTTTGCGGTCACTGATTTTATTGCGCCTTGGGTCCCTCCTGGTTTAGGCCTAGGAAGAATTGGAAACTTCATTAACGGAGAACTTTGGGGTTCTCAAGCGCATCCGGATGCCTTCTATGCTGTTTGGGTAAATGGCGTGCCGCGGCATGCCAGTCAGATTTATGAGGCTTGTCTAGAGGGGCTAGTCTTATTTCTTATCCTCTGGACATATTCGCGTAAAGCTAGGCCAACTATGGCGGTGACGGGGGTTTTCTTGTTCTTCTATGGGGTTTTTCGAAGTGTAGTTGAATTTGTTCGTTTGCCGGATACGCATTTACATGTGGCTGCAGATGGGTATCTAGCTTTTGGGTGGTTGACTATGGGCCAAGTACTTTCTGCTCCCATGATTATATGTGGAGCATTTTTATTTATGTCTGCTTACCGACATAAGCGCCAGGCGGAAAGCGTTTAATTATGAGGCAATATTTAGATTTACTTAGGACTATTAGAGAAGAAGGTGTCGAAAAAATGGATCGTACCGGCACCGGTACTTTAAGCATCTTTGGCCAACAACTTCGCTGTGATTTAAGAGAAGGGTTTCCGGTATTAACAACCAAGAAATTACATCTTCCATCGATCATTCATGAACTACTCTGGTTTTTACGTGGCGATACTAATGTTCAATATCTGAATGATAACGGTGTAAGAATATGGAATGAATGGGCTGATGATTCTGGTGATCTAGGTCCAATCTATGGAGCACAGTGGCGTGCTTGGCCAACGATTGATGGTCGAGTAATCGATCAGATTCAAAAAGTAATGGAACTGATAAGGACCGATCCGGATTCGCGCCGTATCCTTGTAAATTCTTGGAACGTCGGCGAACTTGAAAAAATGGCGTTAACGCCATGCCATGCGTTGTTTCAGTTTTATGTCGCAGAGGGTAGATTATCTTGTCAGCTCTATCAAAGAAGTGCCGACGTTTTTTTAGGTGTCCCCTTCAATATTGCGTCCTACGCCCTCCTTACTCAGATGATGGCTCAGCAGGCGGATCTTGAACTAGGAGAATTCGTTTGGACAGGTGGTGACTGCCACCTTTACCTAAATCACTTGGTTCAGGCTGATGAACAACTGAGTCGCGAACCATTCTCTCTACCCCATCTAAAAATCAAACGCCGCCCCGGATCGATATTCGATTACAAATATGAAGATTTTGAGCTTATTGATTATGAAGCCCAGCCAAATATCAAGGCTAAAGTAGCTGTTTAGGTTATACGGACTAGTGATGTAGCAAACGTAGTGGGGTTTATAGGACCCTATAAGCGCTAACCGTTGAGTCTAAACAACCTCAGAAAGGTTGTTCTCAGCACATGGGACTGAGATGGGCTCACCAGGCGGATCAATTGGTAATGCAGTAAGACTTCGTCCCCATACACAGCCAGTATCAAGACACGTGCAATTAACAAGGTATGCCAGACCAAGAGAAGCCCAATGTCCAAAATATATATGAGTTTGATAACCTTTAGGACGCTTGAAATCGTACCAAGGCTTTAACACTTCCGGCTGAGTTCCCGGTGGTCCTTTGTACGTAAAGTCTAATCTGCCAACCTCATCGCAAAATCGAATGCGTGTGAGAGCATTGATGCTGAAGCGTCGGCGCGGATTCAGTGCAAGTGAGTTAGACCAATAATTTGGTTTGTTTCCGTACATGGTCTTTAGATTCTTTTTCCAAGAGATACTTTTCAACATTGTTGCTACTTCATCAGCCTGATCTCGTGCCTTCTCTAGAGACCAACCTGGAGCAAGCCCAGCGTGCACTAAAGCACGATCATTTTTTTGATCATAATGTAATAAGGGGCGGTGTCTTAACCAGTCGATAATATGTCCAAGATCTGGTGCTTCAAGAGTTTTTTGGAGTGTGTCACCAGGTCCAGGCTGCCTAACGCCTGCCGCAATCGCAAGCAGGTGTAAGTCATGGTTTCCGAGGACGGTTGTCACACTATCATCCATTTTAATTACACGCCGAAGAACGCTTAGAGAGTCAGGACCACGGTTTACAAGGTCTCCGGTTAGCCATAAATGATCTTGGGTATGATCAAACGACAGCTTTTCTAACAATTTTTCAAATGATTTTGCACACCCCTGAATATCACCGATCGCATAGATTGTCACTGTTCTACGCTCTCTTTGATCCAGTCATCCGACCCAAGTGCAGCAAGCTTTCCAAAATCTTCAGGAAACAGGTTTTCTGGGCGATTGGTTGGATCAATTCCTATTGAGATGATTTGCTCACGGGTTAACCAACCTCGTAAGGAATTTGTAAGCATTTTTCGGCGCATCGAAAATGCTCGGGCGACCAGAGCAGAGAATCTAGCTTCATCACTGAGTGGGAAACGAGGGGAATCTCGTGGTATTAGCCGTAACACTGTTGATGTGACCTTCGGGGCTGGAGTGAAAGCACCTGGTTCAACATCAAAACATGTTTCAGCATCAATCCATGGCGCTAACATGACTGTTAGTCGCCCATAATCTTTTCCCCCCGGGGATGCTGTGATTCGAGTTGCAACCTCTTTCTGCAGCATAACATGCATGTCCTTGATTGCTGCTCGGTAGTTCAATAGATGGAATAGAATTGGTGTTGAGATGTTATAGGGTAAGTTTCCTACAACACGTAATGAATGGGGATTATTTGTCAGTGATGCAAAGTTAACTTTTAATACATCGTTTTGATGCACTATTAGTCGTTTAGAATCTTCCACGATTTCCATAAGGTGGGTTGTCATGCGCTCATCTAATTCAATAACGTGTAGTTTTTCGACGATTTTAATTAATGGCAGAGTTAGAGCACCTCCACCGCTACCTATTTCTACAATGTTATCTTTGGGTACAGGTGAAATTGTGCTTATTAGCCTGTCAATAACAACATGATCATGCAGAAAATGCTGACCTAGTCTTTTTCGAGAGCGTGGTGTCAGCGACATCTTTTAACTAAGTGAACTGCCAGTTCGATTGCTTGTAATAAACTGCTTGCCTGAGCATGTCCTGTTCCAGCAAGTTCAAGTGCGGTTCCATGGTCTACAGATGTTCGCACTATAGGTAATCCCAAAGTGACATTAACCACTTTGCCAAATGAAAGTGCCTTTATAACTGGTAGACCTTGATCATGATACATCGCTAGCACTGCATCTGATTTATCAAGCAGATCGGCTCTAAAGGCTGTATCAGCTGGTATTGGGCCAACCAAGTCAAAACTGCGTTCAGAGAGATATTTTAAAGCAGGTTCAATGATTTCTAGTTCTTGTTTCCCAAGTTTGCCGCTTTCCCCAGCATGTGGATTTAGTCCGAGGACCATAATGCGTGGTGATTTAACGCCAAACATAGAACTTAAATCCCGATGGAGAATGATAATTGTTTCTTCTAGTGAACCTTGGGTTATTGATTCCGGAACCTTTTCAAGGGGCAGGTGAGTAGTAGCAAGGGCAACCCTTAGAGATTCTGAAACAAGCATCATTACAGGACGCGCAGAGTTTGTTTTTTTTAGCAAGCCACTCTGTATGTCCTGTAAAAGGAATTCCCGCCTCGATGATAGTGCTTTTTTGAATAGGAGCAGTTACTAATGCCGCCTTTTTGTTGGCCCCACATAATTCGACGGCTGTTTCAAGTTGACGAAGAACATAAGGGGCGTTTTGTGGGTTTAGAATGCCAGCTTCCACTGGGAAGTTTACTTGAATTGGCAGAACCTGAAGTGATCCCTTTATATGTTTTTGTGCATCAAGCGGATTATCAATTGTTCGAAGTGCGATTTTTAAGTTTAGATCATTGATGCGCTGGGCTAGAACATCTGGATCACAAATTACTACAATCTTTGCAGGGAAATCATACGAACCTAACATTGCACAAATGTCCGGCCCTATCCCCGCAGGTTCTCCAGAGGTTACAAAAATTGTTGGGGAGAGGGTATCCAAGGTTTTAGGTCTATCAAGAAGAACCCGTTGTGCGAGAGTTAAATTAGAATGTCGACGAAGGCCTCATCCCTTAGGCGACGTAGCCAAAGAGCTTCCTCTTCTTCGGCCTTACTGGAACGGATTTGCGCGGCACATCTCTCTTCCTTCAGTTCTTCAGACGTGTCATATGAGCGGCTATCCATCACTTCAGCAATATGCCAACCATACCTAGTTCTGAAAGGCTCGCTTAGTTCGCCTTGCTCTAATCTTTGGATTGCCTCTGAAAATTCTGGCACAAACACTGTTGGGTCTAACCAGCCCATATCTCCACCGTTTGCTCCAACGACAGGATCATCAGAAACGTTCTGGGCAATGATGGCAAAATCTTCACCACTAAGTATTTGCTCTCGGATGCCTACCAAACGTTGTTCTACTACTGAGTCATCCATAACTTCGGTTGGTTCCATGAGAATATGGCGTATACGAAGTTGGTTCACCATAACAGCTTGGGATTGTGTTCCCCGAACCTCATTGAGTTTGACAATATGAAAACCGCTTCCGCTTTGAAGAGGATCAGAGTGTTCGCCTGTATCCATCGAAATAACAATATCGGAAAATAGCGTTGGTAGTTGAGATCCTTCTCTCCAACCAAGCGATCCTCCTTCTAGTGCTGTTGATGCGTCAGAGTGAGTAAGTGCCAACTGTTCAAAACTCTCACCTGCTAGTAGAAGTTGATGTATTTCCATCATTTCATCTCGAGCTTGGTTTAGCTCAGCTCCTGTAGAGCTAGCAGAAGTGCTAATAAGAATATGTGAAATATTATAGTCTAACGCCTGTGCAAATTCGGTGGTACTGCGGGTTAGGCATAACGTCATTTCTCTAGGTGCAACAACGATTTCTCTGATTACCTCTCGTTGACGAAGCTGTTCAAGAATCATTTGTTCGCGTGTTTCTTGACGAAAAGTTAAATAGTCTAGCCCTTCACCTGCCAAGGCGGCTGGCAGTTGCTCAAGCGTCATATTCCCTCTTTGTGCTACATTTGAGAGGGCTTGATTAAGCATGCCATCTCCAACAGTTATGCCAAAGCGTTGTGCCCTTTGCAGCTGTATTTGTCGGACGATCAGTTGTTCTAGTACCTGCTCTTCAATGATAGATAGTGGTGCTATAGGAAGTCTTTGCTCAGACGGTATCTGCTCTTGAGCCGTCTGAAGACCATCAACAACCATTTGAACTCTCTGGTTGAGTTCGCTTCTCAGGACCACTCCAGTGTCTACTAGCGCGGCCACTCCGTCTAAAAGTTCTCCGGTGCCGCCAAGTTCGCGAGTTTGTGGAAAAGCTTGATTAGTCCCTAAAAAGAGAGTCATCATCATTAATAATAGTGGAATAATTTTTTTCACTGGTATTTAGGGGATATTCTCGAATTGTTGGTATCCAAGAATACCACGGTCTAAGAGTTCTTCGGGAGACTCGCTCTCATCTGTGAAACCTCTAAGTTGGAACTGAATTGAAAATGAACTATCAGATTCGCCAGTTCTTCGGCTGATATAGTTCTTAGCCATGAATCTTAAACGCCAGCAACAGGATGCATACTCCCAGCCAAGATGCCTTTGGAGCGGTTTTCGGTCTAATAAAGAGTAACTGGTTTGAGCAATCACGCGCCAAGATTGCCCTATAGGCCAGACCAAAGAAATATCTCCCTGTTTCAATAGACCGTCCTGATATCGGTATGCTAGGCCTATTAATCGATCGGGTTCTGGTCGGTACTGTATTCGCGTTTCTGACCGCACGGTCTTTTTTGTGTGACTATCCCATTGGTTTTCTAGACCCAGACGCCAAGAGGACCGGAGGTTAAGTGCTACTTCCGCAATGTAGTCAGAGTCATTCTCTGAACCTGGTGATTGTCCTGGTAAGACTATTTTCTGAGGGCTGAAATGGTGTGTACGTCCTAACGTGCCCGAAAGCATCTCCTGCCCAGTATTATTGTCTATAAGTCTCGTTGTTACTCCATAGCTAAGTCGATCAGCATCGGCTATACGGTCGGGTCCAATATAACGATACTTTCTAAAAAGTTGTACTAAATTAAATGTGGGTTCGATAGTGTCAAACATAGGAAGACCAGCTTGGTCTTCAAACGGCACATGCACATAGAGCATCCTCGGCTCTATGGTTTGTGTCCACCGTTTCGTCTCTCCTATCAGGCGGTCAAAGGTTAGTCCCGCATCGACACTCGCAATAGGCAATGTTCTTGAGAATTCGGTTTCCTTATTAGGGGTCTTTTCATTTAACCAATAATTGGTTTGTCGCAGCCCTAGGGCAGGAGTTACAAACATTCCTGGTCTAATAATAGGGAAGGAAATTTCTTCTGCCAGATCCATTCGCCAGCCAGTGGTTCCAACATGCCTATCGAAATTCACAAGCTCATTTTCTGATGTAAAGCGGACGTTATTTTTATCCCAACGACCTGAAAATAAAAACTGAGGAACTCGTTTGTATGGCTCGTTCTGATCATCTATGAGAGGGTCTATTGTTTGATAATTCTGCATTTTTGCTGCTAACGACCAATTCTGAGCTCGATAACTGAAATCAACATAACGATTCAAGTGTGTTTGACTGGCCACGCTTAGACTATTTCCCAGATCCTCGAAGTAGTTAACGTCTGAGACATGCTGAATGTTTGTGACCATCCTCCAGCCTAAGCCTAAATTTGTTTCCTGATTGATGTTTAGGTAGCTTCGAGATAGATCAAGTTTTGTGTCTTCTGGGAGGTATTCAAAATCAAAAGTCCCTTCAGTGCTTGCAGATAGGTAACGAAATTCGGAAGTCACTTGGGTACCACGTTCCCGCATATAACGTGGTGTTACTGTAATGTCATAGTTGGGCGCCAAATTTAAGTAGTAGGGCATAGAAATGTCGACACCAGTTCTATCTCTATTGGAGATATCAGGTGTCAATAATCCACTCTTACGTCGATCATCTATGGGGAAATGTCATGTAAGGCGCGGCAAAAATTGGGACGCCTTTGAAGCGCAGCCGCACACCACGCGCTGTGCCATACCCTTCATCAATATCAATGTCTAATTCGCGAGCTAGGAGTTCCCAGTCAGCGCGTCCTTCAGGGCAAGTAGTAAAGTTCACCGTATCCAACAGAATGGCATTGTTATTCTCAATTGTGATCGTATCAGCCGATCCTCGCGCGGCGCGGTTTGGTAAAGTAAATCCCCCGCCGTTGAAAGAGATTACGTCTTCCTGTGCGTTTACTTCGGCGTCATTTCCGTACACCGTGACTTCTGGGTCTTCATAAGTAACTGTTCCACGAACTTCAATATCTTGTGTTTTAGGAAAAAAAGTTGCGCGGTCGGCAGAGATGCTGCGATTCCCATACTCAAAAGTCACTTGATCAAAAAGTTCGATCTGGTTCTCGTTTGATAGGTCTATTTGCCCGGTTGTTATCGTTAGGCGTTGTTCCTCAGAGGAAATATTAAGTGCTTTAGGTAGTGTTTCTGGGCTAAAAACATCGGGCAAACACATCTGTTGTGCCAACGCTAAGGGCGGGGCAAGGCAGAATGACGAAAACAGAATAAAATTTTTCTGGAAGGCCACAAGTTTGAGCGCAACAAAGGCGGCTACAATGGCATAGTTTTTCTAGGTCTTCAATGCATTAGAGGGTTTGGAACCCAACTGCTTGATAACTCTTTAAAAGATATGCTTGATATTTTTGCGGAATTACAAAGTAACTAGCAAGCCTATTTTAAAATTGATGACAAAGAGGTTTGCATGAAAGCAATGTTGTTAGCAGCAGGTCGAGGTAAGAGGATGGGGACACTAACAGAGTCTTATCCAAAACCGCTTTTGTCTCTTGGGAATGAGACCCTTATTCATCGCCATCTTAGAAATCTTGCTAGGTCTGGAATCACTGACGTTGTTATTAATTTGTCTCACTGTGGGGATAAACTCAGGCATGCTGTGGGAGAAGTGACCGAGTGGGGTCAAACAATCTCCTATAGCGATGAGGGATCAGAGCCACTAGAGACAGCCGGTGGTATTATCAAGGCGTTACCATTGCTCGGTTCAAAGCCATTTATAGTGGTTAGTACAGATGTTGTGACTGACTTTGATTTTCAGGTTCTCCTCTCAGTTAAGAAATCAGGTTGTTTGGTTTTGGTGCCTAATCCAGCTCATCACCCGATGGGTGATTTTGGTCTAACCGTATCAGGTGAGCTTGTTCAACAACCACCTTTTTTAACCTATAGCGGAATTAGTTTGCTCGATAGCACGTTTTTTCAAGGAATTGATCCGGGAATTAGGCCACTACGTCCGGTTTTTGACGCAGCAGTGAAAAATCGTGCTCTTCATGGAATTGTCTTCGATGGTTTATGGAAAGATATAGGTACGCCAGAGCGTTTAGCTGATGTTCGTACTGCCCTTGTTTGAAAAGTCTTTATTTCAATGTGTCATAGAATAAATGACGTAGTTGACTGCAAAACGGTAGGCCATAGCGGTCATGGGTTCGGGATAACCTGGTGTATCTGCGTGTTCCCAAGCATCTCCAAGATCCATATTAAAATTGATAGCAACCATTAAGCGTCCTTCATCATCATAGATTCCGCGCCAGTGGGGATTTACACCCCCTTTTTCCCACATCCGTCCATTCATTAGAGGATATATCCCAGGAATTCGTGTGTTTTTATCCAAATCATAGAGCACGTGCATGACCTCATCGGTTTCCGGGATTTCAATAATTGGTCGATTAGGCAAAACACGCATCATGGAGGCGAGAAAACTAGACCATTCCAAGGCTCCATGAAAATCATCTACAACTAAGAACCCACCTCGTAAAAGGTATTCTCTTAATCGTTCTGCTTGCATTTCATTAAGTCGCCAGGCCCCAACTTCAACCGCATATAGCCATGGAAAATCAAATAAAGAATCATTCTGAAGGCTTATTCTGTGTCCACCGTTACCGTCATGACTACTGACTATTGCTCCATTGACTCTGGTTAGCCTGGTTAGGCCTTGCATGAAATAGTGTTCGGCATGTGGCCAGTCAACGCACTCATCACTTCCCCATCCATAGCCAAGGCCAAGGCAGTTGCCTCCCGAATACATTAGTCGGGAGAATTGAAACTCATGACTAGGGAAGTGTTGGTCTGTTAGCGCCTCTTGGCTGAGGATTTCATTAGACCAGGCTAATATAGCCAGAATTACCACGGTTAGGGGCTTTTCCATATTCATATTCAAAGACAAGATAACATGGCGTATGAGTTTTGACTGATAAGTGTATTCAGTTGCTTTGGGCCTCATTCTTTTAAATGAATTAAGGCAATGTCTCAAGAGATGTTGCATGGTGATATGATCGGTTAAGAAGATGTTTTTGATGTTCCCTAAGGTTCAGTTTCGCCCTTTTTAGGAATAGGGCCCTTTTAGATAAAAGAAATAAAAAATTGTTTGAGTTCTTATTTAAATATTCGCGTACAACATTTGAGAACAGCGAATTTTTGTTTGCCCGGGAATGGCCTCTCTGGGTGTTGGTAGTATTAACGCTGAGTGCAGCAATGGCTATTGGTTATAGCCTTATGCAGCGGAAGGGTGTGCTACACCCAGGCAAACTGTTGGCGTTAGGACTTTTCCAGGTATCGATGATTGCAGTCTTATTGACTATCTTGTGGCAGCCTTCACTTTCTACCCAAACGCTTAGTCCTCAGGAGAATTCTGTTGCTGTTGTACTAGATACCTCGGCTAGCATGAGCTATGGACAGGGCGAAGCTTCCCGTCTGCAACAGGCAGTCACATCTTTAAGTGAAGGGGTTTTAACTGAACTGTCTAGCAGTTTAGATACAAGATTGTATGTGTTTTCCTCAGAACTGGAGGAGATAGAAGATCTTACTGAGGTACCTGTGCCTGGAGATGCTACGCATATTGGCGATGCGCTGGTTAATGTGCTTCGAGAGGCGCGTTCTTCAGCGCTCGGGGCTGTCGTCCTTGTTAGCGATGGAGTTGATAATTCAGAGACATTGACCGACGCTCAGCTCGCAGAAATTAGTGGTTATGGAGTACCTGTTCATACGGTGGGTGTTGGACGTGAAGTAATTGCTGAGGATATTGAACTCCAGGAGGTATCACTAACAGCTCAGGCCATGGTGGGTTCACGTGTTAGCGCTCAGATTAGCGTAAGACATTCAGTACCTGCTCAAACTCGACTCCGAATATACGATGGAGATTCCATTTTAGCTTCTGAGGAAATAGAGCTTATATCAGGGGTTGAACTCACCATGCATTGGGTCGAGTTTGATATTGGAGAGGCTGGTGTTAGAGATTTGCGGTTTGTTTTGGACCCTCTCACGGGGGAGAGCAACACAATAAACAATACACAGTACAGAACAATCCAAGTACCAGAGGATCGCCGACGCATCCTCTACGTAGAAGGGGAGCCTCGCTGGGAATATAAGTTTATACGTCGAGCCTTGGAAGAGGATTCACCAATCAGACTGGCAAGCCTTCTACGAACTACCCCGAACAAGTTTTACCGTCAGGGAATTGAAAGTCAGGAGGAATTGGAAAATGGTTTTCCAGAGACGCGCGAAGATCTTTTTGTTTATGACGCTTTGATTATTGGTAGTTTTGCTGCTGCAGAACTCACTGAGGAGCAACAGGGTTGGATCCAAGAATTTGTTAGTGAACGGGGGGGCAGTCTTCTCATGTTAGGTGGGCGCAGAGGACTTGCTGATGGCGGCTGGGGTAATAGCGTTGTTGCAGAGGTGTTGCCTGCACAGCTTCCCGATATTAATGCAGCGAGTTTTGTTCGAGTTCCAGTGAAAGTGTCTTTGACGTCTGAGGGCGAGGAGTCACTTCTAACAAGCCTTGATTCTGATGCTGAAGAGAATCTCCAGCTTTGGGCTGAGATGCCTGAAATCGCCGATTTTCAGTACCTAGGTCAGGTAAAACCTGGTGCAATAACTTTGCTTGAAGCAGATGTTAGGGGGACACAGCAGCCGCTACTAGTCCAGCAGCGTTTCGGGAGAGGTGGTGCGTATATTCTTGCCAGTGGTGGAACTTGGCGTTGGCAAATGCAACTGCCTTCTGAGGACCAAAGGCATGAGATCTTCTGGCGTCAGATTTTGCGGGCTCTTGTTTCAGCAACACCTAGTACAATTAGTCTTACTGCAGGACGGAATTTTTATGGAGATAGGGATGAGATAACCCTCCGTGCACAAGTTCAGGGAGGGTCTTTTGAGCCCGTACCCAACGCAGCAGTTTCTCTTATGGTAAGACGGGACTTCTCTGCTCCTTCAACAATTGAAATGAGTCCCATTCCAGGCGAGGCTGGTGCATATGAAGCCACAGTGCAAGCTGATGAGACTGGGCTTTACCAGTTTGAGGCTACAGCTGATATAGGCGAACAATCTCTAGGTACTGCTCAGGCCGCAGTGCGGCGAGCAAATGGGGTATCCGAGCATTTTCAAATTGAACAAAACAGGCTGTTACTAGATAGAATTTCTGCTCTAAGCGGTGGAAGATATTTCACCTTAAACGATGTAGATCAACTTCCTGAAGCTATCCAGTTTTCAGAAGCTGGAATTCTTGAGCGTGAGTTACTTGATCTCTGGAATATGCCATTCAACTTTCTATTACTTATGTTGCTCAAGGCTGGGGAGTGGATGTTGAGATTGTATTGGGGACGTTTATGAGAGCTGCTTTGACGTGTTTTTTTGTTACTGCGTTTTGTCTAACAAGCAGTGCAAAAGCTGAGCTGTATTACCTAATTGTTGCTGGTTTGGGTGGAGAGCCGCGTTATGAAGAGCGCTTTGAATTGCAGGTTGAATCCATGGTCCAGGCGGCGCGCCGCTCAAATGGTGATGATTCCAGAATTTCTCTTCTAAAAGGGGACAGTGCGAACCGTGATGCTCTGATTTTAGAGTTGCAGAGATTATCTGAGGTAGTAATGTCTACTGATCAGCTTGCAGTCTTTCTTGTCGGGCATGGCACCCATGATGGCGAACAGTACAAGTTTAATTTGCCGGGTCCAGATATTGATGGTGAGACGCTTTCTTCTTTGTTGAAAGATATACCAGCAAGTCGACAAGTAGTTGTAAATGCGACTAGCGCAAGTGGCGCTGTGCTCGACTCATGGTTGACCGAAGGGCGTACCCTCATTACGGCAACAAAGAGTGCGGGTGAACGTAATGCCACCCGTTTTGGTATGTATTGGTCAGCTGCACTTTCAAGTAATGAAGCAGACATCAATAAAAATGGTGCAATTACTGTTCAAGAGGCATTTGATTTTGCTGCAAGTAAGGTTGCAGACAGCTATGAAAGTGAAGGCCTATTAGCAACAGAACATCCAGCGCTTGTAGGTGAAATGTCTGCAACCTTAAATGTTTCTCTTCTTGAGGAACGAATTGCAACTACTGCAGAGCTTGAGGTTCTTATGGATCAGTTGAATGCGTTGGAGGGCGAGATAGGGGCCCTGCGCCAGAGTCGAGAAAATATGGACAGTGTGGTTTATTTTGATGAGCTTCAAGGTTTGCTTTTGGAATTAGCGTTGGTTCAGCGCGAGATAGATGAGATTCGTGGAATTGACTGAGAAGTGAAACAGTTTTTTATAATAGTAAGTCTATGTTTTATTGGTATTCACCAGGCTGGCGCTCAGTCCTTCGACTATTCTGCAGATAGAGACCCTGCACTGAGAGTTTGTGATGAGCTATTGCACAGTGGCCAGCGTTTTGAAGCCAACAGTTGCTATGCATCTCTTTTAACGGATAGCGCAGATGCTCTCATTAGGGCAGAAGCAGCTTGGCAGATGGGTGACCTACAAGCTGCTAATGCCTATTTTAGAACGGCCGTAGAAATTGACCCTGAATCTCCGCGTGCCAGGACTCGTTGGGCACGTCTATTTCTAATGACTCATCAAAATAGTGATGCTATTAAGCTTTTTCAGGAGGCGCTAGAGCTCAATTCAGAATACTTGCCAGCAAAACTTGGTTTAGCAACGGTTGCTACTGGTCGGTTTGAGGATAGAGCTAATGCCCTGGTTGAGGCTGTACTAGAGGCGGACTCATTGCAGCTCGAAGCTCAATTGTTGAGAGCTCGTATGAGTCTCGAGGATGGCTCGCTGGAAGCGGCAAACGAGTCTCTAGATGAGGCGCTTAGAATAGCTGAGATAAAAAACCTCCCTCCTTTAGAGGTCTACGCTCTTAAGGCATCTTCTGATCTTCTAAGAGGTGTAACTGAGAGCGAGTGGACTCAACGGGCTTTAGATTTTAATCCACAATACGGAGAAATTTTTGCAATACCAGCACATTTTTATGTAATTACAAGACGCTATCGGGAGGCTATAGCACTGCTTTTTGATGCTGTGCGAATACAGCCCGATCTCTGGTCTGCGCATACTGAACTTGGCATTAACTTGCTTCGACAGAATCGCGTTGATGAAGCGCAACACCATCTGTCTCTTGCATACCAGGGAGATCCTTACAGTGCTCAGATCGTAAATACTTTGCGACTTATCGATAGCCTAGAGAATTTTCAGGTTTTACACAGAGATTTACCACCCCTGGACAGTGATACCTTGCTTGATGATAGGCCAGGAATGATTTTGCGCCTGCATAATGATGAGGCGCCAATTATCGAGGCCTATGTGACCAAGCTTGTGGCAGACAGTATCCAAGCATTTACAAAACGTTATCAGTTTGAGCTACGCGAACCAGTGGTGGCTGAGTTATACCCAGATCACGATGATTTTGCCGTTAGGACTTCTGGATTGCCCGGCATTGGGCTTTTGGGTGTGGCATTTGGATACCTTGTAGCAATGGATAGTCCATCAGGTCGAGGTGAAGGTGAGTTTCATTGGGGCACGACTCTTTGGCATGAGATGGCACATGTATTCACACTGGAAGCAACAAATCATCTAGTTCCTAGGTGGTTTAGTGAGGGTGTATCGGTATTTGAGGAATGGTCTACTGGACCCAGGCCAGGCCGCCACATTCCAATGCATGTTCTTGATGCAATGAAAGAGGAAAAGTTTCTATCTATCTTAGATATTGATAGAGGATTCATTCGTCCTGAATACCAGGGACAGATTATGGTTTCCTATATGCAGGCGGGGCTGATATGTCAGTACATTGAACGTGACTGGGGACAACAGGGACTTGTTGATTTGCTTCAGTTATATCGGGATGGCGCTGATACTGGCGAAGCTATTGAGGAAGGATTAGGAGTGACTCCAAGTCAATTTGATTTAGGCTTTAATTCATTTATTGAGTCTGCATTTCGGCCTACACTCGATGTGTTAGATGATTGGAAAGAGCAAACACAATTAGCTCACGAGGCTGCCAATGAAGGTGATTGGAATCGTGTATTAGCATTGAGCTCTGCCTCAATACAACTATATCCTGGCTATGTTGAGGAGGGCGATGTCTATATCCTAAATGCTAAGGCACATGAAGAGTTAGGGCAGGCAGGGGCTGCGATTGACAGGTTAGAGGAATATTGGAGACTCGGTGGTTACGAGCCTAGAGTTTTACATCAGCTCGCAGACTGGTTATATCAGTCAAATCGTCCCGATGATGCGATTGCTGTTTTAAATGATGTGATTTTTTCTGCGCCGCTAGATGAGTCTCTCCATACCAAGCTTGGCGACTGGTTGCTTGAGTCCGAAAAGGGGGAGCTTGCGTTGCGCGAGTACTCGTCATTGCTAGCGATGAAGCCCCATGATGAGGCAGCCGCTCACTATCGATTGGCGACGGCCTATAGACAACTTGAAAACGAAGAAAAGACTAGAGAACATTTATTGTATGCTTTGGAAACTGCCCCTCATTATAGGGAGGCCCAGCAATTGCTATTGGAGATCCTACGTTGAGTTCTGAAACAGTTAGCCAGCTTGATACTGAAGAAGCCCGAACCTTGATTGAGACATTTAAGGGTTCTTTAGAGAGTATTCGTATTGAGGTAGGTAAGGTCATCATTGGACAAGAGGAGGTTGTAGACAACCTTTTAATGACCCTTTTGGTAGGTGGACATTGTCTGATTACCGGAATGCCGGGTACAGCAAAAACATTGCTTGTAAAAACGCTTGCTTCTGCTTTAGGCCTTTCATTTAAGCGTATTCAGTTCACGCCAGACTTGATGCCTACTGATGTGACGGGTACCGATATTATTGAAGAAGACGCCAATGGTCGTAGAACTTGGACGTTTGTGCCTGGACCACTTTTCGCTAATGTTTTATTAGCGGATGAGATAAATCGAACACCTCCTAAAACCCAGTCTGCACTGCTAGAAGCCATGCAGGAGAAAACGGTGACAGTTCGAGGTAGTGTGCATCAGATAGCCCCTCCATTTTTTGTTTTAGCAACACAAAACCCAATTGAGCTAGAGGGGACTTATCCACTTCCAGAGGCGCAATTGGATCGGTTTTTATTTAATGTCATCTTAGACTATCTAAGCAATGATGATGAGCTTGCTGTTGTTGAGCGGTTTACGACTCGGGTGGATATTCCAGAGGTAGGGGCTGTTACCACGCCAGAACAAATCCTCCAGTTCCAAGCGCTTGTTCGCCAAGTCCCAATATCGGATACCGTAAGTCGTTTTGCTGTGAACCTAGTTCGTTCGACACGCCCTGAAGATCCTATGGCGCCAGAAATTGTTAAGCGTTATGTGCAATATGGGGCTAGTGTGCGTGCAACGATGTTTCTAACTTTGGCCGCTAAGGCTCGAGCTTTGATGATGGGCCGTTACCACGTGACACAGGATGATATTGTAGCTCTCGTGTTGCCTGTAATGAGGCACCGCGTCCTTACAAATTACTTTGCTGAATCAGACAAAGTAGGCGTGGATGATATTTTGACTCAGCTAGTTGATACGATTGATGCGACCGGTCGTACATCAAAAACAGGGTAGGGTTTGGTTGTGCCTGGAATAACCAGACGAGAGTCAGGAGACACTCAAAACCTTCTCCATCCTGAGGTGTTAGCCAGTCTATCAAACCTTGAACTAGTTGCACGTGCGGCCGTTCACGGATTTCTTAATGGCCTTCATCGCTCACCTTTTTTTGGATTCAGCCAGGAGTTTGCTGAATATAAAGCCTATGCGGAAGGTGATGATCCTCGTTTTGTAGATTGGAATGTTTATGCTAGGACTGAGCGCACATATATTAAAAGGTATCTGGGGGAGACTAATACCAGACTAGTGATACTTCTCGATTCCAGTGCGTCTATGGGATATAGCTCTGGGCCAGTTTCAAAATTGCAGTATGCAAAGTTTCTGGCTGCAACATTGGCCTACCTTGCAGCTCAGCAGCATGATGCGGTTGGTTTGATAGTTTTTGACGAAGAAGTTCGCGAATATCGCCCAGCGTCGTCACGACTTGGAAGTTTAAGTGGCATATTGCATGCGATTGACCGTGCTTCACCTGGAACGGGTACTAATTTAAACGTGCCATTTGAAAAGTTTCATCAGTTCGAGCGTGGGAGAGGATTAGTAGTCGTTATTTCAGATTTTTATTGTGATCCAGAAGCAATGATAAAGGGCGTTCAACCGCTAGCTTATCAGGGGCAAGATGTTACATTGTTTCAACTGCTTGATCCGCAGGAGCTTGATCCGGAATTGCGAGAATCTGCATTAATGGAGGATATGGAAACTGGTGAGGCTATGGAAGTATCACCGACGTTTATGCGTTCTCGATACAGAAACAAACTTCAAGAGCATATTGATACTATTCATAGCAGTGCTTCCGGGGTGGGAACAGATCATGTGTTAGTCAACACAACTGATCCACTTGATATTGCTTTAAAAAATTATTTGCTGTTTCGTCAGGGTCGAGGCAGATGACCCTGCTCGCTCCCGCATTCCTTTTTGGGCTATTGGCTATTGGTGTGCCGATTTGGTTACATCGCTTGTCTTCTGAGAATCCAAACCGACAACCCTTCAGTTCGGTAATGTTTCTGGAGCCAGGCGAGCCAAGACGTGTTTTAGCCAAGAAGTTAAAATATTTGTTGTTGTTTTCGCTAAGGGTTGGTGTGTTGTCCCTCTTAGCTCTGGGATTTGCTGGGCTTGCTTTAGAAGGGAGTCTTCAAAACATAGTAGCTGAAACTGCAAGACTTCATGTAATTGTTATGGATCGCTCTGCATCTATGTCCCTTGGCAATCGCTGGGAACGCGCTCAAGCAACAGCCGACACAATCATCAATGATCTGGATAATTCTGATGTTGTTCAGGTGGTTGCTGCTGATAGGATTATTGAGATTCTTGCAGAACCTTCACTTGAGCGTGCTCCAATTCTTCAGGCTATAAATATTACTGAGCCAGGTCCTTTTCGTGTTGATTATGGGCAATTGATGAGTTCGATGGAAAGTTTGCTTCGTGGAGCAGAGTTGCCAGTGGTTTTGCATATCATCACAGACGCACAACAGAGCGCCCTGCCCACGCGTTTTGCTGATTTAGCCCCTCGTACTTCATTAGAATTGGTAGTTCATAACATATCGGTCGCGGGAGAAGAAAACTGGGCTTTAGACGGACTTGCCTGGTCAGCATTATCAGGTGAATTAACAGCTAGCCTTCGTGGATACTCTGAACAGGATGTAGAGCGAACCGTCACATTACGACTAAACGGAACAGAGGTTGCAACACAAAATGTTTCTATTGGAGCGGGTCAGACTGCGCAAGCAAATTTCATGGGGGTAGACCTTTCTGCTGGAGTAAATCAAGTTGTGGTAGAGCTAAGCCCTAGCGATGATCTACCGTTGGATGATGAGCGGTACTTGGTTGTAAAACAGCCTATACCTCGGCCTATCCTTTTGGTCAGTAGTAATAATCGGAATAGCACTTCATTATTTTTGACGTCAGCGCTCCAGACATTGGCTGCACAGGTCTATGAGATTCAGCAAATTTCACCAGCGGAACTGACCAACCAATCACTAGAAAATTACGTGTTTATCGTAATCGCTGATGCTGGTGCATTAGTAGAGGACGATTCCGTGGTTCTTAGTGATTATGTAGAATCTGGTGGGGCTGTTTTTATGGCGTTGTCTCAGCGTTCAGCAGGTCTAAATTCTGTACCAATAACTGGGCATAGTCTCAGTTCTTTCTCTCAGTTCAGAGCTGAAGATGGGGGATTCCTGGCTGTGGGAAATGTGGACAGTTCACATTCAGTGCTTAGACAGTTAGAAGAGCTAAGATCAGTAAGGTTTTATCGCCATATTCCCGTAGATGCTCAGTCGACTGATACGGTTCTTATGCGGCTTGAGGATGGTTCGCCATTGCTAATAGAGCACCCTATAGGCGAAGGACGCGCCCTGATTTTTACTTCCTCTCTAGATCGGGAATGGAATGATTTTCCTTTACAGCCGGTATTCGTTCCATTCATGGCGCAACTCTCTTCTTATATGGCAGGCGATGACCGTATCATTATTGATGCCAGATTAGGTAGTACTCTCTCATCTCGGGCAATGGGATTTTCAGGAGGGCAGATATTTAGGCCTGATGGAGAAGCAGCTCTTGGTTTAGCAGGCGCAGGTGCAGGGGACGAGGTGATTGTCGATCAAATTGGCTTTTATGAGGTATTGGCTTTGGGGCAAACCGAGTCTGTTGCAGTCAATATAGATGCACAGGAATCGGATGTGACTCCAATGCCTAATAACGGATTTATTCGTTGGAATGAGCTTGGTTCAGAGCCTGTACAAGCTGCGGAAGGAAGCATGGAAATTATCGATGATGCTTCCACAGATCTCTGGCCCTTGATCCTCTTTTTGCTTCTGGTAATGGTTATCGTGGAATCCTGGGTCGGAAACTGGCATCTTAGTGTGCGAAGAGGAATTGCGGCATGACCCCACGAACACAACTTGAAAAATACCTTGGTGAATTTCGTCAGCGCTTAAGAGCATTAATTGTCGCTCGAGGCCTGGCGGCAATATGTTTTACCGCATTAGTAGTTACTTTGTTGGCAGTTTTTATCGGAACGCGCCAAGCTTTTCCTCCTGGGCTCATGGGTGGAGCTCGAGTGGCGCTGGTGTTTTTATTGACCATAATCCTAATAGCGCTTCTGGTTTACCCCTTGCGAGTCTTGCGTATGACCCGTGGCGTTCCTGATATAGAAAAGCGGGCGCCGGATTTTGATGGGCGTATTGAAACCTATGACCAACTTAAGTCTCAAAATGATGGCAATCTGGAGCAGCGTTCTCCATTTCTTGGGCTTCTAGCTGAAGATGCTTTGGCTTTTGCCCGAAAGATACCAATCACCTTAAGAATTCCCAACTGGGAGATATTAGTCCCTGCGGTTTTTGGTTTTATTGCACTTGGTGCACTTATTTGGGTCGCTTCTTTTGGGCCAGATAATTGGCGATATGGTGCTCGACATCTTTGGGCTGGATGGGCCCTGTCTGACACGTTGCCACCACAGAGAATCACTGTAAATCCTGGCGACAGTGCTGTACGAAGAGGGGGGGATCTTTTTGTCGACGCTAATGCTGAGGGCTTTGATCCGTCTGGGGCACAAGTATTCGCTCTTTTTGAGGGAAATGAAGAGTGGGAAACCGCTCCTATGCTGACTAGTGAAGATGATGGTTTCGAGTTCACTTTTTTTGGAATTCGTGAACCGTTCCGTTACTACGTAGTTTCTGCAGGCATACACAGTGCGGAATATTTGATTGAAGTAGTTGATCTTCCAAGAGTCAGTAATGTCAGGTTGACATACCATTATCCAAGATGGACGGAGTTAGAGTCTGAAGTGGTGAATGTTGGTGGCGATATTCGTGCGGTAGCAGGCACAAGAGTTGATGTTGAGGTAACGACAGACCAACCTCTTGACGGGGCTGAGTTGAATGTTAACGGACAAGCGTTATTTATGGTGACAGCAGGCTCTGTTGCAAAGACCACCTTAGAGGTTGAAGAGGACGGTGAGTACTACGTATCTACTTTCTTTAATTCTGATCCAGTGAGGCTGTCAGACGATTATTTTATTGATGTCGTTCCCGACAATAAGCCAGTCGTCAAGGTTATGAAGCCTGGACGTGACTGGAAGGCTAGCAACATTGAAGAAGTATCGATACGAGTTGAAGCTACTGATGATTTCAGATTAGACAGATTAGAATTGCATTATGCCGTTAATGGTGGTGATTGGAATGTTGCGGAGCTAGACGCAGGTGGTACGTATACGTTGAGTGAAGAGATTCTCTATCTTGAGGAGATGGGTAAAACAGTGGGTTCGAGTGACTTGCTAGATTTATTAACAGCAAATGAAACGAACAACGAGACAATCACTACAAACCTTGTGCCAGGAGACCTTATTTCCTATTACGCAGAAGCTCATGATCGGGATACGTCTGAGCGTACGGATTTGTTCTTTGTCGAGGTGCAACCCTTTGATCGAAGTTATTCACAGTCTATGCAGAGCGGTGGCGGTGGCGGTGGCGGTGGCGGTCAACAACAGAATGAAATTTCTCAGCGTCAAAAAGAAATACTACTTGCGACGTGGAATTTAATAAGAGAGAAAGAGGAACAGGCTGGTTTCCAGGATGAACAGCAACTCCAGGATAACGCCCAGATGTTGTCTGAACTACAGAGAACTCTTGCGGATCAGGCGCGTACACTTGCCAATCGTACTCGAGCTCGGCAGCTAACGAGTGTTGATGAGCAGATTCAGGTTTTTGTACAAAGCCTTGAGAGTGCTGCTGAGGCTATGATGCCTGCAGCGGAGCGCTTGGTAGATTTAGAATTTGATGATGCAGTTCCTTCTGAACAGGAAGCCTTGCAATATTTATTAAAGGCCGAAGCAGTTTTTACAGATATCCAGGTGTCCTCTCAACAAGGCGGTGGAGGTGGACCAGGTGGTTTTGCTGGTCGTGATCTAGCCGAACTTTTTGAGCTTGAGATGGATCTCGAAAAGAATCAGTATGAAACAGAGTCGCCTACTTCTTTTGATACGCCAGAAGCGGAGGTGGATGAGGCAATTGCCAAGCTTCAGGAGCTTGCGAATCGGCAAGAAAGCCTGGCCCGTCAGACTAACCAGCAACAATCTCTGACTGAGGAGGAACGCTGGCGTCAAGAAGAACTAAGGAGAGAAACAGAAGAACTGCGTAGCCAATTAGAACAGCTCCGCCAGCAGGCAGCACAGCAGCAATCCGGGCAGCAGCAATCCGGGCAAAGGCTCAGGGTGATGCGACGTCCGAGGCGATTCAACAACTGGATAATGCGCTCCAGGCAATGGATCGTGCTCAGGCACAGAATGGCATGGATCAGGATCAAAGCCAGAGAGCTGTTGAACAGGCACGTCGTCAGCTGGATCGAGCACTTGAGCAGTTGACAGCCCAGAGACAAGCAGATGCAGAAGAGGTTTTCTCAGATCTTTCTGAGCGCGCCGAATTGCTTTTGAATGAACAAAGACGATTGGCTGCAGAGCTACAGCAAGTTGCACGTGAGGCCTTGGAAAATAGGGATGATGATGGAGTCCGAGAAAATCTTCTTAGTGATGAAAAGACGATTCAATTAGCTGAGAGAAAATGGTTAATGCAGGCAGATCTAGAAGAGCTTGAGGAGGAAATGCAGCGTGTTTCGCAAAGATATAGAGATCAAACACCTGATGCATCTGCTCAACTCAGTGATGCGCTCTCTGATTTACAAAGGACTCAAGCTGCGAGACGTTTAGCTTACGCTGGGGAAATGATTCGTAGAGGACTTGCTGATGAGCTTTCACCGTTTGAAGGTATTGTAACGACTGCCCTTGATGATCTTCGGCGAGACACAGAACAGGCCCTTGCAACTGCGAGTCGTGAGGCAAGAGATGGACAACAAACAGAACAGAATCCAACATCAGAACTTGTTGCAGAGCTACAGGAACTACGGCGGGATTTGGTGGATTTACAAAATCCTGTTTCTGGGCAACAGGGACAGCAGGCTAGTACTCAGGACCAACCAGCAGCTGGCGGACAATCAGGAAGTAACCAGTTAAGCGGTGGAGGTGGAAGTACCAATGAGAATGGAAGGGGACTAGGTTTCTGGGATCCAACTCGCTCATTGACGCCAAACTCGCAAGCCTATGCTGAGTTAGAGGAGAGATTGCAGGAAGCTGGACGTGATCTTCTTGTGTTAGGTACACGTCTTCGTGCAGATGGACTGACTGTTGAAGAGTTAGAAGCTGTAAGACGCTTAGCTGATGCACTGCGAGGTAACTTAGGGGGCAATCCCGAGTTGCTAGAGCAGGAGTATCTTGCAATGCTGAGTCTTGTTGAACAACTGGAGTTGCAATTGACTACAGGTGAATATGGATTTGAGGAATCTGCCGTTCGTACACAGACACCTGTTAATATTTCGCAGGAGTACGAAGAAATTGTAGCCGAGTACTTTCGGCAGTTAAGCCGAGCTGAAGAGCTTCAGCCATAATGCCTATAAAAAATAAGAGTTATTAGTGTTATCTACTTAGGAGAGAAATTATTCATGACGATTCAAGCTAAGACTGTGGACTATGATCAGGATGGTAAAACCTTTGAAGGCTACTTTGCATGGAATGATGCCTCTGAGAAACCCGCTCCCTGTGTTCTTGTTGCTCATGCATGGGCTGGTTTAACCGATTATGAGGAGACGAATGCACGGAACTTAGCCGAACTCGGATATTCGGCCTTTTGTATAGATTTGTATGGTAAGGGTGTGCGAGGTGGTAGTGCAGAGGAGAATGCAGGCCTTATGCAGCCATTTCTAGATGATCGGGCCATGTTACAGAGCCGCCTAATCCACGCATCCGATGTGGCACGTGCTCAAGCAAATGTTGACGTTTCAAAAATGGCAGCTATTGGGTATTGTTTTGGAGGGTTATCTGTTTTAGATATGGCGCGTGTGGGCGCTTCGATTCTGGGTGTAGTCAGTTTCCATGGACTCTTTTTTCCACCTGGTAATACGGAAGGAAATAAAATACAGGCTAAGGTTTTGGCGCTACATGGATGGGATGATCCTATGGCAACACCTGATCAAGCTGTTTCATTTGCTGCTGAGATGAATGCTGCCGGAGCAGACTGGCAGTTACATGGGTATGGTAATACTTACCACGCATTTACTAACCCCTCAGCTAATGATCCCGATAATGGATACAGTTACAGTGAGTCTGCCTATCAACGATCTTGGCAGGCAATGACCAACTTTCTTGAAGAGATTTTATAGCTCTAATTTCTCGGTGAATATGTAATATACCGCCAGCCTTGGATTTTTTGCCGAGGCTGGCGTGGTCTTATAAACACCCTATAAATTGCAGATAGGCGAGATTTTTTAAACGATTAATATTAATTATTAGCCGTTGATGACGTATGCCAAAATATCTACAATCTGTTCCGGACTTCGAGCTGTCGCATTTGCAGCAGCATCCACCTCTTTTAATGCGTGGTTATGTTCTTCTTCATGCATAATAATTAATGGCTTATTCAGTGCGGCAGCATAGCCTGCATCAAAAGCAGCATTCCATTGTTTGAATTTTGCACCAAATCTCACTATCACTATATCGGCTTGGCTAATCAGACTAGATGTACGAATGGCATTAATGCCAGCACCTTTACGATCTTGCCAAAATTGTTGCGTCTCTTCACCTAGTATATTGACACCACATAAGTCGCTAGCATCATGGTTTGTAACAGGTCCAGTGAAAACTACAGGGAGATCCATAGAACTTGATCCTTCCATGATCTGGTCCCTCCAGTCAGAGTGAATTTCTCCAGAAAGGTATACATTCCAAGTCTTATTTGACATTTAATTAGCGCTCCAATATGTATGAGTTGTTAGTCTTATTGCCGATACTAACAAGAGTTTGATTTTATATTAAAGGAATAATATTCCTATAGAATTATGTATACCATTGATATTTCCTTAAGCACACTAAGTGCATAGTAAAAAAATGATACCTACTCTCGATTTGGGCGACTATTTAGCCGGTAGTATTGCGGCACGGAATGCCTTAGCAGCTAAATTACGAGATATTCAAGAAAATATCGGGTTCTATACCGTTGTGAATCATGGAGTGCCCCAATCACCTATTGATCAAGGATATCAGGCGTTACGGCAGTTTTTTTCCCTGCCACTGAAAGAGAAACTAGAGGTCAAAATAGATCAAAATTCTGTAGGCTATGTTCCTATACGCTCAACTGTTTATGTAACATCAAAATTTAATAAAAACACTCAGAAGGACCTGAATGAGACTATAACTATTGCCCGTGAGCGGGCTACTGATGATCCTGATATTCGTAATGGGCTGAGATTTGTAGGCCCCAACCAATGGCCTAAAGGGTTGCCTGTATTTCGCAGTGCCATGATTGGTTATCAGGAGGCTCTAGCAAAGCTTGGCTATGCAATGTTACCTCTTTATGCGTTAGCGCTTGATTTGCCAGCTAACTATTTTGATCCCTTCTTTACCAGGCCTACTTGGTGGACCCGAAATACTTACTATCCAGCTGTAGAGCCAAACGACAATCAATTTGGAATTTCTCCTCACTCAGATCATGGTTTTATCACTTTACTGCCAATGTCTAATGTGAATGGTTTGGAGATTCTGAGTCAGAAGGGTGACTGGATTCCAGCGGTTCCAGTTAAGAATGGAATAATCATAAATACTGGAGAATTTTTAAATCGCTGGTCAAATGGACGATTTTTAGCAACACCTCACCGAGTGATGCCTCCAGTTGAAGATCGATATTCAATGGCAATGTTTTTTAATCCAAATCCAGATACGCTTGCCGTGCCTTTTGAGTCTTGCATATCTTCCAAAAACCCAGCTAGATTCGAACCAATAACGATGATTGACTACATGTGTTGGTATATAGACAGCAATTATAAGAAGGAAGCTGGTGGTATTCAGGGTTCATAATTAACTGACAGTTTTATACCAGTCAAGAATCTCTTCGCCTGTCATCATACAAACATCGGGTTTAGAAAGAATATAATCATAGAGTTCTGCAAGATACTTGATGCGGTGAGGAGCTCCGCTTAAGAATGGATGCACACTGATTGCCATTATGCGAGTGTGTTTAGCTCCTTCTTCATAAAGCCGATCAAAGTGATCAATACCCCGTTTTAAGAAGATGTCAGAAGTATGTTGTTGTAATGCCATCATGGGAATGTCATTCACTTCAACAGTATAAGGCACCGATATTAGTGGGCCTGCAGTTGTGGTTATCTCTACCGGTTGATCATCTACCACCCAGTCAGCGATATATTCAATTCCCTCTTCAGCTAACAAGTCTGGGGTTTCAAATGTTTCCGTCAACCCGGGGCTTTCCCATCCACGTGGAGGTTTGCCAGTCACACTACGAATGGCTTCTATGGTATCGCGTATAGCTTGTCGCTGATCCGGAACTTTGTGCATCGGTCCCTGTAAAAAGCCATGCCCCATGATTTCCCAATTAGCCTCTAATGCCGCTTCTATAATGCGGGGATAGGTTTTACATACCGAACCATTGGTGGCCAGTGTTGCCCGTTGCCCTATAGACTGAATAGTTTCAAGTATTCGCCAAAAGCCAACACGCATTCCATACTCATGCCATGCCCAGTTAGCCAGATCGGGGACTAGAGGCTCCCCACGGGGTGGTGACAAGACTTGACGGGGCATTGGATAATCAATTGACCATTCTTCTACATTAACTATTGTCCACACTGCTATGCGACCATTATTAGGTAGTGGTAACCGGGGCCGATCTATAATTGCACTGTAAGGTAGACGTTCACGAGGACTCATAGGTTTAGACACAGCTTTATTCACTCCATCCTGTTTCAATTAAATATTCTTCAAATGTTAATAGCCAAGAGAATTCTTCACGGAGTTCTGCCACATTAATAGGATCAATATTATCTCTGTACCAAGTAGTTGCAGCGATAGCTATCGGAGAGGCTGAGGCAGTAAATTCTTCCCAAGACATTTGGTTGTAAACGACTGGTCTGTTCATAACGCGGCTCATAGCTTCTGCTATACCTGCATAAGTTGTTCGGTCACTGGCAATTGAAAGAGTTTTTCCTAACCAATCGGAAGGATAATCAAAAGCTTCTGCAACAAAACGTCCAATATCTGAGGGAGCCACAAATACTCGCTCGAATTCGGGTAGTTGAGGTCCGCTAAACTCTCCTCCTTGAGCATCTGTTCGCCATACTTCAACAGTACTCATGAAACTTGCAGGACGTACAATCGTGTATGGAATTTGAAGCGATTGAATATAGTTCTCTATCACCAGTTTACTTTCAAATTGTGGAACACCTGTTCTTAGAGGGGCTTTTGCCACTGAGGTATAAATGAAGTGCTTTATTTCTGCCCGCTTAGCAGCATCAGCGAAGGCTTTACCCTGTCGAATTTCCCCATCAATGCCTACGCCACGGTATTGCTGTACAGAGAAGGCACCGTAAGCGCCTTCCAGCGCTCTGTCTAAGGAAGCCGGATCATCAAAGTCACCCTGAACCATCTCTACTCCACGCGCTTGCAGGGCTTGGGATGCTTCACTGTTTGTGTTTCGTGTAAGTCCCCTAACACTGTAACCACGTTGTACTAACTCTCGAGCAACCGCACCACCTTGAGTACCAGTAGCTCCTGATACCAAAATTATTTGTAAGTGACGATCGTTTGGCTGTCCCCAACCGTTAATGCTTATGAGACCTATAAGGAGTAAGACAAGCAGTTTGCCTGATCGTAGGTAGTTCTTCTTCACTTTTTCCCCTAATTTATATGACGCATTCTAGTTTATTTTTTTTCTAATTTATTAAGCGAAAACGTTGAACTCGTTCTCCCTGCTGTACCTCACCAGTATATAAGTTTCCATTAGAGTCTACGTCAAGCATATGTAGTCCATGGAACTGGCCGCCGTTGTCCCCCGCACTTCCAACTCGATTTACAACAGTCCCATCCTCCCGATCAAGAATCCAAATTGTGTTGTTTTGGATATCAGGAATAATCAAAAACTTCTGATCAGCGTCATGTGAAAAAGCAACACCACCTGCAGAACCTCTTTGTCGAGTCCATGTTGCCAGGAAAAACTCTTTTTGAAATTCTCCCTGCTTGCTGAAAACCTGAATTCTATTCCCACGTCGATCTGCCACATAGACCCAACCGTCATTTGAAAGATCCAAGGTCACATGCCCAACAAAATCGGATGAAACGGTCTCAACATCTCTATCAGGCGATTCGCTGCTGTAAAATTCAACACCTCCACCATTAGTAGGTCCATCAGTAGCAACTACGCCAATCTCGCTCAGAGGTTTACCATATGCCCCCCAGCCACGCTTGAACTCTAGCGTATCCATGTCATAAACCATTACCCGGCCATTTAGATAATTATCAATGGTATATAACTCCCTCATCGGTTCATCTGCTCGAACTTCTTCAATCTGATCAACGATGATCTCCGTTTCTGGTGGGTACTTGCCTTCGGGAGGCTCCGCTTCTGGAACCCTTTCAATTGCACCTACTAATGCACCGTCTAAGGTGTATTTACGGACCGTGTCGGAGCCAATCCAAACATGCCCATCCCGATCTACCATCATTCCATGACCTTCTTGGGTATCCCATGATCGAATGACATTACCTTCTACATCAAATGCAATTACTGCTGGTGGGGCTATGCAGCACTCTGCTACGGGAGGGTCAAGCTGTGCATAATTTTCAGTGTTACTAAGATTACTCGGGCGATTAAGCACCCAGATATTATCTTCATGATCAACATATAAACCGGTTACACCTTGCATCCACCACTGATTTGGCAGAGGCAACTTAGGCCATTCCGCATCGAACTTGTACTGTGGTGGTTGCGCTTGAATGCTAATAGTTAAAGATAAACAGCATAGAGCAATGGCAATACTGGCAGCTCTTTTAATATTCATATGGTGTCTCCTGAAGAAGGATGGTTGATTTGCTACCGCTCCGGTTTCATTTCCGGTAGCTCGGATAGCATAAGTTCTTGGCAGATGAATTCTGCTAGTTCAAAGTCTCTAGATGTGAAAGTGATGCTGGAGTTCCAGGGCGTTTCGTAAGCAATTGGGTCATCTATGGTAATTTTGTTCTCTAGTGTTTGTTCATCGATACGTCTAATCCTCTCAATAAGACGTAATTCATCGCTATGAGGCCAGCCGAGACGATCAAGCCAGCGTTGTTGTTGTTCAGATTCCCAGCCAACAAAATAGCGTGTTTCAATGACTAAAGTATCTCCTTCGTAGTGACCTATGGAATACCCATTCCATGTGTGTAATGGAATCTCGGGGAATTCTCGTCCATCTGTGTAGATGACTCGCCAAAAGTTATCCGTTTCGAACAGCATTACAACCCTATCTGGGAGTTGAATAATTTCAAAGGGCCGTGGTCGAAAGTAAGCATGGGGCATCCCCATTGGGAGGCATAGTAATTCTGCTGCATTAGATTCTGTAGCGGAAGCGGGATTGGGCCCATGAATTGGCTTTGCTAAAGCAAACCGGTCCTGCCCCCACTGTGTAAGCGGAGGTTCTTCATTTACAAGAGCTGGGGAAGCAAGTGTTGGGTATCTTGGTCCGCCGCGCCCACCCCACAAACTTTGCCAGACTCCAGAAAGTTCTGGTGTTTGTCCAAATACGTTTGTTATAGCACTTAGCCCAACTAATAGAAGAATGGTTTTTGCTGTTACTCGGTAGCCACTCATGGTGTAGACCTCAGGGATCGTTTCTTACATTGATATGGGTACCGTCCATAAGCTCTACAGCCTCAGTCCACATTGAGAGAACATTTGGGCGTCTGTCAGGGTTACCAATGATTGTTACCTGATCCCCGGGTTTGAATGTATCTTTATTCCAACTAAAAAATCTATAAAGATCCTGAACGCTTTGAAACTCTCCTGACCAGCTTTCAATTTCTCCCTGTTCATTAAGCACATCCAGAAAGATTCCAACATGAGGATTTATAAACTGCCATTTAGAGACAGTGCCAGTCACTGAGATTGACTTGGTGCGATCATAGGCAGAGTTAGCGTGATGCGCTTGTGTTCCCATGATTGAACTTAAGAAAAAGAAAATAGCAGACGAAACCCAAATAATATTAATTTTTGTTCGCATCATAGTTAGTTTGTCTTTTAAAGAGATTGACAATCACTCAGGTCTCATTTCTGGTAATTCAGATAACATCAGTTCCTGACATACAAACTCTGCAAGTTCAAAATCTCTTTTTCTAAAGTTTAATGTACCGGTCAGTACATCTTCATAAGCGACAGGGTCGTGGATAGACACTTCATTTACTATCGATTCAGCATCGACACGCCGAATTCGTTCGATAATTCTTACTTGATCGCTAAATGGGTGACCAAGGCGATCAAGCCATCGCTGTTGATTCTCTGATTCCCAGCCCAAAATATTCCTTGTCTCGATAACTAGCGTGTCTCCTTCGTAGTGTCCTATGGAGTATCCATTCCAGGTGTGTAGAGGTACTTCTGGGAAATTCCGACCATCCATATATACAATTCTCCAGAAATTATTAACTTCAAAAAGCATTACAACGCGGTTTGGGAGCTGAATAATCTCGAAAGGCCTAGGACGGTAGTAGGTTCCTGGAAACCCCATCGGCAGACACTGCATTTCGGCGGCATTGGATTGAGTGGCTGATGCAGTCCTGGGGCCATGCAGCGGTTTGGCCAGGTCAAATCGTTCTTGCGCCCATGGAGTCATTGGTGGATCAGGAACGAGTGAGGAGGCCCCTGGAAAATTTCTTTGCCAGACACCAGAAAAATCAGGAACAGGTTGTGCTTTAGTCACAATGGCAATCATGTAGACCAGGGACAAAATCAAAAATTTTGATGGAGCATTTAAAAACATAGATTTAGTCTGGAGCGCTTCGCACATCCACTTCTGTCCCATCAGCAAAGATCACTATTCGAGCGCTAATAGTTGGACCACTGGTTCTGGCAGGATGGCCAATAAGAGTAATTGCATCACCTGGTTTAAATGTGTCCTTGTTAAATTTGAAGTGTCGATAAAGATCAAGTGTTCCTTGAAATTCTGCTGACCATTCTTGTATCTCTTGATTTTCACCCATTATGTCTAGCCATAGGCCTGCATGAGGGTTGATGAATTGCCATTTAGAGACAGTTCCAGAGATGGTTATGTTTGTTGATCTGTCATAAAGAGAATTTGCATGATGTGCATTAATTGAGGCGCCAGTTATAGCTGTAAGCAGACTTACAACCATGAAAATATTTCTTTTTTTCACTTAAGCTTTCCCCTAGAAAACTTTTAACCTATCAAATTTAAATTTTCTTATTTGTTGATTTTGAACGGCAACCTTAATTATTTCCACTAAATTTTGTTAATAATTACCACTAAATTTTATTCTTCTACTTGACCCAAAGGCTCAGCCAAGCGAAGCTTTATCTAAATAACGTCTAGAATAAAGTGGTTTACCGGGAGGAAGCATAGTGGGAATTAAGCAAATATTGGTTGAAGCGTCCCGTTTTCAAATGGCATACGCTCTGCTTAGAATTACCATGGGCGTCAATATGTTTTTTCACGGATTTATGAGAATTATCAGTGATACGGGTGCGTGGGTAGATGGCCAGGTAGCGTTATTCACAGATATAGCAACCCCGTCTTTTCTTCCTACATTGTGGGTCACTATATTTTTATGGATTCTGCCCTTTTTTGAGCTAGTGTTTGGGGCTTTGCTAGCCTTAGGATTGTATACCTACTGGCTGTCTGTTACTGGGGCATTAATGATGTTTGTTCTGATATTTGGTAACACAACTAGACAGGCATGGGGGACAGTTGGTAATAACATGCACTATACAATTTACTTCTGCATTCTAGTTGCCGCGCAGTCTTATGACTGGCTATCGATAGACTCACGACGTTCTGCGAAGGTTAGTGCTGATAGCTAATAATGAGACGCACTTTATTCGAAGTCCCATTTCCTTATGGTTAGCTAAGTCAGGTTATAACGGTTCGGGATTCTTACTATTATAGTTGCTAAATAGCCAGCTATTTATTTTAAAAAGGTCAACAGGTTTTTAAGTGTCTGAATCTTCCTCGACGTTAGAGTCTAAGTTGATCCTTAGCCCGGATAGGCGAAGAATGCTGCATATTATTGCAGGACCTTCTGTTTTTCTTGTCCTTGCATTAGTGCCAATTTTAGAGCTGCCCTATGAGATAAGGTGTAGCATCGGACTGCTTGTTTGGATGGCGTTGTGGTGGATAACACGCCCTGTTCATCTTGCAGTTACCGGGTTTCTTCCACTAGCTACTGTTTCTCTTTTTAATTTTGCGTCTATAGATAGAATTTTACCAGCCTATGCAGCAGAGCTTGTTATTCTTCTTTTGTCTGCAAATGTTTTAACTACGTGTTGGACGCGATGGGGATTAGATAGGCGTATTGCCCTTGTCTCATTGATTGGGGTCGGCACCAATACAACCCGACAAATTATGTCCTGGTTTGCTATTGGAATGATTCTTAGCGCGTTTCTGCCTAACACCATTGTTGCTGCAACTATGATCCCTATTGTCGTTGCCATGTTGAAATTTATTGGTATCGAGGATTTGTGGGAGAGCAATCTTGGTACTGCATTAGTGATAGCAGTTGCGTGGGGAACTAGTGCGGGAGGTGCGACAAGTCCACTTGGAGGGGCGCCTAATCTACTTACCGTTGAATATATTCAGGAGATGGTTACTGGCGAAGAGTTTCTTTTTGCAACCTGGGTGACACGTTTTTTACCCTTAAGTCTTGCCGTTATGATCGTGACATTTATTTATGTCCGGTTCGCATTTAAACCAGAGATCAAAGAAATAGAAGGTACTCGCGATTTCTTTTTATCTGAGCTTAAATCTCTCGGTGCAATGAGTAGTCAGGAAAAATGGGGTTTCTTTTTGTTTGCAGGAGCAGCAATCCTTGCGTTCAGTCGACCTTTGTACTATGAGTTGGTGCCTTCGTTAACGCCAGCCTACGCCTTTTTATGTTGTGCCATCATCTGTTTTCTTGTTCGTTCGCAAGGAGAAAATCTCATGACCTGGGAGTATGCCCAGGGGAAGATGATGTGGGGACTATTTTACCTTTTTGCCGGTGGAACAGCTTTGGGGCGTGTGCTCACTGAGACTGGAACAGCAGGTTACATTGCTGAGGCGTTGCTTCCTTATGCTAGTGGAGGCGGGATTCTCGCTGTCTTCGTTTTTGCTGCGCTAACTTTACTGATGACTCAAATTACCAACAATACAGCTGCTATTGCTATTACCGTTCCGATCACGATTAGTACTTTCCAAAGCTTAGGATTTGAATCCCTTGCCATTCGTCTACATCGTGACGACGGTAGGCAATTGTGGTTTTATGTTGCCAACCTCAGCTGGAGGTCCAGCGGTTGCCGCTGGTTATGGGATTAATCTTAAAACAATGGCAGTGAAGGGTTTTTGGGCCTGTCTGCTTGCACTGATCGCGGTAGTAATAGTGGGCTATTTGTTATCTATTTATTGGCCTACTTTTAGTTCAGTGTAAGGTGGTGAGTTTAGCGTCAGGCTATACTTACTTTTATATTTAATATTTAGGGTCTCGTTCCCAAGCCTTTAGGTGAAAAATCATGAAAGACATTCATAAGCTAATTTTGTCCGTCTCACTACTATTTGCATTGATCGTATCCTCAGGGGCAGGCGCCCAAGATGGTCTTATCTATCATACTGAGGGTATAGCTGGATCAGACATCCCGGTGACTTACCATCTGATCTCAACTGACGATGGATTGCTCACACCTATTGGACTTCGTAAGCCAGAAGGTAATGGGCCTTTCCCAATTGTATTGTTTTCTTCTGGTAATGGAGGTGAGGGGTATCAGTACGTAAAGGATTATAGCCATAACCGTGGCTGGACACTTGAGCAGTTTCTTGCAGCTGGTTATGCGGTTGCTTGGTTGCGTTATCGTTCTGAGGTAGAGAATCCTGTATATGGTGGAGAATCCTTGCTAGCCCAACCTTGGTCGGGTCGACCTGTATTTAATAGAGCCCCCTTAGAATACGAAGATGCCATTAGGATAATCGATTATGTAGGATCTTTGCCTTACATTGATCCCAATAGGGTTGGATGGATGGGCGTTAGCCATGCTGGTGAAATGCTCATGAAAATAACGAGCATTTATGATGGGTTGGCTGCTGGAATAGCATCTGAACCTGCTTCTGCTGGTTTTATGGCACGAGGGCAGGTTTCATCACTCTCTGAGATTAGTTCAGAAGAGTATGGTGAAGATGGCATGTCATCGCTTGAAACATCAGATAGTTATAATGATGAAAGTCTCCAGTTAGCAGTGCAAGCAACGCATGAAGCGATAGATAGAGAAGTTGCTATGGCTCGGATTGGTCACATCGACACTCCAATATTTGTTCAAGGTCGAAGCCGAGACCATAATCAGCCAGTTTTCCGAGTCAACTATGAACTTCTTTCAGAAGCAGGTAAAAATGTGGAATGGAAGAGTTATGATCATGACGTACACGGTTTTGTCTATGTGTGGCGAGATAGTGATGGTGATTATGCGCCAGATGAAGTCCAGCGTGAGGCTATTTCTGATTCCATAGAATTTTTTGATCGTTATATGAAATAAAAATGATTGCCAGGTTATTGGAGTGAGTGCCATGATAAAAAAAGTAACTGAAAAATTTGCGCCTACACGAAGAGAATTTATCGCTACGATGTCTGCTCTTGGTGTTTCTGGGCTAGGATCCAATACATTGTTGGCACAAACTCAGATGCCACAGAGACCGATACCTGGAAAAGGAGAATCTCTTCCTGTCATTGGACTTGGATCGAGTAAGGTGGTTTCTCAGATATCCTCTAATGGCATGGATCCGCTTGCTTCGGTATTGCGGACACTTCGCGATAGCGGCGGTAGTGTAGTTGATACATGGCCAAGAAACCCTGAGAACGATGCCGGACTTGGTCAGGTTTTGAGTGCACCAGATCTTCGTGATTCTCTTTTCGTTACAACTAAGATTGATCAAGTTGGAAAGGAAGCTGGGATTCAGCAATTTCGTGAAACTCAGAGGCTATATCGCAGAGATACTATTGACCTTGTTCAGATTTTTAGCTTGATTGATTTAGATACACAGTGGGAAAACTTAAAGCAATGGAAGGCAGAAGGACATGCCAGATATATTGGCGTTACCGTTTCTGAATATCGACTTTATGAGCAACTTGAAGAGTTTTTAGGTCGCGAGACACCCGACTTTGTTCAGATGAACTACTCAGTCACAGAAAGGCGTGCAGAAGAACGTTTGTTGCCCCTTGCAGAGGATATGGGGCTAGCGGTTCTTCTTAACCGTCCCTTTATGAACGGAGCATATTTTCAACGTTTACAAGGACAGCCACTCCCAGATTGGACAGAGGAGTTTGACTGCGAAAGCTGGGCCCAGTTTTCTTTGAAGTACATACTTTCTCATCCAACTATTACATGTGTGCTTACGGAAACTAGTAGCCCTGATCATATGGCAGAGAATGCTAGAGCCCCTCTTGGGCGTATGCCTAATGCTGAAGCTAGGGAACGAATGAAAATTTTTATTGATCAGATCTAAAAAGATTCTGCAATATATAAATAAAGTTTTTGAGTGTTAAGTGAAGTTGTTGGTGGTGGATATATTCAAAAATATACGCCAATTGTTTTTTATTTAGCTGACTCAACGTCACCTAATATTAAAAATAGCTGATAACTCGTTAATGAGTTGAATTTAAAGTTTTTGGAAACTATAAATGCCACATCTTCTGGTTGCCGCAAATAAGGTTGAGTATGAGCAGACAGGAGCAGGGCAAGATTTGATCTTGTTACCAACACTTCTGGCAGAAATGACGGTTTATGATGAGGTGATTGACTACTTAAGTAGGCAGTTTCGTGTTACTCGTATAAATTTTCCTGGTTTTGGTTCATCGCTAGGTCCAATTGGTCAAACAATTGAGTCATATGCAGATCTAACTGCAGCAACAATGAAGGCTTTATTGTTGCCGGCTGATACTTATTTGATAGGTAATGGGTTTGGAGGCTTTGTTGCTAGCACTCTCGCGATTCGTCATGGGGCCATCTTTAATAAATTAGTATTGGTTGATACGGGTGCTGGTTTTCCTGATCCAGCAAAAGAGGCATTAAGAGTTTTAGCGAATAAGGCCATAAATGAAGGAATGACCTCGGTTCTGGACGCCGCTATTAAAAGAATGTTCCCTGAGGATTTTATTGTTGAGAATCCGTCTATTATGGAGCGACGACGACATTATCTTGCACAGGCTGATCCAGGTCTTTTTGCGAATGCTGCGCTTGCACTTACGTTTTTAGATAATAAACCAAAATTAAGTGAAATTAACAATCCCACATTAGTTGTTGTTGGCCTTGCGGATGCAACAACACCACCTGCTCTTTCATATGAGCTTAAGACCGGAATTTCAGGTTCGATTCTCCAGGAACTGCCAGGAATTGGGCATTGCCCACAACTTCAAGACCCAACAGTATTTTTGAATGCTGTGGTTCCTTTTTTAAATTCTTGAAGCTAAATGGAAGTCTGGTTAGTAAAGCAAATGTATAATGTTGACCTAACACAGGTCCAGGATTTTGCCGAATGAAATTATCTAATTTTTTTGCTGTATTGTTTTTTATGATAGGTCTTGGGGTGTTAATGCAGCCGTTGCAGGCTCAACCAAATCTAGACAATATGTTTCTTGATGAAGACACTGATTCCTTCGATCCAGGGTTGCCTATAGGTTCTAACTTTCCATCTATACGAGCAATATATAGGGGTCAGGAAATTAATGATGTTCAAGGATTTTATGAGGACAAAGGACTAGTTGTTTTTGCAATTCGCTCCGTTGATTGGTGACCCTTTTGTAGAGCGCAACTCGGGCAGTTGCAAAACTATGCGGGAGACTACGAAGAGGCTGGCATTGGTATGGTCGTCATAACTTATGATTCGCCTGAGCTTCAGGAAGAGTTCATTAATGCAGGTAATTTAACTTATCAGTTTATTTCTGATATTGATGCTACGACTATGAATGCATTAGGCATACTAAATGAACAATATTCGCCAGGAGATCCTGCCTATGGAATTCCTCATCCTGGAGTATTTGTTATTGACTTGAATAATAAAATTGTTGGTAAGATATTTATTGAAAATTTTCGAGAACGCGTGGATGGTCAAGGCACATTGAATTATGCGTTAGAAATATTAGAGACAGAAAACTGATTATAATCATATGAGTCCTTTGTGCATTGTCTTTGAAATAATTAATTATATATATGGTGATGTAGCTCAGCCGGTTAGAGCGGCGGATTCATAACCCGCAGGTCGGTAGTTCAAGTCTACCCATCACCACCATTCCTAGGTAAAGCTAGTAATTTTTTCACTAGTTACTTCTTCTGGATTTTGTAATTATTGTTTGCTAATGGATAAGCTAAAGAAGCTATGAAAGGGGGAAACAGATGAGAATCATTGCAACACTCTTAGTTTTGCTACTGGCTAATCCAGTATTTGCAGAGACTTGGGTTTGTTCTTGGGCAGATGATGGTGAAACTTTTAATGATACATATGTAAGAACTGCCAATGGTTTTAATGAGTCAAGGGATGGGGATGCTTTGGACTTCACTTGGGAGATTATCCATGAAGATGAGAGTGTGTTGGTTCTTCACTCCACGACTTCAGGTAGTGCTGTTGGAGCATACTTTTATACATCTATAACTCAGATTGAAAAACATGGTGAGAATCGTTTTGTTCAAAGCATTATAAGCCCCATGAATTCGGTTCAAATAATAACCGAAGGTGAATGTATAGTTATTCAATAAATAGGGGAGATAGCTATGAGAATTATTGCAATATTTCTCTTCAGCCTGGGCTTGATTGGAAAAGTTTACCCTCATCATGGTTCTGCTCCACATTTTGATTCTAATGATATTGTTAGCTTCGAGGGCATTGTGACCCAGGTGCATTTTGTGAATCCTCACGCGATTGTACATTTCGAGGTTAGTGAGTCTGATGGGTCAATAGCTGAATGGCGTTGTGAGTTATCAGGGGCTTCGCAACTCCAGAGATTCGGTTGGTCACAGGATACTCTTGGTATTGGAGATGAAATTCGAATCATAGGTTCGAGAGCACGGCGTGAAGCTAATCACTGTGATACCCGATCAATCCATCTTGCAGATGGTACTAATCTCAGTCGTGATATCTATATTCAAGGAAATATTAGACAGTCGCGTGTTGTAAAGGCTACTGATTTCGCATCCAGGCCACAATATCTTCAAAATGGCCAACCAAACATTAGTGGTAGATGGATTGTTCGTGAAGGTGGCGAGAATACTTTGCCCATGCCGACCAAAGCGGGGCTGCTAGCTGCGGAACGCTATGATGTTCGTTTTGATAACCCCTCCATTCACTGCGAAAGTGGCAACATTGTTTGGGACTGGGCACGCCAAGCTCATGTTAACGATATACAGCAGGAGGAAGATCGGGTTCTGATTCGATATGGCTATCTTGATCTTATGCGAACAGTTCATCTTGATATCACGAGTCATCCGGAAAATATTATTCCAAGTCTTGAGGGACATTCATTCGGTCTTTGGGATGGAGATTCACTGGTCATCGACACGATCGGTTTTTTGCCACGAGCTTTTATTCCTCGGGAATCTGTAATGACCAGTGAAGCAATGCATGTTGTTGAGAGGATTAGTTTTGATAATGAGTCGAGTACGCTTGTTCGCGACTATGTAGTTACTGATCCACTGTATCTAGCTGAGCCCTACCGTGGTCAGGATATTGCAGATCTGGCGGCAGCAGCATATCAGCCATTCAACTGTGTGAATTTAAGTGGTGAAAATAATCGACGGCCTGATTAAACTTTAAAAGTTATTTTTTAGTTTTTTAGAACAATCGTACTTATTTTAGTATATGAAAGAATTTTTTATAAAATTATGATTTATATAGATTTTTAATGTTAAGTATAAGCTTTAACTGACCATATAAGAACGTTCATTCTTTTATATGGGTATTACAAAAATGGTCTTAGTCACACGAAATTTCGCCTAAAATCAGTATTGATCTAGCCCTTCCGTTAGTTCAATTCGAACTCCTGAGGGGTCCGTGAATGCGGCAACCTTAACTGCAATGTTCTCAAGTTCACGAAACTCGACATCAAACTCAATACCTTTGTCGACAAGGTTTTGATAGAAGGCTTCCAAATTGTCAATTTCAAAGCCAATATGATCTAAGGATCGACCTCGGGTTGGTGCCGTATCCGAGTCAGCCCATTCTCCATTCGGTAGGGCAAAGCTCATATTCATTCCTGGTACATTTGTTGTAGTCTCAATTCTGCCACGTGGCCGAATCTCAAGATCAAAAACATCAACATACCAGTCGAGCAATTCAACAAACATAGGTGTGCGATAGTGTATGTGATAACCGGAGACTTCTACGTGTAATCCTTGGTCTTCTTGAAGTTCGACCCATACACCATCTGGCATAGTGACATACCCGTTTGGTACGCCCTCAGAACCAATAAACTCTCTATCAACTGTATAACCAGCTGCTCGCCAATCTGCTAAAAAATCTTCAATATTTCGTACTTTAAAACCAATGTGATCCATTACTGAGCCTGCTGTGCCCCCACTAGATACGCCTTCCTCTAGGATGATAAAAAAATTAGGGAAGCGAATAGCTATTAGTCCTCTGTCTGCTAATCCGCTTTGTTGGCTTACAACACCACCAAAGTGATCAACCCAAAGTTTGGTATGAAGCTCTGGATCTGTAACCTTTAGGTGAACATGACCAAAAGTAATGCCAGTATCACTTGGTACCGCAAGTTGCCCATAGGTTGGGGAAACGAAAAAAAATAAGGAAATCCAACCAAGTAGCCTCATGATCAATCCTCCTAGATTACCGTAGTCTTACTTATGCTTTTATTAGATACAGATTGTATTGCATTGATACCGAATACAGCCAGACAAAGGACAAATTACGTTCTAAGATTTTCTGGCGACTAATTGTGCAAGTGCTGCAGTACGACCATCAGGATCTTTAACAAGGCCTTCATGGTAAGAGAGAATTTTTAGTTTTCCAGCCGCATCATAAAGTGATTGGGGCGGAACCCGGAACTTAGGGTTTTGTGGGCCAATAACTTTTTTATTTGTAACTAGATGTTCTTCTACAATCAGGTGCCCGCCTACTTTAAGAGCCCTATAAAGGTTTCGGATTAGAGATAAGTTGGTATATCGAATCATAATCGCAAGGTTGTATTCATCATCTATAAGATAATCACCTTGATTCTCAGTATCTTCACAATCTTGATGGAAACAAGTTATAGGCAATTTTCTCGAATTTGATTCTTTTTCTAAGAGTTCAAGAGCAACCTCTGAAATATCAAAAGCATCAACTTGCCAGCCGTGTTGCGCTAGACAGATAGAGTTTCTACCAGTACCGCTTGCAATATCTATTGCTCGTAACCGGTTTGTATGGTTCTGTAATTTTGGTAACCATTCAGTTAATAGTGCACTGGGATGGGTGCGGGTTCCATATGCACCCTTCCGGTAACGCTCATTCCATTTTTTTTGACTGCTTTGATTCATAAAAAAGGTGTTCTTAAATAAAATAATTAATAAGTTTTTATATTCTTATTGTCGATATTTTAGTTAAAAGAAGTTAACTAGATAGCATGATAAATCTTCATATGATTAACTGATATATTATTTTTACAGTTTATATTTATTTATTAATCTGGATTTTTTACAAATAGTTTTTGAGATTTATGCAGAAATTTAATTGAGGGTTTAGCTATGGATACAAAATACTTTTTACCGATGCTTTTTGTCAGTGTCATCTTAGGGACTGGCATAGCCATTAAAGCTTATGCAGCAGAAGCTGACTATCTTATGTTGCCAGCATTATCAGCGCAGAGTGTTCCAGCCGATATTCATGAAGACTCACGAGCTCGTATTCCGATGGTTAGAAGAGAAAATCTAAGTGTAACCGGACAAAATGCTTTTGATACTTATGTTACGCCTGGAACAGGCTATGAAACTGGACTGCGTGGACCTATCGGTATGTTAATGAATAGCCCTGTTCTTGCTGAAGCCATGTTTGATGTCCGTAATCGTGTACGTTATGGGTCTGCAAAGGATCAGCGTCTCACTGAACTGACTATTATTACGACAGCTCGCGAGGTAGATAACCAGTATATTTATACAGCCCACGAACCAGCAGCCAGAAGAAATGGATTAGAACAGGAAATTATTGACATTGTCCGGTTTCGTGAACCATTAGATGATTCCATTGAGATTTCTGGGCTTGGCGAAGAAGAAAGCATAATCATAAAAATCACACGGGAAGCCATAAATGAAGAGAAGGTTAGTTCTGAGACCTTTATGAAAGCTGTTGAAGTCTTTGGTAATGAAGGCGTCATGGATTTAGTTGGGTTGATTGGCTATTACAATTTTATGGCAATAACTATCAGATCATTCGATATACATAGAAATAACGATAGCGATCTATTACTGCCGATAAAACGCTAGTAGCTAATGATTGATGGCGGGTATATTGCTTATCAGCAGCCAGTTAAACGCCGAGTGCGAAGATACGAGATTCTACAGATTCCCGCGGCGCTGCATTTGCATCAGCACCTTCTATATCAAAAGCTGTGTGGACGCACCAGCGGGCTCGCCCATCTTCTCGGGAGTCATATGTCTTAATTAAAAGAATCTCATCTGGAGTCATATTTGGGAAGTAAACCCACCGTTGGCGAGGGTCAAAACGAACCACAATAATCTCTCCTATACGATCTTTTGATCTGCGTTCTGCATAGACTAAAGCTTCTGGAGAGACGCTTTGTGCATCACAAACTGCCAAAGGAAAAGATCTAACTTCTTTAATTGGGCGCCAGAGATTTACGATGCAAAACGGTTTTTCCATTAATTTATCAGTATCAGAACCCATAAAATCTCGTAGACGTTGTGGAGCTGAGTTGGGCGTATAGTCGTTGTGAATAACGGTTGTTGGTTCTCGACTGAGTTTTTCTTCTCGAAGCTTGCTGTCTCCGGAACGGAATGTATGGTCAAATACATACGCGCTATCAGCGCCTGTCGCGTTTATGACTATTTCTTTGCATTCAGCCTCATATTTTTTTCTTCCAGATTCAGCGTCATACAAATTTTCAACTGTAGTTGTATGTTGTATTAAGCTAAAACCCTGTTTATCAATAGAAAAAGACTCCTGAAGTTCTCGTCCATTCAAGATATCGACTAGTTTTTTTTGATAGTTACCCGCTAGCTCTAGACGAGCTTCTGCACCACCAATTGACGCTTGATATATTGGTTTTGGGCTGTTTTCAGCTAGGAAGGTGAGGAGTCCACAGGCATTCATAGGCGCAGTTTGTATGCTCGCTGGTTAGGTCCAGGGGGGGCGTCCAGTCAATCCAATAAGATCCACCATACGTTGGCGAAGTTCTTCATTGGGTAAAATACCTTGGCCCGCTTTTAAGTTATCTACGAGGTGCACTGGACTTGAAGTTGCCTGAAGTGCAACTGTTACGGCAGGATGCGCCAAAATAAACTTCAAGAAAAATTGTCCCCAACTATGACAATCAAATTCAGCAGCCCAGTCAGGTAAAACCTTATTCTCTACATAGGGGAATAGGGCGCCTGCCGCGAATGGCCTATTAATAAAAACTGCCATTCCTCGGTCCATAGCTAAAGGGAGAATTACTTCTTCTGCTTTACGTTCGGCTACGCTGTAATTGATCTGTATAAAGTCCAGTGGTTCACGTTGCATAATATCGATGAAATCTTCATAAAGTTCTTCACGAGATGCGGTAATACCAATATATCGATAGATTCCTTGTGCTTTTCTTTCTTTAAGAATTGGAAGTTGAGTTTGCCAATCAGCCAAGCTGTGAACTTGCATTAGATCAATTTTCTCGACACCCATTTTTTGGGGTGAAGCATCCATTTGACTGATACCTTGATCTCGACCATCCGCACGAACCTTAGTAGCAACAAATAAATTATTAGGTAGATCAATTTGTTGGGATAAATAACCAAAAGCAGCTTCAGATGGACCATAAGCTGGTGAAGAGTCCACGACAGTACCGCCATGCTGGAAAAAAAGGTCTATTACTTGTTTGAGCGGGTCAAGTTCGGCTGGGTTATCAGCTACGTTAAAAGTGCGATAGGTGCCAAGCCCAATCATTGGGAGTCGTTCACCTGTTTTTGGAACCGTCCTCTGCATGAGTCCGGTCTGAGCATGGACTTGGGCTGGAGTAAGTGCTCCTAACAGGCATAGCTGACTAACGTTCGCTAGAACCTGACGTCTGGAGATCATAGACTAGTGCTATTAATCTCGTTGTTGACGATATTCTTCAAGCCGTGTTTGGACAATTCGCATTCGCTCTCCAAACTGACCATTTCCACCACCTACTTCTGTACCGGCAGAGTTTGTTATGAATGTCCACTCAATCAGGTTTTCACCAAATCGTGAAGGCCGTCCTAAGACCTGGACACGGTCTCCAGGCTTAAATTGATCATGGGTCCAGCCTGCACGCCGAAGATTGATGATGCTGTCACCTTCAGCCATCCACGATTCTGTTTCACCCTGTTCATTTGTCACATCTAAATAGATGCGAGAATGAGGATTAACCGGTCGAAACTCAGTCACAGTACCTTCGATTTCTATACGTTCATCGACTATGTAGTGAGCAGCCGGATTGTGATGAGCCAAGGAAGACATTGAAACTAATGCCACTCCGCTAATAATTACTAAGCTCTTACTGACCATGTTTAATTCCTCTTTTTACATTTCACCAGAGATTGATTCACATGGGGCATCTATCAGATTTACCTCGGGTGTGAAAATTCTAGTACGTTCTAAAACAAGTGGTTCTTGAAACATCACAGGATCTATTAATGTGAATTGCCCATGCAGTCGCGTGCCATCCTCACTAAGTGTATAGCGCTCAATAGTACGCGCATTATCAGCATTATGAATATTCAACGCATCTTCAGCTATGCTTGCAGAGATATTGGCAGTATCGATAACTAATGTTGATCCCTCATACCAGCCAATTGAATGCCCTATTGCGGTGAGTGGTCCATTCTCTGGGTGACCACGGCCATCCATATAAACTACCCGATCAGCTGCTAAATCTTCCGGTCGAATTATGATCTGATCCTGATTTTGCTCGATAAGAATTGGGTCGTTATGGAGTATTGTTCTATACACTCCAAAGTACTCGCATTGGATAGAGGGGTCATCTGCATGATCATAAATAGCCAGGTAATTTATTTGCTCTTGTGTAAATAACTCGCGAATAGCTGATCGATTGTAATCTCTAACAGCTTCTTGAATCTCAAGAGCCGACATATGATCATTTTCTGGCAGAAGGAGTTCACGAAGGTGATCATAGGTTTCCGATGTGTAGTTACCAGCAAATAAATCTTCGACCGTCCAGTCGGGGTGTTCTATTGCTGTGACTGTTGTACTCCACATTCCACCAATGGCTGGTGGCGATTCTTGTGCCGTTAAGATTTGAGCATCTAGTAAAAAGCCTAAAGCTAAAGCTATTAATGTAAGGCTGCTCAGCCGTAACAGATGATTCTGTCTCCTAAGGGCATTTGCGTATCTCATCTTCTCTCCTCAACTATTATTACAGTCGAACTTTAAATATATCCCTTTGTATAGAGATAGGGGTATATTTTAACTTACTGACTATTCGGATAAATCTGGTGACCATGCTCCAGTGAATTCATCAGGCGTCCTAAGACGACCATCACTACTAATAGAAAAATCTGACTCCGGTTCTCCTGTAATAGGATCTTCTTCACCAACATACTCATAACGGGTTTGAACCCTTGAGTAGTTGCCTTCGGCGTCACTTTCATATCTAACCCGTCTTCCAATTTCATCAAGCATCCCCAAAGACTGCTGAAACAGCCCTGGAGGTGGATAGTCATCTGGAACTGTTCCCTCAAGAACATAGAGTCGACGATTAAGCATATAAAGTCCAATGAAGGAACGGGATGCATCAGCATGGAGGATTTGAATCTGGTGTCCTGGCACGCCATCTACCTGCCCAAAGGCATCATAGGTTATTTCGCCACTAGCACGCTTACGTATGTTCCATGCCTCATAAGCAATACTGCCCCTGATATCGCGCAAATGTCCTCGGCCTGTACAAGTATTAGGACTTACTATGTCATTCTCTGCCGCAATTTGACGGCAGAGAGTTATATGCGCCTCTTCAGCTGCCGTATAGTCAACAACAGTAATCGCATAGTGGCTATTACGGCTTTGTGTGCTGTAAATACGGGCTGGAACGGTAGCACCTGACTCGGTGACATAGTCACTCTCCACTACCTCAGGGTCTCCTGGGAAGTTCACAACGAACTGATCTTCTTGGTTCACGTATTTGATCCAGCCTTGTGAATAAGCAACTCCAGACAGCAAAAGACTAAGAGTAAGTGGTAGGAGTATGATTATTTTTAATAGGGGCATATTTTTCTCCTCAAAAGTTGGGGCAAATAATTAGTCGAATTCTTTCTCTGTACCATCGTCCAGAGTTATATAACCGAGTAAGCAACCTCTAGAGCCGTCTCTTAGTGGATGACATCTCATCCTCAGGCCGTCTCCCACCTGTATGCTTTCTTGAGTCCAGCCATCTCGTCTAAGTTGCGTAATACTGGCACCCTCAATAGCCCAGGGCCTAGGCTGACCATCCGCATCTGCTACCTCAAGGTAGATCCAACTATGGGGGTTTAACCAATGAATCTCACTAACGGTACCCTCCAGAAACATCCATTCTGTCTCTACATAGTTGGCATGGGAGTGATGCCCCGATGCAACTGGATTAATAGCTATGAGCATGAAGATTGTTAAGGCACTCGTTATTCTTAATCTCATTAACCTCTCCTCAAGGAATTGCTGGTTTTTTAGTTTGGATAAACAGGTACTGTAACTCGATCACCAAAAACGGATTGTAGTCCTGCAATGGCACAGGCCTCATCGTCGTTACTACCACCAACGCCGATCGCTCCTATCATTTGACTATCAACCACTATTGGTAATCCTCCAGGTTCTAGGTGCCATCTAAATAAAAGGACAGATCGCGGTAAGCCATATGGTCTATTTGCTACTCCAGCTCCTCGCACCGAGGTTGGTGTTCGACTTTGTAAGGCTGTTTGCGCACGCAGTTTGGCTGCTTCAATTCCGCTAGTAACCTGTCCATCCATGCGTTCTCCATGAACAGGGACACCAGAGGGGTCTAATATAGTTAGTGACATTGTATCCCCACGTTCTGTTGCCCATGCACGACAGGCTAAGGCTACATTTCTCGCAGCATCACCTGAGATTTGTGCTCCATTCTTGATGCCTGCTGCGGCAGCCCCTGAAACTACAAATTCAGGTGGAAGACTTGATTCTGGTGGAGAGTCCACCGTGAAGCGAGGGACTACCGCAATCGTTGGTGTTTGCGGCCGTGGAATATCTTCAACCAATGGCGGCTGAAATCCCATCACTTCAGTCATTGCCTTATGAGCACAGATTTCATCACTCCATCCCTCAGCAATCCTGGGAGCAGATCCACCAACTCCGATAGCGCCGATTAGTTGATCATCCACAATGATTGGTAATCCGCCAGAATTAGAAAACACACCGAGTTCTATTTGTTGCCATTCTTCACTAGGGTTACGAATCACGCGATTCATTCGTTCTTTGCTTGGCCCACGTATTTGCAATGCGGTTTTTGCCTTCATTTCTGCAGTTGCAGTATTTACCCACATTTCCCCATCCATACGATGAATGTAGACATCATTGCCATCATTGTCGAGAACATAAACACTTATTGAGACGCCTCTTTCTCTAGCTAATCTTTCACATGCCATCGTAATACGTTCAGCTGTTTCGAGGTTAATCGTTGTACTATCAAGTATCTCTCGTGCTGCTGGCCCTGAAACTACAAATTTTGACGGAACGCTTTGTGCGTTCGCCACCGAAGCTATTGCCATTGAGGTAATAGCACAAAAGACGCTAGCCCTTAATGCATGTAAATCCATTTTTTTCTCCTACGAGATTTTTCTATTTTTTTGTGCTGACTCGAGTAAGTGACCAAAGAGTTTTTTTAGATTTTTAGCTCTCAGGCACCTGAATATCCAAATTCACTAATTTTAGGCTATTGAATAATAAGACTAAAAGAAGTCTAAATATAGCCCTATTTAATTTGAGTTAAGAGGTTTTATGCCCCTTTCACGGAACGCTTTTGATAGCTTTTCTATAACATCGGTTACAGTTATAAGGTCCATAGCACGTGGGTTTCGTATACGTTGTCCCCATCTAACTTCATTTACACTGGCATTGAACTCCTTCTTTAAAGCTTCCGGATACTTATCGACAACCAAATGCTGGCTTTTATAAGGCCCTGTTCGACTTTTATTGGATGTGGCGTATAGGCCTACTACAGGTGTTCCAACGGATGTAGCCATATGAGCAGGACCTGAGTCAGGACAAAGTAACACGGTAGTACGTTCTAACAACGCTAGTAGCTGTTTTAGTGTGGTCTTGCCAATCAGATTGATGACCCTGCCCCGACAATTATTCGTGATGTGTTCACCGTATTCTTGCTCTAGTTGTGTCATCCCTCCTGTAAGAATAGTTTTAGCTCCATATTCGGATGCTACGTAGTTCACAACCTCCTCATAATATTCGATGCCCCAATTTCTAAAGTTGCGAAGGCGTTGTCCGGAGCATGGGCTGATAAGTAATGTGGGTTCGTTATTATTAATATGTTCTAGAGCGAAACCACGGTCTTTAGTCGAGATAGGAATATCCCAAGTCAATTCATTCGATTGAATATTTAGGGCTTTAACGAATCCAAAAAGACCTTCTATGACGTGCTGTTGTGATCTAAAAGGAATATGTTCATTACAGAAGTACCACTGATAATCACGAGCTCTCTGACGGTCAAAGCCAAGACGGATTTTTGAAGAAATCATGAGGCTTACAAGATTTGCACGCATGGAAGCATGCATGTGCAGTAAAAGATCAAAAGGTTTATGTCGAACTTGTTTTAATACATCAAAGTACCCTCTAAAACCACGGTCTTTGTCTAGTACGATGAACTCAATGTCTTCAAGCCCTGCGAGAAGTGCATGCTCAGTTTTGCCGATTACCCAGGTCAGCTTTGTATCTGGCCAGGCTTTTTGTATTGCACGGACAATAGGAACTGTATGGCAAGTGTCTCCTATTGCAGACAGCCTGATGATACAAAGCCTTTTTGGAGGCAAATTAAGCTTAGATAACATAGTCATTTTTAGCTCTTAGAGTTAATGCATGATACTCAAAGAAGAGCTCATTTCTGTATGCATTCCTTTTATGTGTTCTGATTAGTAACATCCATACACTTAGGTAGTTTAGAGATAATTGTGACTATAAAAGCCCTTTGCATAACTGAAGATCCAGATCGCCCCACTGTTGCGACATTTATTGGTATGCATAGAGCTGGTATAGACCTGGCTGTTGTTTGTCCTCAGCAACACTACCGCCATGATGAGCTAATCGATGCGGGCCTAAAGACTATCTCTATAAAATTTCGAGGGCGCTATGACTCTAAGGCAATTCGTTTGCTTCGTGAGGAGTTAGATAAAGGAAAGTATGACATTCTCCATATTTTAGGTAACCGAGCCTTACAAAATGGTTTGATAGCAACACGTGGCATGCATATACGTATAGTTGTCTATCGTGGGATTGTAGGAAATGTAAGCTTCTTTAATCCTATTTCATGGATGCGGGTTCTTAATCCTAGAATTGATTGTATTATTTGTGTGGCAGATGCTATTCGTAAGTATTTTTTACAGATGCGCCCAAAATTTTTGCGTATATCTTCAAAACGACTTGTGACTATACATAAAGGACATAGCTTAGACTGGTATACCAGTTCTCCTGCAAACCTTCAGGACTTTGGTATTCCAAAGGAGGCATTTGTGGTTGGTTGTGTGGCCACCTATCGACCCCGTAAGGGAATTGAAGTGTTAGTAGAGGCTATGGCTGATCTTCCTGATGATTGGAATGTTCATTTGCTTCTGATTGGTGATATGGCATCTCCAAAATTAGATCAAAAAATTTCAAGAAATGCTTCTGCAGATAGAATTCATAGGGTGGGATATGTAAAGGATGCCACGCCCTTAACTGCGGCCTGTGATGTCTTCGTTATGCCATCAATTAAAAGGGAGGGGCTCGCCCGTTCTGTAATTGAAGCCATGGCTTATCGTGTTCCAACGATTGTGACGGATTGTGGTGGAAGCCCTGAACTTGTTATAGATGGAGTGACAGGATTTGTTGTGCCTATAAAAAACCCTGATGCAATTAATAGTTCTATCAAGCGTATGTATAAGGACCCTGATATGCGAAGACGTATGGGCGAGTCAGCCCGTCAGCGCATAGACAGCACTTTCCGCATACAAGACACTATTGATAAGACTATTGCTCTATATAGAAGCGTGCTATCACAGTGATCTATATAAGCTTTTTTAGAATGGTATAAATTAGGATTAATAACTCAACAAATAAAAACTTAAGTGCCAATAATTAACCTGAGCTAGTGTTAGGCTGTGAATAATAGGTCTATTTATAAGATCAAGATTAACAAAAAAAATGAAATGAATAGTATTTTTGAGAGGATAGTTTCTAATTTAAAAGGAATAATTATGAGGTGTTTAAGCGCCATAGTACTGGTTACTTTTTCATTGTCCTTATTTGTTCACCCGGCGATTGCGCAGCAGACAAATAATGATGTGCCGTTGATTCCATACGAGTCAGTTCCAAATTTTTTAAAGTACTCCCCCGAAATGAATTTAGGGGAAACTCTTGCCGTCGCGGTCAACTCGAAGGGACATGTTATGGTTCTCAACCACCCGGGTTCGGCTAGTAATGGTGGTCCGTTGTACGGTAATGCGACTAGCCAACTTATAGAATTTGATGAGAATGGTTATTTCGTTCGAGAAATTGGTCAGAATGTTTATGGCCTAGGCTATTCTCACTCAATTCGCTATGACAAATATGACAATTTATGGCTCGTGGATAAGGGTGCAAATACAGTCATAAAGTTCGATCCTGCAGGGTACGTTACTTTAAACCTTGGAAGGCGCCCAGAGGGCTTTGATGAGTATCATCATGTTGACGGGGCTGATGCAGTACCGCGCGATGGTTTTTTTGGCGGGCCAACTGATGTGGCTTGGGATGCAGAGGACAATATTTTTGTTAGCGATGGGTACCTAAATTCGCGTATTGCCAAATATGACAAGCATGGTAACTGGATCAAAACCTGGGGTTCCTTTGGTTCCGAACCTGGGCAGTTAAATTTGCCCCATAACATGCAGGCCGATCGGGAAGGTAATGTTTATGTTGCTGATCGTACTAACCGTCGAATTCAGGTATTTGATTCAGAAGGTAACTTCCTAAGAATAATCTTGTTGAATGCCCCGTTTGATAAGTCAATGCAACCAGTACTTGGTAATGTAGATCCGAATCAGCCGGATGAAACTCAGCCATGGGCACTGTGTATGACAAATGGAAATCCTCAGTACTTATGGGCAGCTGATCAACATCCAGGCAGAATCTATAAGATCCAACTAGATGGAAAAATCGTTGGAATGCTTGGGACATCTGGTAAGCAATTAGGGCAATTCAATTGGCTTCATGGGATCGATTGCTCACAGGAAGATGTTTTATATATTGCTGATATGAATAACTGGCGGATTCAGAAGTTGCTCCTTAATCCTTAATCCTTAATTTTGATGCAATGAAGAACTACGTTTGCGGAGTCATTAAAATGGATAAAAAAACAGGCTTTTGGCTGATTTGTGCACTTATAGGCCCCATTTTTCTGGCAGCAATGGCACCGCTTCAGTCAGTAGTTGGGCAGACCCGGGAGGAGGGACCATGGTGGCCTTCACCTCATGGTGCCCAGGATCAGGCAGGCGCATCTAATTATGTAACTGCGGTGAAAATCCTTTCAGCGTTGCAGATTCCTAAGACAGGCCAAACTTATGAGCTCGGGCATATGTATGAGCCAAGCATGCCGCTTTATGGGTCAAGGCCATATTTTTTGCAGGTAACTCCACCTCTACCACCAACTAGTGGCGAGGGAGGCGTTTCCAATTCTGAGTATTTTTCAGGGTTTATAGGCCAGATGGGAACTCAGTTTGATGGCTTCGCACATCAGGGTGGAAATATTCAAATGGAAGATGGGTCCTTTCAATCTGTTTTTTACAATGGGTTCAATGTAGATGATCTTTTTGGAGAGAATCGTGGTCGAGGTGGCGTTGAGGCTTTAGGTGTTGAGCAAATGAAACCATTCATCACTCGTGGAATTCTAATTGATATTGCCGGTTATAAAGGGGTTGTTGCTTTGCCTGCTGCTTATGAAGTCACTGTTGAAGATATGCATGACGCGCTTGCCAGGCAGGAAATGAGTGTGAGCGATATTGAGCAAGGTGACGCAGTATTTTTCAACTATGGGTGGTCTATCAATTGGGGGAACCCTTCAAAATATAATGATTCTTATATTGGTGTGGGTGAAAATGAAGGATCTCCAGGAATTTATGGCGACATAGTTCGTGTACTTATTGAACGCAAGATTTCTCTTGTAGGCGCTGATAGTTGCTGTGTTGAGGTTAGGCCTCGACCAGGTGTAGAAAACGTTCATAGAATGTTATTTCTTGGGGAAGGGATTCCAATGCTCGAAAACATGGAACTTAGAGAGCTTGCTGCGGATGAGGTATATGAATTCTTATTTATAGGATTGCCTGAGAGAATCAAGGGAGCGACTGGTTCGCCGATGAGGCCAATGGCAGTTAGATAAAGTTAGCCCTTCACCCATCTGGTAATTGCCTATTTGACTGATCGCCTCTTACTAGGGCGTACTTTTATTACATATAACGCCCACCACTAACGTGAACTGTTTGTCCCGTAACATAAGTGTCCTGAGGACTAGAAAATGACAGCACTACACGTGACACATCTTCGCAAGTTCCAGGAGCATTGGCTGCCTCATCACTATATTTTGCCTGGGGTTGATCAGGTTTTCTTTGGGTATCTATGAGGCCTGGCACAATACAGTTAGCACGAATTCTTCCTGCTCCCTCGGCAGCTAGTGCCCGAGTCAGTCCAGTGAGACCGGCCTTGGCAGCAATCACATGTGCACGGTCTTTTGCTGGCCGGTGAGCACTCAATCCACCAATATTGACGATTGCTCCCTTACGATTTTGAGGAAGTCGCCTAAAAAGTTCTCGGGATGTTATGAAAGGCCCAGTAAGCATGATGGCCATCACAGCATTCCAAGTATCAAGGGTTATATCTGTGAAAGGGCCATGAGGCCTGAATCCAGGCCCATTTACCAAAATAGAGACAGGACCAAGCTTTTCTTCGCATTCCTGAAAAGCAGACGACACAGCATTTTCATCCGAAATGTCGGCGATCAAACCCATAGACTGCCCATTAGATTTTTGCAGCTGAGTTAATGCCGTTTCCATAGCAGAGTAATCAGATCCACCAACAATACAGACATTTGCCCCAGCACCCTTAATGGCTTCAGCAATACTAAGACCTATGTTGCGTGTGCCTCCAACGATGAGGGCCGTTTCACCATTCAGACTTATATTCCAGTCCATACCGTTAGCTCGCAAGAAGTGTTGTTAATGTCCTGATTGATTCGAGGTTTTCTAAGTCCCTTACTAGACCCACAATTTTTTCAGTGCGCGCCTTATCCCAACTGGCAAACTCTGCACAGCCCCTGAATTTATCAGCGACCTCATCATAGTTCATTGGATTTGCTGGGCTACCTTTTCCAAAATCAGCACGTCCAGAAATGGTACGGCCATCTTTAAGATTAATATCAATTATCGTTGTCATCTTATCGTAGCCTGCTGCTTCAGCTTCTGGGTGAACACCAAAATTGATACGACTAATCATGCTTTTAACATCAAGACGATTTGTAGCCTCATCAGTAAATTCTGGCAGAGCTCCACGACGTTCTAATAGCAGTATCGCCATACAAAATTCCATGGAGAATTTTGCTTGCAGTTCATCACTTGGACGATGATGAATCAGAGCATTTGGCATGTTGTGATTAGTGCCAACATCTACTGTTTCAACTTCATCTGGTTGAATGTTGTATTTCAGTATGAGTTCCAGAATTTTGGTCATTCCGGGGTGTGTCAATGATCCTGATGGATGGGGTTTAATGGAAACACCAGGGTCCAAGAAGGTCCATGGGTTTCCGAGCTTGCCCTGTAATGCTTCGAGAGTGTAGCCACCCCCATGAGCTTGAAAGAAGCCTCTGGGCGACTCCAAGATTTTATCTGTAGCGGTCCAGCCGGCTTTGGCTAGATCTGCTGCAATGACTCCAGCTTCCGCTGCTCGTCCTGCATGAAAGGGTTTTGTCATCGTTCCAAAATTCTCTCTAAGTCCTGCAGCTTGGCTTGCTGCAATTGCTAACGCTCGTGCTGTTGTCTCTGAAGTGAGGTCGTAAAGTCTTGAAACTGCAGAGGCTGAGGCAAAAACACCACAGGTTGCTGTTGCATGAAATCCATGCTGATAATGTCTTGGTGATATAGCCTCGGCAATTTTAGTCTCTACCTCCAGTCCTAGGTTATATGCAAGCGCTAAGTCTTTCCCAGACCGATCTTGTTTCTCGGCAACAGCTAAAGCTGCGGGAAGACAGGGTGCGGTCGGATGAGTGAGTAGTCCGTAGACCCGGTCTTTTTGAACTGCTAGTTGTGTATCGTCATAATCATCAGCATGGACACCAATGCCATTAGCAAACGCTGCAAATCGTTCTGGCACCCGTAGCTCAGTTCCAATAACTGTTGTTTCTCCACTAAGTCCCAGGCTTTCGAGATAGTTTTTTGAAATCCGCCCGCTTTCAGCAACTGAGCCAGATAAAGCAAGACCGAGTCCGTCAAGTATGGATTTTTTAGAGAGATCAATTACCTCTTCAGGAATATCCTCATAGCGAGTTTCAAGAATGAACGTAGTTACTTCCTGGGTTAGCCCTTCTCCATAGCGCGATGTTATATCTGGCGTAAAGGCTTCAATATCACTGACTGTTGCCATTCAAATTCCTCCCTATATAGGCTTCATGTTTAGCTGTAATTCAGCCATTGTCATACAGTTTTCTACTATCGCAAAACGTTTTTTTCTTTTCTATGAGGAAGAAACTTAGCGAGTAAAGACCGAAATTGTGCTGCTGCAAGGCTAACTACAGCTAGTATGAAAAACACCATTGCAATGGGCCTTGAGAAAAAAGCGGTCCATTGCTGGTCAAAAATTATCATCGATTGTGCTAGGGATGTCTCAATAAGACCTCCAAGAACAATTCCCATAATAATGGGTGCTGGGCCAAATCCATTTTTCTTTAAAATAAAGCCTACCAGGCCTGCAACGAGCATGATCCAAACATCTACCATGGATTGATTAAGGCCATATGCGCCTACAAAACATAGAGCAAAAACTGTAGGCCATAAAAAAGTTGAGGGGATAAGACTAATCCTAGAAAAAATCTTCGCTCCCAATAGTCCTATAAATAGAAAAAGAATATTTGCAAGAAGCATGGCAAAGAAAATTGCATACAATAGACCCCGGTTGTTCTTCAAACAGGTATGGGCCAGGGCGTAAGCCTTGAACCTGTAGCCCCCCAAGTATTACCGCTGCCGTCGCACTACCAGGTATTCCGAGTGCTAGGGTAGGCACCATGGATCCTCCAGTCGCGGCATTATTCGCCGCTTCAGGACCAGCAACTCCCTCAAATTACGCCTTTGCCAAATTCCTCAGGCCTGTTAGGACCATCGTTTTGCTTCGTTATACCCGATCATTGCTGCCATAGTGCTACCTTCGGCAGGTAGGACGCCCACAAAAATACCGATTCCGCTAGAGCGTAGAATAGTGTTTTTTTACACGACGGAAGTCATTAAGAGAGGGTAGCTTCACAGCTGATAAAGCAATAGCGATTTTTTTTCGATTGAGTTGTTGAGCTTGACTCAGTAGTTCAGTTACCGCAAAAAGTCCGATAAGAACTGGAATGAACTGAATGCCTTCAAGGAGTTCTGGAACACCAAAAGTAAATCGTTCAATGCCAGTAGTCAGATCAATACCTACTGTTGCAATAAGAAGACCAAGACAGCCGCCAATTAGGTTCTTTATTGGAGCTTCGCCGCTAATAGATGCAAGCATAGATAGTGCAAAAACACCTAGGGCAAAGTATTCGGGTGGACCAAAGCTATACGCTATTCTGGCAAGAAGGGGTGCGGCAAAAAGTAGTACCAATAAACTAAGTATTCCCCCGCTAACGGAAGAAACCGCTGCTATTCCTAGGGCACGGCCGGCCTCGCCCTTTAACGCCATAGGGTAACCATCAAATGCGGTTGCTACTGCTGGGGGTGCACCTGGGGCATTGATCAAGATAGCGGTTATTGATCCTCCAAACGTTCCAGCGCAATAAAGTGCGGAGAGAAGTGCAATTGCTGGTATGGGATCAAGATAGAGTGAAAAGGGCAACAAAAGCGCTACGCCCATAGAAGATGATAGGCCTGGTAATGCACCAATAATTACGCCGATTAGCGTACCCGCAATAATTAAACCGATCACAAGTGGATCGGTCAGGATTGGTAATGCGTACTCGAGACCAATATTCATGCTATTTACATCACTGCTTCCAGCACACGCCCAGCCGGGAATCGCACATCCAAACCTAATGTGAAGACAACATAAATGCTGATTGGCAAGCAAACAGCGAGTGCTGCTATTAGTTTATAGCGACGTTCGCCCCAAGCGAT
>CAXYEE010000027.1:0-40494 GCA_964276105.1 uncultured Gammaproteobacteria bacterium | reverse complement strand
AATCAGGCAGGCAGCGTATGAAGAATTAATCGTCTTAGAGAATGGAAAAACCCAATTAATATCAGCGACCATGTACTCGGCGTAACAACCTCGTTTTGGAACTGCTGAAACGACAACCGATTCTCCTTCCTTAAATTTTGTTACGTTTGTTCCTATAGCAGCTACTGTACCACTCATCTCGATACCCGGAATGGTCGGCAATTCAGGCATCCACGGATAACGTCCAGTGCGGATAAGCTGATCGGGGAGGCCTACACCAATCGAATGCGCTTTGATCAAGACCTCACCTAACCCGGGCTTCGGCAAGTCCACCTCATCTAAGTGTAATACCTCAGGACCACCAGTTTCGTGTAATCTGATAGCTTTCATTTTAATATCTCCTCGTTTCTTCGATTTAATATATGGAACAGTAAACTAGTTAGGGATTCAGTAATTTTTTTATCGAAAGTAAATCATTGAATATAAACTTGTCTCATTATTTTCATTAATGGCCAGACCATAATTCCTAGTAACAAATTAATTCGTTTAATTAGATTGTATACTTATCTAATTATTTATAGACCCTTGCCTAGGCTAGTATTAGCATGTCACTATTACAAAAAAAGTTTTAGCGTCCGTCATACGACATAAACATCAGCAAACGAGCTTTATTTTATAGTAGAATATATAAATTTCACTAGCTCAAAAACATTAAATTGTTAAAAGAAGGATACATTATGAAACGGGTAAAAACATTCGTCATTGCATGCGCAATAGGAATTAGCATGGGTTTATTCATGTCCAATACTTCGCATGCCGAATGTGGTGATATTACAATATCTGAGATGAACTGGGCCTCTGCCCAACTAATGGCCAACGTGGATAAAATAATACTGCAGGAAGGATATGGCTGTAATGCTGAAATTATTCCTGGAGATACCATGCCTACCTTTACTTCTATGAATGAAAAAGGAAAACCTGATGTGGCACCTGAATTATGGGTTAATGCAGTTCGGGAACCGTTAAAAAATGCTATCGATGCCGGCCGCTTGCAAGTAGTCAACAAGGCACCAATAACTGGACTGGGTGAGGGTTGGTGGGTAACACCAAAATTTTTAAAAGATAACCCTAAGTTGAACTCGGTTGAAAAGGTACTCGAGCGCCCAGACCTCTTTCCGTACGCCGAGGATAAATCTAAAGGTGCATTCATGGGGTGTCCTGCAGGTTGGGGCTGTCAACTTGGCCAATGCTAACCTATTTCGAGCTTTCAACATGGAAAAAAAGGGATGGGTTCTAGTTGATCCGGGTTCAGCTGCAGGTCTTGATGGATCTATAGCCAAGGCTGCTAACCGCGGTGAGAATTGGTTTGGTTACTATTGGAATCCTACGGCCATAGTAGGCAAATACAATTTAGTCATGCTACCTTTTGAAACAAAATTTGCCGGTTCTGAAAACTGGGACGGTTGCATAGTTAAACCAGAACAGGAATGTTTATCGCCAAAACCTTCTTCTTGGACAGAGTCAGCAGTAAGAACGGTCATAACCACAGAATTTAAAAAACGTGGTAGCGTTGCTGCTGAATATTTAGCAAAGCGCAAATATCCTGGAGATATAATGAATAGTATGTTGGTGTTTATGACCGACAACCAAGCAAATGGTGCAGATGCCGCCATCGAGTTTCTAACTCGTCATGAAGGCGTATGGACAAAATGGGTTAGTCAAGATGCCGCAAAGAAAATCAAAGCTGCGCTCTAATTAAACTACGACAAATAAACTGGGGGGCGTATGGGACGTCCCCCTTTCTTTGTTATATACTATGGGACAACCATGAACTTCTTTGACGATTTCCCGTCACTTGGCCGACGCGATCTTATGGAATTGCGGCGAACTATTGATAACGGATTTCGTGATTTATCACGCGAGTATGGCGAAGCGTTGGAAAATTTTTTTAATCCCCTCCTACAGTTTTTAATTTGGTTAGAAAAACTAATGATTACCGCCCCTTGGCCGATAATCATATTAGTAATTGCTTTGTTTGCATGGATGGGTTCCCGAAGCAAAGTAATCGTTATTGGATCTGCCCTCTGCTTTTTAGCTATCGGTTACCTAGGCATGTGGAAAGACACAATGTCGACTCTTGCAATAATTTCTGCAGCAACTTTGATTTGTATTGGGATAGGAATCCCTATAGGGCATACTGATGTCACGTTCCGACCGAATTCAGGGAATTATCACGCCGATTCTTGATGTCATGCAGACAATACCCTCCTTCGTCTACCTTATACCGGTGGTTATGTTGCTTGGAATCGGAAAGGTTCCTGGCCTACTAGCAGTGTGTATTTACGCGCTCCCACCTATCGTCCGTCTAACCAACCTTGGTATCCGTCTTGTTGATAAAGAAGTGCTGGAAGCGGCAGATTCCTTTGGCGCCAGTGCTATCCAACGTCTTATTGGTGTACAAATGCCACTTGCGCTACCAAACATATTCGCAGGTGTAAACCAGACAATAATGATGGCTCTATCTATGGTGGTGATCGCATCAATGATTGGTGTAAAGGGACTCGGAATCCCTGTATTACAGGCAGTTTCTAATCAGTATCTAGCTCTTGGCCTTATGAATGGGCTCGCGATAGTAGCACTGGCAATTATTTTTGATCGTGTTACCCAGAGACTGGGAAAGCGTCTTCAGAAGCATCAAGGGATAGATCATTGATGAGTGATACATTCATCAGTATACGGAACCTATATAAAATTTTTGGACGAGATCCACAGGGCGCCATGAACCGTGTCCGAAAGGGTATGGAAAAAGATGAACTATTAGAGCTAACAGGCCATGTTCTAGGCCTTAGTAATATTAATCTAGAGATGGAACAAAATAAAGTTCAAGTTGTCATGGGTCTATCAGGTTCAGGCAAATCTACCTTAATTCGTCTTCTTAACCGTCTAATTGAGCCTACAGCTGGTGAAGTAGTAATCGATGGAGCAGATGTGCTTGCTATGGATGCTAAAGGTCTTAGAGAATTGCGTCGCCATAAAATGTCTATGGTATTTCAGCGTTTTGCACTATTTCCTCACCGTACAGTCATAGAAAACACTGGCTATGGTCTAGAAATACAAGGTACTAGCAAAGAAAAAATAAAGAAACGAGCCATACGCTGGATTGAACGCGTCGGACTATCTGGATATGAGAATTACTATCCAGCACAGCTTTCTGGCGGTATGCAACAACGTGTGGGGCTTGCAAGAGCTCTTACCACGGATGCTGAAATTTTATTAATGGATGAAGCATTTTCTGCCCTCGACCCGCTGATAAGGACTGAGATGCAGGATATTCTGCTTGGCTTACAGGAAGAACTTAAAAAAACAATTGTCTTTATCACGCATGATCTAGATGAAGCGCTACGCATTGGAGATAATATCGCTATTCTCCGCGATGGTGAAATCATCCAGACCGATAATCCCCAAAATATATTAATGAAGCCAGTAGATACATATGTCGCTGATTTTATGAAAGACATTAACCGAGCTCGAGTACTACGTGTTAACACTTTAATGAAGCCCCTGGGTTCAGATGCCAATGGGCCAAGTATGCTTAGTTCCACAACATTGGAACAAGCACTTCAAGTATTTGTAGAACATTCTACTAGCCAAACTATAATAGTGAACCCTAATGGTAAAAAAATTGGCAAACTAACCTTAGATGATCTGATACTGGGAATGAAACGCCCAACTATCGAGGAAATCAAAGAAGATCTGGGTTCAACTGATTCTTAGGAGGCTATCAATACCTCAACTAGCAATATTAATTAACTACCATGTCACTGCGTTCTATCATAAATCTATATTTCAAAAAGCATTACACCAACTTAATTTCACCAATATTTATGGACTGATCCAAAATAATATCAATAGTTTTAATTATTTTACCCTTGTCAATTATCTGAACTTGATAGGTCTGGCCTCGAGCTTTCAGTTTATCAAACTTAAAATCTCCAAAAATATCAGTATTTTGTGTTTGTAGGTTTTCGTTATCAAAAACCAACTGGACCTCGAGACCTTCAAGACATTCTATTTTATTATCTCGGATGCCAGACAACGATCCTGCAATGAATGATGATGTATAGCGCCATAAGTTCTTATAATAAACGCGCGGCTTGGTTTCGTGCTCCGCATGAAGAACCTCAAGATGTTGCTCGTCAACTAGGCGTACCATTTCATCATCATCAACTTTGACCGATTGTAAGGCCTTCGTAGCACAGACCGTAACGCACCGCGGTTCTTTCCAACCCGCATCAAGCAAATGCGCGTCAAAAATCCAATGCTGTGGAAGTTGCTTTTCATCGTTCCACCAGATCGCACCATAGGGACAACTATCCACCAATTCTTTGCGGCCTTTGGCTTTGTTCGGATCAATAATCACTATTCCGTCTGGCCGTTTACTAACTACATCTGGAGCAGCTTTCATGCATGGAGCATCATCACAGTGTTGGCACATGGTTGGAAGGTATGCAACATCAGTAGCGCTCCCCGTGCCACGCTCTTTACGCATAATTTCAATCCAGCGATGTCCATGTTTTGGCATTTCTTCCGCATAGCCAGGAAAGGAATTACCAACATGTTCATCTTGTAAAGCCACAGTACAGACATTGCAGTTAGTGCAATTTTCAACATCAACAATTAGGTTCCACTTTTTCATTTAAAAGATCCTTCCTCATTCAAGCCCTGGGCTTTCGTAAGCGCATCTTTTCGTATAAATTCAATCCTTCCATCCCATTTATCAATTTCGACCATAGACAGTCCGTTGGCCATAGAATGGGCATTTTTTATTTGGGTTCTAGACGGCGACAGCAAATTAACACAACCACCCGCGATCAACAGATTCTCCAGGTTTTCCCATTGGCTTGTACTCAGCCGACGATTCGTAGCTATGAACTACCCCCGGGGATCAATCGGGATGTAATATGTGCCGCACAAATTACGGCACCTCTATTATTAAATACACGCACTAGGTCATGTTCTTTGATACCACGGACTTTCGCATCCTCAGTATTAAGCCGAATAATCCAATAATAGTGACCATTGATCCATTCACGATGGTCCTTAATATCGTTTAAAAAAACTATCCTTACCATCACCTTGGGTATGGAAACTATAACGTCCATGAGGAGTTATCATACGTAGAGGAAACTCTTTTAGCTCCAGTATGTGCGGTCCTTCCCAAGACCTAGAATACTTAGGAATTGGTGCCCCGTTCATCATCACTAGGGTCATACCTTTTTAAGCTTTCGCATTCAAATTCGAACTTGCTACTTTGTGTCTGCAGTCCTTCACCAAATTCTTCGGTATAATCGCCGGGCAATGGCATTGCTTCTGGGACATCTTTTTTACGTCCTTCTGCGAACCAGTTATATGCAGTTGGAGCTCGAAGGTCTTCTCTTTCCGGCGGAACCACAAAGTAACCCTTTTTCATAAATTTTTTTCCAAGATATATGACTAGGCAAATCCGATGCATCAAACATACGTTTAAACCCAATCAATGTCGCGCATTCCTTCTGTGAAGTAGCTGCCAAGACCTAACCGTGTAGCTATCCCGGCGAAGATATCATAGTCTGATTTACTCTCACCTAACGGCTCAATACATTTGGATTGAAAAGCAATTACACGATGATTCACTTGTGAATTAAAGTTCGCTCCATAGCCACCAGCATTAGCCCATTCGCCTATATCCGTACGTTCTAAATGAGTACAGGCCGGCAAAATAACATCGGCAAATTGAGTATCACCCTCATCCCATATAGATTGGTTAACAACAAATTCTAAATTTGGTGAACGATACATTGAAACGTAACGGTTAGCATCGCTAAGTGTTCCCAATATCGAATTACCATAACGGTACAACATATGAACCGGCGAGTGACCGGGGGGCCGGATAAACTGCTTCAGAAAATTGTCCTTCAATTGTTCTCGCGTCCCAAAGGTGACCTTCGGTATGACCGTCAATTATTGCATCGGGTAATTTAAGGCGCGGGATTTTTTGGCTAGAAGGGTTCATAGTTGCTAGCTGAGGCATCCGCTGATACAGACTTACAGCAAGGGCTGTATTATTCAGATCGCCAGATATTCCGCCATCGGCGTATCCAGGAAAATAGAAGCTAAAATCATGTGGTACGCCTAATTGCATATTGCCAAGATTAATACCCCCGGCTTACCCAATCCTTGCATTGCCATCAGGCAAACCATAGTTCGTGTCCACTGGCTACCGGTAGGGTTTCGTGCTGCCCCCTCCAAATGTATTGCCCATTGCCTCCTGCGGCTAAATATGTCCGTTTTGATGCCCATTCACGTGCCAATGCCCTTACATCTTTGGCAGATACGCCCGTTTCTTGCTCCTCTGCCATTCTGGTGATTTTTCTACCCCCATCCTCTTTCCCGAGAACGTAATCACTCCAGGTCTCAAAGCCCTGTGTTCGACTTGCAACATATTCTTTGTCATAAAGCTCCTCATTCATCCAAACGTTGGCAATGGCAAGTGCCAACGCAGGTGAAGTAGTTGGTTTAGGTGCTATCCATTTACCCACCTAGAAATTGTGCTGTATCATTTAGATGTGGATCAATGTGCACTATCTTTAGGTCTAATTCTTTTAACCACTTTCGGCGAATTGATCCTTCAAAACCAGAATATATACCGTTTGTGGCTTCGGGGTTACTCGACCAAAAAACAACCATCTCGGCATTTTTCAAACAATCTTCCATGGTACCAAAGGGTTCTCCCCCTCCAACACGTAAACTTCCACCCCAATGATGAACTGCGCCCCAATACCAACCCTCCCAACTATCTGGGTTATGGTGAACTTCCGTTGTACCAATAGCATTCATAAAACGCATTTTGGCACTTAAATAGTAACCGATATTTCCCCAGGTATGATGCGAGCCATTGGATTGCGCGATCGCACCTTGACCGTAGTCGCGCTTCATACGTTTAATCTCAGATGCCACCAGATCAAAAGCCTCATCCCAGCTAATAGGTTCATATCCGGATACTCCCCGGTTGGCGATATTACGTTCACCGTTCGGGTCAAAATCAACACGTTTCATGGGCGTTAGAAGTCTATTGGGTGCATAAACCATCGACTTCCAGTTCATACCATGAGGCGACAGAGATGTTTGCCTAGGGGGCTTAAAGGTTTTTCCATGTGCATTGATTGAATAGGACATCGCATCATCATCATCAAAAACAATAGGCGTCGTGCGTATAATTTTTTCTTCTTTGACATAAACAAATAGAGGACCACCATTCGTAATCGTGCAATAGCGTGTGGTTCCATCACCTACCGTCGTTCCATCTTTCCACCTAGTACTAATGGCCGTCATCACCGTCTGCGCAAACCAAACACTATCTTCGTCTTTTCCTTCCGGATGAAAAAGAAAGTTCTTCATGGCCTCAATTTGTTCCAATTGATTAATTGGAGGCATTAACAACTTCGTGGCAATTGTATTAGTTTTAAAAACAAGTGAGAATTCGGCCGAAGAATGGACCCCCGCCTTAGAGCTTACATGACCATCCTTAAAAATGAATAGACGACCATGCTTACCATCCTGTGTACGAATCTGAACTTTTAAGTTTTTAGTTTTCAGACGGGCACGAAACTCAGCGTTTCGCCAACAAGCGAAACGAAAAAGCAAATACATGCCATAAAGAGTTAAATAGAGTTTCATAAAGTATATTTACAGAAATTTAATCACTTAATCTAGCAGTAAACAACTTATGTTTAATCATAATTCAGCCCTTTTGGACCTGCTGTAGCCTCGACGCATTGATTTCGACAACGTGCTCTCGATAAGCTGGACGTGAGGCGAGACGCTCATAATAGGCCTCAACATTGGGATGTGAGGGCCGGTTTGGCGTCCAATTGATCCAACGATCAGTTAGCGACCCTAACGGAAAATCTGCCATCGTAAGTCTGTTGCCGCACAAATAATCATTCTCAACTAGATGTGCATCTAGGATGTCGTACATTAAGCCGGCCTGCTTTATAGCAGCTGCTAAGCGAGGGTCATCGCGTTCATCCTTCGATTTCTGTAGAATTTCTTCCAAGTACACCCCATTGAAAGGCGCTAGATTAATCGAGCTCCAATCCATCCATTTATCAGCTACTGCGCGCGCACGTAAATCATGGGGACATAGTTCACCCATGCTGTATTGTGCGCAGAGGTAGCGCATTACGGCGCCGGATTCCCAAAGTGTAAATCCATCATCTTCCTCAAGGGTTGGAAGTCGCCCGTTAGGATTCTTGGCTCGGTATGCCGGGTCGTCATTGCCACCAAATGGTCCGCCCCAATCAATCCGTTCATAGTCAATACCAATCTCCCCAAGGCACCACATCACCTTGATTACATTCGATCCATCTTTGCGTCCCCAAATCTTGAGCATTGCTTATCCCCTCACTTGTGATTGATACATAAAATTAGGTTAGCCGACCTCTACTCACTAAACTCGGTGACGACGTCTAAAAAAACTAGTTTTATTGATTTTCATAATATAGATGGTTGAGAACTTTTTCATATTCAAAATATAAACTGGAAGATATATAGAGGTAAATCTGATAATAAAACAATAAATTTCTCTACCTATGTTATACCTTAGCCAGCTGGATTCATGAATGCAAAATAGATACACAGGCGACGTTGGAGATTTTTCCAAATACGGACTGATGCGAGAACTCAATAAGGCCGGACTCAGCACAGCGCTTGCTTGGTATTTGTTCCCCGATGAGACACATAATTCTGACGGTAAGCATATAGCATATATCGGACGCGATGAATTTCGCCGATGTGATCCAGCACTACATGATGAAATGTACAAACTAATTTCAACTAAACAACGAAACATTGCGGCGGTTGAGAAATCTAAGATCCTAGGAGCTCACACTTTATTTCATAGTACACCTTTAGATATGAACCAGTTTTTCTCTTTTTCCAGCATCAAGGGACAAAAATCAAGAAAAGAAGCTAGAAAAGAATGGCTGTCAGATTGCGTGACAAAAACAAAAGGTGCAGAGATTGTGTTTTTTGATCCAGATAATGGCCTTGAAGGGAATAATCCGAGGCCACTCAGCAATAAAGGGCCCAAGTTCTTATACTGGTCAGACCTTAACTCTTTTGTCCAAAGAAAGCAGTCTTTAGTGCTTTATAATCATGCGTCCCGCCAAGGTACTATATACGAGCAGATAACCAAACGTCTCTCCGAAATTAAAATACATGTTCCTTACGGATCAAATGCGTTTGCAATGCTTTGGAGGAAGTTTAGTGTCAGATATTACCTGGTAATCCCAACTGATCAGATGAAAGACGCCATCATATCAACCTGCCAAGAAATGATTGATGGGCCTTGGGGGCAGAGAGGTTTCTTTGAATTGATCAGAGAATAGACTTGATTTTACCACGATAGATAACTTAACCCCGGATTTCCCATATGGCTCTGTTAATTGATGCGATCGATCATTGATTCTGCTATAAGAATAAATGTGTTGATCACATTTTGAGGTAAGGGATATGGCGTACCCGGCGGGTGAATCAGGCGATGGTCCTCTGAGGCTCGATTTTGACCGGCGCCTGAAGCTTGAGTTTCACGGTTCCAGAATCACCACCGACGCCGGATTGCTTGCGTACCGCGAGCTCGATGACGCGCTCGGCTTGACGGACATGGTTGGCGATGAACTCGTCTATCCGCGTACCGGCAAGAACGGCCAACACGCGATGACGGGATTGTGTGGACCCGGCTGTCGTGCCGTAAATTCCAGAACAACGCGGTTCGGCTTCAGCTTCATACGCTTGCTTACAATCTCGGAAACTTCATGCGGACGCTGGCTCTGCCGGAGGCGGTCAAGCACTGGTCGCTGACCAGCTTGAAGGATAAGCTGATCAAGATCAGCGCCAGGATCGTCACGCACGGACGGTACGTTACTTTCCAGATGGCTGAGGTTGCGGTGCCGAGGGGATTGTTCGCCGAGATCCTGCGGCTGATCGCTGAAATGCGGCCAAGATCCGCTCCGGCGTAGGCCGAGGAAATCGACGGTGAGCAGAAAGCCACAGGAGAGGTGCGTCTTGAGGACGAGAATTGGCACCATCAACGGCCTGGAAAGGTTTGGCTCAGGCGGACTGGCTGCCAATCAAGGAAAACACCATCCCAAACCGAGCCAAACTTTACCTGGGGCGACAATGGTGCTCCTGTCTTTCCAAAAATCAGGCGTCATCTGGGCAATCTCGGTTAACTCAATTCAACAGGCTGGGAAGCCAGAGCGCCAAGGCGGGAAACATAATCAATAATATCAGGCGCAGCACATCAGCGGCGAAGAACGGTGCGATACCAGCAAAAATTGTCGATAATTCAACATCCTTAAGCATGGATTTGAGTATAAAGGCGTTTATACCTATGGGTGGGGTGACCAGGCTCATTTCCACTGCGATAACTAGAAAAATACCAAACCAGATGAGATCAATACCCATCGCATCAACTATCGGCACAAAGATCGGTACCACTAGCAAGATCATCGCTAACCCCTCAATAAACATACCGAGAATGATCAGTATGCCGAGGATCGCAAAGATCGAGACCGTCGGTCCTGCGTCAAGAGAAGTTACGAACTCCGAGAGTGTGTTCCCGACACCTGTCAATACAACAAACTGGTTCAAAACTAATGCGCCAAAGATCACGGTGAAAAGCATGGCCGTTGTTTTGCCAGCGTCAAACAGCGAACGGTAAAGACCGCGCCAGGACATACGTCTTCGCCCAATCGCGAATAGCAGTGCACCCAAAGCACCCGCTGCGCCAGCTTCGGTTGGAGTGAATATGCCTAATGAAATACCAAACATGATTCCCAAGAAGAGGGCTAGCACCCCCCATATTGATCCGAGTGTGCGAAACCTCCTAGACCAGCTACTCCTATCAGCACGTGGGCCAAGCTGTGGTTTTAACGTTACCACTACCTGAACAACACCGATATATAGCAGAATGGTTACTAAGCCAGGAATAATTCCTGCAATGAATAGTTTGCCTACATCACTTTCTGTCAGTAAACCATAAATGATAAGAGCATTACTAGGTGGTATAAGAATACCCAAGGTACCGCCGGCGGCAATGGTGCCTGCAGCCAGACTATCGCCATATTTGTAGCGGCGCATCGAAGGTAATGCAACTTTGGCCATGGTCACCACTGTCGCTACAGAATTACCCGATACTGCGGCAAAGCCACCACTGGCTGCCACGGTCGACATTGCCAAACCACCCTTAAAATGGCCCAGCCAAGCATGAGCAGCATCGTAAAGATCATCGGACAGACGAGCCTGCGTAACAAATGCTCCCATCAACATGAATAACGGAAGCACCACAAAAGACGGTGAAATCGCGATCTCAAATATTGTTGTACTGGCGCCCATCAGGGCAGCGGTCGGACTGCGGACGACCGAGGTGCCAACCACGCCCACCAACAGCATTGCAAAGCCCAGTGGGACGCGCGCGAGTAGCAGCAAGATCAAGGCGGAGAAACCGAGCAATGTTTCGATCATATTCTGGGCCGGATCGAACGATAGAGATTGCGTAGAATGTATAGGGCAGAAATCAGTGCCAACAAGGAGAATATATAGGCAAATGGCCAGATAGGGATATCGATCATCATATGTTGAGTATTACCTTCAAAGCTAACCGACCCGTAGGAGTACATCCGCTCTGCGATAAACAAGGTGGCAGCGATACTAATAACATGAACAGTAATGTTCTGAATGAGAAGGTTACGGCCTTTCACCCAACGATCGAGTAGTCCAACCGTAATATGTTCGTCATCCCGACTAATAATCGGCAAACCACAAAAAACGGTAAGCCCTAGTAGTAAGCCTACAGCAGGCAACCCCCAACTGAGCGGAGCATTAAAAAAATAACGTAGTATTACATCAGCACTGCCGACAAGAAGCATCAATCCGATGAAGAGGGCGACCAGAATTCGCATCGGGCCGACATCTTCATCTTTGTTGTCTAATTTTTCCGGATCAAAATCCGTCATCACTTATTCAGGCTCTGACTATTGCGCCTCTTTCAACTGCTGTCGGAAATACGCTAACGCTGCTGGTCCATCGACACCTCGCTTCTTAGCCCGTTCTAGCCACTGTTCAGTGAAATAGGCTGTACGAGATTCAACGGCAGCTACAAAAGCAGGACTAGCATCTTTGATCGAGACACCAGCTGCTGCCATTTTCTTAAGTGAAGCAACATTTCTACGGTCCCATTCACCCGCTACACTGCGGGCCATCGGCTCACCCATATACTTCTCCATGATCGCCTGATCATCAGCAGAAATAGAATCCCACTTCTGTTTGTTGAGAATAGGAGTCCAGGCTAAAGTAAAAAGAGCACCGGGATATCGCAGTCCGTGCTTGATGAACTGATCTACCTTTAGGACAGTTACAAGAGCTGCAGGACCAGTCATCCCGTCAACAACACCCTTAGAAACCATAGGGAAAATCTGGGCCGCAGTTGAGGGCACCGGCGCTACGTCAAAGGCCTTTAGGATATTAGCAGAGAGGCCCGCACCTGTCCTTAATTTCATTCCTTTCAGGTCTTCAAATCTTTCAACTGGCTTATTGATAGTCCAGAGGTTCTCACCAGAGAAGCTATAGAGTGTGGCAAGTTTGACACCTTTGAATTCGTTAGCTTGCTCAAAAAATTTCTTGTAGGTCCGCCATGATGCAACAGATTGCGCGGTAGCAGATGGAGTGTGTCCAGTTAAACGACTGACTTCCGGGAGCCACAAGCGTTTGCGTTCAAATCCGGTGTGGAGATAGGCTGCGTCCACGACTCCCGTGGTTACCATGTTCCAGCCACGCGGCGGTGGGCCAACCTTACCGTTAGTAAATTCGAAGGTCACTCGGCCCTCGGTATCACGCTCCACATTCTCCTTTAGATATTTCCAACCATGGCTGTTGTTGGGGTATTGAGGCGGCGCAAATATATGAACTAGAAAATTGGTCTCGGCCGAAACGGGTTCAGATGTTCCCGCAAAGGCAGCCAGTACGGCGAAACTTCCTAAGATAGTCGCTTTGATATTCATTATATACTCCCTGTTATAGATACCGGGCGTAACTTTTGCACCCATAGGTTAAATATTTATATCGTCATTTAATATAATTTTTCTCATTCATTTAATTGGCTCTCCCGTCATGAGTGGATAGAAAGAGTTCACACGGATCACTAGATCGGTTGCTCCAAGCATGGCTACCGCCGAGATTGACCACAGTGTCACCTGTGCCCAGGTGAACCTCTTCCATATCTAGAACCATCGTTACTTCGCCGGAAAGAACCAGCACATAGTCGAGGCTGCGTGTTTGCTGCATATACGGATGAGGCGCCCCTTTACCGAGGCAAGAAGCCTCAGGAGCTCCCATGTCCGCGAAATAGTCAGAGACCTTCTCATCAGTTAATCCGTTTATGTACCAAGCATCAGGCGGAATGGTTACAAAGCTTCCGACCGAACCCCCAATAGGGGGCTGCAGAATATTTGATAGCTGAAGAGTCTCACTAACACCTTTGATCGGTGCAGGTGTACCTTCAGTAACCCAAAAACGCGTGAAGGCAAAACCAGGACGTGCCGGATCTGTATGCACATCAGTGGCTAATTTATCTTCGTAGATTACTGCGTTGCCGTTCTTGTCACCGGCGGCGATAATACGACGAACCTCTCTAGGGTCTTTACTAGTCACTATCACCCCCATCGTTGTATTCATCACCACCTATCATCACGAACAGCATGTTATTCGCACCCCGGGTACTGTCCCAGGAATGCCAGTGGCCGAGCTGAACAATCACGTCACCGGTATGCATAACAAAATCATCGTCGGGCAGGACATGAACGCGCTCACCCTCGGTTACCACACCGTAATCAACAGTGCGGGTACGATGCATATTCCAATGTCGATCGCTATCCATTTTTTCTGATAGCCCTGTGACATTCATTGTTGCAAATTGGTCGTCTGCGGAGGATTTCTCAATGATAGACGTGTCTTCTTTGTAGGACTGAATTACCCTGAAATGAGCTCCATTCGCAGGCGGCGAATGGCTCATGGCGCGATCGCCACCATCATGATGATCCCTAAGGTTTATCGGACAATCATCAAAGGTCCATATTTCGTTGAAGAATATTGTGGAGCCGCCACCACGTTCGTGTTGATGCGGGTTACGACTGTCAGAGATCACTTTCGACTTTCCGTCAACTCCATTGCCGACGATCACACGACGAGGTGCTGTTGGGTTATTCGCCACTGAGAGTACTTCCTCTAATAATTTTGGTACAATGCCTTAGTTACCTTAAATTATTATTATTGTGCCGAAAATTTTACCATGCAAGATATATTTTAAAAACCTATAGCTATAGATGGAACGTTTAGCTCTAACTATAGGCTTTTATGATATATCTCTAAAAAAATTAACTTTAGGTCCTTTGATAAGAACGATAATTGTCCGGAAATGAGTTTTTCTAATAAAAAGCGACCCTAACTATGTTACTTACATTTGAATTCCGCAAAACCTTAGTGACGAAACCGAAAAGATAACCAATAAAAAAACTAAAGAAAAGTTTATAAAAGCAGACGTTTCAGTATGAATAAATACAATGAGTTAAATAGTTTAAATTAATAACAGGGGTAAAATCTTACCCCGATAATAGAATACTGAGAGACTTCAATATGAAAATGCAAAAACCTGTAGGTACAGTTTTTTCCTTCGATAATAGCTTTTCCCGTTCTCTTCAAAGTTTTTATGTCCACTCCAAAGCAGATGCTGCGCCAGCGCCGAAACTCCTGCAGTTTAACGATAGTTTAGCCAAAGAACTTGGTCTCGAACCGTCAATGCTTAATTCAGAAGCTGGTTCAGAAATATTCTCTGGTAATGTAATCCCCGAGGGGGCAGAGCCGCTGGCACAGGTTTACGCCGGTCATCAGTTTGGCGGCTTTAGCCCTCAACTGGGCGATGGCCGTGCACTGCTCCTAGGCGAAGTGATCGACATTCTTGGACTACGCCGCGACATACAACTAAAAGGATCAGGCCGAACCCCATTTTCGCGAGGGGGGGATGGCAAGGCGACCCTTGGACCTGTGCTGCGCGAATACTTAATCGCGGAAAGCATGCATGCACTCGGCGTCCCAACTACACGTGCCTTGGCGGCTGTGACAACTGGCGAAGTGGTTAATCGAGAGAAGTTATTGCCAGGCGCGGTCCTCACACGGGTTGCCTCAAGTCACATTCGGATAGGTACCTTTCAGTTTTTTGCCGCCCGCGGAAACACAGAAAAAGTTCGCGAACTCGCTGACTATGCAATCACACGACACTATCCAGCGGCCACTAGTTCCGATAACCCATACCTCGCTTTTTTCAAATCAGTCACCGAGGCACAGGCCGCGCTAGTCGCGCACTGGATGAGTTTAGGTTTCATCCACGGCGTGATGAATACCGATAATATGACAATTTCTGGCGAGACCATTGACTATGGGCCATGCGCCTTCATGGACAACTATTCAGCTCAAACTGTATTCAGTTCTATTGATACCCATGGCCGCTACGCCTATGCAAACCAACCATCAATTCTATCGTGGAATCTAGCACGCTTAGCGGAAACCTTAATTCCCCTTGTGGACTCTGATAAGGACGTAGCCATCAGATTATTAACTGACGCAGTCCAGGACGTTGAGCATATTTATGAGTCTCAGTGGCTAGATGCCATGCGTTTAAAGTTAGGCTTATGGACAAAAATCCCGAACGATCTAGAACTGATTAACGACCTGCTATCGTTGATGGAGGATAGCCATGCCGATTTTACACTAGTATTTCGTCATCTTTCAAAATTCTTACGTGGTGATAGTTCCAAACTCCGTCAACATTTTAACGCTTCAGATTCTTTCGACACCTGGTCAAAGCGCTGGTTAAGTCGTATAAAATCTGAAGAAATTGAAGCCGAAACACGTGCGTTAGCCATGGATAGAATTAATCCGATCTATATCCCGAGAAATCACAAAGTAGAAGAATCTCTCTACGCCGCTGTTGAACACAACAACATGAAACCTTTTTCACACCTCTTAGAGATTCTAAGCCATCCCTTTGACGAAGTGCAGGGGAGTGAAGAATATTCCAGACCTGGGCTGCAATTAGCCACTCCTTATCAAACATTCTGCGGGACCTAAGAGGTCATTGCTCACTTCTACGCCAGATGGAAAGCCATTGCATAGTAGACGGCCCGCCTTCTCTTCCAAGATTGGTAAGAGTAATTGATTAATTCCAATCCAATACAACCTTACCGGAGCGACCTGATTTCATCTCAGCAAAACCTCGCTCGAAATCCTCTACCTTAAACCGGTGCGTGATAATACGACTGACATCCAGACCATTCTGAAGCATGGCGATCATCTTGTACCATGTCTCAAACATCTCGCGGCCATAGACGCCCTTGATTGTGATTGCCTTGAACACGATGCGGCTCCAGTTCACTGGCGACTGCCCCGGTGGAATGCCTAGCATTGCGATCTTGCCACCCATCACGAGGGCCTCGACCATCTGATCGAGCGCCACTTGATTACCCGACATTTCAAGCCCAACATCGAATCCTTCGGACAACCCTAGTTCATGGATCACATCGTTCAAGTCTTCTTTCGTGACATCCACAGTACGCACAGATTAATCACCTCGCGCCCTGCAACGGATACGGTTCCTGACTGTGGTGACGTGATAAGACGTTCGCGCTTATAAAGTCCCTCGGCCTCAATCTGGGATAGTGTATCGGTGATGCCGGCTATGAAAGCATTGGTCATCGGGTATCTTCTTTAATACCTTAAAATCTGCCATAACGGATTTTATTCGGCAATGGCATTAGGCCTAATAGGGTCTCCTACCCCAAAGGGACCCTACCTATAGCAATATTAATGAAAAAAGTGTCAATAAATGCGGCAATTTTTACACCGCAAGATGTCGAGGGCTGAATTTAGGAAAAGAAAAAGCCCACTAAATCATTGAACTAGAAGGCTTAATTTTGGTTGCGGGGGTAGGATTTGAACCTACGACCTTCAGGTTATGAGCCTGACGAGCTACCGGGCTGCTCCACCCCGCGCTAATAACGTTAATTTATTCCGCAGAAATTGAACGTGAAAGGTTACAAAAACTCATACAATACAGTATTTCGATTCATGGGTTTGGAAGACCTGGCAACGACCTACTCTCCCACGCCTTAAGACGGAGTACCATCGGCGCATAGGGTCTTCACGGACGAGTTCGGAATGGAATCGGGTGTTACTCCCTAGCTATAGCCACCAGGTCATCCAAACCCATGAATTTAAGTTGCGTTGCTTTTCTGACCATCTCTCTAAAAAACAAAAGATGTCTCAAATATAAATTGTTGACCGAATTAATTGTTGACGAAGTTTGCCACTGTACGCGCTAACTAAAACTATCCGTATGGAACATAAGTCCCGACGGATAACCTTCAATCAAGCCGATTGAGCAATTAGTACTGGTTAGCTTCATGTGTTACCACACTTCCACACCCAGCCTATCAACGTGGTGGTCTTCCACGGCTCTCAAGCGAAACCTAGTATTAAGGTGGGCTTCCCGCTTAGATGCTTTCAGCGGTTATCCCTTCCGTACTTAGCTACCCGGCGATGCCGCTGGCGCGACAACCGGTACACCATAGGTACGTCCACCCCGGTCCTCTCGTACTAGGGGCAGCTCCTTTCAAGTTTCGTACTGGCATGGCAGATAGGGACCGAACTGTCTCACGACGTTCTAAACCCAGCTCACGTACCACTTTAAATGGCGAACAGCCATACCCTTGGGACCTGCTCCAGCCCCAGGATGTGATGAGCCGACATCGAGGTGCCAAACACCCCCGTCGATGTGAACTCTTGGGGGGTATCAGCCTGTTATCCCCGGCGTACCTTTTATCCGTTGAGCGATGGCCCTTCCACGCGGGACCACCGGATCACTATGACCGACTTTCGTCTCTGCTCGACCTGTCAGTCTCGCAGTCAAGCGGGCTTATGCCATTGCACTCTACAGCTGATTTCCGACCAGCCTGAGCCCACCATCGCGCGCCTCCGTTACTCTTTAGGAGGCGACCGCCCCAGTCAAACTACCCGCCACGCAGGGTCCCGGACCCGGTTTCACGGGTCACGGTTAGATATCAGACAATAGAAGGGTGGTATTTCAAGGGTGGCTCCACCAAAGCTGGCGCTTCGGCTTCAAAGCCTTCCACCTATCCTACACATCCATTCCCTAATACCACTGCGAAGCTGTAGTAAAGGTGCACGGGGTCTTTCCGTCTGACCACGCCTACTCCGCATCTTCACGGAGAATTCAATTTCGCTGAGTCGGTGTTGGAGACAGTGGGGCAGTCGTTACGCCATTCGTGCAGGTCGGAACTTACCCGACAAGGAATTTCGCTACCTTAGGACCGTTATAGTTACGGCCGCCGTTTACCGGGGCTTCGGTTCAAAGCTCTCACCTCTCTCCTTAACCTTCCGGCACCGGGCAGGCGTCAGACCCTATACGTCGTCTTACGACTTAGCAGAGCCCTATGTTTTTAGTAAACAGTCGCCACCCCCTGGTCTGTGCCACCTTCTACTGGTTGCCCAATAAAAGGTCCCTCTTCTCCCGAAGTTACGAGGGTATTTTGCCGAGTTCCTTCAACACCGTTCTCTCAAGCGCCTTAGTATGCTCTACCTGCCCACCTGTGTCGGTTTGGGGTACGGTCCATATGCTGGAGTTATTTCCTGGAACACCTTCACTGCCAAAACCAATCCAATAAGGACTGACAGCTTACGGCATTCGTCACTTCCAGCGGGCTCAGGAATATTAACCTGATTCCCATCACCTACGCCTTTCGGCCTCGGCTTAGGGGCCGGCTCACCCTGCGTGGATTAACCTTGCGCAGGAACCCTTGGGCTTTCGGCGAGAGTGTTTCTCACACTCTTTATCGCTACTCATGTCAGCATTCGCACTTCCGATACCTCCAGCATATCTCACGATACACCTTCGCAGGCCTACGGAACGCTCCGCTACCGCGTATTAAATCCTAAAATCTAACACACCCGCAGTTTCGGTAAATGGCTTAAGCCCCGTTACATCTTCGGCGCAGGACGGCTTAATTAGACCAGTGAGCTGTTACGCTTTCTTTAAAGGATGGCTGCTTCTAAGCCAACCTCCTGGCTGTCTTGGCCTTCCCACATCCTTTCCCACTTAGCCATTATTTCGGGACCTTAACTGGCGGTCTGGGCTGTTTCCCTTTCGACCACGGATCTTAGCACCCGTAGTCTGTCTGCCACGATTGTACTCACCGGTATTCGGAGTTTGGTTAGGTTTGGTAAGGCTCGCGCCCCCCTAGCCCATCCAGTGCTCTACCCCCGGTGGTAAAACATGACGCACTACCTAAATAGTTTTCGCGGAGAACCAGCTATTTCGAGGTTTGATTGGCCTTTCACCCCTAGCCACAGGTCATCCCCCCATTTTTCAACATAGGTGGGTTCGGTCCTCCAGTGAGGTCTTACCCCACCTTCAACCTGCCCATGGCTAGATCACCTCGTTTCGGGTCTAATCCGTACAACTAAATCGCCCTATTAAGACTCGCTTTCGCTACGCCTACACCTACCGGCTTAAGCTTGCTGCACAGACTAAGTCGCTGACCCATTATACAAAAGGTACGCCGTCAGAAGCCATAATCCGAAGATTATTCTTCCTCCGACTGCTTGTAGGCATCCGGTTTCAGGAACTATTTCACTCCCCTTATCGGGGTGCTTTTCACCTTTCCCTCACGGTACTAGTCCACTATCGGTCACTGAGGAGTACTTAGGCTTGGAGGGTGGTCCCCCCACGTTCAGACAGGATTTCACGTGTCCCGCCCTACTCGAGGACCACATGTCTTTCTACCCATACGGGGCTATCACCCACTATGGCCCGACTTTCCAGACGGTTCTGGTTCTTAACATTTGGCCACTGGCCTGGTCCGCGTTCGCTCGCCGCTACTAAGGGAGTCTCGGTTGATGTCCTTTCCTCCGGCTACTTAGATGTTTCAGTTCGCCGGGTTTGCTTCCTACACCTATTTATTCAGTGCAGGATGACCCTATTATTCAACAAGGATGACCCAATGGGCCGGGTTGCCCCATTCGGAAATCCACGGATCAAAGCTCTGCTCACGAGCTCCCCGTAGCTTATCGCAGTGTGCCACGTCCTTCATCGCCTCTCAGTGCCAAGGCATCCACCGAGATGCCCTTTTGCGCTTGATTGCAGAGCCGTCGCGTACAGGGGCAAGCCCCGTCAACACAATTCCTCCGGTTTCTCAACTTATATTTGGCTACACAAAACAATCTATATATTAATAAAATTAATATTTAGAGGATTTTGTGCGTCAGAAAATTTGCAACCTATTCACGATGTAATACAACGAAATTATACTGATATAAAAATTCAGTATAAAACTCTTTTCGTTCGTCCGATTTAAGTTCAAGGCTCAATATCAAGCTTTAATTCAAATGGTTGGTGGAGCTGGACGGGATCGAACCGACGACCTCCTGCCTTGCAAAGGCAGGCGCTCTCCCAACTGAGCTACAGCCCCGACCGGAAAGCAATAAATTATTTGGTGGGCCTGGGAAGACTTGAACTTCCGACCTCACGCTTATCAAGCGCGCGCTCTAACCAACTGAGCTACAGGCCCGGAATTCGGTCTTCCGGCTCATTGATCGGACGGCAGAAGGGATGCGAAGACGGCGGCACGTGGGGTTTTTGTCCAAAGCAAATCAGGAATGGCGAAGCATTCTAGATTTTCCTTAGAAAGGAGGTGATCCAGCCGCAGGTTCCCCTACGGCTACCTTGTTACGACTTCACCCCAGTCGCTGACCTTACCGTGGACGGCTGCCTCCTTGCGGTTAGCGCACCGGCTTCGGGTAAAACCAACTCCCATGGTGTGACGGGCGGTGTGTACAAGGCCCGGGAACGTATTCACCGTGGCATGCTGATCCACGATTACTAGCGATTCCAACTTCATGCACTCGAGTTGCAGAGTACAATCCGAACTGAGACGGTTTTTGGGGATTAGCTCCACCTCGCGGTCTTGCTTCCCACTGTCACCGCCATTGTAGCACGTGTGTAGCCCAGCCCATAAGGGCCATGAGGACTTGACGTCATCCCCGCCTTCCTCCGGCTTGTCACCGGCAGTTTCCCTAGAGTGCCCGGCCGAACCGCTGGCAACTAAGGACGAGGGTTGCGCTCGTTGCGGGACTTAACCCAACATCTCACGACACGAGCTGACGACAGCCATGCAGCACCTGTATCCGATCCAGCCGAACTGAAGAAATCCATCTCTGGAAATCGCGATCGGTATGTCAAGGGCTGGTAAGGTTCTGCGCGTTGCATCGAATTAAACCACATGCTCCACCGCTTGTGCGGGCCCCCGTCAATTCCTTTGAGTTTTAATCTTGCGATCGTACTCCCCAGGCGGTGTGCTTAATGCGTTAGCTGCGACACCGAACAGCAAGCTGCCCGACGTCTAGCACACATCGTTTACGGCGTGGACTACCAGGGTATCTAATCCTGTTCGCTCCCCACGCTTTCGCGCCTCAGCGTCAGTACCGGCCAGGTGGCCGCCTTCGCCACTGGTGTTCTTCCCAATATCTACGAATTTCACCTCTACACTGGGAATTCCACCACCCTCTCCAGGACTCTAGACTTCCAGTATCAAACGCAGTTCCCGGGTTAAGCCCGGGGCTTTCACGCCTGACTAAAAAGTCCGCCTACGCGCCCTTTACGCCCAGTAATTCCGAGCAACGCTAGCCCCCTCCGTATTACCGCGGCTGCTGGCACGGAGTTAGCCGGGGCTTCTTCTGCGGGTACCGTCATCATCTTCCCCGCTGAAAGAGCTTTACAACCCTAAGGCCTTCTTCACTCACGCGGCATGGCTGGATCAGGGTTGCCCCCATTGTCCAATATTCCCCACTGCTGCCTCCCGTAGGAGTCTGGGCCGTGTCTCAGTCCCAGTGTGGCTGATCGTCCTCTCAGACCAGCTACCGATCGGAGCCTTGGTGAGCCATTACCTCACCAACAAGCTAATCGGACGCGGGATAATCCAAAGGCGCCGAAGCTTTTCCCCTGAGGGAGCATACGGTATTAGCCGTCGTTTCCAACGGTTATTCCGTACCTTTGGGCATATCCCCACGCGTTACTCACCCGTGCGCCAGTTTCTGTTAGACCGAAGTCTAACTTCACCTTCGACTTGCATGTGTTAAGCCTGCCGCCAGCGTTCGCTCTGAGCCAGGATCAAACTCTTAGGTTTGATTTTACCATTAAAATTTAGTTAAAAACTTAATGGATTTGACTTAAAGCCTTGCTTGCACAAGCGAAGGCAAATTTATCATATGATAAATTTGACTTCGTATTTTTAAATGCGCAAGCAGGCGTATGTTAAAACGCACCGCCGCCTGCGCATCCCTTCGTTCATCTTTACAATGTCAAACAGCACAAAAACCCACGACGCTCTCAAAAGAACACCAAAAACGGGTTAATGGAAACACCATTTCAACGGTTTAACCGTTCTAAACGGTGGACGGGTTTGTACCCCCGGTTAGCAGAGGTGTCAAACCCTTTTTTCATATACTATAATATCTTATAAAAAATTCTGCTACCCCAAGGTCACAGTGGTTTTTAGCTATAGACCAATAAGGCTAAAAAGATATAAAATTCTAAAGCGAATCATGAAGCTTACTGAACGGTTACATTTAATTGGTAAAAACCAGCGACTTAAAGTGGGTCGATTGACCCCAATATGTTATTAATACTCTCCTAAAACCTGATTATCTATGAATTATTTTGAAGGTAAAGTGCTACAAATGAAACGATTACTTATAATGCGCCACGGCAAATCTAACGCAAATAAACCTGGCCAGGAAGATATTAAGCGAGCGCTTTCTGCTAAAGGACATAGTGCAATACTAGAAGTAGCAAATTGGATGTTAAATAATTCAATTCTACCCGAAATAGTACTCATATCTAAAGCTCAACGAACGTCAGAAACCTGGCAATTAATTAAAAATGTAATTGGTAAAAAACCTATTATACACAGCCAAGAGGCTTTATACCTAGCTGGGGCAAATGAAATACTTGCTCAGCTTTCTAAAATAAATAACAATCACAATACAGCTTTGTTAATAGGTCATAATCCTGGGTTAGATATTTTAGCGCAAACACTAACAGGTAAAGGAAGTAATGGTGCAGCCGCTAAAAATCTTCAAAAAGGTTTTCCAACAGCGGCCATGGCTATATTTAAACTCAAGGGTAATAGCTGGCAGAGTCTCACAAGTGATGGTGCAGAACTATTAACATTTCTATTACCTTCTGAATAATAGAAGTTATAATGAAACAGAAGTAATATACATGTTAGGTCCCACGATTAACCAAGTAGATAAAACATTTACAGATAATGTTCGAAATATTGAGAAACGCTCTTTGCCAGTACTCGACCTAGGCCCCTACCTATCCAATAATTTTTTAGAAAAAGAAGAACTACACGAAAAGCTCAGTGCCGTCTCCAAAGATCTAGGATTTATGTGTATCGTCAATCATGGTATAAAACCTAATACCATTATAAATATACAAGAAGAAGCAAAAAAATTATTTGACCTTCCAAAACATAAAAAGCTGGCCTTAAAAGTTGATAAACATGAGAGAGGTTATCTTCCCTTTAGATCAACTGTTGTCAGAAAATCAAGATATCATACTGAAGAACAAATTGATAACTATGAAGCGTTTAATTATGGCACTGATTACTATTCTAATAATCCCCATGTGATTGCAGGTACTCGATTATTTGGACTGAATCGGTGGCCACATAACACGCCTATGCTAGAAGACGCCGCTCTTGCCTATACCAACGAAATGACAAATCTAGCTTTAAAACTGCTACCTTTATGGGCAGGAGTATTTAATTTACCTTCTGATTACTTCTCACCTTACTTTAGCAATCCACATGGATATGCAAGACTAATTCATTATCCGCCAAAGCCACGTTTATTAACGAATGAATATGGACTAGGTGCCCATTCTGATACCTGCATAATGACATTTTTACCTAAAGAGAATGAACCGGGTATTCAGATCTTAGATTCTAATAATATATGGTTTTGGCCTGAAATACCGGATGGGGGTATTATGGTTAACTTTGGACAACTATTGGAGCGCTGGAGCAATGGCTTTGTTCGCGCAACACCGCATCGAGTTATACCGCCAATAAATAATCACCGTTATTCTATGCCATTTTTTTTCAGTCCTAATCTTGAACAAAAGTGTTTTTGCTTACCCACTTGCAAAGATACTGACACACCGCCCTTATACAAACCCGTTTCCTTTCAAGAATTTCACTCATGGTATATGAATCGTGTTTATAAACATTTCGAAGACTTTGATAATTATAATACCGAATAAGGAAGAAAAACATGCAACTTTACGGCAAAGGTTTATTAATGACATTTACCGAAGTTCCTTCCCAAATTGAACAAGACTTTAACGAATGGTATAATAATGAACACCTTGATGAGCGCATTAATATCCCTGGTTTTAGACGAGCTCGACGTTATGAGGCAATAGACGCTGATATTAAATATTTAACAACCTACGAAGCACTTAATTCAGATAATATAGCGTCTAAAGACTATCTAGATGTACTTAAAAAGCCATCAGAATTGAGCCAAATTATTATGCCACAATTTACAAAGTGGCATCGCATGACGTGTAACGTTTTAGTTGACCAAACTCATGGAATGGGTTCGGCTCTAACTCTTGTAAGGTTTTTTCCTGACCCCAATAAAGTAGTTATGTTACTAAATTGGCTTAAAAACCGTACCCTAGAAGAGCTTAATAAATCGCAAGGGATAACAGGTTCATGTGTCGCTTCAGTTGATCTTGAAGCTGATAAAAGGCTAGCGAATGCATTTAACCAAATTTCTGATCCCAAACAGAATATCGAATGGGCAATATTAATTGAAGGTACAAATGCGAAAATTACTGAGACAATTTCTCGTAATTATTTATCACATTATCTAGATTCCATTATAATTTATAAAACGAAAGTAATTTTTGAACAATATGGATTTATGTATGGCAACCTAAGAAGTAACGATAACGTTATTGCATAATTATGGGTAAATGAATTATGAAAAATTTAACTAATAAAACAACTCATCAAAATGCCGCCAAAGAAATTGTTGCTTTAGCAGAACCAGAAGATGAACGAGTTTGGGTACCCCAATCAGATAATGTTTGGTTTCGCCCACTTATGCTGGATACAAGATCTGGTAGTTTTACAGATCTTCTGCGGGTTCGACGAGCAGGTATGCTAAGTCGTCACCGTCATCCTGCTCCTGTGCATGGTTATGTTATAAAAGGAAGCTGGAGGTACCTAGAACATACTTGGACTGCAACAGTCGGCTCCTACGTATATGAACCTCCTGGTGAGACACATACCTTAATAATTGAAAGCGATGATGAGATGATAACCTTTTTCAATAATGCAGGGCCTGTAATCTATATTGATGAATCTGGTAAACAAGTTGGTTATGACGATGTTTTTACTAAGATCGACCTATGCAGGTCATGGTATAAAAAATGTGGGTTAGGTACTGAATATATTGATCAATTCATCCGTTAATAATTGTCATAATTTAAATTGATAGACATCAAAACAATAGAAAAATAAGTTAGTTTTTTTACATAACAGCGCCAATTTGCCATGGAATAAACTCGTTATCTCCAAATCCCAAAGATTCAGATTTAGATTCCTGGCCACTAGCAATTTTGAGAAAGTAATTAAAAATTTGCTCCCCTACCTCTTGAACTGTTGCTTCTCCATCCACAATAACTCCGCAATTGATGTCCATATCATCAGACATTCGATTATACATTGCTGTATTAGTTGACAATTTGATCGAGGGCGAAGGCTTGCAACCATATACCGAACCTCGTCCAGTTGTAAAACATACCAGATTAGCTCCCGAAGCGACCTGACCAGTTATAGAGGCTGGATCAAAACCCGGACTATCCATAAAAACAAATCCTTTGGTATCAACAGGTTCAGCATATTTATAAACGGCCGCCAAATTTGTCGTGCCGCCTTTTGCAGCAGCTCCAAGAGATTTCTCTAATATAGTTGTTAAGCCGCCAGCCTTATTTCCCGGGGATGGGTTATTATCCATAGATCCATTATTACGTTCGGTGTAATCTTCCCACCAACGAATCCGTTCGATTAATTTTTCACCAACGCTGTGATCAACGGCCCTTCTTGTTAGCAAATGCTCAGCACCATATATCTCAGGAGTTTCAGATAAAATTCCTGTACCGCCATTTTCAACTAATCTATCAACAGCATTACCTAATGCGGGATTTGCAGTAATTCCAGAATAGGCATCCGAACCACCACATTGCAAAGCAACCGTTAGTTCACTGGCAGATACTGTTTCTCGAAAAACATTATTTGCTGCAGGGAGCATACTAGTAATTCTTTCAACGGCTTCATCAACAGTTTTTCGCGTACCGCCAGATTCTTGTATCGTCATAGTCTGAAATGTATCGTTTAATTCCAGCCCATAGGCATCAAGCAAAAATGGTATCTGATTAACTTCGCAACCTAACCCTACAATTAATACACCAGCAAAATTTGGATGTTGTGCATAACCCCATAGAGTACGTTGTAAATTTTCATAGCCCTCGCCCGAATCAGCCATGCCACACCCAGTAGCATGAACGAAAGCTGAAACCCCATCGATGTTAGAGAATTCATTTAGACGATCGGTTTGGTTAAATGTATCCGCAATATAACGAGCAACCGTTGCCGAACAATTAACTGACGTTAGAATTCCAATATGATTTCTAGTCCCCACTTTTCCATTTTTACGTCTGTATCCCTGGAATGTTCGCCTCTGGCTTTCAGGTAAATACTGCGTCTCACGTAATTCAGTTGAATATGCATAATCGCGATCAAACATTCTAAATTCACAGTTATGAGTATGCACGTGATCACCAGGAATTATATTTTCTATAGCAAAACCAATAATTTGGTCATATTTCCTAATCAATTCTCCTTTAGGAATAGAAACTGACGCAATCTTATGACCGCGTGGTATGGGAGAGATAGTTGTAACATTTTCGCCTGTAATAAAAGTGTTGGGAAGAATCTCTGTACGAGCCACAACCACATTATCATTTGCATTCAATCTAATCGTCAGTTGCGCGTCATTAGTCATAATATTCTCATTAAATTAAGGTTAATTTCTTTTAAAATTTATATCCTCAAAAAGCAATATTGATCTATTTCTCAAGCTCTTCTTGTTCTCGCAGTTCAACTCTTCGAATTTTTCCTGAAACAGTTTTAGGCAAAGATTCACGAAATTCTATTGATCTGGGATATTTATATGGAGCTGTATGAGCCTTAACAAAATCTTGTATATCTTTTTCTAATTCAAGAGAAGGTTTATATTCTGCAGCGAGAATCACAAATGCTTTTACAATGGACCCTCGTATTTTATCAGGTTTTCCTATCACAGCTGACTCCGCCACCGCTGGATGCTCTTGTAAAGCACTTTCAACTTCAAAAGGACTTATTCTGTAGCTAGCTGACGATATAATATCATCGGACCGGCCAACAAACCAAATATAGCCTTCTCTATCTCTTGTCGCTGTATCTCCAGAAAAATAATAGCCATCATGAAAACACTCAGCGTTAGCTGCTTCATCATCATAATAGCCGCTGAAAAGTCCAGGAGGGTATGGTTTTGTAATTTTTACTCCTATATGACCAACTTCTCCGTCAGGAACCATGTTTCCATTATCATCAATTATATCAACTTCTAGACCAGGAACAGGACGCCCCATAGAGCCGGGACGTACCTCCATACCAGGAATATTAGCTACAATATTTATAGTTTCAGTTTGCCCATATCCATCATAAACATCTGTACCTGTCATATTTTTCCATACGCGCATAACTTCAGGATTTAGAGGTTCACCTGCACTAATAGAATGACGAATAGAGCTTAAGTCATAATTAGATAAATCAGTCTGTGCAAAGACTCTATAAACAGTCGGCGGAGCACAAAATGTAGTGACGGACAACTTTTTTATTAAAAGCAGGTGTTTTTCTGCATCAAAACGAGGATCTCCATCATATAGAACTATAGTAGCTCCGATTAACCATGGCGGAAATATCATACCCCAAGCAGCCTTGGCCCAACCGGTATCTGAAAGAGTCAAGTGGATATCATCTTCCCTTAAGTCCATCCAATAATCACCAGTTATGGCATGCGCCTTAGCATACCCATAATCCCTTGGAACCATCTTAGGAAAAGCCGTGGTTCCTGAAGTAAAATAAGCAAGCATAGTATCATCAGCACGAGTTTTTGGAACATCTTCTCGTAGCAATTGTGTTGATGCCTCAGCGCAGGCTTTATAATAATTAATCCAGCCTTTGCGATCCTCTCCAATAACTATTAAACACTTTAGGCTTGGACAATTAGCTAAAATGTTATCAATTTTTTCAGCGGATTCTGAAGTAACAATAGCCAACTTAGCATGTGATTTATTAATGCGGTATTCTATATCCTTTGATGTAAGCAGATTAGTTCCAGGCATTGCTATTATTCCAGTTTTAATGCAACCAATCATAACCTGATACCATGCAGGTATCCTGGGTATCATCACAAAAGCAAAGTCACCTATTTTTATCCCAAGTTGACACAAAACATTAGCAAATCTGTTCGCGTCATTGTTTAAGTCAGAAAATTTATGATCCTCAATTGTGCTTCCATCTCTAGAAACATATATAAAAGCAGTTTTATCGGCCTCTAGAGCTCTTTTCTCAATTACATCAAAACCAAAATTGTAAAACTCAGGAATTTCATGATTGTAGGCATCACGGATTTTTTTATAATCCCAAAGTGAATTAGGCTTCTTCATCTAGAACTCTCCCAATAAGTTACAATTACTTAGCAAACATAGATATTATTGATTGAAAATTTAAAATCATAACAGTCAATATATCTTCTTTTAGTTTTGCTGCATCCATGCATAAAACTATTAAGCTAAGATTAATATATAAATAGATAAGTATATTCTGTTAAAAAATTAAAGGAAAACTTCTAGAAAAGTATCTTAATAATTTGAGATAAAAGGAAATCTAGATAGTTCTTAGGTTATTTACAAAATTCTATTAGAAAAATTTCTTATTATTTAGAAATGCTTTGGTAGCGGAGGAGGGACTTGAACCCCCGACACGAGGATTATGATTCCCCTGCTCTAACCACCTGAGCTACTCCGCCAAAAAATTTACGAAAACCGGATATAGTTAGCCCCCCTAAAAGTGTCAAGCAATGACTCACTCCGATAGGCCAAACTATAGCATAAATTTCATATTTAATTAGTCTTTTATAGGGCTAATTTATAACATTAATAGTTTTATAAATAAGTTTTACTTCTCTTTTGGTGGCCCATGAGAAAAATTCCAGCAAAAACAAGTGAAAACGCCACTGCATGAAATGGCTGTAGATCTTCACCGAGCACTAGGATTGCTAATAGAGTGGTAAATACTGCACGAAAGTAGTTAGACATACTAGCTTTATTTGGCCCCAATGAAAGTACCGCAGAGTTTGTGAAACCTACAGCAAACACACCTACAACCACTCCAATCCATATAATAGTTCCCAAGGCTTCTATAGTGTATGGTATCGGTTTATAGACAATCATCTCTACTACATATATTGGAAATATCACCAAGGCTCCAAATAGTTGTACTGCAAGTAATATAACCGGTCCGCTAAGACCTTTTGGCAAACGTCTTAAAAGAACATTATGCACAGCAAAGCCAAACATAGCAGCAAGCATAATAACGTCACCTATATTTGGTTTAAAAGACAATAAAATATCAAGATTACCCGCAGACAAAATCACAAAAACCCCGGATGCGGCTATTACAATACCTATTGCTTGGATTTTATTAATTAATTCAGAAAGTAAAAAATATGATAAAACTACTGTAGCCATTGGTTGAACAGTAGCCACAATTCCACCATTTATTGCACTAGTAAAATTATAAGCAAGGTAAACTGCAGCATTACCGAATGGAGCCAACGCAGCTCCCATAACCAGAAATAGTTTCCAATGCCTACGAATAATAGGCCAAGATTTAATAAATGGCTTCCAATAAAAAGGTAGTAAAACAATTGAAGCAACTATAATACGCCAAAAACCAAGCCCCATAGGTGGCAGAGAACCCTGCACTGTCCGTCCAACAATATGATTTGTTGATAGAATAAAAGATGCAGCTATAAGTAGCACATAAGGCCAAGCCCCTGATTTATAGCGGCTCTGTTTAACCTCATACATACTTATAAATCTATAAAATTAAATCTGTTTAAAACTGACTTAATCTACTTTAGCCGCAATTGTCTCCATTTCTACAACTAATTTAGGGTTAGCTAACTGACTTATTACCAACCATGTGGAACCAGGTGTATGATCAGGTTTAAGGTATTTTTTACGGTGTTCCATAACATGTGGTAAACCCGTTGGCTCAGTAGAAAAAACATTGATTCTAACTATATCTTCAACACCAAATCCTGCATCATTTAAAATCGCAATAGTGTTTTGCCAAATCTGATCGTGCTGAGCCTCAAAACCTTCAGGAATTGTTCCATCCGGGGCTACGCCAACCTGGCCTGCTGTTAAGAGCCAACGCGCATTAGCGGGAACCTCAACGGAATGGCTATATAACCCTCCTGGAGGTGCTACGTTCGATGGGTTGCGTGTCTTCAACATGCTTAATCTCCTTTTATAATAAAATTAATTAACTTAACGAAAGTAAGTGGTCTGCTAGTTCATTAGGTGCAGAAAAAAAGGGTGAATGCGAAGTATTCAACGATAACACTCTCTCACATGGCATATCAGCAACCATCCGACGCTGCATTTGTAGTGGGATGGCTTCGTCCATTAAGCATTCAATGAATACCCTAGGAACATTTCCATAAATATTTCCTGATAACTTAACCTGGGCATGTAGAATTTGCGTAGCCTGAGGAACTAAATTTTTTTTAGCAAAAGCAACGTCTTCTTCTAGACAGTCTCCATAGAAGAGAGGTTTTATACTTTCATTTCGAATAATAGAAGCTGCTCCTCCCGTTACAGAAATTCTTGCTTCTGCAACCTTTGGTATCTCATTTACACGTGCACTAATGTCCATTCGTGATTCACCACTTCGTGGCATCATAGCAGTTAAGTATACCAAATATTTTATCTTATCTGATCGCTCCTCGGCAGTCTGGCTTATAGTTATACCACCTAAACTATGGCCTACTAATATTACTGGATCTGATTGTGAATCAATTATTTGGCAAACGTGGTTAACATAGTTAGATAATGTAATCTGATGAATAGGCTTAGGGTTTTTGCCATGCCCTGGCAAATCCACTGCTATAACTATATGCCCCGCATCCTGCAATAAAGGCACTAATTTAGTATAACACCACGCTCCATGATAAGCACCATGTACTAAAACGTAAGTGGTCATGCACTTACCTTTGGACGACTCTCACTTTTTATTATCCATCCTCCTCCAAGTAGCCTAGTATTTTCATAAAACACTGCTGCTTGTCCTGGAGCAATTCCAAATTCCGGTTCTACTAACTCAATTTTCCCCTGACCATTCAGACCACCGTAAAGTTTTGCTGGCATTGGCTCTTGTGTAGATCGTACTTTGACCGAAACATCAATTCCATGAGCAGGAGGCGATTCTCCCAAACCAAGCCAATTGATTTCTTTAATAAACATAGTTTTTAAAGATAAATCTGACTTTTTCCCAACCACTATTCGACAGGTATCAGCTTCTATACTTGTTACATACAATATAGAATCATTCTCAGATATCCCTGAACGCCCACCAATACCTAGACCACGGCGTTGACCAATCGTATAGTAAATTATGCCTTTATGACGGCCCAAAATATTTCCGTGTTTATCCACTATGTCTCCAGGTTCACCAGATTCGGGGCGTAACTTCTGGACAATATCACCATAATTACCATTAGGTACAAAGCATATATCCTGGCTATCAGGTTTCTCAGAGGTTATTAAATCATAACGACGGGCCAGATCACGTACCTCAGATTTTGTATAACTTCCAAGAGGAAAACGAAGATAATCAATTTGTTCACGGGTAGTCGAAAATAAAAAATAACTCTGATCACGAGAGTGATCCACTGCTCTGTGCAGCTGTTGTACTCCATCATCATCAACTCTACGAATGTAGTGTCCTGTAGCTAGAAGGTCAGCATCTATTTCCCGGGCTGTTTTAACTAAGTCACGGAATTTAACTGTCTGATTACATAATACACAAGGTATTGGTGTTTCTCCCTCTACGTATGAATTCGCAAATTTTTCTATTACGTCGCTTTTAAATTTCTCCTCATAGTCAAGCACATAATGAGGTATATTAAGACGGTCAGCTACTCTACCTGCATCATAAATATCTTGACCTGCACAACAGGCTTTAGATTTGCCGATGGCGGCACCATGATCATAAAGTTGCAGCGATATACCAACTACATCATATCCTTGTTCATGCAGAAGTGCTGCCGTGACAGAACTATCTACTCCGCCTGACATAGCAACAACAACTCTTGTTTCTTTTGGTTTTTTAGCTAAACCAAGGCTATTTATCGTTTGTACCATAAACAACAATATAGGCTTACTATTGACGATAGCAAATAGCAGGAATCCTTTAATAAAAAAAAACTCTTAACTCCTATGAATTGAGAACTCATTTAATAAATGTATAATAACTTAGTTAATCGCGGAGAATATAAATGCGTATCTACATAGTCATGGTTTCTATGGCCGTTTTGTTCAGTTTTATTTCAAAACCAAGCCTTGCAAATATTAGTCAGAAAATAATCTCATGCAAATTAGTAAATAATAATATAGAGCGGCTTAATTGCTATGACAGATTAGCAAAAACAGAAAGTAAAAAACTTCAAAACATTAGTTTGAACCAACAGAACGCTATAAAGAAAGAGTTTAGATTTGATTCAGATTTATTAATTAAACCCCTAACTTTTCGTCTAAATCTCAGCGGCAATCTAAAAATTAGCCGTTCTACCATGGCATCTCGTGAAGTAGAGAACTTAATTTTAAGAATAAGTAAAGCACTGAATGGAAGCAGTAATTGGAAATTAAAAATAACTGTCCATGGAGCCAAAACATCTTTAAGCAGAGGTAATCCCTACACTGGAAAGGAATTATTTGTACAAGCAAAATCTGGTCTAATGCTTACTAAACTTTCCCCAGAACGTTACAGCTTGGAACAAGGACCAGAAGCGCTGCCAATACTATGGGATGATGGTCGTATTCGCAGTATCAATGAACATATTATTGTTAAAATATTTAATTAAGAGATATTAAACAGTATCTAAAAGATACAATTCTTTGGTATTATTTAATTTTCTGCATCTGTACCCATTTGCCAGAAATCAACCTCGAGTTGTACTGCCTGCATAAAATTATTGTTGATCTGGACTAATCTTTTTTCACCTGCACGTTCACTCCATAACATATCCATAACCTCCGAATGAGAGTGAGCAACTGCCTGATAATCAGCACTTGAATAAAGCTCGATCCATGAAAGGTATGGATTACCTTGAAATTTTGTTGCCGGGTCATTGGCAATGCGGGTGCCTATTTCACTATATCCAATTATACAAGGAGATAGCGCTACATAGAGATCTAATAAATCACCCTGCATGCCCTTATCCAGTACATAACGACTGTAGGCTATGGTTGCTAGATCTTCTTTAGTAGCTAATATATCCTTTTTATCTAGGCCCCAATTAGCACAATAATCGAGGTGTAGCTGTATTTCAGAATCAATAATTGCAGACATACCTAAAGCACATGATCTTATCTCGTCTAAGTTATCACTCTTGTACGCTGCCAAAGCATAAACGCGTGCCAACTGAATAAGAAATAAATAATCCTGGGCAAGGAAATATTTAAAGCTAGAAATAGATAGCGTACCAGCTGCCAGTTTTTCAACAAACGGGTGAGTAACATATTGTTTCCACAACACGTTGTTTGTCTTCCGCAATTTGGAATGTAGCTTGTAATTAAATTTAGGATCTTTGGTCATACTTTACTCTAATAAAACATTACGTATTTCAGATGGTAAAATGACGGTCAAACCATCAAGCTTTTCTGTAATAATAATTTGACATCCCAGACGCGATGTTGTGGTAAGTCCAAAAACGAGGTCTAGCATATCCTCTTCTTCTTCTGTAGCTTCTTCAAGTAAATCAAACCATTCACGCTCAATAACCACATGGCATGTAGAACACGCCATAGCCCCTTCACACGCTCCCTCTATATCGATATTATTATCCCAAGCTATTTGCAAAACGGAGTGCCCTAATGGAGCTTCGAATTCATGGCTCTCCCCATTAGGTAGAACAAAAGTCATTGTCGCCATGGAAATATAGCCTTAAAATTATTTTTGAATGTTAACTTATTCAACACTACACGTGGAATGATTCACCGCAGCCGCAAGTGCCTTTTGCATTAGGGTTATTAAAGGTAAATCCAGTTTGGAACTGTCCTTCTTGATAATCCATCTCAGATCCAATTAGAAACATGCTCGCTGCAGGATCAATAAACACAGAAAAACCTTCATATTCTATAGCTTCTTCAAATTGACGACGCTCATTTGCATACTCAACTACATAGGACAAACCCGAACAACCGCGTGAATTGATTCCAACCCTTAGTCCTATCACATCAGAATTTGCAGACGACATTAATAATCTCGCTCTCTTAGTCGCCGCATCAGTCATTGTAATTACAGGGTTAGTCATAGATCTTTAATCCTTCTTTCTACTTAGTCTTAGATAATTCAAAACATGTCAAGTGCTAGTTTAGCTTCATCAGTCATGAGATCCATAGTCCATTTTGGTTCCCAGACCAAATATACCTCAACTTCACCACAACCCTTAAGATCACAAACGGCTTGCGCCACCCAAATTGGTAATTCGCCAGCCACTGGACAGGCTGGAGCTGTCAGCGTCATGTTAATTATTACAGTGCCATCAGTTTTTACTTCTAAATCGTATATAAGACCCAGGTCATATATATTTACTGGAATTTCAGGATCATGAACTGTCCGTAAAGCTTGAATAACCTCTGCCCTATCAGCAATGTTTACGCCAGGGTCTAACGGCGACCCCAGTCTAGCTACAACTGGTTCTCCAGGTTGTGGGGTATTTGGCATAAAGTCAGCAAGACTAGGTCCTCCAGATTCATTCATTTCCATTACCTACTCTGTTGTCACTTCAATATCTCCAGACAGCGCGGCTATAAGCGTATGCCAAGAAAGGGTGGCGCACTTAACACGAGTTGGGAATTCCCGTACTCCTGACAGCACCTGTAACTTCTCTAGTTCTGCTTCTAATTCGCTAGACTTACCAGAACCAGTACACATTTCGTGAAATGCAGTGAATATCTCATTCATTCTTGATTCAGATTTTCCTATAGCTAGTTCGGTCAACATAGAAGCAGAAGCCATTGAAATAGCGCAACCCCGCCCTGTGAATGCCACATCCTGAAGTAACCCATCATCACTTAGTTTTATATAAATAGTCAGCTGATCTCCACATAGAGGATTATGCCCATGTGCTTCAAAGGTCGCATCTTCTATAGCCTTAAAATTTCGGGGGTGTTTTCCGTGATCAAGAATTACTTCTTGATAAAGTTCTCTTAGTTCATCCATCAGCTAAAAATCTCATGTACTATGTTAATTGCCTCAATAAGTGAATCTACATCATTATAGTCATTATACATGCCTATTGAAGCACGAACTGTTGCCGGGACATCCATACGTTGCATAAGCGGTTGTGCGCAGTGATGTCCTGCTCTAACGGCTACACCAGAACGATCAATAATGGTAGCTATATCATGAGGGTGAGCAACATCTAGAGTAAATGACAAAACACTAGCCTTATTCAGCGATTTTCCAATTAAATGTAATCCATCAACATTAAGTAGTTTCTGAGTTGCATATTCTAAAACATTATTTTCGTGGATACTAATCTGTTTAAGACCTATCGAATTTATATATTCTATTGCGGCTCCAAGCCCTATAACTTGCACTATGGCTGGCGTACCAGCCTCAAATTTATGAGGTAAATTAGCCCACGTTGATTTTTCAAATGTTACTGATGAGATCATATCTCCACCACCCATATACGGCGGCATTTTCTCTAAAATACCCTCACGCCCATACAAAACACCTACGCCACTGGGACCATATAACTTATGCCCTGAAAAAACAAAAAAATCACAGTCAATTTCTTGTATATCTATAGGGAGATGAGTTATCGACTGACAACCGTCTATAAGTACCTTAGCACCGACCGAATGAGCCATTTTAGTTATTTCAACAACCGGCAAGATACTACCTAAAACGTTAGACATATGAGATACGGCGACTAGTTTAGTACGTGGCCCAAGAATTTTTTCAAACTCAGACATAATTATTTCTCCGATATCATTGATCGGAGCAACTTTAATAACAATTCCTTTTTCTTCTCGTAGCAATTGCCAAGGAACAATATTAGCATGATGTTCCAACTCGGTAATAACAACTTCATCACCTTCTTCTAAGAAAGTACGACCAAAACTATTAGCGACTAAATTAATTGATTCTGTGGCATTTCTGGTAAAAATTATCTCATGACTATGTTCTGCATTAATATAATTACAAATTGTATCCCTTACACCTTCATAACGCTGAGTTAGCAATTCACTTATTTGATATAACCCTCTATGCACATTAGCATACTCATTTTCATAGACTTCCCGTATCACATCAATTACCTGCTGAGGTTTCTGAGCAGATGCAGCGCTATCAAGAAAGACTAGTGGAGAACCATTCATAGACTGCCTAAATATGGGAAAATCTTCTCTAATTTTCTTAATATCAAAAGGTTCAGTTTGCTCTTTAATATCAGATACTGATTGCATATCTGTAACCTTTATTCTAATTCTGTAAAGTTAATGTTAGCCTGAAGCCAATTACGAACATGGGCAGAGAAATCTTCTGCTACTTGCTCAAGACGGATTTCAGATAATGCTTCACTTACAAAGGCTTCTATCAGAATACGACGGGCTTCTTCAAAAGAAATGCCACGACTCATTAAATAAAATAATGACTCTGAATCTAGCTCACCTGCCGAGGCGCCATGACTGCACTTAACGTCATCAGCATAAATTTCTAACTCTGGTTTAGCGTCAAGTTCAGCTCTATCTGAAAGCAATAGAGCCCTACTAAGTTGATGCCCATCAGTTTTCTGCGCTCCTGGACATACATGAATTTTACCTTGAAAAATCCCTCTAGAATTTTTATCTAGAACCCCCTTATAAACTTGGCGGGAACGACAGTTTGGAGCAACATGTTCAACATACGTAGTTGTATCTAATACTTGTCCATTAGTTCCTAAATATATTCCATCAAGACGACAATCTGCATCTATACCATTTAATATTGCACGTGTTTCAACCCTGCCAACTAGTCCTCCACTTTGAAGTAAAAAACCGTCGTAACTCGATGAAGTTCCCAATTTTAATGCAGAACCAGCTATATGGACCGCTAAACCGTTCTCTTCTTGGAATGTATAATGGTTAAGTTGTGCTCCATCCCCCAATGTGTGTTCACTAACAATATTATTAAAATAGCCAACTCCAGGATTTCCTATATGACTTTCTATTAGTGTTGCCTTAGATCCAGACCCAAGAACCACCAAATTACGCGGTTGGATCATCATCGGTGTATCGTCGGGAACAACTATAGATAGCAAATGGACTGGCTTATCCAACTCCACATTTGAATCCACAAATAAAAATAAACCATCGTGAATAAATGCAGTGTTTAACGCTGCCATAGGCATATCAATAAAATTAATGTTTTTACCTAGATATGGTTCTAATCTTTCAGGAGCGGCAGCAATCATATCACCTAGGCCAGAAATCAATACTCCATCAGGCATATCATCTAAAACGCATAGGTCAGGTCGTAAATACCCGTTCACAAAAACTATTCTATAAGTAGCTAATTCAGCTACAGCCCTATGCGGTAAACTCGGTACATCAATTAAGCGATCAGGATTTTTCAGTTTATAATCGCTTTTATCAAGGCTATTTAGGTTAGTATAGCGCCAGTACTCATCTCTACGACTAGGCAGGCCATGGTCTGCATAAACACTAGCCCCCATTTTACGCAGATCCGCCAACCATTCAACATTTTTACCCGGAACGGTAGTGTCACCATTGATTGCTTGGTCAAGGAAGGGTTGCATATATCCAATACCGTCAGGCAATTTTCTTACTCCACTACTTCGGAAAATTTGCTATAACCATGTTTTTCTAATTCAAGCGCCAAACTTTTATCTCCGCTTTGGACTATACGGCCATTGGCTAATACGTGAACTCTATCAGGTGCAATGTAATCTAAAAGCCTCTGATAGTGAGTGATCAATAGTATACTGCGCTGAGAATTACGAAGACTATTAACGCCGTCAGAAACCACCTTCAGTGCATCAATATCTAGTCCAGAATCAGTTTCATCAAGAATTGCAAGGTAAGGTTCAAGTACTGCCATTTGAAGAATTTCCATACGTTTTTTCTCACCGCCAGAAAAACCTTCATTTACGGCTCGTTTAAGCATGCTATCACTAATATCAAGCGCACTAGCTTTACTTCTAACAAATTTAAGAAAATCCATAGCATCCAGTTCATCTATTCCCCGATGAACTCTTACTGCATTAGCAGCTGTTTTGAGGAAAGTTAAGCCTGCAACACCTGGTATTTCTACCGGATATTGAAATGCTAAAAATATTCCCTCCCGTGCTCTTTCATCTGCAACCATCTCAAGTAAATCTGATCCATTATAAATAATTTCCCCCTCAGTAATTTCATAACCTTCGCGACCGGAAAGAATATACGATAGAGTACTTTTCCCAGAACCATTAGGTCCCATAATGGCATGGACTTCACCAGCATCAATTGTTAAATCAACCCCATTTAATATGGGTTTTTCATTAACTCTCGCATGAAGGTTTCGTATTTCTAATAACGCCATTTGATTGTCCCTGTCTTGACGGCCCTTAGCCGACACTGCCTTCTAGACTGATCCCAACTAACTTTTGGGCTTCAACAGCAAATTCCATAGGTAACGTTTGTAAAACTTCTCGACAGAAACCATTTACAATCAACGAAACTGATTCTTCTTCTGTTAAACCACGTTGTCGACAATAAAACATTTGATCATCACTTATTTTACTTGTCGTCGCTTCATGCTCAACTTGAGCGCTTGGGTTCTGGCTTTCAATATATGGTACCGTATGTGCACCGCAATTATCACCAATTAATAAACTATCACATTGTGTGTAGTTACGCGCACCATTTGCGCCTCGCTGCATACGAACTAAACCTCGGTATGTTTGATCGGCACGACCTGCAGAAATTCCTTTAGAAATTATTCTGGAGCTAGTATTTTTACCTATATGTATCATCTTTGTGCCCGTATCGGCTTGCTGAGCATTATTTGTTATCGCTACCGAATAAAATTCACCTACTGAGTTATCTCCCTGTAAAATACAGCTTGGGTACTTCCAAGTAATAGCTGAACCAGTTTCTACCTGTGTCCAGGAAATCTTTGAGTTATTTCCTCGGCACGCACCACGTTTAGTAACAAAATTGTAAATACCGCCGACACCATTCTCATCACCAGGGTACCAATTCTGTACTGTTGAGTATTTTATTTCAGCATTATCTAAAGTTATCAGTTCAACAACAGCAGCATGTAACTGATGTTCATCACGCATAGGTGCAGTGCAGCCCTCTAAGTAGCTCACTTGTGCATCGTTATCAGCTATTATAAGTGTACGTTCAAACTGACCAGTATTTTCCTGGTTAATTCGGAAATATGTTGACAATTCCATAGGACAACTAACCCCTTTTGGAATATAGACAAATGAGCCGTCAGTAAATACTGCTGAATTTAATGTCGCATAATAGTTATCTGTATAAGGAACTACTGAACCCAAGTATTTTCTAACTAAGTCCGGATGGTTTTTTATAGCTTCTGATATTGAACAAAAAATAACCCCAATCTCTTCCAGCTTAGCCCTATATGTTGTTGCAACAGAAACGCTATCAAATACAGCATCAACAGCTACTTTAGGTGCGCCATCCACACCAGCTAATACTTCTTGTTCTTTCAATGGAATACCGAGTTTTTCATAAACTTCTAGCAATTGAGGGTCAACTTCATCTAAAGATTTTGGTTTATCTCCAGACTTAGGTGCAGCGTAATAATATGCATCTTGATAATCTATTGGTTTGAAGTGAACTTTCTGCCAATCAGG
>CAXYEE010000026.1:0-89090 GCA_964276105.1 uncultured Gammaproteobacteria bacterium | reverse complement strand
CCAGATGCCGTTGGAGCGACTTGGATGGGACATTCAAATGGGCATTGGGAAGGCGAAACTCTGATTGTTAAGACAAACGCATTACGCGGAACAAGTTACTTCTGGGAAGGTTTACCCCTTAGCGAGTCTACTGAGATAGTTGAACGATTTACACGGCTTAATGATGGGTCCTTAGAGATACATATAACAATTACTGATCCTGTGAACTACAACGATTCCTGGGAAACAACGCACATCTGGGGGTTGTCACCTGATGCTCATTTTTATGAATATGAGTGTGATCAAGTACCGGATTAAAAAATAAACCAACATATAAAACCTAAGGGATGATCTAAGCATGAAGCATATCCAGCCACTACTGTCTGCAGCTGTTCTTGGTGTTATATTTTTTAATGGGCCTCTTGTGGCTCAAACTATCGAACACCCAGTTAATTGGCCTGACTGGGCATATGGACTCTTAAGTCCCTTGAATGAAGGAGATAGAGTCGCTCCACCCTGTCCTTTAAATTCAAGACCTGTTGAATGTGGATATGTAGGTCAACCTGTTCCAGACGACGGAATCAAACGAACTCTTCCAGGCACCGATTTAACATTCACTCGTAATGAAGCGTACTTTGGCTATGGGCCAGCCGACTGGTATCCAAATGACCACCCTGTCATGCCTGATGTAGTGGCCTACGGCAAGGAATCTGAAGGAGTGCAGGCATGCGCACTTTGCCATTACCCGAATGGGCAAGGAAAAATGGAAAATGGTCATGTTTCAGGTCTACCGAAAGACTATATATTACAGCAACTTGAGTCTTTCATAGATGGAAAAAGAAAAAGTGCGGATAGGCGTAAAGCTAATACAAATGTAATGGCTAGGATTGCTAGTCGACTTAGTAACGAGGAAAAAATAGAAGTTGCAGAGTACTACTCTTCAATGAATTACCGACCGATGGTCCGCGTAATCGAGTCAGAAACAGCACCTCAAGTAAGGGCAACAACAAACGGTCTAATGCTGCCCATACCTAACACTACAGAAATACCTCTCGGACAACGCATAATTGAAATTCCCGATGACCCCGAAAAAACTGAAATGATGCGTGACCCAAGAGGCGGGTTTGTTGCATATGTCCCAATTGGAAGTCTTGAAAAAGGTGAAAATCTAGTCAGAACAGGAGGTGGAAAAACCATCCAATGTGGTATTTGCCATGGTCAGGATCATATGGGAATTGGCCTTATTCCTGGAGTCGCAGGACGCACAGCTAGCTATATAATGAGACAGCTTTGGGATATCAAACAGGGCACACGAGAAAGCCCTCTAATGATGCCAGTTGTGGCTAACCTTACAGCTGACGATATGCTCTATATCTCAGCCTATATCGCTTCATTGCCACAATAAAACTAATTCTAACTGTTTACGTATGAATTCGACTCGACGTACTTTTCTTGCAACAGGGGCAGCAGCAGTGGCTGCAGCCACTGCCCCGCACACATTTTCCCAACAAAATCCTGAGCAAAAACAAAAAAATATGTCTTTCTATGAAAAAGGAAATGTCCGTATTCACTATGAAGAAGCTGGCTCAGGACATCCATTATTGATAATCCCTGGCGGAAACTTGAACTCAACCATCTCATTTCTCTCAAGCAATGCCCCATTTAATCCAATGGATGAATTTAGCGATAAATATCATTGCATCACAATGGACTTACGCAACGCCGATGGCGGTCATTCATCAGGACCACTTGTTATTGATCGGCCATGGGATGCATACACTGATGATCAACTCGGACTGATGGACCATCTCGGAATAGACAAGTTTATGGTTTTAGGATTTTGTATAGGTGGACCTTTTATATGGAATCTTTTAGAAAAAGCACCAGAACGAATTAGTGCTGCCGTCTTAGCTCAACCCAGTGGCTTTAGTACCGAGGAACCTGATTTTTACTATCAAGCCAATGCTAATCGATGGGCACCCCCCTCTACTTTCAAAACACCCAGAAATCACGATGGAAATGACTGATGATTTTTTAAATAATATGTTCCGTTCCAACCCTGACTTTGTGTTTACAGTTACTCGAGATTTTGTTCGCACTTGCAAAACACCCGTACTAGTCTTGCCGGATGACGTTTCAGCTCACCCATATGATGTGGCTATGGAAACGGTATTTCTAGCTCCGAATTCGGAAGTGAGCCTTTTCCCTTGGAAACAACCTGCAAATCGTATTCCTCTAGCAATTCGTCACATAACCACCTTTATGCGAGCTCATCAATCTTAAAAAGCGAATTATGATTACTCCAATCATTCTCAAATATATTTTATTACGTGCATAAGAACAGTTCTAAGTGTAATCATGTTTGCTTGATATTTTTTTCCAATCCACATGTAGAAAATAAAACCAAAAACCGTTAATTATCGGCTCCACTAATGCATCGATTGTTGCTAACTGCAATGAAGCTCCAGTGATTAATACAGCGCATACTGCAGCAATAAAAATATGTCCTACCGTATATACAAGCGAAAGCAATAGGCTATCGTTACGTAATAGTGCAATTAACCACTTATTCATTGATTGAATACCCTTAAGTAATAAAAACATCAATTTTTTTGAAACACTCTAAAGAACAGATACCCATGAATCCAAAGACACATAAGCTCTGTGCTAATGATGATATTTTTGCTGGCGGTGTGTTCTTTTGCTTGCGACTAAAGTCTTTACTAGCGATTCTAGTCTCGTCGTTGCGGCTTCAAAGCAAGCTCCCAGCTTGAATAGATAGGAACTCTTTTAGATAGAAAGATTATTGCAGCTAAAAATCCAGACAAAAGTCCTGCGGCTGCAGCAATATCGATCCAACTATTGAATGGCGTATTATCCGGCGAAAAAACAGGCACAACCATTAGATACTTTTGCAGCCAAATTCCCAGATTAATACAAAGAGCAAGAATCCCCATTGTCAACAAGGAACGCTTGACGAAAGCAAATATAAAAGAAATAAAGGGTATGAAAAAGCAACCACTCATCATTGCCCAAAAATATGGGCCATAATGTCCATACATCTGTAAAAATAACCCATCAGTTTCTCGAGGCAGGTTTCCAAACCACATCACGAAAAATTGAGCCCAAAACATATAAAACCAAACGAGCGTAAAACCAGTTAATACCATCCCAAGACATCGAGTTTGATCAGGACCAAATGGAGAATTAGCTTTTTTCCTTAGCAAAATTGGGAAAGCTATTAAGGCAGCTGTTCCAGCAAACATATTGCCAAACCAAAAAATAATCGGAAATACTGTGCTATGCCAATGAGGTATCAACATCATGGCAAAATCCCAAGCAAAAAAAGTATTACAGATCACATAAGCAATAAGCACTACCGGTGAAAGAAGATAAAGCTCATCTTCCTTTTTAAGGTGTGCGACAACATCCGCCTGAGTATCAGACTGATCAACCTTAATACCTTTTAGCACATAGTAAATACTTAAACCATAAAAGAAACCAAGGGCCAGCAAATGTCTAATAAGAAGAAAATCTATATTCAACCAAGGACTGATATGTTCACCCGGTGAAGGATTTAGCCAATAGAACAAGTCATCTTGTGCATAAAAATAGAGCAGCAAAAAACCAATAATTGCAAATGGCGTAAATGCCAAGGTACTAATCTCTGCTAACCGATAATAGGGCTTAGACCAGTGAGCTCTAGTTAAGCGAGTAATAGCACAAAAAACTATTCCCGCCTGGCTTATCCCCATTAAAAATAAAAAGGTTACCGTAAATAAACCTACATCAGCTTGATCCCCATTAGTGAGCAATGCTACCAGTCCACCAACAAAGACTATGACTAATAAAATGAGCAGCGCAATAGGGTTCTTAGTAGGTTCCTGCGCAATTGCCTGGGATTCTTTCATTCTGAGCCAAACTCCGCTCTAAGATAATTAATAACATGCCAACGTTCCTCATGATTAAGCGCATCCCGATAATAGGGCATTGCACCTCGCCCACGAGTCAACGTAAAAAATATTGATCCATCAGCTTGGTCTTGGGTATAGGCATCATTTAAATTGGCTGGGGCTACAGTAAACTTTAGACCGACAGGACCATCTCCTTCACCGCTCACTCCATGGCAGGTTGAACAGTTAATCTCATAAAGGCGCTTACCTAATCCAATAGACTGTTCACTCATTACAATAGGGTTTCCCAATGAGGCGGCATCATCTTTTGCCTCATTCATACCAACCACAGTTGTAGGGGCTGGAAGAGTTTCACCACCTTCGATTGGTATAGAGCCCGGACCAGGAGGTGCCTGTGTTTCATGGGCTTTTTCTGTGGGCTGATCAACCATATCTTGATTCCATGGGAATGCCCAACTAACTGTTGCCATAAAAACAAGAGTTAACGTAACTATAAATTGCTGAGTGCGTGTCACTGCTCGCCCTCCACTTCCCTAATTTCTTCTGCACCTGAACTTTGCAGTATGTCGTGAGCTCGTTTTAATCGCTCTGGATCTTCGCACGAAACTGTTACTGCAAATTTATCTACCGCTACTTCTGGTACATATACGCGATTTTTAAAGGCTGGCAAACGCGAACCTAGTATAAAACCAAGAACAGTCGCTAGAATTCCACATAAAATTGTTAACTCATAGGTAATAATCAAGAATGGTGGGATGGCTATGATTGGCCTACCTCCCGTTGCATGTATATACATAACAGCTGTTCCAGCAGCTAAAGCAAACCCAGCTATACCACCAAAAAGGGCTCCAAAAAAAGTGAATCTCTTAATTATAGATTTCTTCTTTCCCAAAACTTCATCTATACCATGAATAGGAATAGGTGAAATCACTGTTGGAGAATCAAATCCAGCTCCCTTCAAGGCTCCAGCAGCCTCAAGTGCACTCGATGGGGCATTAAAAAGTCCCAATGCATTAGTTGCCATTATGGTGCTCCACTATCAGCTTGAGGTTTTGGCTGAGGCTCAGGCAATGTCTCTTTGACTTCATATAAAGAGATACTTGGAAAAATTTTCACGAAAACCAAAAAGAGCGTAGTAAACATTCCAAATGAACCAACCATGATGGCAATTTCAACAAGGCTTGGAACATACATTCCCCATGCATCAGGCAAGTATTGCCGAGGCAAAGAGGTGGCGACAATAAGAAAGCGCTCCGTATACATACCTATATTGATAACTATCGATAGGATAAGCATTGGCACAAAAGAGGTTCTAAAACGCTTTGAAATAAGCAACAACGGTGCAAGCGCACAGAAGAGAATCATCTCCCAATAGAGAGGCCCATAAAAACCAAATAATCTAAAATTAAGCGCCTCATACTCTTCAGAGCTTTCACTGTACCAACCTGTAAAAAGCTCAACCATGTTGATATAAGTCCACAGCAGAGACATTACAAGAAGCAACTTCCCAAGATTATCAAAATGCAATTTAGTTATGAGATGCTCGAACTTCATGTACTTACGCAGCACGAACATCACGGTAACAATTCCTGCTGTGCCAGAATAGATAGCACCTACAACAAAATAGGGAGCAAATATTGTTTGGTGCAAAGCAGGAACAACGGAAAGAGCAAAATCCCAAGACACAATGCTATGCACGGATACTGCTAGAGGAACGATAAGAACCGCAAGAAACGTGTAAGCCCAATGCAATCGATTCCATTCAGTATCAGTTCCACGCCACCCCAACGAGAGAAGCACATACATATGGTGCCGCCAGCCAGTCGTGCGATCTCTGACCGCAGCAAAATCTGGAATCGTCCCCATATAAATAAAAATAATACTACCTGTCATATATGTGGTTATCGCCATGACATCAAACATGAGGGGAGATCGAAAATTAGGCCACATTTCCATTTGATTAGGATAGGGAACCGCCCAATGAACAAACCATGGTCTACCAACGTGCACCATAACCATCATTGCAGCAACCATAACTGAAAATAATGTCATAGCTTCAGCACTACGATACATAGCCTTCCTCCACTCACTATTAGTGAGGTGAAGCACCGCAGAAAGTAGTGTTCCAGAGTGACTTAAGCCAATCCAAAAAATAAAGCTAGCCAGATAGGTGCCCCAAACAGTTGGATGGTTCATCCCAGCTGCACCAATTCCATACCTAAGCTGATAAAACCATGGCCCTACAAAGCATGTAAAGGTAACAAGAATAGAGATAGCAAGAGTAATGTAATACTTACGTCCAGTAACAACCAAGGAACGAACAACATCATCGTTAATTTGAGCGAAGCTTATGTCTTGGTTAGCCATTCACTTCAACCTTTTTCAGATACACCACAGAAGGCGCCGTATTTACTTCTTCAAGAACATGGTAAGCACGAGGATCATTCATTGATTTGAAAACCTCGCTTTGCGAATCGTTTCTATTCCCAAAAACCATAGCCTGTGAAGCACATGTTTGTACGCACGCTGGCTGTACCTCACCATCTAGTACACGCCGTCTTCCGTCATCCTTTGCAGCGTCTTTTGCCTGCCGGATACGCTGTATACAGAAGGTGCATTTTTCCATGACGCCCTTTTCACGCACTGTAACATCAGGGTTCAACTGCTGGTCCAATGGTGACGGCCACTCATGATTGTAATAGTTAAAATATCGAACCTCATACGGACAATAGACCGCACAAGAACGTGTACCAACGCATCGATTGTAGACCTGAGCATTCAAGCCATCTTGATTATGATAAGTAGCACTCACCGGACATACTGTCTCGCACGGTGCTGCGTCACAATGTTGGCATAGCATAGGAATAAAATTCAACTTGGCGTTTGGAAATTCCCCTTCCCAATAACGCTCAATACGTATCCAATGCATCTCTCTACCACGGGCAAGTTCCTCTTCCCCTACCAAAGGAATATTGTTTTCTGCCTGACAAGCAGTAACGCAAGCTCCACAACCTGTACAGCTATCAAGATCGATAGTCATTGTCCAAGCGTAATCAAAATTCTCGTAATAACCAGGCCTACGATATTCCTGCCAACGTGATCGTAAAGTATCTATAAAGCTCATGACCGCACCACCTTAACTGGGATACTACTCAGCTCAGCAGCATGATCAGCGCCATCAGCATCAGCACCATCAGCACCAACCTTCTGAATAATCTCCCTTCCTAGTTCTCTTGAAACACCACCGGTCTTTACAATCTCAACACGACGTCCAGTAGGATTAATTGCAACCCGTGTTGCCGCCCAGGCAAGATCGCCTGTCTCTGTCTCTAACTGTGGCGATAAAATTTGTATTGGATTGGAACCGCGCCCACTTGCATAACGTCCATAATCAGTATGACCCTGCCCAATAGGCATTCCAATAACGTTAGGCATAATTGCCGGATAAATAAACACTGGGGCTGTAACCCGACCATGGGGAGACTCAACCTCAACAATATCGCCTTCTTCCAGGTTCAATTCATTTGCCGTCAGTGGATTTAACTCAACCCAAGATCCATAAACAATGCTAGTCAACGGATCTGGAAGCTCTTGCATCCAAGGCAAGTTAGCAGCCCCCCCATCCTCAAGAGTATCTGATATATATGGATGAAAAACGAACGGATAATTAGCGCTTGAACCTGAAAACTCAGGTGGTGCCACATCGATTGATTCGATAACACCTTCTAACAAACCTTCTGGTGAAGGGCCACGAGTAGTCTCACCCCAGACTCCAGCCCTTACTACATCATTCCAGAATGATTCAAAACCCTCAGTTCCATCACCTGTATTCCCTCGAGCATAAATCTGTTGCCATCCCTCTTTAAGATATTCCTCCATATCTGACCATGGAAAAGCAGCTGACAAACCAATCTCTTGAGCTAGGTTGATGATTATATCTCCCGTAGCTCGTGTATTAAAAAGCGGTGATACAACAGGCTGAGAGACAGAACCAATCGAAAACCCTACTCCAGGCTCAGGAAAGCTATCCCCCCAACTTTCAAGATAAGTATGGCTAGGCAGAACAAGCGAGGCGAGCGAACTAGTTTCATCTATAAAGCTAGATAGGCTAACCACAAGAGGTATTTGTGCAATCGCCTCTCTAAATTCAGCCGCATCTGGAAGATTAAATACAGGGTTAGTACCACTCAAAATTAGCACTTGAATTCTGCCATCTCTAGCAGCCTCTGCAAGCTCAATCATATCTGTATAAGTAGCCCGTAAAGTACCAGACCCGGAACCAACTACCGGCTCTGGATTCAGTATTAGCCCACCTTCGTTACCCAGATTACCAACCAAGTAGTTAAGAGCATTCACAGCAACAAGGGTATCTACTCCATTTGTATTATTTCCAGCAGAGCCACCTCCGATAGCAAGGCTATGCTGTGAACCTAAAAATGACTCAGCTATACCAATGATTACCGATGAAGAAAGCCCGGTTGCTTGTGACATTGAGGCGGGTGAGTAAGGCGCTAGAGCTGAGACCCAAGCATCTCTATCATCACCCTGGTATCCACCCTCATTAACTATATGATTTGCGATGGCTAACGCAACCATCCCTTCTGTTCCAGGGTTTGCAGCAAACCAATCATCTGCAGAAGCTCCGCTAACCGACATCCTTGGTTCAATCTGAACAAACCGCCCTCTTACGCCATTAACGCCTTTACGACTACTACCGAAACCAAAGCTATGGTTCACAGGAGATATCCAGGTGCTCAAATAATCAGCGCCAAACGACACCACATAATCTGCATTGCCTATATCGTAATAAGGAAGCTGCGAATCACCGAACAATTTTTCAATTGCCGAATAAAGGGTCCGAGGATGCGTAAAATCATAATGCACAAGACGACTCGAGCCTAGCTGAGCCATAAAGCGCTCATATAGAGCAGCAAGATGCCCATCAACACCCTCACTCAAAAAACAAACACTGTCACCTTGACCAGACGCCTGCAAAGAACCTAATCGAGTTGCTAACTGCGAGATTCCTTCGTCCCATGTAATAGGCAAGAGATCTTCATTATCAGCTGTACGAGCCATAGGCCCTGTAAGTCGATCGGGGTTATAAAGCACTTGTAATCCAGCTTGGCCATGAGCACAAAGTCGCCCCTGACTTACCGGATGCGATGGATTACCTTCAATTTTTTTCGCTCTACCTTCACGCGTCCGAACTGAAATACCACAACCGGATGAACACATAGAACACACCGTGTTATACCAGGTAGCTATACCAGGACTGAATTCTTCGGGCGACGAAGTATATGGAACCAAATGCTCAACGGGATGCTTGGTTGATTCCCGCATCATGAAACCCGCACCGGCCCCTGCTCCGCCCGCTCCAGCTAGTTTCAGGAAATCTCTACGATCAATACCCGACATTTGGTTACCTTTTATTCTTACTTGTGACAGGTTAAGCAGTCTGTTCCAAACTCAACCTGGTGTTCTTTATGACAATTGAGACAAATCCCCATTTGGGAGGGTGCTTGGCGTGAAACAACATCCATCGTTTCAACAGGCCCATGACAGGTCTGACATGCCACTCCAGCAGCGACATGACGCTTATGAGGAAAATAAACAAAATCAGGTAGGTCATGGACTTTAATCCATGGAATTGGCTCCTGATTTTCCCAGTACTCCAATACACGTCTGATTTGCGGTCGATCGGTTGCGACTTGCTGATGGCAACCGGCGCATTTATCAACAGACGGCACGCCTGCAGAAGCTGAACGGCTAGCCTGAGTATGACAGTAAAGACATTCGATCTGATTCTCACCGGCATGGACTCTATGGCTAAAATCAATAGGCTGCTCAGGAGCATATCCAGGCGCAAAGCTAGGCGCATTACCCGAAGTAAACGCTGCATTCGCCCAGTAACCAACAATTAGCCCAAAAAACGCAACTGCAACAACCATTGCTGCTGGCTTAAGAAGTTTTAAGGTAGGGACAATTGAGACACTCATCTATTTTGCACTCCGGCTCTGGTTATCCTTAGCTAGGGATATCAGATCAACGACATTTTTTTCTCGACTAACCGTCGACTCTTTTATGTTGCTAGCTAATCCAACTTTACCCCCAAACCCTTCTCCAAATTCATGTATTAGTTTAGATACATCTTGATTGTGAGTTGCTTTGTAATATGTATCCGCCATTTTATGAATGGCCTGGTAAAAATAAAGATTCATATCATCGACTGTTGTATCCTTTGCCCATAGATCTATGACTGCAATGCTCTTCTGTTCCGCATCCCAAAGGGAAAGCATCATCGATTGACAAGGCGTCGGTCCTGAACCTTGAGCTTCAGAAGCCTCCCAAAAAATCTCAGTGGGCACATTATCATCATCTAAATCTACCGTAAGTCGAATTTCAGCTGTTCTTGACATTAGCGCTCACCCTTGATTCGATTAGCACTTCTAATCAAGGCCAAAAACTCAATGCTTAACTTTCTGATAATTGTTGTAATGCTAGCTATCGTCGTATGTCTTGGCAGCGGCTTATTCTTTCTTGTGAAAGATCGCGGAAAAAGTAGCCGCACGGTAACATCATTAAGCCTTCGAGTAGGGCTTGCGATTTTGTTGCTCGCACTGCTAGCTTTTGGATTTATCACAAGATTCATGATTCCTTAAAACCAGTATACGAACGTAAAAAGACCTAACCATACAACATCAACAAAATGCCAATACCAAGATGACGCTTCAAAAGCAAAGTGATCATCAGCTGTAAAGTGACCTCGCATCGTCCGTATCAACATTACCGCAAGCATAATAGTGCCCAGAGTAACGTGCGCTCCATGAAAACCCGTTAACATAAAAAATGTCGACCCATAAATTCCCGATGACATGGTCAACCCAAGCTCATGATAAGCCTCAACATACTCGACCACCTGCAAAACCAGAAACACAGAACCTAGAAGCACTGTAAGCCCGAGCCAGACTTTAAGAGGCCCTCTACTATTCTTTTTTAAAGCCCAATGGGCAAGCGTAATTGTCACACTGCTTGTCACAAGAATCACAGTATTAATAAAAGGCAATCCCCACGCGGCCATGGCTTGGGTAAGACCACCACCTGGAGTTAGAAAAAGCGGCCAAGTATCTGCAAAGTCAGGCCATAACAAAAGATGCGTTTGAAGATTATCGCTTGCTCCTGCAAGCCATGGAACTGTGATGACACGAGCATGGAAAAGGGCACCAAAAAAAGCGGCAAAAAACATGATTTCAGAAACAATAAACCAGAACATTGTTTGCCGAAATGAACGATCAAGCTTCTCGCTCACTAATCCCTGATAAGATTCCTTAACAACAGTGGAAAACCAGCTGTACATCATGCATGCGACCGCAACAAGTCCTATAAGAAATATCCAAAACCCAAAGCTGCCTGTGTTTGTTGGCACAGTATCAGTACTTTGTTGGATAAAATGCCCTGCACCAAAAGCTGTAATAAATAATGCTGTTGAACCAACGATTGGTAAAGCACTACTGTGTGGAACGTAATAATCTGGTGGTCCGTCCCCAGAATGAATCGCTTCCTGACTCATAAATGCTCCATATTAGCCATTTCATGACTCATCTCATCAACCTGTATCGGAAACATGCTGTAAGACAGCGTTAAAGTGCCGACATCATCTGGCAAATCTGCGTCGACATAAAAAAGGACAGGCATCTCAATCTCTTCTCCAGCCTCAAGGCGTTGCTCCGTAAAACAAAAGCATTCAACCTTTTGTAAAGAAGCTGCCCCGTAAGCTGGCGTTACACTTGGAACTGCCTGCCCTGTCACAGAATGATTAGAGAAGTTTCGAGCATAGTAAGTTGTCTCACTAACCTCGCCAACCTTCACTCTGATCTGGGTTTCAGTAGGCCTAAACTCCCAAGGCAGACCTCGACCAACATCAGCTAAAAACTGAATGTTAACTTCACGATCTATCGCCTCAGAAATAATGGGAACATTAGGAGCATCAGACACCATAACTGTTTGCTCAAACCGCCCACCTCCAAATCCCGTCAACTCACAAAAAACCTCATAGAGCGGAACCAAGCCGAAGGCAAACCCAAACATAACGATAGGCACAACGCCCAATATAGCTGCCTGTTTAATTTTTGGATTATATTTGTCTTTCATCAGTTTATGGGTCCGAGGGTATTTCCTGGGTTCATAAAAAAATCTCAATCTACTTTTGGCGGCACTTCAAATGTATGTAGCGGAGCAGGAGATGGAACCGTCCATTCCAACCCTTTGGCACCTTCCCAGACTTGATCTGTAGCCTTAGGTCCACCACGAACAGTTTTAATCACGATGTAGAGGAATAACAACTGTGTTAAACCAAGCAAAAAAGCCCCTGCCGTCGCAAAAGTGTTAAGCCCAGTAAAAGGAAGCGCATAGTCAGCGATTCTTCTAGGCATGCCCGCAAGCCCTACAAAGTGCATTGGAAAAAAGGTTAGATTGAGCGCAATAACTGCTGTCCAAAAGTGGATTTTTCCTAATCGCTCGTCATACATATTTCCTGTCCACTTAGGTATCCAATAATAGACAGCTGCCATCGTGGCAAAAATAGCTCCTGGATAAAGCACATAATGAATATGAGCTACGACGAAGAAGGTGTCGTGATATTGAAAATCAACTGGTGCTATTGCAAGCATCAGTCCAGATAAGCCGCCAATAGTAAACATCACAACAAAACCCAGCGCGAAAAGCATAGGTGTTTCAAAAGTCATAGAACCACCCCACATGGTGGCAACCCAATTAAAGACTTTCACTCCTGTGGGGATTGCAATGACCATCGTTGCGTACATAAACCATAGTTCTGTAGCCAAAGGCATACCGGTGGCAAACATATGATGCCCCCATACAACAAACGATAGTATGGCGATTGATCCAGTTGCCCAGACCATCGAGGTATACCCAAAAATACGCTTGCGAGCGAAAACTGGAATTATTTCCGAAGCAATTCCAAACCCCGGAAGAATCATAATATAGACTTCCGGATGACCAAAGAACCAAAACACATGCTGAAATATTAAAGGATCACCACCACCAGATGCTTCAAAAAAACTAGTCCCAAAATGACGGTCAGTCAGCATCATTGTCACTACACCAGCAAGAACAGGCATAGCCATAATCAATAAAAAGGCGGTAATTAACCATGTCCACACGAACATAGGCATCTTCATTAATGTCATGCCAGGAGCGCGCAAATTGAAAATAGTAACAATGATATTAATAGCCCCAAGTATTGAGGAGATCCCCATCATATGAATGCCCAGAATCATAAAGTCAGTACTAGGGGGGCCATAAGTAGTCGATAGAGGCGCGTAAAATGTCCAGCCAAAGTTAGGCGCTCCTCCCGGCATGAACAATGAGGAAAGAAGCAACCCAAAAGCAAAGGGCATAATCCAGAAGCTAAAATTATTTAGCCTGGGTAACGCCATATCAGACGCACCAATCTGAAGCGGGATCATCCAGTTAGCTAATCCTACAAACGCTGGCATCACTGCACCAAACACCATCACCAGCCCATGAAGAGTAACCATTTGGTTATAGAAATCAGCACCCATAAGCTGAAGTCCGGGCTGGGCAAGCTCTGCACGAAATGTCAGCGCCATAGCGCCACCAATAAAAAAGAGCAGAAAACTTAATGACAGATAGAGCGTCCCTATCTCTTTATGATTAGTAGTCAACAGCCAGCGTAAAATAAATTTCACCAGCGGGTTTCTGCCTGAAGGTACGGTTTCTGCGTGGGCAATCATTTGCTACACCTAACGCGAGTTAAAGATTGTGAGAGGCTGAATAACTTCGCCAGTCTCATTGCCTAAAGAATTTCGTTCATAAGTAATTACAGCCGCAATTTCCAGATCACTTAGCTGTGGGCCCCACGCCTGCATCTCAGTGCCGGCAACACCATTGAGAATGGTGCTGATATGGTTCTCAATAGGACCATTTACAACAGCGCTTCCCGTCATCGCTGGATAAGTAATACCCTGTCCAGAACCGTCTGGCTGATGGCAGGTTGCGCAATTGCTCAGATAGGTATCCTCACCAATCGGCATTAACTCTTCCATCGACCAATCACGACTACGGGCTGCAATAGCAGCCTCTCCCATTGATTCAAGTGCTATACGCTGATCCTCAAGCCAAGACTCAAACTCATCTTCTGGAAGCACATCCACCACAATAGGCATGTAAGCGTGATTCATCCCACATAGTTCTGTGCACTGACCACGATAGGTGCCTGGCTCAGGCACTCTTGTCCAAGCCTCGTTAATAAACCCTGGCAATGCATCCTGCTTAACCGCAAAATCTGGCACCCACCAAGAATGAATAACATCATCTGAACTAGTCAAAAACCGAACCTTTTGATTTGTTGGAATAACCAAATGGTTATCCACTTCAAGCAAATAATGCTCGCCCTTAGCTTCCGTATTGTTGATTTGCTCGAGAGGTGTAGACATGTTGCTGTAAAAACCAATACCGGCCTCAAGATACTGGTAATGCCATTTCCACTGAGACCCGGTAACCAGAATCGTTAAGTCCGCATCACTGTTATCTTCAATCTCTATAAGTGCCTTGGTTGCAGGAATCGCCATGCCAACCAAAATTAACGTAGGAATAAGTGTCCAAACAATCTCTACTTTCGTGCTGTGATGCCAGGTCGCTGGTATAGGGTTCTTAGAGCGACGATGCGCAAAAATCGTATAAAACATTGCGCCAAAAACAACGGCTCCAACAACAATACAAACCCAAAGGCTTATATGATGAAGCGTTCGGAGATGCTGACTCATCTCGGTCACACCTGGGCGCATATCCCACCCTTGAGCTAGAACTGTCGTCGATAGCAAACTGATCAGAATAGCCCAAGCACCGTACGAGCGGGATCTAACAAAAAAGCGTTTTATTGCCAGTTGCACAGTAATTACTTCATCTATGATTTGCGAATTCATGAGTTCATGAGTCCTGCGTAAGAATACGCAGATTTTGGAACTGCATCCTTGTTCCTCATACCGTTCATCCGCGCGGTATCATAGGGCAAGACAGCAATGAATTCAAAGCTATTTTTTAACGGGTTAACTGAGCAAGGGTTCTAACCTGTTTCTGCCCCGACCAGTCTAGATAATGCAAGGCGCTTACACTTTCAGTTGGCATGTTCCAATCGCCTCTATGCGCAAGAATAAAGGATCCTTCCGCAACTTTTGCCTGCCATGGTTCTCCATCCCAATTAATAAAAGCTAGACTAGAATTAGAATGACGATGCCAATAACCGCTTTCTTCAGGAGTATGCTCAAACGAGTCGTCTTTGACCCAAGCTGTCCATCTATCATTATTCCAAGAAACAAACTCCATTCTTTGGAGCGCCCATGGCTCCACCCCTGATTCATGAGTACTAGCGGTTTTCAATTCAAAAGCAAGCGTAGAACCAACAACCGTTGCTACAAAAACAACTGCGATCGCTAACAAACCTTTACCCATTAGCAGTTACTCCAAAATATTACGTAAGAAGACCTTTCTTGGGGCGCTGATTTAACACATTGTAAGGCAATCGTCCAATACATTGCTTACAAAGACGCTTGTCACCTAAAAGATATTCGTGAACGCACGTTTACAGCAATGACCATAATGGCAAGCACGCCCGCAAACGAGAACCATTGTATGGCATAACCAATGTGACGTTCTGGCGGCAAAACGCGCGGAGCCCACACCCTAAGAAAGCCATCAGAAGACCCTGCATCCAATAACAACTGATAATGCATAAGCGGACTTTCAAATCGCGCCTCAAGCGCATCAAAAGTCGGAAATAACATCACTTTCGGCCAAAAACCTGAATCCGCTGATTCTCCCAGGTACAGACCCGGTTGCGGCAACAAATCCACCCTACCTCGCACCAATCTAATTGCCTCATTAACAAGTACTTGCGGCAAAACTTCTCGATCTGCATTTGCCTCAACCCAACCCCTATTAACCAGCACCCATTCAGAACTATTGTTTGGCTTAAAAGGAGTTAGAACATGATAACCAGCACGGCCTTCGTGAGTCATGCTATCTAATAAGAATTGCTTCGACGACAAGTACTCACCCTGCAGCTCTATGGAACGATACCGAAACTCATCTATGTCACCATTAGGGATCAGACGTGTAAATGCTGAACGGCTCGATTCTTCATCGTATTGTTGGTAAACGCTCGCACCTTGCTCAGCACGATTTAATTGCCACATTCCCAAAAAGAGCAATAACGCTAGCAAAAGAGGAAACCCAACAAACAGCAAGATCCGATTAACCGTCATTTCTACACGCACAAGCGATTATATTACTGATTTCGATAGGACATCTGATCAAACGAAGCAGGATCACTTGGCCCAAAACCAGGAGTAATATTACCCATCAGAAGAATAAACCCCACATAAAAAAGCAGCACAACACACCCTATAATCATAGCTTTCTTTCTCATACTGGATTTACGCTGCTTCTGTTCGCCATTAATTGAATCATTAATTGTACTATTCATATCTAAGCCTAATAAAACCGAAAACTGAACACAAAGCTAAACCAATTGCCTAAACCAAGTATAACAATCTAAACTTTTACTTTGAAAAAATATCTCTCAAATAAATTATTTTAGATACTGTCTTAATGTTGGCAGCAAGATCATTTGATTACTGCAGAGGACCCATGAAGTCACCAACTTTAAAAATTGTCGCGCGCACACAAGGAAACACCTCCGCACTCAAAAATGGGGAAATTGAACTTCCCGGGTTTTTATTTGATTTTATTGAGATCCCGGTACTTCCGAAAGCCTTTAGACGCATGGTTAGAACACTAGAATTTGATGTATGTGAAATGGCCCTAACTACTTACCTCTGTGCACGAGAGCATGGTGTTAAATTTACTGCTATACCAATATTTCTTAAGCGTGCATTCCACCATGGGGCCATACTACATAATTCAAAAGGCCCAATTAAAAAACCGAAACAATTGGAAGGCACGCATGTAGGGGTTAACCGCGGATATACCGTAACAGCAGGCGTTTGGGCAAGAGGAATTTTAGCAGAAGAATATAATGTAGATTTAGAAAAAATAACTTGGGTCCTTTCAGGAGATGAACACGTTGCTGAATACAAAGGTCCTAGTAATGTCATAACAGGATGCTCAAACCAAACATTGGAAGATGCCCTCCTATGTGGCGACCTTTCTGCAGCAATCAACATCCAAACCAATGACCCAAGCATTAAACCCTTAATACCTGACCCGCAAAATAGGGGCCTATCTGCTTTTGATGATCGTGGCCACTATCCAATCAATCATCTGCTTGTAATTCGTGATGAGGTTTTAGAAAAAAACCCAGGTATTGCAATTAAAATATTCAATGTCTTTGCTGAAGCAAAAAGTTTATACCTAGACCAACTTAAAAATAAGGAAGCTCAAAACCTCACTTCCACAGATGAACTCGATCTCCAAATATTGAAACGAAGAAAAGATCCTCTGCCTTATGGAATTAAACCAAACCGCGATGTTTTAGAAAACTTAATGGCACATGCACAATCACAAAAAATATTAAAACAAAATATTGAGGTTGATCAATTATTTGCACAAGAAACAATTGGTCTTACCGCATAATCTGAATTTAAATTATGGTGCTTTTGTTATATCTCTATATCACTACTGATGATTCATCCAGAAACTCAATAAGCCGTGCAGGAGCATTGGCTTTACTAAGCAAGTCCGGATGAATATCCCAATATTGAGCTAACGGCAAACATTCCTCGAGATATCTAGCAGCCGAAGTTGCATGTGCTATATCCTTACCCGGGACAATAAGCGTTGGAATATCCAATTTAATAAGCTCCTCAGCGCTTGCTCCAGGTGCAGTATCACAGTTAATTAGGTTTGCTTGCATACCTTTAATGATTTTTTGGTATATCTCAATACTAATAGAACAATAGTTTGAGGCAAAAACTGGGTCGCGACGAATCACTGGACCCCATGGTCCAATACGGGGGTCTTTGCCAAAACCAACATCGGTGGACTTAGCAAGTGTTACAACTCCTTCTAAACCTTCTTTCTTAACGAAAGAAAGGTGCTTCGAAAAACGAGCTTGCGCCCTTATACGATAATGCGCACCACCAACAGGCCAAAATAAAACCATACTAATAACCGCATTAGGATATTTAACTGCGAATGCAGTGGCCGGACAGCAACCCATACATCCACCTAACAAGTGGGATTTTTCTATACCTAGATGCTCTAAAAGCCCCTTTCCTTGTTGAACATAATGATCCCAAGTGATCTGTTCAACCCGACCTCCAGAAGACCCAGTCTCTCGGCGATCAAAAATGATGCATTGATGTTTCTTTGGAAGATAACTAAGAAGTCTAATTCGCTCGTAAACCCCAAGCTTAGACCATTTTTCTAATGTGGCATCAAACCCACCAGGCGAAAAAAACAGCACTGGTGGACCAACGCCAATTGTCTCGTAATTAGTCTCTATTCCATCAATTATTTCTAAAGGCAATGTTTTAGCCCACTATTGTTTTTGTAGCGCCTTTAATTTGACGCTCAGCTCGAACGTCTTCGGTAAAAGCATTGATAGCCTTGAGAGTTATATTGGCAACATTGGCGTACGCATCAATATCCTCGTCAATATGTTTTGCTCCATAACCAATAGCCGCATGAGCCATCCTGACTCGACCATCAAGCCATGGCCCTCCTCCAAACCCACCAATCACAGGAATGGATACAGCAGCAGTAACAGCAGGGCCTACATGTGGTCCTGAATTAGTAAAATCAAGCAACACTGCACCTGCTGATTCCAAAAGTTTTGCTTCTGAAACCAGTTGACTTTCCATGTCTATTGGCAGTTCTGCCTCTGAAAGCTGTCTATACTCAATTCCGTACTGACTCGCTGTATATGGAGTCAAACCAAACTGAGCCCAAACCGGTACGCCTGCTTCCGCGAGTGCCGATACTGCTTCAGGACAGCCAGTGGCACCATCTAGCTTAACCAGGTCAACCCCAACCTCCTGGGTCATCCTACGTCCTGCTTTTACAGTTTCGTTTATACCCATCACAAGAGGATCAAAGGGCAAATCACAACTAACAAGAGCGCGTTTTGTTCCTGCCCTTACTGCACTAGCCACTATTACCATTTGATCCATCGTCACTTCAAACGGATCCAGATGCCCCCAAAGATTAATCCCAACTGAATCACCAACAGATAGAATTTCCACTCCTACACGATCAGCTATCCGAGCAATATGTGTATCCCATGCCACCACACCAACGATCTTACGATCATTACATTTCATCTGCTGGAGCTGTGGTATCGTTACTTGTGACACAAACTTACCCCTGGGGAAATTCGTTAGCTCTCGTTCTTCAAGACTGCGAAATAATTTTATGAGTGTAACCGATGCTTTCTAAGGAAAGGAATGAACTTCTAACTCAAACTGGCCCTGGAACTCCCATGGGCGACATGTTTAGATGTTATTGGCAGCCAGTACTGCTTTCGGAGGAACTACCTGCTCCAGACTGCCCGCCAGTACGGGTACAAATTTGCTCTGAACGATTGATTGCATTCAGAGACTCTCAAAACCGCCTTGGACTACTAGATGAGTTTTGTGCACATAGGCGCGTATCTTTGTGGTTTGGAAGAAATGAAAAATGCGGGCTGCGTTGCCCCTATCATGGCTGGAAATACGATGTGACTGGAAACTGCATAGAAGTTCCCTCGGAAGAGGATCCAAAATTCTGTGAACAAATAAAACTTACGGCTTACCCTCTAGTAGAAAAAGGTGGTGTACTTTGGGCCTATATGGGAGATCCTAATAAAAAACCCCCATTGCCAGAATATGAATTTTCTAATGTTTCATCAGAGCAACGTTTTATTTCAAAACGTATTCAAGAGTGTAATTGGTTACAAGCAATGGAAGGTGGCATTGATTCTAGTCATGTGTCTTTTTTACATAGCGGCGCTTTGAACACAGACCCATTGTTCAAAGGCTCTAAGGGAAATAAATATAATTTTGCAGATTTACGTCCAGTATTTGAGGTTGTCGAACATGATGGTGGACTGCTAATAGGAGCTCGTAGAAACGCAGAAAAAGACCACTATTATTGGAGAGTAACCCAATGGGTAATGCCCAGCTTTACCATGATTCCACCACGTGCTGACCATCCAGTACATGGCCATTTTTGGGTGCCAATTGATGATCAGAATTGTTGGACATGGAGTTACGATTATAAGGCGTCTAGGGAGCTAACCAATAAAGAGCGTACGGCCATGGAAAATGGCGAAGGAATCCACTGCGAATATATTCCTGGAACCTTCATACCACGAGCCAATAAATCTAATGATTATCTAATGGATAGAGAGGCCCAGAGAACCGGAGTTTCTTACAGCGGAGTACATGGCATCGCTATACAAGATTCCTCTTTGCAAGAAAGTATGGGTCCAATTTGTGATCGAACCAAGGAAAAATTAGCGCCTACTGATCGCGGAATAATGCTGGCCAGAAGAAAGCTATTGCATGCTGTAAAAGCCTTACAGGAAGAAGGCACTCAGCCCCCCGGCGTAGATCCACAAACACACAAGGTAAGGTCTGCATCGTTTCTTCTACCAAAAAATCAAAACTATAGCGATGCTGCACAAGAATATTTACAAGCACACCCTGGGAAACCTCATGAGTCACTCTAACTCTAATAAGGTCTACGAGATTAAATAGTTAGCAAAAAGTCTGTTAAGTCCAAGGCAGTAGAGATACGTGAATTACACCTTCTGCCTCAGTTCCACCAACCGACTTAATTGCCAAATCAGTATCCTGAAGCCCTAAGCGATGTGTAGTTATTAATTCTAAAGGAAATCTATTAGATGAAAGCTGCTTAAGCGCTAGCTCACAGGAAAGATAATTATGACCACGGGCACTTTTAATAGTGACATATTTATTGGTTACTTGGGACATAGGAAAATCTGGAAAAAGACCCACCTCCCCTTGAACCAAAATTGTGCCTCCTTTCCGTTTAAGTGCATCAAGACCAAGTAACACGGGGACTGTACCCGCTCCTGCTGTACAGTCTATTGAAACATCTACCCCTTCACCGCTTGTTATTTCTTGAATGCGTTCTCTTGGGTCCTCCTCATCAACATTAATAGCATAGTCAGCGCCTAGCTTTAAGGCTACATCAAGCCTAGCCTTATCCTTGGAAGTCCCTGTAATAATGATTAATGAGGCCCCTGCCTGCTTACAGGCAACCGTCTGAGATAAGCCTTGCTGACCTGGCCCCTGAATAAGCACTCGTGAATCATAACCTACAGAACAATCAAGCAGTGCCCACTGAATACCATTAGCCATCGGCGTCACAACACCAGCCAGTTCAGGCGTCACTCCTTTTGGAACTTTATGGATAACAGAATTCCAAGGCAGATACATGTATTGGGCAAATCCTCCCCAAAGATGTGGTGGCCGTTCAGCTGATGTATAACCGAAACGTATAGCGTCTGGGTTTTTTCGCCAATCCGTACCATGACATAGCCGGTATTCTCCGTTGTGGCACCACTCGCATGAAAAACAGGGCACGTAGTGCTCAACAAACACAAGGTCTCCCTCTTTCACCCCTTTACGCTTCGTAAATTCTAGTCCAGCCTTAGCTATGTAACCAATATTTTCATGCCCCATGATCACCGGCTCAGTTATTGGTGGTTTTGCATAAAACTTCACATCGGTACCACAAATACCTGCCACCTCCATCTTCAAGAGTGCGCTATCCTTGGCAACCTCTGGCATTGGGTATTCACGAAACTCTGTTTGATGAATACCAGTTCGTACCGCCGCAACAACTTGTTCAGTCATAGTTCTACCATTTGAATTTTTAGATAAAATACCCTACAGGTGTCATGGCTTTATTCACTTGCATTCATATGCTTAAGAGAGTGAGGGCAAAGTTTCTCCCTCCAGTTTATAGGCTTCATCCATCTTTGCCTCTAATCCTTGATCTGCCAGGGCAATTATTGAACCACGCCCCTCAAGAATCATTATCATTTCTTCATATAATTGACGTTGCTCATTCAACTTGCTGCCTGGTTCAATCTCACAGACATAGCAATCATTTGAAGTCCTAGAGGCGTCATGATTAATAAATACTGCTTGTCCGTTTCTACGAGCCCATGGCTTCAACTCCACTGTATTCAAATCCGGGACATAGATCCCATTGATAATATCAAGCCCTTCTTTTTCGACCCACCGGGTATAGGGTGTCTGTTTTTCTTTCGTGAATTTTTTCGCGATATCATCTGAGACTATTGCATGCTTATCCATATTTTTACGACTGCCTTATTAACGCCTGTTACGCTATTTTATAATGCTACAATTCTATACTTAACCCTAACCAAATAATTAATAATTCATCTGCGGCATAACCCAACCAATATGTTCTAGCAGACAAATTAAGCGTCAGCAGAAAAGTGCCCATGGAATACTACACGCTACTTCTACTAGGTTGCATTGTTGGCATGCAGCATGCATTAGAGGCTGACCATCTTGCAGCCGTAGCCGCCATGAGTGCTGGCAAGACCTCTCGTAAAGCAGTAATGCTTAGAGGTGGAATTTGGGGGCTAGGACATACAATCACCCTATTGTCTATTTGTGGGATTCTTCTTGTTTTTGGCGAGAGCATTTCTCCTCAAACCGAATCTCTGCTTGAGCTTTTTGTGGGTATAATGCTCATTTTACTTGGAGCAAACGTACTTGCTTCTATATGGAAACGAAAACTACATATTCATTTTCATCAGCACCAAGATGGTGTCACACACATACATGCACATTCTCACTTAAGCAACAACTCATCCGATACTCGAGACTCGCATAAACATGAGCACACAAATATAGGATTAAAACGGGCATTACTAATTGGGATGGTCCATGGAGCAGCAGGTTCAGCTGGTATGCTAGTTCTTGCTGCAGCAGCAAATTCACTAGGAAATGCTCTAGGGTTCATTATTGCTTTTGGGGCAGGATCAATTCTTGGTATGACTGTACTGTCTTTTGTTGCTTCATACCCACTTCAGGCCTTAGACAGAGGTACTCGTTGGCTCAACCTAATCACCACAGCCTCAATAGGTTGTATTGCATTAATCATCGGGAGTCTCAGGCTTCTAGAAAATTGGAGCGCACTTTCATAAGTGACGAATAAATATGCCGCGCCCCTTCTAGTCTTTAGCTTTATTACGCTGAGAAACCGAGAATCTTTTTTTACAGGTCTCATAGCGGCTGTAGGAACTTGGTCGATACTATTTTTAGTATTTGAAAACATATTCGGGATACAATTATTCAGGGGTTTATTGATAGAGTGGCTATTAAACTAAATATATGGCGTTAATAGGAAACAACAGTCATATCAAATAATTGACAGCACAATGCAAATACCATCAAAAATAAAACTCACTTTAATTGCACTAATAAGCTTTTTAATCGCTTCATTTAGCGTCAGCGCCCAATACCCGGAAGACGATATAACTGTCATCATCCCTTACAGCGCTGGAGGTGGTTTTGATAGCTATGTGCGCGGCGTCCTGCCAGCCATACAAAAGCATCTTCCTAACTCCATTAATTTAATACCTAGAAACATGCCTGGTGCAGGTGGAAGAAAGGGAGCGACAGCAATTTTTCGTGCCCGGCCTGATGGTTACACTATTGGCGCTTTCAACCTTCCTGGATTACTACTACCTCATCTGCTCGAAGAGAACGTTGGGTATGACTTATCAGAAGTATCATGGCTAGGCCGTATATCTGAAGACCGCTATTCAATAGTTGTTGCTAGCTCTAGCAATATCACTAGTGTCGATGATCTTAGGACTCTAGGCAGACCGATTCTATTTACTGTTACCGGGGTTCACTCAAGTGCTCATGCTGCGACCATGATCACAACTAATGTATTAGGACTGAACGCACGTTTTATAACAGGGTATCAGGGCAGTCAAAATTATGTCCTAGCCGTGGTAAGAGGTGACGGGGATGTAGCACTTGGACCATCAACTTCTGTACGAAGTTACACGGAGACGGGTGATCTTAAAGTTATTGCAAGCTTAAGTGACATTAGCCCTATACAGGGTGTAGAGACTGCTGCAGATTTAGGAAAACCTGAGTTGGCCAAGCTTAATGTTCAAAGAATGTTAGGCGGCCCACCAAACATGGATAGACAAGCTCATACAATCTTGTCTAACGCACTTGTTCAAGCGCTTGTTGATCCAGAGTTAATAGAGTGGTCAAACTCAACCGGTCTCCCTTTGGCCCCACTGTCTGCTACAGAAACTGAATTAAATGTTGCTAGCCAATGGGCCCTTTATGAAAACTACAAAGATATTCTTTAATTATAAAAATTAGCCCCTTTATAATGTTTTTGTCTTTTACTATCAGCCTAAATTTATTATTTTCTGGAAACTTTAAATTATGAAAATAGAAGTTAATAACGCAGTATTTTCTCTGCCATACCATGTCGCTCTAGAAGAAGGTTACTTCAGTGATGAAGGCGTAGATGTTGAATTAATACCAGCTGGCTCTGGAAGAAATCGTGACAAAGAAGTTCCACTAGAACCAATTTTAGACCACAAAAAAGTACAGTCTTATGGATGGCATGAAGGGATAGAGAAAGGCGAGTACTCTATGTATCGCGCGTGTGAGTGGGGACAAATCAGAAGAACTCAGGACAGCCATGAAGGGGCTCGCGTAATTTCAAAACGAGCCGCGGTTGCTACACAGGCCCTAGTAGTTAGAGGTGATTCACCCTATAACATTCCATCAGATTTGAAAGATGTAACAGTTGGCGTAAACATGCATGCTGGCTCTCACTACGTAACTCTAGCATTGCTTGAAGGCTATCTTTCGAGAAACGAAGTGCAACCAGGGCATGTGGGTGGTCCTAAGCAACGATTAAAGTTTTTAGAAGACGGGAAAATTGGTGCTGCTGCACTTATGGAGCCATGGATAACAGTTGCCGTAAAACGTGGCCATAAGATCATTTGCGAGGCATTCTATGAGGGCGCAGAGGTTGGTGTCCCAAGTTTAGACCCTAAAGGCTATGCCAGCGTCGACCGTGCTATTCATAGTGCTGTCGATAAAATCAATCAAAGTATAGAGCCTTATCTGAAATATATGATCGAGGAAGTGCCATCAGATGTTATAGGTATTTCTGAAGAGGATTTTTATTTAGGCAGATTTCGTTATGTCTATCCACGGCCTTATACACCAGAAGAATATGAACGTATTTATGACTGGATGGTAGCTCGGGATCTCTTATCCCCAGATAGTCGTTTTGAAGCAATTGTTAACGATAGACTCAGCGCTTAATTCTACTTACAACCCTAATATTTTAATCATTTCATCAACTAACGGTTGAGGAGTGCTTAGCGCCTGATCTACATAGTTAGCCAACTCTGGACCCATTATAGGGTCTAGCTCTATATGAAGGGTTGTCTCAATAATCTCAGAAAAATCCGGATCTTTTACTACCTTAGAAAAAGCTTCACGCAAAATAATCACTCTTTCATTAGGTACACCGGGAGGCGCAAAAAGAGGCCATCCTAGTGTGAACCCAATCTCGAAAAGCTCTACCAGAGCTTTATCCCGATCTCCGCTGACAAGGTCACGTAAGTGGGGTACGCCAGGGGCTCTATCAGGATCAAGTGGGCCAATTCTCAAGAGATGTATCAGGGAATCATTTAAAAGCCACTCCGGACGCTGTCCTGCCCAGAAATCTAATGCTATTGCCTGACCATCAACTTCGCCACGTTCCATTGCCAAAACAACCTCGCTACCGCTTTCATAACCAGTGATAATCGTAAAATTCAACCCAAGAAGTCCCTTTGCTAGAGCTGGAATTTGATATAAAGGCGATCCTCTACCAGAAGCCCCTAGAAACAGAGGTTTCTGCCTGGCATCCTCCAAGCTTTTCACACCCGTTCTGCTAAGCACGGAAATGGTATTAGTAGTTCGAAACGCTGAACCTATCCAGTTTAACGTGCGGCCTTCATATTTCGCCCGATCTGGTTCGAGAAGCTCTGCAGTAATCATTCCAGGAACAGGATAACCAATCACCGTTCCGTCTCGAGGAACCGATCTAGTTACATGATTTGCCATCGTGACGCTTCCACCACCAGGCATATTTTGGACTATTACTGTTGGCTCACCAGGGATATGTTTTTCAAGAAATTGTGCTATTAACCGTGCCGATGTATCTGTTAGACCACCAGAACCAGAGCCAACCAATATAGTTACAGTACGTCCAGAATAGTAATCAGAACCACCTTGCGCCCACGCAGAACAAGCAAAAAAATAGCAGGAAATAACTACCAGAATATGGAACGGCTTGAACATTAGGTGCACGCTATATCATATAACCTACATACTGCAAGCTGGTGCTGGATAATCTGGTGCTTCCCCAAAAATCATTCCAGAACGATAGATATCTTCGCATGTTTCTAGTTTGAAAATTCGAGCTCGTTCGCTGAGGTTGATATAAGGTGCGCCGCTTTTTACACGACGACCAGCCACCACAACTTCATCACCAGATTGTAGCGTCTGGGTAGTCCAGCCAATCCTAGCCAGACTAGCGGCATTTGAAAACTCGGCTTGCCACCTGACCACCTCACCATCCTGGTTTTTCACATCAAGTATCAATATAGAATGCGGATTAATTAGCTGCAGTGCAATAACCGTCCCAGTTAATGTGATAATTGCTTCATCATATCGACCTGCATCACCGTGATGAGCACGCGCCATAACGCACAACATCGCAAGAAGTATGCCTACCAAAACAATAAGGCTTTTAATCATTGTTTTCATTACTTCCAAACAATTACCATAAAGACAGCTTGGATTAGACCAAATTATATGCCTACTGTTTACTTACCAAGCGCCTGGCCATGGCTTACCAATCAAAAATTCAGGATTAGCCCCTTCTCGAGGGCGAAACTTTTGAATACGTCCGTTATTAACAGAGGCAGTGTAAAAGTTACCTTCGTTATCAGTTGACATCCCATGAACACCCCACATACCTCCGGGATACTCTCCCCAACTACCCCATGAGTAAAGAAAATAACCATCAAGATCGTACCCTAAAATCTTGTGGGTACCCTGATCTGCTGCCCATAGTTTTTGATCACTTGTAACAATAAAGCTATGTATATCCTGAGGCTGTCCTCGCCTACCTGACCAAAACTGCCATTCATCCAAATAATTACCATCTTCATCAAATACCTGGACACGTCCATTATCACGGTCATTCACATAAACTCGCCGTGTTGTAGGGTCAACAGCAATACCATGAACATTATTCCAATAACCTGGCCTTGTCTCTTGGCCTTGACCTCGTCCCTTCTCACCCCATTGGGCTAAAATATTGCCATCCATATCGTATTTAATGATCCGAGTATTGTCATAACCATCGGCAAGGTACATGGTGTTCTCATCCATAAAAACCAGAAATGTAGGACGTCTAAAATGATTGTCAGACTCTCCTGGCTCCCCCGGCGTACCCAATGTCATAACCAACTCTGAACCGTCATTTGTAAACTTAGCAACAAAATGACCATCGGCATCAACGATCCAAACATGTTTATCTGGATCATACGGACTAATCTCAACATCATGAGGCCGATACCATAGGTGGTCCCACTGACTCCATTCCTCAACAATATTTCCTTCACGATCAATTACTAGAACGCAGTGCTCCCAACGCCAATCAATTCCCGGCCGGCCATTACCCGGCTCATCCAACCGATCTCCATTTGGAATACCTGCCCCAGCTTGACGGAGTGGTAAACGAAAATTGGGGTAGCGCAAACCAGCACCAAGCTCTGGTAACCAGACCGAATCAGGTCTTTCCTCAATAAGAGCTAGCTCACCTTTTTGAACTAGGAATACACGATCTGGACTCTCAGCAAAAACATCCATGGTAACGGACCAAGTCCAGCCTTCGTGACCTGGAAGACTTTCTGACATCGGCTTTGGCCAGTTTGGCACCACCTCATAGGGACCATGAACATCTTGCCCGCCCCTTAATCCTGGCACTGCAGCAAACCCAGAGCCTGGCTCAGTCTGTCCTTGAACATTCTGATAATAGATTCCTAATACACAGAAAACCAAGAAACCTGCTCTAGAAACCCAACGTTTCTGACTATGTTCATTCATCATTTTGCCTCACTTCCCAACAGTCATGTTCATTTAAATAATTGGATAGCTCTATAAATTAATGACATGAAAGAATTCTCTTAAAACTCTCATCTCTAAGAAAAAACCCTCTTACCATACAAACCCCTCGCGATTTACCTCCACACCACGTAGATAAACCGATGAGATTTGCCTTGTGTTTTTAATGTCATCCAACGGGTTAGCACTTAAAACGACAAAGTCAGCACTATAACCTTCTTCAAGAATACCCATATCGTCTAATCCTAGAATCTCAGCAGAATTTTTGGTTGAAGACACAATGACATCACCAGGAGACATGCCTGCAAGAACCATATCCTCCATCTCAATATGTGCCCCCCATGGAGTATTACCATCTGTCCCCATTCCTATAGTCATACCTTCTTGGCTTAACCTAGAAAGGTTTCTAGCTTGTATAGCATGCGCTGATTGTGCCTGGGAGCTTGCATCCATATTTTGTAGTCGTTGAAAATCTTCGTCCGGAATAGAACCCTCTAACCAACTGTAATCAGAACTAATACCACGACCTGGAAGATTTGGTATTAACACAAGGTTTGGACGTTCATTTACAAGAGAGATAAATTCGACATCAATGTCTCGATCACGCACTCCATGTGCAAGAATATCAACACCAGCCCGTAACAGTCCTTTAGCATCTTCCAGCTCAAAAAGGTGTGCAGAAACCTGAATATCATGCTGATGTGCTTCATCAATAACTGCACCATATAGCTCCGGCGTCAATTGATCATAAAGACCATCCCGATCATCAACCCAAACCTTTATTACATCAACATTACGAGACGCCTCTGTCTGCACCGCTTCACGTGCTTGAGCAGGTGTATCAACCCAATGAACCATTCTTCTGCCTGGTTCGGGTCTAGTAATACCAAGTCCTGCTGACTTAAACCGCGCATGTCCAGGCACAATCTCATCTCGTAGTTCTAATGGAACACCTTCAGGATCAGAGCCCATACTCATAGCAGCTCCCACACCAAAATGTGCTCGCCGACGAAGATCATCAAGAATTTCCTCTCGGGTGTTACTCATATGAACATGAGCATCAACAATTGCCGGGATTACAGTCATGCCGCTTAGATCTACTGTCATAGCACCATCTATAGAGATACTAGCAGTGGTTCCAACAGCCACAACCTGGCCATCATTAACAGCAAAAGCACCATTTTCTATTACTGAGCCATCCCCAATAATTAATCGTGCTCCTTGATAGACAGTAACATCAACATCTCCAGTGCCTTGACTGCAAGCTGCAATAAAAAAAACTACGAGCAACATTATTGCCTTTAATCCTTTTCTCAAGCTATGTAAATCAATTTTTATTTTATACATTGAGTCCTCCACAAATTAGCGGTAATACTGATCATCTTACCCTTCAAACAAGGGTTGTAGAAGACAACAAATTTTTTCCTAACAAAGCTAACCATTAATTCTCGCAATGCTAGTAATTTATAGTTACGTAGTGAATAAGAAACTCAACACATCTTATAGAACAAAAAACTTATTCCAAAAACTTTTGCGGCCTGCAACTTTCTCCTCACACTTACTATTATTCTTCTACCTGTGGTGCAGCGCCTATCCCTCCCGAACCTGCAAATAGGCGCTGTCCATCTGGCAATGTGACATCCCTACCATTTGCACGATTTGAGCCATCCCTGGCCTGATAACCCTCAACTAAAACGTCAGTACCAATCGCTACCGACTCTCTTGTCCATCCTCGGCGAACAAGAACCCCCGCGGGTCCTGCCTCTATCATCCAGTTTTCTACACTACCGTCTTCTTGAATAACGTCGATATGCAGCCAAGAATGAGGATTTATCCATTCCATCCTAGTAACCGTGCCACGAAGAGTGACAGGTTTTGTTTGGTCAAACTCTGCAGAAAACGCATGATGAGCAAGCGATACTCCTGACTGCTGTAACAGACAAATACTTATTATAAAAAATACTAGCGATGGTATACGCATTAGCAACACCTTACTGATTAGCGGCAGATTCCCTTTCCGTAGCACGAGCACCACTTAATATACCTGTGAGGCCATAATTTCCCTCATGGCATGCATATTCGACAAGCTCATACTGATCATCATCTTTTTCAAAATGAAAAATTCCAGTCCAAGGACTAGTCCATATCGTGCTATCGACTACGGTAAACATATATTCAATCGTAGTTGGTCCAATACGTGTATAACGTTCAGTTAACCTCATATCTTTACCAGCGCCCCTGAATGGTGACCGACCATTAAAATTTAGCGCCTCTACCACCAGTGTTTCTCCATCCCAATATCCTCGGGAATCTCCAAGCCATTGGGTTAGAGAAGACCCAAGATGTGGTTTTTCTGTGGTTGGAATTACACGCGTCTCATGAACCATTTCCTTTTGTATTGCGACATAACCTGGGCCTTGGACAATTTGTAATCCATTGTTATATACCCTAGGCAACATCAGTCCCGGAAGCCCGCGCGTAATACAACGATCATCTGTACTTAAATCTTCTGGCCCTGCGGGTAACCTTTGCTGATTTGCTGCAAGCTCTGCTGCTGCAACAAGCGACTCACCATAAGGGGTCATGGGTGGGAGTCGACCATCAGATGGGTCAATTATCAATGACACTTGGGTAGAGGGAGCGTTTTTTGCATACCCTAACGTAGTATCACGCCACTCTCTTTCATACCCCCAAATGCTATTAAGCGTTCCTCTTTCGCGACGGGCAGCCGCTTCTTCAGGTGTTAGCGGAACTGTTTGTACAGCATTAAGAGGTCTCTCTAAAGGAATCCCATGAGCTGCATCACTTGTCCAAATTCCTTGAAGATCAGGCTCACCCCAAGGAGTAGAAGATGTGCTGTAACGCTCTTGAAGCTCTATTGCTAAAGGCCTATCGACTTTTTGCTGTGCGCTTACACTAACCCAACCTGATTCAACGACTGAAATATTTACATTATCAGGCCCAAGCAAAAAAGCGCGTTGCGGCCTTCCGCCCTCACCTAAAGAATCAAGCTGAACACCTAGCCCTTTTTCCTGAAAACCAGATATCGCTACATTAAGATCTGGCACAACAAACCCTAAATTTTCAAGAGTACGTCCTTGCGTTGGTGCTGGACTACCAGATAAATGCTCGGACACTAGAACCCAGATATCACCCAACAAAACACCATCTATCTCCCCCTTCAATCTTGCTAATTCACCATCAAAAACTTCCTGATACCAAAGTAATGTTTCTTCAGGGTTTGGTGAACTCAAATGAACATGGTGAAATCCTAAAAGGTCTGCATCCTCTACAAGCTCGATCCGAGTCCCCCATGGATCAAAAATAAAGCCAGACTTATATAAACCAGGAATATCTTGGAATATTGAACCATCCGAAAATCTATGCAGCCTAACACCTGATCCATACACTCCCACTCTTTCAAGTTCAGTCATTTTATTTTCAAGGTTAGGGACTGAAAATGCTATGTGATTAACGCCAGTACCCTGAGTACCTCCTAAGGTAGCTCGTGCAATAAAGACAATTTCAATATCATCACAACTAACTGCATCTATACGATTTACAATCGAATCACAGTCCAGATAATCTGTATACCATTTCACTGCTTCGAGCGGGCTAGGAGCAAGAATATGTACATGATGATAATTTGCACCCAGTATTGGGTATGGCATCAACGTTATTATCCCTAGCATAAGGGTTGTAAAAACAAAGTTTTTTCTTTGCAACTTGTAATACCTCTGCAACTGTATGTTTACTCTACGGGCTGCCGTCTAAGGTGATCGTATAAAATACTTTCTGAATACTCGACACACTTAAATTCTAAAACTTGCACTAGATCCTCTAGCCTACGATAGAGTGGCATGCTAATAGTCCAAGATTCAGTAAAAACATTTGGGTCTTCAATAGTAGCCTGGTACATAAGAGCATTTGGACCAAGAGGTGTATATCGCTCTTCCACACGAAGTGTTTCACTAGCAAAATTACCGGCTCGATCAAACCATGACTGTCCATTAAACTCTGCCACATTGACCACAAAGGAATCCCCTTCCCATTTCCCATGGGAACGCCCCATCCAACTATCAATTGGTGCAGGTTTTGGGTTTTCTACATTCATATGGATTGTACGACTGGCTTCTGCAAAGCCATAAACAATCATGGTCTTATCAGTGCCTTGAATTATCTGAAAAGGATAAGGCAAGTAGGTTGCTCGAGGAACTCCTGGCAAATAACATTTGATTTCCGGGTCCATCGTAAAACGGTCATCAAAGTTTTTTTGTTTCTGCTCTAAGGCCCAAGGTTGATAGGGAATCTCATTCCCATCCACCACACCTTGGCCTGGGGGGATTGCACCGATTGCTCCAAACTCAGGTAATCCAGCACTTGCAGGATGATCCTGAATATCCCAGTGTGCCGTACCAATTGCCTGCCAAATTCCATTTAAATTAGGCTTGCCATCCCAACCCCTAGGAAACTCAGTCTCAGAAGACTGTCCTTTTACAACATTACTCATTAAAACAAGCAACAGGAATGTTGATACTGAGCTTCTCAGCCTGATCTTTAGCACCTCTTATCACTCCCCCTAGAAGATCAAGATAAGAGTGTAACCCTTATTTTTACTGACAACACGTGGGGCGTTCATTCTCTTTGTTTATGTAAATTTTACTCATAAGGTAGATACTCAATTGAATTACATATAAAGCTACTCATAACCATGAAATCAATTTATGTTGATATAGCCCTAGTTAACCATATTATTTTCAATTTTTTTCATCTTAAATTTCAAACTTAGGATAGACTCTTAAGTCTCTATCACGAAACTATATCAATGAAAAATGGAATACTACTAGCTGGTCTTCTAGCTATATCACCCAGCTTTTCTCAACAATCCCCTGATGCTGAAGTTGCAAACGAATATTGCGATAGACTCATTGAAAAGTGGGATCTACTATTTGAATGGGCACGAGCTGCAACCCCCAACCCCGAAATTGGTACGGCAGACCTAGATGAATATGCAGAAAAAGGTAGACCCTTAGTTGAAAATAGTCTCTACCCCTATGAACAAAAATTCCTCGAACGGGCCTATCTACAGGCCGTCCTCGTGGCTGTGCAGTTAGCCATCTACCCGGATGAAGAAGCTATTAACCTAACCTCTGGGCTTAAAGAGGGCGCTCGAATCCAATGTTTTAATGGCCTTTTAGGAACCCTAAACGAAATCCCTTTACCCCCTCAACTGTAAAGCCAAATCAGCAAAATACCCGAATGTATATAGCCTTATCGAATAGATAGTACTGCTATAGCTGGATTATTGGGTTCTATATCAGGATATACAGAGCAACCATTTGTTGATAATCGATAACGAATTCTATCCCCTACGTCATCTAAGAATCTAAGTGATTGCTGAAATAATCCAGGTGATGGCGACCTAGCATCAACTGTAGCCTCTAAAACGTATAGCCGGTCTACATTGCCATTCAAATAGATACCCGCAAAGGTTCTGGACCCATCTGCATTTGTAAGTTGTAGCTGAAGTCCTTCCACTCGGTCTATATGAGACCAAGCATCATAAGTTACTTCACCGTCTCTTTGACGGAATTCACGAGCCGCACGGGCTACAGACGCTCTTTGGTCATAAAGCCAATTGCTTGGGCCGCTTTGTGCCACCGTTTTTTCCATAGCATCATGAATTCGCTCTGCATCTGCAAAATGGACCACAGTGACCGAATAACTATTGCTTCCTACTTGAGCTGAATAAACTCGTCCAGGAAAGATAGCGTTAAACTCTGAGGTATAGCTAAATTCGCGAATTTCAGGTTCACCTGGAAAATTAACTCCAAAACGATCAACCTGATCAACGAATTCAATCCACCCTTGTGCAAAGGAGGCTCCAGAAAACCAAAGCTGACTAACTACTGAAAGAAAAAAAATCAAAACACGCATATGTATTCCCCCATTATTGATTTTAGATGGGTATCGACTTAAAGAAGGAACAGATGGTAGCGGGGGTAGGATTCGAACCTACGACCTTCGGGTTATGAGCCCGACGAGCTGCCTGACTGCTCCACCCCGCAATCGAGAAGCGGCATCATACTAACGCACGCCAGCAGTCGCAAGGCGCGCAATAAGCAATTATCGAACTTGATAACAGTTTTTAGGATAAGACTCGGCTACATAGGTCCAGCAAAAATCCAGGGAATAAACCAAGAGCAAGTAAAGCTAATACATTCGCGCTAAGTATTAACTGAAAATCGCTGGAAATCGTAAGAGCAGAAGTATCTGATGGCTCAGAAAAATACATGTACCAAACAACCCTCAGATAATAAAAAGCTCCCACAACAGCAAATATAACTCCTGTTATAGCCAATCCAAAAAGCTCCGCATCCAAAACGCTCTCTAACACCATCAGTTTTGCATAAAAACCAACAAACGGTGGAACGCCTGCCATGCTAAACATGATCATAAGCATCATTAATGCAAACCAAGGGCTTCGTCCATTGAGCCCCTTAAAATCCTCTAATTTATCAGCTTCAAATCCTTTTCTGCTTAGAGCAATAATCATGCCAAAAGCTGCTGCTGCCATTAGCACATAGGTCAAGGTATAGAACATTGAAGCACGCAAGCCTTCTAAACTTCCTGTAACAAACCCCATCAGAATAAAACCAACATGTGAGATGGTTGAATAGGCGAGCATCCGTTTGAGGTTTGTTTGAGCGATTGCTGCTAGATTACCAAGTATCAATGATAAGACAACAAGCACTAAAACCATGTCTTGCCAACTACCATGTAATTCACCTAAACCATCACTCAAAAACCTCCATGCCAGAGCAAATGCGGCTAACTTAGGAGCAGTACCTATATAAAGCGTTACCGGGGTTCTAGCACCTTGATAAACATCAGGCAACCACATATGAAATGGAACAGCACCAAATTTAAAAGCAATCCCAACGATGATAAAAGCTAAGCCTAAAAGGGCTAGAAGACTTACCTCTTCAATTGCTGAGAAGTACTGCGAAAGTTCATTAATAGATATTGTTCCTGTAAGCCCGTAAAGGACCGAAATACCATAAAGAAGCGTTCCAGAAGCAATCGCACCCAGCACAAAATACTTCATTGCAGACTCAGCAGCTAGACCAGAATTACGATCGAATGCTACTAAAGCATAGAGCGACAGCGAAAGCAGTTCCAAACCCAAATACACAATAAGAAGGTTATTAGAGGAAGTTATTACCATTACGCCTAACAAACCAAAAAGCGCTAGTACAAAAAATTCTCCCTTAAAGAGCCCCTCACGTATTAAATAATCTCGTGAGTAAAGAAAAACAATACCTATAATCAGATAGGCAAATAACTTTAAAATATTGCCCGCAGGATCTGCAAGATAAGCTTCATTAAATGTAGTAACAGGTCCGTCAACGCCAAAGTAGACTGTGCAAAATGCAGTTCCAATCAAAGCAAGCATCGCAAGTCGAAAAGTAATAATTCGCTGATTTTGCTTCAGAAAAGTATCAATCACTAATATCAAGCACAGCGCAATCGTAAGAAAAATCTCTGCAATGGCTGGAATCAAATCAGGCATAAGGGGCACCAAGACTTATAATTTTGATTGAGAAATGTGCTCAAGTAATGCTCCTAATGTCGGCTCCATTAACTCCATTAACGGTGCAGGCCAAACACCCAATAGAAGGACAGAAAAAGCCAGCACACCCAACATAAAGAATTCTCGCCTATCAATATCCTTAAGAGAAGCCACACCTTCGTTACCAACTTCTCCGAATATCACTCTTTTAATCAACCATAATGTATAAGCTGCGCCCATAATCAAAGTTGTTGCGGCAAGAAATGCAAGCCAGAAACTAGCCTGAAAACTTCCCATTATCACGAGAAACTCTCCAACAAAACCAGATGTTCCAGGTAGGCCTGCATTTGCTAATGCAAAAAAGACCATCAATGCCGCAAATTTAGGCATTGTATTAGCCACTCCTCCGTATGCGTCAATATCACGGCTATGCAAACGATCATACATAACACCAACACAAAGAAACAAAGCTCCCGAAATGAGCCCATGCGAAATCATCTGAATCATTCCGCCTTGTAATGCAAGGGTAGCCCCTTCTATACCGGAAGAATTCACTGCAATAAAAAATATGACGAAAAAGCCTAATGTCACAAATCCCATATGTGCGATAGAGGAGTAGGCTATAAGTTTTTTCATGTCTTTTTGAGCTAAGGCCACAAAAGCAATATAGATTATTGCTATCAATGACAGTGTTACCATCATGCCCGCTAGGGCTTGGCTTGCGTCAGGGGCGATTGGCAGACTAAACCGAATAAACCCATAACCGCCCATCTTGAGAAGAACTGCTGCAAGAATAACCGACCCACCAGTTGGAGCTTCAACATGAGCATCTGGCAACCAGGTATGAACAGGCCACATAGGCACCTTCACTGCAAAAGCCAGAAAAAATGCTAGAAAAATAGGGATCTGCTCTGCTAAGTTAAGCGGATGTTGATGGAAATCGAGAATCGAGTACCCGCCTACTTGCAGGTACATATAGATCAAAGCGATCAGCATAAATACTGAGCCAAGGAAGGTATAGAGGAAAAATTTAACTGTCGCGTAGACGCGCCTTGCTCCCCCCCAAACCCCAATGATTATAAACATTGGAATCAGCATGGATTCCCAAAAAACATAAAAAAGGAGGGCGTCTAATGACGAAAAAACGCCAATCATTAGACCTTCTAACAACAGAAAAGCTGAAAAATACTGTGCTGGCCTAAGCTTAACAACTTCCCATCCAGCTATGATGATAAAGGGAGTTAAAAACGTAGTTAAAATAATTAGAGGCACTGAGATGCCATCTACCCCTAAGTGATAATAAGCACCAAAGCGTTCTATCCGAGGCAAGCGTTCAATAAACTGCATGCTCGATATGCTTGCATCAAAATTGATATAAAGCGGCACACTTAACAAAAACGTAGCAACAGATGCCGATAAGGCTATAACCTTTCCCCAACGAGTGGCATGCTCTGTTGTACCTAGGGCATATACGAATATTCCAGCAGCAATAGGTAGCCAAATAAGAATACTAAGAAGAGGAAAACTAGTCACAAAATTATCAACCTACGATTAACAGACCAATGATGATTGCCAAACCAACAACCATGGCAAACGCATAATGATAAAGATATCCAGACTGGATTGACCGCATAACACTAGATAAGAATTGAACAACACGTGCAGTGCCATTTACTAGCAATCCATCTATAAAAAACTCATCTCCTACTCGCCAAAATGAATTTGCGGTTATCCGTGCACCCCTTGCTATAAAATTCTCATTGAATGAGTCAAAATAATATTTATTCTCTAGCACCTGATGAATAATTTTAAATTTTTCCTGAAAGCGCTGAGGCAAATCCGGTCTTCTCAAATAAAGAAACCACGCAAGTAAAGCACCAGCAGCTGCCAGATAGATAGCAACTGATGCTGTAGCGGCATGCATTATAAAGCTCAAAGGCCCATGGAAATCTTCCCCCAATTGCTCAACCACTCCAGGAGTCTGTAACACAAAAATTGATTGATTAAAAAAACTTCCAAAAAGCACAGGCTCAATGGTTAGCCAACCTATAAAAATAGAAGGAATGGCTAGCAAAATGAGAGGTAATGTCACAACTGCTGGGGACTCCTTCACATGCTTTTTCACTTCAGGGTCCATACGTTCCTTCCCATGGAACACAAGGAAAAACACACGAAAACTATACAAAGCAGTGACGAAGACACTTAAAAGTACACACCAATATGCATAGCTCGACCCAGGAATTGTTGACAGGTGCACAGCCTCAATTAAAGCATCCTTTGAAAAGAAGCCTGAAAATCCAGGAAATCCAACGAGCGCGAGGGTACCAACTAACGAGGTCCAGTAAGTGATAGGCATATATTTTCGTAGCCCACCCATTTTTCGTATATCTTGCTCGTGGTGTAAGGCGATAATCACAGAACCAGCCGCAAGAAAAAGTAATGCTTTAAAAAATGCATGTGTCATCAAATGGAAAATTCCTGCTGCATAAGCAGAAGCTCCAAGTGCCACTGTCATATAACCCAACTGAGATAGAGTTGAGTATGCTACAACCCGCTTTATATCTTGCTGCACAACACCCAACAGTCCAGTAAAAAATGCAGTAGTTGCTCCAATTATTAAAACCACACTTAGAGCAGTCTGCGAGTATTCAAATAACGGCGACATACGAGCCACCATAAAAATACCAGCTGTCACCATTGTTGCGGCATGAATAAGAGCAGATATTGGAGTTGGCCCTTCCATTGAATCTGGCAACCACACATGTAAAGGAACCTGAGCAGATTTTCCCATCGCACCAACAAACAAACAGATGCATGCAACGCTTAGAACTGACCACTGCATACCAGAAAAAAGTTCTATGGACTGTCCACTCAACTGCTCTGCAACACTAAAAACCTGGTAGTAATCTAAGGATCCGGCATACATTAACAAGGCGGCTATACCAAGCAGAAAACCAAAATCACCCACACGGTTTACAAGGAAGGCCTTCATATTAGCCAGAATTGCCGTTTCTTTTTTAAACCAAAAACCAATCAAAAGATATGAAATTACTCCAACAGCTTCCCATCCGAAAAAAAGCTGCAGAAAATTGTTAGACATAACCAACATGAGCATTGCAAATGTGAACAAAGAGATATAACTAAAAAACCTCTGATAGCCTTCGTCGTCATGCATATAGCCTATTGTATAAATATGCACGGCAAGGGAGACAAAGGTAACCACAGTCATCATTAAGACTGTTAGATGATCGACAAGGAATCCAACTTCCATAGTCAAACCGCCTATCGAACCCCAACGATAGATTGTCTCATTGAATATTGGGGCTCCATCAATGGCTATCACTTTTAACGCATATAGCGATAAAAGAAACGAAATAGAAACTCCGGCTATGGTTATGGAATGTGCCCCAGAGCGTCCAATCTGTTTACCAAATAAGCCTGAAAATACGGCAGCAACAAGAGGTGCAAGAACAACTGTAAGGTAGATTGCTTCCATCTCAGCCTTTTAATGTTCCAAGCTCATCAACATTAACGCTCTGTCTAGTTCGAAATAAAACCACAAGGATAGCCAAACCAATAGCGGCCTCTGAAGCGGCCACAGTCAGAATAAAAAAAACAAATATCTGGCCAAGCTCATCTCCTAGCATTCGAGAAAAAGCTATGAAATTAAAATTAACTGCCAGTAGCATTAGTTCAATACACATCAGCAATAAAATGACGTTTTTTCTATTTATAAAAATTCCTACAATGGCAAGACTAAAAAGAACAGCAGCCAAGACCAGATAATGAGAAATAGTAATCATTATTTATACATCTACCTTAAGAATCCTTGCTAGAGGAAACCTTAACCAAACGAACCCTGTCTTCTCTTTTAACTTTCACCTGTGCGGACACATCCTGCACCTTCAACCCGGGTCTACGACGCATTGTCAGTGAAATTGCAGCAACAATAGCAAGTAACAAAATAACTCCGGCTAACTCAAATGCGTAAACATGCTCGGTATAAAGCAAACCACCTAGAGCCTGAGTGTTGCTATAAGATTCTGGATTAGGCTGTGGCAATAAAACTGAAATTACATCTTGGCTACGGAACCAGACGACATGAACAATTTCAATAACAATAACCGATGACAGCAAGAGACCTATAGGAAGGTAACGATTAAAATTATCTTTGAGTGATTCAGACTTAACATCAAGCATCATTACCACGAATAAGAACAGAACCATCACTGCTCCTACATACACCAGCACGAGAACAACAGCCAAAAATTCGGCCTCAATTAACAACCAAAGCATCGCACTTTGAACGAATGCCAAAACCAAAAATAAAGCCGAATACACCAAATTACGACTTGCAATGACTCCCAGAGCAGAAATCACAAGGATGAAAGAGAAAGTATAAAATAAGAGTGAAGTAATCAATGTTTAAACTGCTTTTTTAAAAACCTGGTGTACCTTTTACCTATAAGGGGCATCTGATGCTTTATCCGCAGCAATCATGTGCTCGTATCTATCACCAATTGCCAAAAGCTTATCCTTGCTCATTATGTTCTCTCCCCGAGTTTCCATGTGATACTCATGTATTCGAGTTTCGACAATCGCATCAACCGGACACGCCTCTTCACAAAAACCACAATAAATACACTTAAACAAGTCAATGTCATAACGTGTAGTCCTTCGCGTACCATCCTTGTTTACATCAGATTCAATGGTTATTGCCAGAGCTGGGCAAACGGCCTCACATAACTTACAAGCGATACAGCGCTCTTCTCCGCTTGGATAACGCCTAAGAGCATGAAGACCACGAAATCGTGGCGATTGTGGTGCCTTTTCCTCAGGATATCTAATCGTGATCTTTCTAGAAAAAAGATTCTTAAAAGTAAGACCTAAACCTTTAACAAGTTCGGTCATTAAAAATGTTTTGAAAAAATTCTTCATTATCAAACCCTAAATTAATCCGACCACGGACCGACTCCACTGACAAACATTACGCCTTCAACACCAATCCAAATAATAGTTATTGGTATAAAAACCTTCCACCCAAGCCGCATAATCTGGTCATAGCGATAACGAGGAAAAGTAGCTCTAAACCAAAGAAAACAAAACATGAAAAAAGACATCTTTAGAGCTAGCCAACCAAAATGAGGCGCCGATAGGAGACTATCTTCCAAAAAAGGCACCCCAGCAAAAGGTGAAAGCCAACCACCACAAAAAAATATAACTGTAAGAGCAGATATCAATATCATATTGGCGTATTCGCCTAGAAAAAACAGGCCAAAGGCTATCCCTGAATACTCAACATGAAATCCAGCCACTATCTCTGATTCACCTTCAGCCACATCAAACGGAGCTCGATTTGTCTCAGCAACACCAGAGATAAAATAGACCAAGAACAAGGGGAAAAGTGGCCACATAAACCAGCTTAAAAAGCTAGTTCCTGATTGCGCCATAACAATATCGCCAAGATTTAAACTTCCACTAGCCATCAAAACACCCACTAGCGCAAAGCCCATAGCAATCTCATAAGCCACTATCTGTGCAGCGCAGCGCATAGCACCTAGAAAAGCGTACTTTGAATTAGAAGCCCATCCCGCTAAAACCACTCCATAGACACCTAGTGACGTGACCGCTAAAACATAAAGCAATCCAGCATCAATATCGGCAATAACAAAATCTTCGCTGAACGGTATTACCGCCCATGCCGCAAAAGCTGTAGTTAAAGAAAGAACTGGAGCAAGCAAGAAAAGAAATTTATTAGCATTACGAGGTAAAACAACTTCCTTTAACATCATTTTTATAAGGTCTGCAAAAGGTTGGAGTAACCCATACCACCCAGTTCTATTAGGACCTAGTCGGTTTTGAATAAAGCCAATTAATTTTCTTTCTGCATAAGTAAAATATGCAACGGTTAACATCAGCGGAATCAAAACGATCATTGCTTTAATCACCGTTAATACACTGAACTGAACTGGCTCCGGAAGGCCGAAAAATCCTAGCAACTGATCTAATTGATAAAAAAGATTAGTCATATCGACTTAAGATTCTCTACCAACCTTATTGACGCTTTGCTCTTTAGCTGTCTTCTGCAACGCTTCACCTCGTCTCACTACAGCATCAATAGAATACATCGGCACATCAAGCTCAGATAAATCAACCTCTGTAGGTTTGATTTCAGGTTTAAACTCTCCCTTGTATTGAGTATCAATTATTGGATCACCAACCTCGTCCATAAGAGTCTCAAGAACCTCAGCTGCGCTGCGATAATCACATTCTGAAAGGTTCAGGTTGTTACCTAAAACGCGTAAGACCCGCCAGCCTTCTCTAGAATCTCCGAAAGGCTTTGCAGCGGCCTCAAAGCTTTGCCATATGCCTTCGACATTAACAAACGTTCCCGCTGTCTCAGCAAATGTGGAAATTGGCAAAAGAACATCCGCACAACTAAGAAGTGTATCCGTCACATACGGCGTAAAACATACAACCGTGTCAGCATTCTGGAACGCCTCCTGGGCAAGTTTTTGCGTCGGCTAAGTCATGTTCAGGCTCTAATCCAAAAAGAATATAGCTACGCCTAGGGTTAGCAAGCATTCCTTGGGCATCTAGACCAACCGATTCAATAGCTCGACCTCCTAGTTCACGATGAGGAAGTGCGCCAACCAAAGCTGCTCCAGGTGAATTTGCACCTTCTGGCAAATACCCAAGGGTAGCATTAGTGATTTGACAAAGGCCTGCTGCAATAGCACGAATATCGGCAAAGCAAGGATGTCTCAAGGCCATCTGCCCGAGGATCAACAATGTCCTATCTTGATCAATTAAAATTCGAGCGGCCTTCCTTTCAGAGTCTGTGACTTCAACACCATCTAATATAGAGCTTAGACCCTGTGGAGCCTCTTGATCAGTCAACTCAAGTGTAGCTGCTAAAACTGATGCAAGGGATTTGACCAAAACATTGAGGGGGGTTTCGACATAGGCTGCACAAGGAAAGTGGTATTCATATAACGTTGGATTGATAAAACCAACTGATGCACCCTTGATAGCGGCCTTACGCACACGATGTGCAACCATTGGCACCTCTCTACGTAGATTAGAAGCAACAACCAAAATCCCATCTAGCTCCTCGACCTCAGTTATTGGCATACCTAAGGATGGCCATAATGGATCAGCACTCTGGTCGCGGAAATCTCGAGCACGAAGTCGGTGATCAATATTATTACTACCAAGATGGCGTGCTATTTGACTAAAAAGAAACATTTCCTCGACAGTTGCGGTGGGAGATATCAACGCACCAAGAGAATTCCCGTCATCGCCAATGCTAGCCTGAATAAACCGAGATGCATGAGTAATTGCTTTCTCCCATGGGACATCTGACCAACCCTTCTCAGTCTTAAGCATTGGTACAGTCAATCGATCATCGGCATAAACGCCCTCGTAACTGAATCGGTCACGATCAGCGATCCATGTTTCATTAATTAATTCGTTTTCACGAGGGCACCACACGCTTAAGCTTCCCCCTTAAGACATGCCCAAAAAGATTTGAACCTGAACAGTCATGGGGCGAGATAAGAGGCTTTGCTATCATCTCCCAAGCCCTAGCGCTGTAACGATAAGGCTTATTATTAAGTGCTCCTACCGGGCAAAGGTCAATAATATTGCCAGAAAGCTCATGATCGACACTGCGTTCAATATAGGTACCAATCTCCATATTTTCACTACGACCAGTTGTACCTAACTCTTGGATTCCAGCAATTTCCTGTCCAAACCGAACACAACGAGTGCAATGAATACATCGTGTCATATCTGTAGACACTAGGGGGCCAAGATTTTTATCCTTAACAGTTCTTTTTTTCTCTACATATCGAGAAACATCACTTCCAAATCCCATTGCCATATCCTGAAGCTCGCACTCACCTCCTTGATCACAAATAGGGCAATCAAGAGGATGATTGATCAGCAGAAACTCCATCGTAGCTTTTTGCGCTGCGATAGCACGGGCAGAACGTGTAAACACCTTCATCCCATCGGCAATAGGTGTAGCACAAGCTGGCAAAGGCTTAGGGGCCTTCTCAACCTCCACGAGGCACATACGACAATTGGCTGCTATAGACAGTTTTTCGTGATAACAAAAACGTGGGACATAAACATCCTGTCGATCAGTCACCTCGATCAACATCTGACCTGCTTTAGCCTCGACTGGTACACCATTAACTTCAATAGTGACGATTTTATCTGTCATAAGTTATAGCCTGTTTTTACGCAGCGGATTCCAAGTCATCAACCAGGCTGCGCCCCCCGTTATTCACCATGAATTCAAATTCATGACGAAAATGTCTAATAAAACTTTGTACTGGCCAAGCTGCGGCATCTCCTAATGCACAAATTGTGTGCCCCTCAATCTTATTGGCCACGTCAACAAGCATATCGATATCTTCCTTCCTGCCATTACCCTCCAAAATCCTCGATAGCACTCTATACAACCAACCCGTCCCCTCCCGGCATGGAGTACACTGTCCACAGGACTCAGCAAAGTAGAACCGGCTGATTCGCCTAAGAACATTAACCATACAAGTGGTTTCATCCATCACGATCATTGCGCCAGTACCTAGGCCGGACTTGGCATTACGGAGCGTGTCAAAGTCCATTGTCAGATCCATAACCATTTCTGCTGGCAGGACAGGTACGGAAGAGCCTCCGGGGATAATTGCCTTTAATTTTCTCCCATCACGGACCCCACCAGCTATTTCCAGTAATTCTTTAAAAGGAATTCCTAATGGTACTTCGTAGTTACCAGGTTTCTCGACGTGTCCTGAGACAGAGAAAATCCCGGTTCCACCTGAACCTTCAACCCCAAGATCTAAAAACCATTTAGCACCATTACGAAGAATAGTGGGCACAGAAGCTAAGCTCTGCGTGTTATTAATAGTTGTTGGTGCTCCGTAAAGACCAAAGTTAGCTGGAAATGGGGGCTTAAATCGTGGCTTACCCTGTTTTCCTTCAAGAGACTCAAGTAAGGCTGTTTCCTCTCCACAAATATAAGCTCCTGCGCCTATAAAGGTATAAATATCAACATTGATTCCTGACCCCTGAATGTTCTCACCAAGCCATCCAGATTCGTATGCCTCTTTAAGAGCCGTCTCGAAACGAGGAACCGGTTCTCCTAAAAATTCACCACGAATATAATTATAGGCAACACTTGCACCCATGGCATAGGAGGCAATTGCCATACCCTCGATTAAAGCATGAGGGTTATAACGTAAAATCTCACGGTCATGACATGTCCCAGGTTCACTCTCATCAGAGTTGCATACAAGGTATTTTTGGATGCCAGAATCCTTTGGCATGAAACTCCATTTTAAACCAGTCGGAAACCCTGCTCCGCCACGGCCTCTGAGACCAGAAGCTTTAACCTCATCAATAATTGCCTCTGCAGTTAGCTCGCCATTAAGCACTTTTTCCCACGCTTGGTACCCACCTAACTTCAGGTAGTTTTGTAACGACCAAGGTTCATCTTGAAATTTAAGCGTTGCGAAACAAACCTGATTAAATTCAGTCATGGCCACCACTAGTCCAATTGCTCGAGTATTTCATCAACTTTTGTTGAGGTCAGGTTTTCATGATAAATATGATCGACCATCATCATAGGCGCCCCACAGCATGCAGCAAGACACTCCTCTTCTTTTTTTAAATAAAACTTGCCGTCCTTAGTGCTCTCGCCAAGCTTTATCCCAAGACGCTCTTCAAGATGGGACACAATCTCACCAGATCCTCTTAACATACAAGAAATGTTCGTACAGACAGAGACACAATGCCGACCCACTGGCTCTGTCTCAAACATCGAGTAAAAGGTTGCAACCTCATAGACTTGAATGGCCGGTAGACCCAGATGATCTGCGACTGCATTCATTATCTCAGCACTCAAATAGCCTTGGTTTTCATGCTGTGCGGCCTGCAAAGCTCCAATAACAGCTGAACGTTGACGGCCTGCTGGGAACTTCAAAACCCATCGGTCAATTTCTTCGCGCAGATGATCAGATAATGTGACCGAACTCATCGATCTATCTCCCCAAATACAATATCTTGAGTGCCAATAACAGAAACCACATCAGCTAACATATGACCTACAACCATTTCGTTCATTGCAGCTATATGAGCAAAACCAGGCGCCCTAACCTTTACGCGATAAGGTTTATTAGCACCATCTGAAATAACATAACAGGCGAACTCTCCCTTAGGGTGTTCAATTGCAGCATAAGCCTCGCCTTCAGGAACACAATACCCCTCAGTAAAAAGCTTAAAGTGATGAATCAGTGACTCCATGTCATCTTTCATCTCGATACGCGACGGGGGAACTATCTTATGATCATCCAAAACAACTGGGCCAGGATTTTTTCTAAGCCAGGTAAGACATTGCTTGATGATTTTGTTTGACTGCCGCATCTCCTCCATTCGTACAAGATAACGGTCATAACAGTCTCCATTAACCCCAACAGGAATATCAAAATCAATCTGATCATATACCTCATAAGGTTCTGTTTTTCTTAAATCCCAAACTACCCCAGAACCTCTCAACATAGGTCCCGAAAACCCAAGTTGTTTTGCGCGTTCTGGCGATACCACGCCTATATTCACAGTTCTTTGCTTCCAAATACGATTATCAGTAAGCAAAGTTTCATAATCGTCAACACATCCAGGAAACCTTTCAGTAAAAGCGTCTATAAAATCCAGCAGAGAACCGCTTCGGTCCTCATTCATAAGCCCTAAATCTTTATCAGACCTATGTGCTGAACGTTGATATTTAGGCATATGTTCTGGAAGATCTCTAAAAACACCACCTGGACGATAATAAGTCGCATGCATACGCGTACCTGAGACCGCCTCATAGCAGTCCATAAGATCTTCTCGTTCGCGAAAGCAATACAGAAACATTGTCATAGCCCCAACATCAAGGCCATGACATCCAAGCCATAATAGATGATTCAAAATTCGCGTAATTTCATCAAACATTGTCCGTATATATTGAGCACGAATGGGCGGTGAGACACCTAACAACTTCTCAATAGCTAACACATAACCATGCTCATTACACATCATAGAGACATAATCCAATCGATCCATATAGCCAATTGACTGATTGAAAGGTTTACTCTCTGCAAGCTTTTCTGTTGCCCTATGCAGCAGCCCAATATGCGGATCTGCACGGTGAATAACTTCACCATCCATCTCTAACACAAGACGTAACACACCATGTGCAGCGGGGTGCTGCGGACCAAAGTTCATTGTGAAATTCTGAATTTCGGGCACTATAAAATCTCTTGTTGAGTTAACTATCTGTCTTTAAGGTCGGGTTCATACCGGTTATCATCACGTATAGTTTTAGGCACTAAAGTTCGTGGCTCTATCGTGACCGGCTGATAAACAACACGACCCTTCTCGGAGTCATAACGCATCTCAACATTACCAACCAGAGGAAAATCTTTCCGAAATGGGTGCCCAATGAAGCCATAGTCTGTAAGTATTCGGCGCAGATCCGGATGCCCGCGAAAAACAATGCCATAAAGGTCAAAGATTTCTCGCTCATACCAATCAGCTGATGCCCAAATCCCAGTAACAGAATCTACCATCGGACGTTCATCGTTCTCACAGAATACTTTAAGCCGTAATCGGTAATTGTTTGTCACAGAAAGCAGGTGATATACAATGGCGAACCGCTTAATAGGCTTATATTCTGTTTCAGCTATAACATCGCCCGCAAAAGAACTATCTGTTTTACTGATTCCACGACTAAAACCGGTACTAGTAGCAGATAATGTTTCCCACTCGTTTCTGCCATAGCTTAAATAATCTACGCCAGAAACATCCATCAACATATCAAAGCCTAATGCATCATTATCATGCAAAATACGGCAACACTCGATGACATCATCGGCCATGACAGAATAACCAAGCTCGATAGATGCATCTTCAAGCAATTTAAGCTTGTCACCAAACTCTGCGCTTATTGCCTCAGAAAGCGCAACATATTTATTACTAAGTTCTGTCACTCTAATAAAACTCTATATAAATAAATTCCCATACCAGACATTAGGGGGATCCTTAAAAAGTAATACTCTTACCGAGCAATCGTCTCGGTTCGTCGAATCTTTTTTTGCAATTGAAGTATCCCGTACAACAACGCCTCGGCTGTCGGAGGACAGCCAGGCACATAAACATCTACTGGAACTATACGATCACACCCACGCACAACAGAATAAGAGTAGTGGTAATAGCCCCCTCCGTTTGCGCAGGACCCCATAGAAATAACCCATTTTGGGTCTGGCATTTGGTCATAGACACGGCGCAATGCCGGCCCCATCTTATTGCATAAAGTACCCGCAACAATCATCACATCAGATTGTCGAGGACTTGGTCGAAACATAATTCCAAAACGATCAAGGTCATATCGAGCGGCGCCAGCATGCATCATTTCCACAGCACAACACGCAAGACCAAAAGTCATAGGCCACATAGACCCCGTTCTAGCCCAGTTAATTACCGTATCAACCTGGGTCACAAAAAAACCCTTTTCCATGACTTCATTTTCAACGGACTCTGGAAAATCTACTGGCACTTGACGACTTAATCCCATTCTAAGGCTCCTTTGCGCCACTCATAAATAAACCCAACCACTAGCACCGCAAGAAACACGGCCATCGATATAAGGCCAAACAACCCAATCTGATCAAGCGAGACCGCCCATGGAATCAAGAAAGCCGTCTCCAAATCAAAAATTATGAATAAAATGGCTACCAAGTAGTAGCGAATATCAAACTGCATTCGGGTATCTTCAAAGGCCTCAAAACCACACTCATAAGGAGCCACCTTATTTGGGTCTTTTTCGCCTTTTCCTAGCGCCATCCCAACAAACAATAGGATTAAGCCCCAGCCGCCTGAGACACATAGAAATATTAATATAGGTGCGTAATTAGCAAGCATTCATTACCCTCAGCCGGCACGGATTGTACCAGCCAACGCTCTCATTGTGGGCTAATATTATTAGCCCGGTTTAACGATGGTGCCGATGGCCGGACTCGAACCGGCACGGCTTTCGCCACTGCCCCCTCAAGACAGCGTGTCTACCAGTTCCACCACATCGGCGTACACCTTTATTTTTGCTTCACGGCAAACCCACGAGCCACATTAATTACCACTGTCTTGGCCCTCATTACTAACGCTCTCTGGAAGATCTGGCAACTCGGTAGAATCTAATAACGGGGTTGAGGGAAAAGCTATCTCATCGGACTGCTCTAAAACCTCATCTAGAATACTTGTCGGAGCTGTTGTTGTCTGACCTGCAAGATACGCCAAGGTCAGGCTCGTCCCAAAAAATACTGTAGCCAAAACAGCGGTTGCTCTTGAAAAAAAACTTCCCGAACCTCGAGAACCAAAAACTGTTCCTGACGCACCTCCGCCAAAACCAGCTCCCGCATCAGCTCCTTTGCCACGCTGGATCAGTACGAGGACCACTATAAGTATGGCCACAAGCATGTGGATGTATAACGTTATTGATTGCAACGACATAAGTTTAATCTCATATAAAGCGGCTAAAACTTAATAGTTAGGCCGCTCGGAAAATAGCTAGAAACTCCTCGGCATTAAGTGATGCTCCACCAACCAAACCACCATCTACATCCTCCATAGCAAGCAGTTCCTTTGCGTTTTCACTTTTCATGCTTCCGCCATAAATAATCTGCATTAGAGATGCAATTGTAGCATCCTGTTCACTTATTAAGGACCGAATAAATGAGTGCGCCTCTTGAGCTTGATCAGGGGTAGCCGTAAGCCCTGTACCAATTGCCCACACTGGCTCATAAGCAACTACTGCGCTGCCAAATGCAGCCGGTCCGGCATAATCAATCACCTTATGAATCTGCCTCTGAATAACAGCTTGAGTTTGACCAGTTTCTCGCTCCTCTAACGTCTCCCCTATACATAAAATAGGCTTAAGCCCCTGTGTCTGAGCAATAATAAACTTGTTTGAAACCATGGCATCCGTCTCTCCAAAAAGTGCACGTCGTTCTGAATGACCAACAATCACATACTCACAACCACAGTTTTTAAGCATCAAACCAGAAACTTCTCCCGTGAAAGCCCCTGTACCAGGCTCCATAGCAATGTTCTGCGCACCGAGCACGACTGCCTCATCTTTTAGTGCTGCAGCTGCAGTATGCAGGTAAGGAAATGGGGGACAAATAAGCATGATTGGATCGCTATCAATAGCAACTCCAGAGCACAAGGCGGATATCAGCTGCTGACTACTCTCCACGGTCCCATTCATTTTCCAATTGCCGGCAATTAATGGTGTACGTGCTGTCACTTATTAATCCTCTTACAAGTTTGCCAGTAACATACCTTCAACACAGAACGCTCTGCAGCGCGACGAGATCTTAAGGGGGAGAGTGAGCTAAATCAACGGTTATCAGCAATCTTTCGGACAAAATCTGCCAGACTATTTGCCGATGCAATAACATTCGCCTCATTTTCACCCTCAACCATCACACGAATAAGAGGTTCAGTGCCAGACAGCCTCAAAACTACTCGCCCTCTACTTCCCAATTTGGTTTCAGCATCACTAATCGCTTTATCAATTTCTGGGTGCGAGTCTAAATTGAAGTTATCTAATACCTCTACATTTATTATCTTCTGTGGGTAAAACTGCATCCCACTAACTAGTTCCTTAAGGCCTTTTTGAGTACGAGACATAATCTCAAGCACTTGTAATGAGGAAATCAAACCATCACCCGTAGTTGTCTTATCTAAACAAATTAGATGGCCAGAGGCCTCTCCGCCTATAATCCCACCATACTTTTGAAGCATAGCCAGTACATTTCTATCTCCAACTTTGGCACGCTGGAAATCAACACCAAGATCTTTGAAAGCCAATTCTAGGCCGAGATTTGTCATAACGGTACCCACAACAGGACCTACCAATGTGCCTTGTTCTAGACGATCACGAGCAAGCACATAAAGCAATTTATCCCCATCAACCAGAGAACCTTCTTCATCAACCATTAGAACTCGATCAGCATCACCATCTAGTGCAATTCCAACATCAGCCTGCACTCCATTAACCGTCACCATAAGCAAATCAGGATGAGTTGAACCACAACCTTGATTTATATTTCGACCGTTAGGTGAACAGCCGATTGGAATAACTTCAGCACCGAGGTCTGCAAGTACCCGAGGAACCACCTTATAGCCAGCGCCATGGGATCCATCAACTACAATTCTTAATCCCTTAAAATCAGCGCCTTCTGGAATAGTACTCTTACAGAATGCTTGATAATCTAGACGGGCTGAGGATACATGTTTAGCCTGACCGAGAGATCTCGAGGGTTTTGTGACCGCCTTATCAAACAGAATCGTCTCTATAGACTCCTCTAGCTGATCTGAAAATTTAGCGCCATTTCGGTCAAAAAACTTAATGCCATTATCATAGTAAGGGTTATGGGAAGCGCTTATGACGACACCAAAATCGGCACCAAGCTTACGAGTAAGAAAAGCAATAGCTGGTGTAGGGAGAGGGCCAGTTAAAAGCACATTAATCCCTGATGCTACAAACCCAGCTTCAAGTGCAGACTCAAACATATAGCCAGAAACACGCGTATCCTTGCCAATCAAGACTGTGCCACCGTTTGGAACTAAGACACGTGCAGCAGCACTGGCTAACTGTAAAGCAAAATCAACCGTCATCGGTGACTGGCCAACTTCTCCACGAATACCGTCGGTTCCAAAGTATTGCAGCCGCAAGAGTTTCTTCCTCTAACCTATAATAGAGATGTCAATTAAACTGTATCAATCTGGCATTTAATGCTGACTAGCGGGACCACCAAGCGGAGAACCACCATTGCCCTTGGAGACCTCCAGGTCCTGAGCCTCTTCTCCTTCTCCTGGCTCAGAGTCATCCCAATCGTCCGGGGGGCTAGGTTCCTGTCCAGACATAATCTGTTTAAGTTGTTCCGCATTAATCGTCTCATACTTGATAAGAGCCTTGGCCATAAGATGCAATGTATCGGTCTTTTCCTCAAGTATTGCCTTTGCATCCTTATAACAACCATCAATCAGTTGTCTAATTTCTTCGTCAATTATATTAGCGGTGACATCAGAAACTTGCTTGTGGCGCGTCACACTTCTACCCAAAAAGATCTCTCCATCATCCTCAGAGTAAGTTAACGGCCCTAGCTTTTCAGACAAACCCCATTTAGTAACCATGTTTCTGGCAATATCTGTTGCCCGTTCAATATCATTCGAGGCGCCGGTAGTCACATAGGCAGGGCCGAAAATAAGCTCTTCTGCAATTCTCCCTCCGAAAAGGCTTTTCATCTGACTCATAAGACGCTGTTTTGAGTAACTATAACGATCCTCTTCCGGAAGAAACATCGTAACCCCAAGAGCACGACCGCGCGGAATAATAGTGACCTTATAAACTGGATCATGATCAGCAACTGTCAAGCCAACAATTGCATGACCTGATTCATGGTAGGCGGTTAATTTTTTCTCATCCTCACTCATGACCATAGAGCGCCGTTCCGCACCCATCATGATTTTGTCTTTGGCCTTATCAAACTGTTCCATCGTTACAGTTCTACGATTTGCTCTTGCTGCAAGAAGAGCACCTTCATTTACTAGGTTTGCAAGGTCTGCACCAGAAAATCCCGGCGTACCCCTAGCTATAACTGATGGATTCACATTCTTAGCGACCGGGACTTTTCGCATATGCACCTTCAAGATCTGCTCACGTCCTCTGACATCAGGCAAAGGCACTACAACCTGACGATCAAATCGCCCTGGTCGCAATAACGCCGGGTCAAGAACATCGGGACGGTTGGTTGCAGAAATAACTATTACGCCTTCATTTCCCTCAAATCCATCCATCTCAACAAGTAGTTGATTTAGGGTCTGCTCACGCTCATCGTGTCCTCCGCCAAGACCAGCACCACGATGTCGCCCAACAGCATCTATTTCGTCAATAAATATGATGCAGGGAGATTGTTTTTTAGCCTGCTCAAACATATCGCGGACACGGGATGCCCCCACCCCTACAAACATCTCCACAAAGTCTGAACCAGAAATCGTAAAAAAAGGAACTTGCGCTTCACCTGCAATTGCCCTTGCAAGTAATGTTTTGCCGGTTCCAGGTGAACCAACCATCAGCACTCCCTTTGGGATTTTTCCACCAAGCCGTTGAAACTTGGCTGGATCTTTCAAGAACTCAACAATCTCAACAACTTCTTCTTTGGCCTCTTCAATACCAGCCACATCTGCAAAAGTCACATTGACTTGATCTTCATCAAGCAGCCGCGCCTTGCTTTTCCCAAAAGACATAGCGCCTCGCCCACCAGCACCACCTTGCATCTGCCGCATGAAATAAACCCATACGCCAATTAATAACAGAATCGGGAAGGATGAAATAAAGAGTTGCAACAAAAATGACTGCTGCTCAGGAGGACTGGCTTCAATCAGAACATCATTTTCTACCAAGGTACCAATGAGAAGCGTGTTATCTGATTCGGGGTTATACGTTACGTGACTCTCCCCATTCCTGACAAAGCGAATCGCCTCATCATCAAATGTAACTTCCTCTACTGATCCATCCCTGATCTGCCTAAGAAATACAGAGTATGGTATAGGACTAACACTCTGATTGCTTGGGCTAAAACTCTGAAAAACTGATAACAGAACTACTGCGATTACAATCCATAGAATCACGTTCTTTGCTAAGTCATTCAATGCTTTACCCTCAAGAAATTTAAAATACTTCTAGACACAAGACACTACTACATCTGATAGGTTGTAGCCAACAAATACACCTCTCGGCTTTCTGGTCGAGACGCTCGAGGTTTTATAATCCTTACCGAACTAAAACTCTCCTTAACAAGACCAACAAACTCTTCAAAACCCTCTCCTTGAAACAGCTTAGTCAGAAAATCTCCTCCCTCACCAAGCACCTCTAAAGCGAATGTAAGTGCGTCTTCAGCTAATCCAATCGCTCGTGGCTGATCAATAGCCTTATTACCTGAGATATTGGGGGACATGTCTGATATTACAAGGTCAATTGAGGCATCCCCTAGAACAGCATGCAACAAAGACAAAGTCTCTGAATTGGTGAAATCCCCTAAAATAAACTCTACACCGTCGACTGGATCCATTGGCTGTTTATCTACAGCCCATAAGCGTCCGTTTAAGCCAATAATTTTAGAGGCGAATTGGCTCCAGCTTCCCGGGCTTGCTCCAAGGTCTACACACCTCATGCCAGGTCTAAAAAGGCGGTTACTAACCTCAATCTGCTGCAATTTATAAACCGCCCTGGACCTCCAACCCTCACTTGCTGCCCTTTCCATATAAGGGTCTTTCCTGTGCCTTTGTCTCCAATGATTAGTAGATTTTGATTGTTTTGTCATGAGCTTTAATGCACAACTGTGTGGCAATGACTTATATACTCTTTCTTATGAAACTAAATCGATCACAATGCAAATATCTACGAACAAAAGGCCATGACTTAAAACCCATTATCTTTGTAGGAGGATCAGGACTCACAGATAATGTCTTTAGCGAGCTAGATAGAGCGCTAGAATATCATGAACTTCTCAAAATTCGTGTTCGGGTGGGCGACAGAGATAAAAGAGACGCTTTGCTAGAGAAAATACTACAACGATCAGCATCAATACTTCTACAGCGTACTGGGAATGTTGCGCTACTGTACCGAAAAGCAGCCAATCCTAAGTTAATACTGCCAAAAACAAGCCAAACCGCATAACTTCAAAATCAATCTTCATACTGGACGGAAACAACTTCATAAAAAAGTTTACCGCTTGGAGCAGAAACCTCCACATCATCTCCTACTAACTTACCAATCATTGCTCGGGCAATGGGAGATTTAATAGAAACCAAGCCCTCTTTTATGTCAGCTTCATCTTCTCCAACTATCTTATAAACGATAGTGTTATTGGAATCAGCATCTAAGAGGCCAACAGTCGCACCAAATACGGCTTTACCACCTGCATTTATCTTGGAAACCTCAATAATCTGTGCGTTGGATAACTTACCCTCAAGATCACGAATTCTAGCTTCTGCTAATCCCTGCTGTTCTTTGGCTGCATGGTACTCAGCATTTTCGCGAAGGTCCCCATGCTCACGTGCAGTTCCAATAGCCGCACTAATCACAGGACGCTCTGCCTTTAAACGCTTAAGTTCCTTCCTAAGTTGCTCTGCACCACGTGCTGTTAAAGGAACTTTTTCCATCACGCAACCTCATCATGTAAATCCTGCAATCTATTAACTACAGTGTTATCTAAGTGATCTAAAGCATCACACGTCGCTTTTGCAGCTGTTAGCGTTGTGTAATAGGTAATTTTTCGATGGACAGCTTCGGCTCTAATTGAGTAAGACTCTTTGATTGCACGCTTTCCCTCGGTTGTATTAACAATAAGGTTAATCTCATTATTTTTAATCATATCAACAATGTGAGGCCTCCCCTCCCTAACTTTATTGACACGCCGGCAGGCAACGCCGCCCTCAGCTAGAGCATTAGCAGTTTCACCTGTCGCGAAGATTTCAAACCCTCTGGCAATCAAACTCTTACCAAGCTGCACAGCCCCAGGCTTATCACTATCACGTACGCTGATAAGAGCCGTTCCTTTCTGAGGCAAGAAAACTCCAGAAGCCAGCTGAGCTTTGGCATAGGCTTCACCAAACGTGCGGCCGATACCCATGACCTCGCCTGTCGATTTCATTTCTGGCCCTAAAATAGGATCCGCATCAGGGAATTTAATAAATGGGAAAACCGCTTCCTTTACAGAATAATACGGGCGGCTACAGGGGGAGTTCACCCCTTGCTCTTTAAAAGTTATACCAGCCATTGCTTTAGCAGCGATCTTGGCAAATTGTAGTCCAGTAGCTTTTGACACAAATGGAATCGTGCGGGAAGCCCTGGGATTGACTTCTAAAACATAAATAACATCATTTTGAATAGCAAATTGAGTATTCATAATGCCAATCACTTTCAATTCACGAGCCATCTGTCGAACCTGCTCCCCAAGAACCTCCTGAATATCCGCATCCAGACTAAAAGGAGGCAATGAACATCCAGAATCCCCTGAGTGCACACCTGCCTGTTCCACGTGTTCCATAATTCCGCTTATGATCACATCTTCACCATCAGATACAGCATCAACATCTACTTCAACAGCCAAATCTAGAAATCGATCTAAGAGCACAGGACTTTCATTAGACACACTAACAGCCGCAGCCATGTACCCCCTTAAATCTTCTTCTTCAAAAACAACCTCCATAGCACGTCCACCCAGAACATATGATGGACGCACAACCAATGGATACCCAACCTCAGCCGCCATCTGAATAGCTTCCTCCTCATTACTAGCCGTGCGGTTAGGCGGCTGCTTTAAACCTAGCCTGTCAATTAGCTGTTTAAATCTTTCTCGGTCCTCGGCAAGATCAATCGAATCTGGTGATGTACCAATTATTGGTACTCCTGCAGCTTCAAGCGGCTTCGCAAGTTTCAATGGTGTCTGACCACCATACTGAACAATAACTCCCTTGGGCTGCTCCTTTTCAACAATTTCTAAAACATCCTCCAAGGTTAGAGGCTCAAAATAGAGACGGTCTGATGTATCAAAGTCAGTAGAAACGGTCTCCGGATTACAATTCACCATGATTGTCTCGTAACCAGCCTCCTTCAAAGCGAAAGCGGCATGGACACAGCAGTAGTCAAATTCTATCCCCTGACCAATTCGATTTGGTCCACCACCAAGAATCATGATCTTGTTCGAGGTTGTGGGGTATGACTCACACTCTTCCTCATAGGTTGAATAAAGATAAGCTGTATCGCTTGCAAATTCTCCAGCACAAGTATCAACTCTCTTAAAAACAGGTCTTATATTGTTCTCGTAACGCTTTGTTCTTACGTAACTTTCACCTTCCCCTATAAGTGCCCCTATTCGGCTATCACTAAATCCTTTTCGCTTAAGTCGGTATAGCTCCTTTAAAGTAAGCGCCTGAGAACCAGCGCGCACCAATCCCATTTCATCTTCAATAAGATCTTTTATCTGAGCCAGAAACCAGGGGTCAATGCCAGTTAAATTAGATATTTCGTCAAGAAGAAAGCCTCGCCTGAAAGCATCAGCAACATACCAAATACGTTGCCCTCCAGCCATTTGCAGTTCTTGTCGAAGCGCATCAAGTTCGGCATCTGTTTCTAATGACTTACAAACAGGGGTAAATCCGTCTGTTCCGGTCTCAAGCCCTCTAAGTGCCTTATTAAGCGACTCTTGAAATGTTCGGCCAATAGCCATCACTTCTCCTACAGACTTCATCTGAGTCGTAAGACGATCATTCGCTAAGGGGAATTTTTCAAAGGTAAAGCGTGGTATTTTTGTTACGACGTAATCAATACTCGGTTCGAATGAAGCTGGTGTAGCGCCACCAGTAATCTCATTGCGAAGTTCATCAAGCGTGTAGCCTATAGCAAGTTTTGCAGCAACTTTAGCTATAGGAAAGCCTGTTGCCTTTGATGCTAAAGCGGATGATCTTGAAACACGTGGATTCATCTCAATAACCAACAAGCGGCCATCATCAGGACTTACCGCAAACTGAACATTAGATCCGCCCGTATCCACACCAATTTTACGCAAAACATCAATTGAAGCGTTTCGCATAAGTTGGTATTCCTTATCTGTAAGCGTTTGTGCCGGAGCCACAGTTATTGAGTCTCCTGTATGAATGCCCATTGGATCCAGATTCTCGATTGAACAAACAATAATGCAATTATCTTTACGGTCTCTTATAACCTCCATTTCGAACTCTTTCCAACCAAGCACAGACTCCTCTAATAACACTTCCGTCACCGGGGACTGATCAAGACCTCTTTCAACAATATCCTCAAATTCTTCACGATTGTAAGCAATTCCTCCCCCGCTACCCCCAAGCGTGAACGATGGACGCACTATAGTTGGAAATCCAACATCCTTCTGAATATCCCAAGCCTCATCTAAGGTCTTCGCTACAGCTGCCTGTGGAACCTCTAGTCCAATTTCTTGCATCGCAAGACGAAATAGATTGCGATCCTCGGCCATCTCGATTGACGCTTTTGAAGCGGCAATTAATTCCACTCCATACCGATCTAGAACCCCTTCCCGATCCAGATCCAAGGCACAGTTCAACCCGGTTTGACCACCCATAGTGGGGAGTAAGGCATCGGGACGTTCTTTCTCTATTATCCGTTCTACAGTTCTCCAGTGAATGGGCTCAATATATGTGGCATCAGCAGTTGCTGGGTCTGTCATAATTGTTGCTGGATTTGAATTCACAAGCACCACCCTATAACCCTCCTCCTTAAGAGCCTTACAGGCTTGGGCACCAGAATAATCAAACTCGCACGCTTGACCGATAATTATCGGCCCAGCGCCGATAATGAGCACGCTTTTTATATCATTTCTTCGTGGCATTATAGTTAATCTTAAATCTACTTTAAATATTTAAGTTACTGTTAATATTTGTTTTAATTCTAATTTTTTACTTTTCTGTAAACTTTCATCAACTCAACAAACCTTCCAAACAAAGGCCTAATGTCATGAGGCCCTGGACTTGCCTCTGGGTGCCCTTGAAAAGAAAATGCTGGCCTGTCAGTTCGTTCAATTCCTTGAAGAGAACCATCAAAAAGAGACCTATGGGTTGCACGTGTATGGGCTGGCAAAGTTTCCTCATCAACTGCAAAACCATGGTTCTGACTGGTAATCATCACCTGTTCGGTCTTTAAATCAACCACTGGATGATTAGCTCCATGATGACCAAATTTCATTTTTACTGTATTAGCACCACTAGCTAGGGCTAGTAATTGATGCCCTAGGCAAATACCAAAAATAGGCACCTCTGCATTGAGGAGCTCCTGTATCGCATTAATAGCATACTTACAGGGCTCTGGATCTCCCGGGCCATTTGATAAAAAAACCCCATCTGGACGAAGCTGCATAACCTCATCTGCAGAAGTTTTAGCTGGGACTACAGTGACGCAACACCCCTCATCCTTAAGCAACCTCAAAATATTACGTTTCACACCGAAATCAAATGCCACTACATTGAAGCTAGAGTCGGCATGGCTTGAAACGGTGCGCCTATCTTCCCAATTGCTACCCTGGCTCCACTTATAGACATCTTTAGTGCTTACAACTTGGGCCAAATCCATGCCCTTTAGCCCAGGAAGTTCTTGAGCTGCCTTTACTGCCTCTTCAGCACTAGCATTTGGTCCTGTAAGAATACAACCTGCTTGCGCGCCTTTATCACGGATGATACGTGTAAGCTTACGTGTATCTATATCTGAAATAGCTACTACATTATTAAGGCATAAAAAATCTGCCAAACTTGACTCTGATCGCCAATTACTAACTACAGAAGATAGATCACGAATAATTAACCCGGCAGCGACTGCCTGATCTGACTCCATATCTTCGGAGTTTGTCCCAACATTACCGATATGCGGGTAAGTCAAAGTTACAAGTTGACGACAATAAGAAGGGTCGGTCAGTATTTCCTGATAACCCGTGATAGCGGTATTAAAAACTACTTCACCTAAGGCTCGACCCGATTTCCCCACAGATAAACCTGTGAAAATAGTACCATCCTCGAGCGCTAGTATCGCTGGCTCTACCAACCTGAGCTCCTGATTTTATTTCTGCGCCTTGTATAAACGAAACAGAACAGCCACAAGGCGTGCAGCCAATCCCGCATATACCCTATGAACTAGGGAGTCTCAGAAATAGATTGTAAAGCCTTGTCGCATGGAAGGACATACTCATAAAAAAATGACGATAAATATAAGTCACTTGTTCTTTATAAAATCCTTTTTAAAATGAACTTTAAATCAACCACTATCATCTGACTCGCTTTAAATAGCAGGAAATGCTTATAAGCAGGAAACTTTCGCTTATTCGACTAAAGATCTAATACGTTAGCCATCGTATATAACCCCGCCTTACGCCCAGCTAACCACCTTGCTGCTCGAACTGCTCCATGCGCAAAAGCCATTCGATCAACTGCTCGGTGAGTAAGCTCAATGCACTCCTCCGGACCGCCAAATAATACGGTGTGATCACCAACAATGTTGCCGGCACGAACAACGGAAAACCCAATGGAACCAGGAGTCCTCGCACCTATATCACCATGACGGTCATATACTGCGACATCACTTAGCTCATCCCCCCTTGTCTCTGCAATCAATTCGCCAAGTGCAATTGCTGTCCCAGATGGAGAATCCACTTTACGCCGATGATGGGCTTCAGTTATCTCAACATCATAGTCAATACCTAATGATTTTGTAGTACGACTGACAAGATCCATAAAAACATTCATACCAACACTCATGTTTCGCCCATATAACAAAGGGATTTTTTTTGCTCCCGACTCAAGAAACTCAATCTCTTTGCTCCCTAGACCAGTAGTACCTATTACTAGCGCCGTATCCGTTGCTGTGCAGGCCCTAATATTTTCTTTGGTTGCAGAAGGCAAAGTAAAATCAATAGCAACCTGAGCATTGCTTAAGGCGTCCTCACAGTCATCAGTCAGGAAAACATTTAATGGGCCAATCCCACAAACCTCTCCCACATCACTACCCATAGCAGCATCATCAGGCTCGGTAACAGCACCAACTATTTCTATATCTGCTGATTGCTTAATACACCTCAAAACCGACTGGCCCATTCGACCAGACGCCCCAAGAACTACGATTTTTAACATGAGCTATGCCCCCATTCGCTCAAAGAATTGTTTAACACCATCTAACCATGAGCGAGCTCGTGGACTATGTCGTGAACCACCCGTCTGAAGAGAAGCATCAAATTGCTCTAGCATGTTTTTTTGATCATCAGTTAGTTTCACTGGTGTCTCTATCTGTACGGTACAGAAAAGATCACCCACGCCAGTTGAACGAACTTGCCGAACACCTTTCCCTCGCAACCGGAAAATATCACCTGATTGTGTCTCCGGAGGTATTTTTAATGCTACTTGCCCGTCTAATGTGGGAACTTCCACCGAACTACCCAAGACCGCTGATGCAAAGCTAATTGGAACATTACAACTTAAACTGCTCCCGTCTCGTTCAAAAATCGTGTGTGGTTTAACATTAATATCAACGTATAAATCACCAGATGGGCCACCATTACGTCCAGCCTCACCTTCCTGTGAAAGTCTAATACGGTTCCCATCGTCCACACCAGCTGGAACCTGGACAGCCAAAGTCTTTACTTTACTAGTACGTCCACGACCAGAACAAGCACTACAGGGCGTAGTAATAATCTTGCCTAGCCCTCTACAATTTGGACAGGTCTGCTGAACAGAGAAAAACCCTTGCTGTACACGAACCTGGCCCACTCCGTTACACGTTGAGCAAGAAGTTGGCTCAGTTCCTGGTTCTGCTCCATCACCATCGCAGTCATCGCATTCAACCTGAGTTGGCACATCGATGTTAACTGAATCACCAGCAACTGCTTGCTCTAATGATAAAGACAATTCATAGCGAAGATCTGCTCCACGAAAAACTTGTGCACGACCTCCACGGTTTCCCCCAAAAATATCACCAAAAACATCGCCAAAAATATCGCCAAATGAATCACTTCCTGCACCAAAACCACTGCCCGCTTGACCTGCTTCAACCCCAGCATGACCAAACTGATCATAAGCTGCACGCTTATTACTATCAGAAAGGACTTCATAGGCCTCTTTTGCCTCTTTGAAGAGAACTTCGGCTTCGGGGTCATCAGGGTTTCGATCTGGATGATGCTTCATAGCTAAACGTCGATAGGCTTTTTTCAAACCACCCTTATCGACATCTCTACCGCACCCTAAGGTTTCATAGTAGTCCCGTTTGGACATTTCTTAATCCCTAAAAGCGCACTTTGCATCAATAGGCAACAAACTAACCAGCCAGACAAAAAGCCATATGGATTGCCAATGAGTTAGTGATTTCTTTTTTAATAAGCACGAGTCAGGCACTCTTTTTCTCGTCGTCTTCGTTACTCTCAATCTCTTCAAAATCTGCATCGACAACATTTTCATTGTCTTTATCAGCTTCGGATGGCTGAGTGTCATTCTCATTACTCTCTGCATAAAGCTTTTGAGCCAAAGTAGCTGAAACCTCACTTAGAGTCTTAATTTTAGCTTCAATTACTTCCTTGTTATCACCAACTACAGCTTCCTTTAGATCGGATGTTGCGGACTCAATACGAGCACGCTCATCAGCTTCAGCTTTTTCTCCTAACTCGTCCAACATTTTTTCTGTTGCATGAACAAGCGCATCACCCTGGTTTCGAACTTCTACGAGCTCCCTAAACTTTTGGTCCTCTGCTGCATGTGCCTCAGCGTCCGCAACCATTTGGGTAATCTCATCATCGCTAAGTCCAGAAGAGGCCTTAATAACAATCTTCTGCTCCTTACCAGTCGCCTTATCCTTAGCAGAAACATTAAGTATGCCATTTGCATCAATATCAAACGTTACATCAACTTGAGGCATACCTCTTGGCGAAGGAGGAATATCAGTCAAATCAAATCGACCTAGTGACTTATTGTCATCTGCTCGCTCTCTTTCGCCTTGAAGAACATGAATTGTAACTGCTGTTTGATTGTCTTCAGCCGTTGAAAAAACCTGATTTGCCTTGGTTGGAATTGTTGTATTCTTCTCAATTAATCGAGTCATAACCCTACCTAAGGTTTCGATACCTAGTGATAGAGGTGTTACATCTAATAAAAGAACATCTTTAACATCACCTGATAGGACTCCACCTTGGATCGCAGCTCCCATAGCAACGGCTTCATCTGGGTTAACATCTCTACGCGGCTCTTTGCCAAAAAAGCTTTCAACCTCAGATTGAACTTTAGGCATACGCGACTGCCCACCCACCAAGATCACGTCATCTATATCTGAAACTTGCAGTCCCGCATCTTTCAGCGCCGTCTTACAAGGACGAAGCGTCCTTGCAACCAAGTCCTCAACAAGTGACTCCATCTTTGCACGAGTAAGGTTGATATTAAGATGCTTTGGACCAGCAGAATCCGCAGTTATATATGGAAGATTAACCTCAGTCTGTTGCTTAGAGGATAATTCAATCTTAGCCTTCTCAGCAGCCTCCTTAAGTCGCTGCATAGCCATCGGATCTTTACGAATATCAATTCCACTCTCTCTCTCAAACTCCTTAGACAGATAATCAATAATCCTTTTATCAAAATCCTCGCCGCCTAGGAAGGTATCACCGTTTGTAGCAAGCACTTCAAACTGATGTTCTCCATCAACCTCCGCAATCTCTATAATAGAGACATCAAAAGTACCGCCACCAAGGTCATACACTGAAATTCTTCTATCACCACGTTTTTTATCTAGCCCATAAGCCAATGCTGCTGCAGTTGGTTCGTTTATGATTCGTTTAACGTTTAATCCAGCAATCCGCCCTGCATCCTTGGTTGCCTGGCGCTGTGAATCATTAAAATATGCGGGCACAGTTATCACTGCATCCGTCACTGACTCGCCCAAATAATCCTCTGCCGTCTGTTTCATCTTGCCCAGTACACGTGCAGAAATCTCAGGTGGAGACATGCTTTTGTCATTAGCAGAAACCCATGCATCACCATTGTCTGCCTTCACAATACTGTAAGAAACCATTCCAACATCTTTCTGAACAACATCGTCTTCATATCGACGACCAATCAGACGCTTAATAGCAAATAAAGTATTGGTCGGGTTGGTAACTGCTTGACGTTTAGCTGTTTGACCTACAAGGACCTCATCGTCTTTACCAAAAGCCACGACGGAGGGTGTGGTGCGATCTCCCTCGCTATTTTCGATAACCCTAGTCTGGTCACCATCTATAACAGCAACACAAGAATTGGTTGTGCCTAAATCTATACCAATCACACGTCCCATAGCTATAGTTCTCCCAATAGCTTCAATTAAGTACTAGCATGTAAATGGGGGATTTTTAACCCAATTCAAGGGTATTGAGAATGCTCTCGACTACTTAGTCTCAAGTTTAGTCATCATCAGGCTCCTTAGACACGATTACCCGAGCTGGGCGCAGAAGCCTTTCATGCATAACATACCCTTTCTGAACCACCGTCAATACGGTATCAGGTTCTACTTTATTAGAAGATGCTAGTGTTATTGCTTCATGCTTACTAGGATCAAAGGGTTCTGCTTCCGGATCTAACTCTTTAATGCCAAACTGTTCGAATGCAGAATCTAATAGTCTCAATGTGGCTTTCTTCCCCTCCAAAAGCACCTCTTCATCTATTTGTTCAACAGCAACTCCAGCTTCTAAACTATCCCTGACAGGCAAGAGAGCTTGTACAAGACGTTCAACTCCATAGAGACGAGCATTTTCAATATCACGACCGGCACGTCTTCTATAATTTTCCAACTCTGCCACAATGCGAACATACTTATCATGACTCTCGGCTGCTTGGCTACGACAAAGATCTAGTTCATCAATATCTTCTGACTTATCAGAATCATTTTTTTCCTGTTTGACATCTTCATTTGATGCACTACTACTCTGAAGGTCATTTGTCTCACCAGACTCATCCAAAGAATGTTCCTGAGCATCATCACTAGAATCCTGAGTCATCCATTATTCCCTCTATAAAACCACAGCTTCTCGGCATCCATCAGACCAAGATCTGATATCTTGATGGAAATATGCGGCCTAGTTTTTATTCTTCAAGGCACTACCGAGTAGCTTAGCTGTGATATCTACAATAGGTATAACTCGTTCATAAGCCATACGCGTAGGCCCTATAACACCAAGTACGCCCATAGTATCGTCTTCGGTAATATAAGGTGCAGCCACAATACTGCACTCATCTAGGAGTTGGTATCCTGACTCCTTACCTATATATATTTGAACTCCATGTGCATTTAAGGTCTGATCAAGCAAGTGAAGAAGATCCTGTTGGCCAACAAAAGCCTCAAAAAGTCGCTTTAAAGTTCCCATATCGCCTAAGCCTTCCAACCCCATCAGATTCGTCTCTCCAGCAACAATAAACTCACCTTCTTGAGATTCAGAGGGAAAAGCTTGCTGGGCAATTTCTAGAGCATCAATCATAAGAGAATTCATATTCTCTCGAGTTTCATGTAGTTCCTTCAGCAACCTATCTCTTACCTTATTAATCTCACACCCTCTGAACTGTTCTGTAAGATAGTTGCCAGCGCGACGCAACTCCTCTTCTGTAAAATCTCGATCAATATGTAAAATTTTATTTTGTACATCTCTGTCATTCAGGACGAGGATTGCAAGAACACGACGCTCCGAAAGAGGCAGGAACTCTATCTGACGTAACGCAATATAAGACCGGCGCGGGAGAGTTACCACACCTGCTAATTTAGTCACCGCAGAGAGCAAATTAGACGTTGATAATGCTAATGACTGAGGGTCGCTTTCTCTCAAAACATCCTCAAGCTGAACTAACTCCTCATCGTTTGGGGGACAAAGCTTCACTAATGTATCTACAAAAAATCTGTAACCCTTTATTGTAGGGATACGGCCCGCAGATGTATGGGGCGCAGTAACAAAGCCCAGTTCTTCAAGATCAGACATGACATTTCGGATAGTTGCGGGACTAACATCTAATCCAGAGTGCTGAGAAAGTGTACGTGACCCAACAGGCTGTCCATCTTGTATATACCGGTTCACCAACGCTCGCAAGAGATGCTGAGCACGCTCATTTGGAAATTCTGTTAACTTACTCATAGCATTAGTAAATCAGCATTAAATTAGACACCAAAAGTTCTTATGAAAGACGCTAGCAACCGGCTGGCTCTACTGTCAAGAATCCCTGAGCCCTATTGCTTTATTTTGTTTTAAGCGTAGCAGCCGCTACTTCAGTACAATATACCTTTAATTGTTCCTAATCTAAGCCGTATGACTACTAGGTTCAAAAAAATTGGTCTCTGGGGTCACCTTGGAGAAACAGAGGTTGCAGAGCCAGCACTGGAGATACTTACCCAATTAGGGGGTCTTGGGCTGGATGTTCTAATTCCTGATCAGGAGAATATCCCTGTAGGGTTTCGCAGTACCTCTTGCTTGCCTGCTGATCAATTAGGCGCTGAGGCCGACCTTATTATTGCTGTTGGTGGTGACGGCACCATGCTGCATGCTGCGCGACGGGCAGCTATGTACTCTGTGCCACTTTTAGGGGTCAACCGTGGAAGGTTAGGATTCCTTACTGATGTTTCACCAGAACTAATGGCTGAAACGATAGGCGCTGTTCTCTCAGGAGACTATGTCACCGAAGTGCGACTTATGCTCGAAGCAAAAATCACAAATTCAAATAAAACGACTGGACCTATGCTTGCGCTAAATGATGTAGCCCTTAAAACTGTCCATACCGGCCATATGCAGGACTTTTGTACCTATGTGGATGGTGAGTATGTAAACACCCATGGTGGAGATGGACTAATTATTGCAACTCCAACTGGCTCGACTGCCTACGCACTGTCTTGTGGAGGCCCTATCATTCAACCGGATGTTGACGCACTTGTTATTGTCCCTATCGCCCCTCATACGCTTTCAGATAGGCCCTTAGTTGTAAGATCATCGAGTCAAATAGTTGTACGTATTGAACCTCGGTTAGAAAGCCAATCGGCAACAGTAGCCTGTGATGGAGAGGATCTTGGCGAGATAGGTAAAGAGGAAGCCTTGACTATTAACATATCGGAGAAAAACGTACAGTTATTGCACCCCCGCGGACATAGTTACTACGAACTACTCCGTTCCAAATTATCTTGGGGGCAAAATAATCGGACTCAGAAAAAACCGGATTCCGGTCCAGGCGATTAATGCTCAGACTGATCAAAGTCAAAAACTATGCGGTAATTGACGAAGTAGAGGTAGACCTACAGTCAGGTTTAAGCGTGATGACAGGCGAGACAGGTGCCGGCAAATCCATTCTCGTTGATGCCTTAGGGTTAGCACTCGGTAATCGAGCCGATGCAAGTGCCGTGCGTTCTGGCGCTGAACGAGCAGAAATTAGCGTTATTTTTGAATTCTCAACTGACCATCCTGCTATGGCCTGGCTGATCGAACATGGATTAGATAATGAGGAAACTTGCCTGCTAAGAAGGGTTGTTTATGCAGAAGGTCGTTCGCGAGCATTTATCAATGCTACTCCAGTCACTAGACAAGACTTAAGAACACTGGGCGCTTTTCTAGTAAATATTCATGGACAGACAGCACATCAATCCCTTCTTCATGGGACTGCTCAAAGAGAAATTCTTGATGATCATGGCAACACGAGTTCATTAACAAAAGAAGTCGCACAAAATTTTAATATCTGGCAAGGCCTTAAAGCAGAACTTAATATCGCAAACCAGGATAAAGATGATCGCCAACTCAAGCTCGAGTTATTAAACTTTCAAATAGAGCAACTTGAAATCCTTGACTTAAAAGAGGGAGAGGTTGAATCGCTTGCGATTGAACGTAATCGTTTAGCGCATGTAGATAGATTATCTAACTCTTTAAATAAAATCTTAGAAGAGATTTATGAACGCGATGAATCATCTGCTCATCACTTAATATCTGCTGCTCATCGTTCTTTAGATAGTCTTCTAGAGCTAGATTCTTCTCTATCCGATTCTTTAGAACAGCTAAATCAAACAGAAATACAGATCCGTGAGACTGCTTTAGAACTGATACGTTACCGAGATGATTTAGAACCAGACCCTCATAGACTTGAGTGGATTGATACTAGACTCTCAAAAGCGCGAGAGCTAGCAACGCGAAATAAAATAGAAAGAAAAGATTTATTCGATTTCCTCGACCACCTGAAAACTAACACCGAAAAACTCAAGAATGCATCTGATTCACTTGATACATTATCAACAAGCGTGACAAAGGCGAGAGACTTATACATTAAGACTGCAAAGCAGCTTACAAAAATCAGAATAGACAATGCTGCATCTCTCAGTGAGGCGGTAACCAGTCAGATTCTTGAGCTTGGTTTACCGCATGGTCGATTCCGTGTGGTTGTTAAAGATAAAACCATTGAACAAGCAGATGCCACAGGATTAGATTGGGTTGAATTTCAAGTGGCCCTTAATCCTGGGCAAAACTTCGGCCCACTTTCTAAAGTTGCCTCAGGCGGAGAGTTATCACGAATCAGCCTGGCATTAGAGGTAGTGAGCGCGGGTACGCTTGGGGTATCAACACTTGTCTTTGATGAGGTAGATTCTGGAATTGGTGGAGGCATAGCAGAAATTGTTGGCCGCAGACTCTCTGATATAGCAGGGAAAAGACAAGTTCTTTGTGTTACACATTTACCTCAAGTAGCGAGTCAAGGCCTACATCACTTTCGAATATATAAACTCACAGATGGTAAAACTACCCGAACGAACGTTCGTATATTGAAATCTAAAGAACGAGTAGACGAATTATCAAGAATGTTAGGAGGGGTTGAAATCACTGATACAACCAGGGCACATGCTGAGGAAATGGTTCAACGAGCCAATCATTAAAATATTAAACTTAAAGAGAGTACGATCGTACTATTTTTATATCACGATACTAAATTATGATTTTTTCGGCCTGACATAAAGAACTAAACTATGGTCTTCAATCACATAACCATGTTTTTCGGCTATCTCCGCTTGTAACTGCTCAATTCTATCTTCTACAAATTCGATAACATCCCCAGTCTCTAAGCAAACCATATGATCATGATGAGTGCGGTCAGCCAGCTCAAATACAGACGTTCCTCCACCATCAAAATTATGTCGCGTGATGAGCCCAGCATGTTCAAACTGAGTAAGAACACGGTAAACAGTAGCTAATCCGAACTCCTCACCGCTTTCTAATAGCGCTCTATAGATTGCTTCCGCACTCAAATGTCGTTCTTCACTAGACTCCATGATCGACAAAACTTTGAGACGAGGTGAGGTAACTTTTAAACCAACTTTTTCGAGTTCTTGTCTTTCCACTTTATACCGTTTTAATCATTAGGTTATTATTATGATATGAGTCATTATGACCCAGAACAAAGGTGTACTCTATAGTGACACATCATCGTTTAAGAAACATGCTAAAAATAGTCGTTCTCGTAATAGCCATGGTTTGTTCTGCAAGTTGCGTCTATAGGATGGATATCCAACAAGGCAATCTACTTGACGAATCAAATATAGAACAAGTCGCCATTGGTATGACTAGGAATCAAGTCCGCTTTCTTCTCGGAACACCAATGGTATCCGATAGCTTTCATCATGACCGGTGGGATTATACCTACTACTTCCAAAGTGGTCGTTCTCCGAATGTAGATAGACGTTGGTTTATTGTCTTTTTTCAGAATGATGAGGTGACCCGAATAGAACGGGATGCAATTCTTACGCCTACTTCATAAAGCTGACCAAAACTTTTAACACAATCAAGTTGCGCCTAGCTCCTTTCAGTATCGTTATCTTGTTGTCCCATAACCTTGCCTAAAGCAATAAATTTTCGGCGCATTTCCCGAGGATCACTAATTAATGGTCTACAAATTTCAATTCGATCTCCTAACTGCAACACATAGTCATCTTTTATTTTCTTCCCAAACAAACCAAGGACTAAAGGGTGAAGTTCGATTTCTGGATGCTCATAAACCAGCCTTGAAAGCTTTACAGCTTCAAGCGCAGTCATATTTTCTGATAAAGGAATATTAACAACCCATTGATCACTTGGGGTTGCGTAAACCACCGAAACCATAACAACATCTATATCAACCATAAAGTTGATTAGCCCTCTTAATGAACGCTTCAACCTGGGAACGAACAATCTCTTCAAACAATAAACCAAACATTTTATCTAAAGGGGTTCTTACAACATCAAAAGCTAATTCAATTTTAACTAAGCACCCAGGTTCATTCTGTTTCAGAAAACGCCACCCACCGCTAAGACTCGTGAAAGGCCCATCGACTAAGTCAATATCAATCTGATGAGGTCTCTTTAATGAGTTACATGTTGTAAAGCGTTTCCGTAAGCCCCCAAGCCCAACATCCAACATAGCTACGATTTCCATCTCAGTTTCTCTTTCAACATGCGAACTTTGGCACCAATGGAGAAATTCTGGATACGAGGCAATATCATTCACCAGATCAAACATCTGGTCAGGCTCATACGCCACATGTTCACTTCGCTGAACAGTGTGCACTAGGTCACACAATCCCTATGGCATTAAGAAAAATAAGCAACACGGCAACTGGAGCAATAAAACGGGCTGATATACGCCACATGCGATAGACGCTACCTACAGAAGGATCAATTTCATCGGAAGTTGAATTAGCGGACATAAACCAACCTGTAAAAATTGCAATGGCAAACCCACCAAGAGGTAACATAATATTTGCAGTCAAATAATCAAAACTTTCAAAAAATGTTCCCCATAATAATTCAACATCACTAAGTTCATTAAAAGATAGAACACTTAGCAAACCTAACATCCAGATTGCCATTCCAACAAAAATAGCTGTTTTCCTGCGCTCCAGTCCTGTCGTTTCCATAAGCCAGGCCACAGGAGATTCCATTAATGCAATTCCGGAAGTCCACGCTGCAAATGTGAGTAACAAGAAAAATACTGTTGCTATTATCCTTCCACCTGGCAACTGTCCAAATGCAATTGGAATTGTTTGAAAAATAAGCCCAGGTCCTTCAGCCGGATCTAATCCATGCGCAAAAACGATAGGGAATATTACAAGTCCCGCAAGAATAGCAATTGTTGTATCCATCATTACAACTGCTATCGAAGTTTTAATAATAGAAGCTTCATTAGACAGATACGCTCCGTAAGCCATCACAGCTCCCATACCAATACTTAGGGTAAAAAAAGCATGTCCTAAAGCAGAAAGAATTCCCTCTGATGATAAATCCGAAAATTTAGGCGCAAATAAAAAAATTAAAGCCTCGGAAAAATTTCCTTCAATCATGCTATATCCTAATAAAAGCAAAAGGAGAAAAACCAAAGCAGGCATTAATATACGAACAGCTCTTTCCAGGCCATGCTCTACGCCTCTCGCAACTACAAACACGGTTAATATGATAAAAAAGGTATGCCAGAGCCCAGAAACAAACCAGTTACCAGTTAACCCTTCAAACTTATGAGATGCGCCCTGCGCGTCTATGCCAACTAGCGCCCCAGAGCCGGCCTCGAATATATATGCCACTGCCCATCCGGCAACTACACTGTAATAGGAAAGAATCAGAAAACTTGCCACAACTCCGAGAAGCCCAACGATACGCCAATGTTTATTCCCAGCTTCTTCCTCTCCTAGGAAGGACATAGTGCTGACAGGGTTCCTACGACCACGCCTCCCAATTAGAATTTCGGATATCATGATTGGTAGGCCAATGCCAAATACGCATATTAAGTAAACTAGAACAAATGCTCCTCCACCGTTTACACCAGCAATATAGGGAAACTTCCATATATTGCCTAATCCGACAGCAGAACCTGACAAAGCCAGAATAAAAGTAAGCCGAGAAGACCATTGACCATGAAGAGAACGACGCTGCGCCCCAGTTGAAACCACTTTTAACACCTCTCTGACGTGTAATTTGGTGTAGATTCTAGGATCATTAGAGGATCATGGCTAGAAAGGACGCAAAAAAAACCTCAGCATCAATCGCTCTTAATAAAAAAGCGCGATTTGATTTCTTTATTGAGGAAAAGATCGAGGCAGGACTATCACTCGAGGGCTGGGAAGTTAAAAGCCTGAGAGCTGGTAAAGCACAACTAACTGAAAGCTATGTTGTCGTCCGAAAAGCTGAAGTCTGGATACTAGGAGCCTACCTTACACCTTTAGCCTCTGCATCTACCCATGTCAGTACAGACCCAGCGCGAACTAGAAAATTACTACTGCGTCGAAAAGAGATAGATCGGCTGTCCGGGCTAGTAGATCGTAAGGGGTACACACTCGTTCCTCTAGAACTCTATTGGAACCGAGGTAGAGCAAAGCTTTCTATTGGTCTTGCCAAGGGCAAAAAGCAATTCGACAAACGTTCAGAAAAGAAAAAACAAGACTGGCAACGGGATAAGGCCCGAGCGCTTAAAGCGGTTAATAGATAAGGCAAGAATAAAAACTAATACACATACTGGACTAAATCCAACATAGCCCCACAGGCTTAATAACAACCATCACCAAATGAAAGATATCTCATAACTTTGAAATATCGCCCAATACCACTAGAATCAACCATCTAGGGGGCGATCGGCTTCGACGTGGGTCGTGAATCTTTAGGTGCATGCCGAGGAGCAGATCACCTCGTAAAACCAACTGCAAACCATATAGTTGCCAACGAAGACAACTACGCTCTAGCTGCTTAAAAAACAGACTAAAGCCTTCTGCCCGGCTCGTGCTTGTGCGACCGGTTCCAGGAGTCATCCACACAAGATCGCGGAATGGACTGTCTAGGGCCTGAACGCTAAAACTTAACTAGACTGGCTGTGAGTTTTCCCTGCCCGTCGGGTAGCTTTCAGCAAGATTAAAGACGGAATAAGCATGTAGAGCCGAAGGCCGCGAGCACTTGACGGACGCGGGTTCAATTCCCGCCGCCTCCACCATATTTTGAAAGGAGTGTTCACAATGTATTTGGTTGATTTATATAAAAGTCATCACATGCGAGCAGTAGTTTTTACCATGCTAGCTGCGATGCTTACCGGATGCAGTGGAACAGACCAGCCCTTTGAATACATTCATTTGCCGGGTACCGAGCCTTCCGCAGGTGCAAATATGCCCTTTACATCTGCGATTCAAGTTCGTTCAGGCAATATAGTATTTCTGTCTGGTACGGTCGGCGCTCCAAGCCCTCACAGCCACCCTCATATACCGTCGGAGTTCGATCATCTTGACTTCAGTCCCGAGGCTCAGACTATTCGTGTCATGGAAAGCGTTAAGGCGGCGGTTGAAGCTGCCGGTGGACAACTTACTGATATAGTCCGGGTAACCAGATTCGTTCGTAACGTTGGTGAAAACCAAGACGCAATTAATCGTGTAATGAATCGATACTGGGGTCCTAGTCATCGTCCGGCGAGCACTACAGTGGAAATTGTCAGATTGGCGACCGATCCGCGTTTTATTCTAGAGGTTGAAGCGATAGCTGTCTTACCAAATTAAGCTTTACTGAAAAATCGCACAAGATTACATATCGATTCAGAATCGTGTAAAAAATACATGGAAAAAGATACTTATTATTTTAATTTTCAATAATTTAAATAATATATTTAATGTGTTTTATTTTGTAATATTATTATCTAGCTGTATCTATAAATATTTTAGAGATCGTAGTTAGAGATGCTAAAGCATTACGGCGCACTTCGATAAACGACCTTGCCACCTACCATCGTCATTATGGGCTGGATATTACGAACGTCATCAACTGGGATTTCCAAATAATCACTATCTAGCACAACAAGGTCGGCATACTTCCCAACCTCTAACGTACCAAGGTCATCCTCCATAAACATGAGATAGGCGTTCGACCGTGTATGGGCTATCAAGGCTTCTTCTCGCGTAATGACCTCGTTGCTCTCATATTTCATGATATCTGGAAAGATTTTACCGGCCGTGTACTCCCAGATTGTGTAAAACGGATTATAGGTAGCAACAATCGTACCATCCGAGCCCATACCCCATAGAATCCCGCTATCCTGAATCATACGGATCGGCGGAGATGCTATACCTTGAATCCTTGGCTTTATTGTGTGATTCGCAATGGTAATGTGCCAGCCTAGATTCTTGGCACGCTCAAACGCTTTCCTTACTAATCAGATCTACATGCCCAAGCGTCCAACGCAAATCTTGCATCGGATACTGTTCACTGATTTCCTCTGATATCTTTATCATTTTTGATGCCGTGAGATCTTGCATCGCATGTTCGTTTACCTGCCAACCGTTTTTTGCAGCAGAGAGTGCAATTACATGAAAATCGTCATAAATATTTTGCAAAAACGGTTCGGATGTCCTTTCGCCTACCATGTCATGCAGCAAACCGTAAACGTGTTCGCCAATACCGTGCATACCGTAACGGTCATCACGCTGGAATGGCGCCTCGCGATCAAGTAATTCCGCTGCGGCAATAGCCGTACGCGGTGAATCGGCCCAGTAACGTAAAGCATAGAAAACACGCAGATCGAGTTCACCCTCTTCGTATAGTGCTGTTACTGGATCATAGGATCCGTCAAGGTAACCAACGTCATAAACGGTCGTCACACCCATACTGTTTAAATATGCATTAAATGCTTTTACCTCTACCAAACGTTCTTCGAGAGTTTCTGCAAAAGGAAAATATTCAAGCGCTGCATACATCACGGTACGTCCGTCTCGATAATCAGTCCTGACAACTGAATCGCCGGTATAAAAACTTCCAAGTTGAGGCCCCAGTATCTCCTCAGCCAGTGAGTTCATGTAGAAGATCGTATAGTTCCTCTGAATAAATACCGGATTGTCTGGAGCCGCTGCATCAAGCTCTTCACGAGTAAAGCCGCCCTGCTTGTCGGCGAACTGCTGCTCATTCCAACCACCGATAATAAAGACCCACTCTGCAGGCCCAAGTTCTTCAGCTCTTTCGGTGATTCTTGACATCACTTCGGCGCGTGAGTTCACTCCATGAATTCGCGTTTCGTATGCAGCAAAATTAGTTCCACGTAGATAGTGAATATGGTTATCTATCAGGCCAGGAATTACAGTTTTTCCAATTAGATTAATCTGCTCAGTCAGTGTATCTGCTAGATCAAGAATCATAGCGTCATCTCCAACAGCAAGGATTCTTTCATCTCTAATCGCAATAGCACTAGCGATAGAAAATTCTTCATTAACAGTTAAAATCTTACCGTTGTAGAGAATAAGGTCAGGCACCTGAGATAGAACCATAGTAGGACAAATAACAATTAAAACGAGAAAAAACCGAATACGGACTATTAGTCGCATAAGCAACTCCTATCAACCAAATCAAATAAGTGAGCTAACAATACAATTTCAATAACGGTTACTAGCTTTATTATTAAGATAATAATTCATCACAATGGATTATATTTATCCAATATCATTTTAGAATAAACAACATAAAAAAAGTAACCATTTCAGTTAAAATTCATAGATAATCTTCAACTAACTGCGTTTGGCATAAGGTTAAAAAAGGTTTTCGATATAATGCGTCGACCAAATACTTTAAGCGTGTGAGATTCACCTTTTGACCTTTTATCGGAAACACCATATGTCCCGATATCCAACTAAAAACCTAGGAGTCATCAAATGTCCATAAAACAATGGGATTTGCCGCCAGAAATGCACATCGACGAGATGAAAAATTATTCTGTCTCTATTACAACTAATCGCGGCACCATTGAACTTGAGTTATATCCACAGCATGCGCCGCAAACAGTGAACAACTTCTTGTACCTGGCAGGCCAAGGTTTCTACGACGGCGTATTGTTTCATCGTGTGATACCGAATTTTATGATTCAGGGTGGTGACCCGACCGGAACAGGAAGCGGAGGCCCTGGCTATCGGTTCGCTGATGAATGCAACGACAATCCCCTAACACATGAACGCTGTGTCATCTCAATGGCCAATGCAGGTCCAAATACCAATGGTAGTCAATTTTTCATTACACACTTGCCTACACCACACCTAGATGGCAAGCACACCGTTTTCGGAAAAGTCATAGCCGGAGAGGATGTTGTTGACGCTATCGAACAGGGTGACACAATGATGAGTGTCACCGTTTCCGACTAAAAAATAGTTGCTATAGCACAGAGGAAATTATTTCTAGATATCAAGCCGGATATTATATCCGGCTTGATTTTCATCTTGGAGAGATAGCGTTTAGAAATAATCCTAAAATGCATGAAAATAATCTATTGAAAATTTGGTTAGGACTCATACCAAGATTATAGAGAAAACTTGTCTGAGCACCTCTTAGAGCTAGTTTTTTTGTGCTCGTCTATAAACATCCGGTGCCCTTTCGACACATTTAAATAGGCAGTAGCCACCGGAGCAAATAGAAGAAACAAACCGCTAACAGTGCTCCCGCTGGAATTGTAACGACCCAGGAAACAAAAATCCTACCCACCACAGCCAAATTAATAGATGTCATACCTCGGGCCATGCCAACGCCTAGGACAGCGCCCACCAATACGTGAGTGGTAGATACCGGCATACCTGTGCCCGACGCAAACACGATTGTAAATGCCGCAGCCAGTTCCGCCGAGAACCCCCGCGTTGGAGTTAGAGCGGTAATCCGTGCACCGACAGTCGCGATAACGTGCCGACCAAAAGTTCCCAATCCAATTACGATACCGGCACCACCCATTAGCAGAATCCATATCGGCACAGGCGAGTCCTGTCCGACGATGCCGCTCTGGGCGATACTTACTACTGCGGCAACAGGGCCAATGGCGTTAGCTACATCATTCGAACCATGTGCAAACGCCATACTACAAGCCGTAATAACCATAAGAACAGCGAAAACACGTTCTACTGTGGCGAAGTGGAATTGTCGATCCGCTTTCTCATCTATGGGGATACGAAGCACGAACCAGCGACCGATAAATGCGATAACAGCACCGAATGCCAGTGCAATAGAGTAGCTCTCTCCAGTTGATAGCGTGAGGCCGACGTGGCTCAGGCCCTTAAACATAGTCACCAGCGAGATGAGCGTTACTGTGACGAAGATATACAGAGGAGCGTAGAGGCGCGCACGATGCAAAGGATCTGGTCGCACCAAAATAAGCCAATGAATCGAATTGAATATAAAGTACGCGATCACACCGGCTGTCAATGGCGATGCAATCCAGCTTGCAATAATCGTGAACACCTGCGGCCACTCGACTGAATCAACACCTAAAGCAACAATGGCGAAGCCGACAATGGCACCAACAATAGAATGGGTTGTCGATACTGGCCATCCCTTACGAGACGCAATCAGTAACCACGTTCCTGCCGCAAGCAATGCAGCAAGCATTCCATATATTAAGGTCTGCGGCTCGTTTATTACGTAAGAAGAATCCACGATTCCTCGACGGACCGTAGAAGTAACCTCGCCGCCGGCAAGCACGGCGCCCGCAAACTCGAATACCGCGGCAACAACCAATGCTGATCTTATAGTCAGCGCACCGGACCCTATCGATGTCGCCATTGCGTTGGCGACGTCGTTGGCACCTATACCCCATGCCATATACAGGCCAAAAACAGCCGCAAGGGTCAAATAAATTACTTGATGCTCCATTTATCGCCTCTTTTAATGTGACAAAAGAACTTCTAGGCGTCGCCCAATACGCTCAGCCATATCACCGATTCCGCCAGTGAGCTCAATAATCCGATAGAGGAAAATTACATCTATCGGAGGCAAGTCCTTCTCAATTGCAAATAACTCTGCCCGAATCTTTGCCTGCATAGCATCGGTATCGTCTTCGATCTGATCGAGCTCTTGAACAAGTGCCGTAACCAGTTCTGCCTCAGCACCACGAAACCCAGTTTCATAAAGCTCATCCAACTCCCTTATGCTTTTTCGTGCCTTCTCAGCAGCGTCTACATTACGACTCACGAAAGAGAGGAAATCTTTCTGCATCACTTCTGGAATGATCATCCGTCGGCCAAGAACGAGGCCAGAAACGTCACGGACAAGATTTGCAATATGGTCTTGAACCAACAGCAGTTCCAGCAGGTCTTGCCGGGGTACTGGCATAAAAAGACTCTTTGGAAGCTGGGCTCGTAACTGTTTCTTTAAATCGTCAGCTTTGTGCTCTAAATTCACGATGCGGGTTCTGGCTAATTCGACTTGGTCCCAATCCTCTCTTAATACTAATTCGAAGAACACAATGAGTTCCTTAGTACACTTGTAGCACGTATCCATGTGTTGCTGGATTGGCCCAACGGGAGAAGTCCCGAAAATCTTACTTATATAGTTTCCCATAGCCAACTCTCTGATTTTGCTTGTTAGCAGTAGATTGCGCGATTCTAACTGCCTATTGTGAAGATAATATTACGGGTTTGCCGTCGCCAAACTTTAAGATAAGTATGAGAGGTGTTACACCCATTACTCGATAATACTCGTCTGATAGGGTCTTGTACTCAACATCCCCTTTATTAATAATAATAATACTTATGAAACACTATTTAATATGACCAATCTTTCTCTAAAAACCTACTGCTCAATAATAATTTTTACTTGCTCCCTTATACCTCCGCTTGTTTTCTCTCAGAAAAACGCCTATCCGGAGAGTTGGCTAGAAACAAAAAAACGAATGATCGAAATAGGCCTGCAGTACGAGTCAGCATGGGAGTTTTATAAAGCGCTTGAAGCCGAGTCAGAGGATACAACCTTATCTCTTGATGAAGTTCCTGACTGGAGTGGGTTATGGGAACGAGAAGGTCCCGTCCCCCGATGGTTCGATACGGATCAAGTTGGTCGACAAACCACCGCCGCCCTTAAAGGCGAGTATGCCGAGATGTTTAATGAAATACTTGCGAACGCTCAACAAGGGCGGATTTGGGACCCCCATGCAGGTTGCGGTCAAGCCCGGGGTTATCCAGGAATGCTTAAAAATGGACGGCCTCATGAGTTTGCGGTCACGCCACATCAGACCTGGCATTTAGGTCAGGCTCGAAACGAAGTACGCCGGATCTATACAGATGGTCGAGGCCATACGCCAGAGGACTGGGCTTATGAGACCGAGCATGGCGACTCAATCGGGTTTTGGGATGGTCACACACTTATCACACACACGATGTATACGAACGGAGGCTGGACCGGAAGGCTGCAACCTTATTTAAGTACCGCCTTAGAAAGCATTGAGATTTGGCAAAAAACTGATGATGGTAAAATTCAGGCCGATGTCTGGCTTTATGACACTGAAGCACTTGAAACTCCATGGTACACACGACAGACCTATAATCAGATGCATCAGGAAGAAGGTTCGCCTCTACGTTTAGAGTACTGGTGGAACTGCCAGAGTCAAAATAATATTGTTATAGAAACGGAAGATGGCGGAACAACATTTCTTGATTTTGATTTCACCGACATGGATGACCAACAAGTCGTGGAGTGATCCTTATGAAAAAAATATGCTTAAAAAACTTACAGCTCCTTCTTTACACATTGATTGGATTTGTTTGTATTTCAGCTCCAATTTCTGCACACCACTCTGCAGAAATGTTTAATAGAGATGAAATCATTACATTGATTGGTACAGTTAAAGAATTCCGATATATTAATCCCCATTCCTGGTTAATTGTAGACATTGAAAATAATGATGGAACCATCACTACATGGGGATTTGAAGGTGAAGGACCACAAGACATGATGCATGGTGGTGTGCGAAAAGGCGATCTTCCCCCAGGAGCAAAAATAACTATTACAGGAAATCCTATGCGTGATGGACGTCCAGCAGCCATGTGGCAAACTATCACCAAAGAAGACGGCACGCTGCTCAACTGGAGAACACCCGGTAGAGACTAACCTCATAGATTGAATATTACATTGATTAAAACCATCCTGTATCAGATGTTCAAGGTTCTGACTTTTGCATTTATGTCCTCACTAGCATTTGCTCAGGGAAACTTTTTAGAAGACAGTTACGATAGTGAAAGTGTCGACGATCAATTTTGGCCGCAAACAAAACAACGAATGATCGAAATAGGCCTGCAGTACGAGTCAGCATGGGAGTTTTATAAAGCGCTTGAAGCCGAGTCAGAGGATACAACCTTATCTCTTGATGAAGTTCCTGACTGGAGTGGGTTATGGGAACGAGAAGGCACTCCCTTTAGATACGATAGGGATCGAGTTGGTGTTAAAACCACCGCCGCCCTTAAAGGTGAGTATGCCGCGAGGCACAATGAGATACTAGCGAACGCTCAACAAGGGCGGATTTGGGACCCCCATGCAGGTTGCGGTCAAGCCCGGGGTTATCCAGGAATGCTTAAAAATGGACGGCCTCATGAGTTTGCGGTCACGCCACATCAGACCTGGCATTTAGGTCAGGCTCGAAACGAAGTACGCCGGATCTATACAGATGGTCGAGGCCATACGCCAGAGGACTGGGCCTACGAGACCGAGCATGGCGACTCAATCGGGTTTTGGGATGGTCACACACTTATCACACACACGATGTATACGAACGGAGGCTGGATCGGCAGGCTATTACCTTATTTAAGTACCGCCTTAGAAAGCATTGAGATTTGGCAAAAAACTGATGATGGTAAAATTCAGGCCGATGTCTGGCTTTATGACACTGAAGCACTTGAAACTCCATGGTACACACGACAGACCTATAATCAGATGCATCAGGAAGAAGGTTCGCCTCTACGTTTAGAGTACTGGTGGAACTGCCAGAGTCAAAATAATATTGTTATAGAAACGGAAGATGGCGGAACAACATTTCTTGATTTTGATTTCACCGACATGGATGACCAATCTATTTCTGAGTGAAGTTTTTTAGCGCCCCAGAGGGGGAACGTCATCCGGCCTACCTTGCTCATTAGGTCCAGGCCCTAACCCAAGCATTTTACTGAGTCTAAGTTTCATGTAACCGAGGTTCCAACGATCTCTCCAACTGCCCCACCCATGATGAAAACCATAGGTAACACCACTATTAATATAATGTTTTCGCTCGTAAGGGCCATGCACACGCCGCGGACTAAACGCCGGCTGATTTGTTAATTTAGCCCCTGGGTGTCCATCCTCATCACTATAAAATATACGAGTAACTAGCTTAGGTCCTGTAGCAAAACAAACATCAAGGCTACCGCTAATAACTGGCGGATTACGCTTTATATCTTCTAATATGTCCCGCCACAATTTATGTTGAGGCACGGAGGCAAATACAAAATTTGCTAATTGGTTTTCCATATCTCCATAGGATTTATCATATTCTAGGGCCAGCACAAGTTCTTCAACCCCATAATCAAAGGGTCTAACAAACTCATAATCTAAGTCACAGTACATCCCACCAAAGTCATGCATCAGAATGTAGCGAAATACATCTGCACGCATGATATTTAAGTCGAACCCCATAAAAATGTCGTAAAGCTCAGGATGAAGATCGCGTACGTGCGTTTCCATCTTCTCATCCGTCCAAAGACGATATTCCCAGCCTGGGTGATATCTTCTGACAGAATGAGATGCTGCCTTCCATTGTTGAGGGATTTCTTCTGTTTTCCAGAGCTGATGAATGATTTTCGGTATTCCTAACATTCAAAATCCTTTCGTAACTACAGGGATGTGAATCCAGATAAATTTAACACTAGAACCGATCACGGTTATGAGGCTGATCAAAATTAAGTTGAGGCCCCCATGGAACAATCGATGAGGGATTAAGGTTCTCATGAGAGGCGTAGTAATGAGATTTAATATGCTCAAAATCAACAGTACTGGAAATACCTGGATACTGATATAAGTCCAGAACATAATTGGATAATTCTGGAAAATCAATTATCCGTTTTTTGTTACATTTAAAATGCCCGACATAGACCGCATCGAAACGAACCAACGTAGTAAATAATCGCCAATCTGCTTCAGTTATTTGATCTCCAATAAGGTAACGATTTACTGTTAAGACTTGCTCTAACTTTTCTAATACATCAAATAAATTATTTACTGCTTCATCATACGCTGCCTGTGTGGTTGCAAAACCAGACTTATAGACGCCATTATTAACGTTGTTATAAATCAGCTCATTTATAGTATCTATTTCTTGACGTTTATCAGTAGGATAAAAATCACCAACAGCAGCTCCAACATCATCAAAGGCACTATTAAGCATTCTTATTATTTCTGAAGACTCATTGCTAACTATCGTATCTCTGTGTTTGTCCCAAAGCATTGGAACTGTCACTCGCCCAGTATATTTTTCAGATGTTTTCGTATAAATTTCATGCAGTCTTGATTTATGGTTCACATTATCTGCAATGACGCCATTTCCTGATTCAAAGGTCCACCCCTCGTCACCCATAAAAGAATTAACCGAGGAAATTGTAATAAGCTCCTCCAACCCCTTCAATTTTCTAAAAATCAGGGCGCGATGAGCCCAGGGACAGGCCAACGACACATATAAATGGTAGCGATCTGGTTCTGCTTTGAAGCCACCTTTACCGGTTAACCCAGGACTGCCATCCTTAGTTATCCAATTTCTAAAACCGGAGGCTGTACGCTGAAATTTCCCACCAGTTGATTTTGTATCGTACCAGTCAGTATGCCATTTTCCTTCTATTAAAAGCCCCATCGAATATTCCTAAAATCTATTAACTACAAGATCCTGATGCTACTTCTGTATCTGAACTGATAACTCACAATTTAATTAGTTAGCATGCTACAGCGTATGAACAGAATATTGAGTAAAAACATGATCTATAAGTCTCAAAAATTGATAACGTAACACTACTGACTAACAAACAGGTTAACTAAATTGAATAACATAGCATTCTCATCACTTACTTTGGATGCCAGATTACTTCGTAATCTACCATCCCTAGGTTATGAGCATATGACCCCCATTCAGGCAAAGAGTCTGCCGCACATCCTTTCCGATAGCGACATTATTGCGCAGGGAAAAACGGGCTCAGGAAAAACAGCAGCCTTCGGTCTTGGTCTTCTTACAAAACTTGATGTAAATATTTTTCACGTACAATCACTAGTGCTTTGTCCCACACGGGAGCTTGCGGATCAAGTTGCTAATGAACTACGTAGGCTCGCTCGTGCAATTCCAAATGTAAAAGTATTAACGTTATGTGGTGGTTTGCCATTTGGACCACAGGCTGCATCTATAGCTAATGGTGTCCATATTATTATCGGGACACCCGGTCGCGTTGAGGATCATTTAAGAAAAGGCACATTACGGCTAAAGACTCTAAAAATAATCGTCTTAGATGAGGCTGATCGCATGATGGATATGGGATTTCAGGAAACTCTCGATGTAATAATTGAGCAAATTCCAAAACAACGGCAAACACTACTCTTCAGCGCTACTTTCCCAAGAAATATACAGTCTATTGTTAAACGAGTCATGAATGACCCGATAAAAATTCATGTTGAGTCAACTCATGACAGCATTACTATTAAGCAGAGTTTTTATAAAGTTAATGATGATAACGAAGTAGACATACTGCGTTCGTTACTTCTGCAGAAAGGATTCGAATCAATCCTAATATTCTGTAATACAAAAATAGAAACACAGCGGGTTGCCGATAAACTAATAACTACTGGATTCAGCGCCCTCGCATTACATGGTGACTTCGATCAACGTAACCGCACACAAACTCTTGTCCAGTTTTCCAATAGAAGCATTCAAATTCTAGTTGCTACCGATGTGGCAGCCCGAGGTATAGATATTGATTCTTTAGACGCAGTCATTAACTTTCATATCGCCACTTCTTCCGACATACATTTACACCGTATCGGGCGTACTGGACGTGCTGGAAAAACGGGCGTAGCGATTACACTATTCAGAGAAAAAGATGCCTATAAACTGAAATTACTACAAGAGTCACTCGATAAAGTCATTACAGATGAACCTCTTAGTAACCTGCTAGCACCAAAATCCCCTCCCCCTAAAGCAACAATGATTACTCTTTTAATATCCGGTGGAAAACGCCAAAAAATTCGGCCTGGGGATGTCCTAGGAGCATTAACAGGAAAACATGGAGTAAATGGGTCTCAGGTTGGAAAAATCAATATTTTTAATGATCAAACTTTTGTAGCCGTAAGGCGTGAGGCAGTTAAACTTGCCATGAAAAAACTCGTTGAAGGTAAGATTAAAGCTCGGAACTTTCGAGTTAGAGTAGTTCAATGATTTTCTAAGATTCAGCAATATTCAATCATATACAATAAAAAATCTAGGCTTTTATCAAGAACACAAAGCCTATTAAATATTACGTAAATCTTGAGTAGACACTAATGAAAAAAAGCATAATCAATCGTCAGGTATGTTTAGCAAACCGTCCAAAAGGACTTCCCAAAGACAGTGATTGGACCATCATTGACGGAACTATTCCAAGGATTGCTCAAGGCCAGGTACTAACTAAAATTAAATACATTTCAATTGATCCTGCAATGCGGGGATGGCTAAATGATAGCCCGTCCTATGTTCCACCAGTTGGGCTTGGTTCTGTAATGCGAGCCCTCACAGTTGGTGAAATTATAGAATCAAAAAATGACTCATTTCAGATTGGAGATTGGGTCTCGGGGCTTGATGGCGTTCAAAATTATGCCGTCTCTGATGGTTTGGATTACATCAAAGCCGATCTATCTATAGCCCCTCCACAAACATATCTAGGAACACTCGGCATTGCTGGACTAACCGCATATTGCGGATTAATAAAGGTTGGTAAACTTCAGACCGATGACACTATTCTCGTTTCTGGTGCTGCCGGCTCTGTTGGTGCTCATGTTGGTCAAATAGCCAAGATCAAGGGAAATAAGGTTATTGGAATAGCAGGTGGCAATAAAAAATGTGATTACCTTATCGATGAACTAGGATTTGATGCGGCTATTGATTATAAAAAAGGCAACCTTTTAGAGGACATAAAACAATATTGTCCTGATGGGATAGATATATTTTTTGATAATGTGGGAGGTGCCACATTGGATGCTGGGCTCAGCGTTATTAATATCGGAGCCCGAATAATTATTTGTGGAGCAATTTCTCAATATAATCTCACTAAAGCAATCGAAGGACCAAGTAACTATCTATTGTTATTACGTCGACGTGCTCGCATGGAGGGATTTATTTATTTTGATTTCCGTGCGGAATGGCCAAGTATGTTAAAAGACCTTGCCGAATGGCGGAGCGCTGGAAAATTCACTGGACTAGAAGACATTACCGAAGGTCAAGTTGATATTTTTCCATCAACACTGCTACGACTTTTTAGCGGCGACAACTTTGGCAAACTGATGATTAAGTTACCAGACTAGCCAACCAATGATACCTAATATAATTATCTCGCAAGCGGATCTGGTCGCAACTGAAACTTAACAGCTTTACTGGTTACACCTTCACCACCCTCAGTATGCCAAGGTGCATGAATAGCGTAGTTTGCCCAAAGCCCTCTGCCTTTCCATCCAGTATTTGGATCATCAATCCGGCCATCAACACCACGTGTAGAAAATCCCATAGGGTAAGGCACACGCAATACAAGAAACTCTCCATCGGGTTGTAGCACCAATAGTGAATCAGACCCAGTTCCCGTCGCAATTGGCACATCTTTACCAAGACCTAATGTATCGAATTGGTCTACCCAGTTGTAGTACAACATATCAGCACTACCCGAATAGGCAACGTCCTTAAAGTGAGGTCCTGGTGTCTCATGCAGCGTCCATCCTTCTGCACAGTGCTGCCCTGTAGCTGTTGGCCCATTAAGCACTGAGCACTTACGGCGATCAAAACTTGCAAAGTGCCCACTACCAGCTAAGGCAGTCCATATAACTCCTTCACGGTCAATATCGATCCCCCTCGGAGTAAAACCACTAATAGTGGATGCTGGATTATTAAAGGGAGGCTCATAGACCTCTGCAAGACATGTGTTTGGAGGATTAGCTCCAGGACTCAGTCTTATTATGGCACCTGGTACGTCATAACCCTGCGCTACCCAAATCGACCCATCAACAGGGCTTGGAATAATTCCGTAACTGCCTCCATCTATACGTTTGTCCTGAGTTGGGTCGATTGGCTCATTTGGCTCAACATACACGTCCTGCTGACCATTCCCATTAGTATCTAGTATATAAGGACACCAGCCCTGTGCCTGTTGCTCATCACCAGTTTCATCAAACAATCGCATATTTAACCAGCCCAATACTGGGCTACCAGGATTACTTGCCCAAACCGTGTTGTCTTCATCTTCTGCTATCTGTAGATGGTGCGTCCCAAAACAGGTATCAATCAATGAAAAACCCTCTGTTGCTGGATCATAAACAGAAAGATGTCGATTACTTCGTTCTACAGGAAAAAGTTTTGCTGACGGATGATTAGAGCCTTCACGACAAAAATCAGGGGTCTCAGGTGCACGAATCGTGTGGGTAAGCCACACTCTCCCCATGTGATCCATCATTGGGTTATGCAAACTGGCTTTCCCAGACCATACTATCTCATCCCCATTATGAGCCGAGGGCTGAAATACAAACTGCGGATTCATAAAGGGTGTATTTTCATCACGGACAGGAGCAGTAATTCGAGTCAAACTATTCTTCACAGGATCCAGGATATTTAGATCCGGTGTACTGAACTCCTGCACCCCATAGACAAGACCATTAGCATTGAGCATTGGATTCCGTTTGTCGGTAGAGACTGTATCGTGCACAAAGCCAACCGGATCAGCCCAATCCCACTGTGTAACTACAAGGTTGCGCTCGATACCCTGTGGTCTAGGGGGCTCAGATGGAATTTCACCTTCTACAATTCGATCGGTCCAATCTGCGTACATTTCTAATGCGCGGCGACGACCAAATCTCGACATAGCGGCTGTCATGCTCGCACCAGCCTGCCCTGATTGCACGCGCCTGTCCCAAGCATCTACTGTCGAATCAAAAGCGCCTAGTTCTTGTGGGATCTCACGGGTAGCTTTATTACCTAACTGGTGACAAACCGAGCACCCTCCCCCAACTGCACCTGCTTTCATCTGACCAATCCAGTGAAGCTGGCTTAACAGACCAGTCGCTATTCCATTGCCATTAGGACCTGTTCCAGGAAAATCACTTTTAGGTGGAATCTCAATAAGTGAATACCAATAACTTGATGGATAGTATTGAGCTGCCTCTTGAGGAGTAGGTGCTTCAACTGCTGTCAAATTAATAATTTCACCAGGCGCTGCTTCTAACTTTGGAGAATCGATCAGCCCATAACCACGCACCCAAATGTCATAACTGGCTAAGGGCAGGTCTGGTATCAAGTAGTAGCCTGATTCATCTGTCACAACAATCTTACGAAAACCTGTTGGCAAATCCCTAGTCTCCGCAATCACCCATACACCAGCTTCAGCACCAGATTTACTAACAACCAATCCACCAATATCGTCTGTATCAATTGTGACCACATCAGAATCAATTTGAGCGGCACTGTTCCTAACAAATAAAATACCGGCTATTACGATAACTATTCCTATAGAAAAAAATCTCATCGTCAAAACTTCCTTTAATTTAAGCTAATCCTGCCTAAACGCTCTTGAAACATCCTGGGCACAGTTATAGCTATAAAGCTGCAATTCAGAGGCATAAATCCACTCAATACTGCCACTTAGCGGCTCAGCTAGATACTCCTCATCTTCTAAAAGGATCTCTAAGGTGATACGCCTACGATCCTCACTCAGAGTGTATCTCTCAACAACATGCTTATGAGCTCCTGATGGTATCCCGGGACCATTGCCAGTCCTATGGTCAGAGAAAAGACTACTATCCACAACTAGTGTCTCATTTTCCCACCACCCAATTGAATGTCCCTGCTGAGTACGTTCACCATCAACCGGATGCCCACGTCCATCCATAAAAACCTTTCTTTCTACATCAAAAAACTCACTGCGCATAATAACAATATCATCCTGAAGGTTTATTTCATTTAAATATAGGCCCGTTGTTATTAACCATGGCGACGTATGCGCAATACATTGAGCGACTGGACTATCGGTATAAAAATTGTAAGTACTCCTTGCAATAGCTCCTTTTTCTGTCAGCGTAGGACTACTCAAACGTTGTCGAAACTCCCCATCCGCTTGACCACCAGATCCCTTCCATACCCCTGATAAATTAGATGCGCTAGTAATACCCTTAGGATCTGGAGATGCGGCTGAAAGAATCAATCCATCCTCCTTTTCAAGAGTTAGCAGAATCGCATAGTTACGAGATGAATTACGTTCAGGATGACCCCGAATAATTACCTTATCTCCGGGTTTTAGAGAATCCTGAGTCCATCCGCCACGGCTAAGTATCGGGGTTGAACTAGTCTCTATATTCCACTCAATAGGATCCTCACTAATACCAGCGGTTTCAACCAAAAAATATACATGAGGATTTCGCCAGTCATACTTAATTACTTTTGCCTCAAAAGCGATCACCGTGTCTTTATCAAACCCTGCCTCACTATGGTGCGCATGGATTAACCATCTTGGAACAACCATTAATGCAATAAAAAAAATAACCATCTTCATTCTTGGCCACCCCACTTACTTTCTAAGTAGAACCATTGTAAACAACCATCAAAGGATTCTATGACACCTTCACAACAGGCATAATCCCCATCCCCAGAAAGGAACAACTCAATGACAACCGTCACACAATCAATTTCCAACTTCGTCACCACTACAGATTACAACGATTTGCCAGACTGGTGTATTCACGAAGCTAAACGCACTTTATTAAACATGTTGGCAATATCTCTATCAGCGTCTGAGGCGCATGGGGCAAAAATCCTTATCGAATGGGCAACACATGAAGAAGCTTCAAAAAAATCTGCCATAATCGGCACGAGCCTAAGAACATCTCCTAGTAATGCAGCCCTTGTAAATGGCTTTCTTTGTCATCTACAGGACTACGATGACACACACTTTCCAACAATTCTGCATCCAACAGCACCAGTTTGGCCAGCGGTTTTAGCACTTTCTGAAAATCTCGGCGCTAGTGGTCGCGATACGCTTTGTGCCTTTACACTAGGGGCAGAGGTTGCCTGTCGAATTGCAATATCTGTGCATCCTTGGCACTACGACCAAGGCTGGCATATTACTGGTACAGCAGGCGTATTTGGAGCGGCAGCTGGTGCTGGAAAAATCATTGGACTAGATAATCTACAGCTTACCAATGCTTTTGGTGTCGCTGGAACTCTTGCTGCTGGGGTACGCGAAGTATTTGGCACTCATGGCAAGCCTCTGCATGCTGGTCATGCTGCTGAGAATGGATTAAGAGCAGCCAATTGGGCACATGTCGGATTTACAGGTGGTAATGACATTATTGGCGGAAGACGTGGTTTTTGGGCTGTTGCCTCACGTGACGGACATTCGGAAGAAGCCCTAATCGGCGATTTTGGGAAACGTTGGGAATTAAAAATGAATGGATTAAAACCCTTCGCCAATGGAATCGTTTCTCACCCAATACAACAAGCCGTCATTGAACTACGCAATGAATTTTCACTAAAAGCTGAGCAGGTTGATTCAATTGAAGCAAGAGTGCATCCCCTTGTACTTGAACTTATGAACAGAGCAAACCCTCAAGTTGGCTTAGAAGGAAAATTCTCATTTCAACATTGTGCTGCTGCTGCACTTATCGACGGAGCTGGTCATGACGCACAGTTTTCTGATGAAAAAGTTAATGATCCAATAATCACCATGGTCAGATCAAAAGTTTCAGCATCTGTTGATAATACTGTTGCTGAGGATGAGGTGTATCTGAG
>CAXYEE010000025.1:0-58244 GCA_964276105.1 uncultured Gammaproteobacteria bacterium | reverse complement strand
TCCTTAATAATTTGTCCTGCTAATGTCATTTGACCTTGAGGAGATGAAAGCGCGAGCAATGCGCGCGCATGCCCCATGCCTAAAGCTCGCTGTACGAGGAGATCCTTTACTGAATCAGGAAGTTCCAGCAGCCGCAAAAGATTGCTAACCGAAGCCCGGGAGCGCCCAACCATATCTGCAGCGTCTCCATGGGTCATATCAAATTCATCAACTAGGCGTCGCAGCGCTAACGCTTCCTCCAATGGATTAAGATCCTCACGCTGTATATTCTCGATGAGCGCGACTGCTACAGCCTGATGGTCAGGGAGGTCCCTAATTAGCGCCGGAATCGATTGGAATCCAGCCAATTGAGCAGCACGCCAACGTCTTTCTCCGGCTATTATTTCATAACGCTGCTCACCACTTTGGTGTTGTCCACCACCTAATGGTCGAACAACGATAGGCTGGATTAGTCCCTGGGAACGCAACGACTCGGCTAATTCAGCTAAAGACTCCTCTCGCATATCTACGCGAGGCTGGTACTGTCCGCGTTCAAGAAGATCGATAGAAATTTCCCGAAGATGGTTTTGGGGAGTAAGGCCTGCAGATCCGGGCTCAGCACTTAATAATGCTTCCAGGCCACGCCCGAGACTTCTACGTTTAGTCATCTTGTCTTAGTCACTGAGGTAAAGAGTGGGCACTAGGTGATTGTAGCGCATGCCGACTAATATGCGCTTCTTTAGGAGTTGTCTGATGTGTCTCTCCGATTAATTTCTCCCGCTAAAGCCAGATAAGCAAGCGCCCCACGAGAACGCTTATCATGATACATGGCTGGCTTACCGAAGCTTGGCGCCTCAGCTAAACGTACATTCCTCGGAATCACAGTACGAAACACAAGATCTCCAAAATGATTCATTAACTGTCCCGAAACTTCGTTAGCCAGATTATTTCGTGGATCAAACATCGTGCGCAGTATCCCGTAAAGCTTCTGCTCAGAATTGGCTTTTAGTCGGATCTGCTCCACTGTCTCAAGTAAGGCCGTCAAACCTTCTAAAGCGTAGTACTCACACTGCATCGGTATCAACACGCCATCTGTCGCTACCAATGCATTAACAGTCAGTATATTGAGGGCAGGCGGACAATCGACCAAAATATAATCGTATTTTGAGAGAACCGGGTTTAGCGCTTCTTTAAGACGATACTCTCGCTGTTCATGCCCTAGAAGCTCAACTTCCGCAACAGTAAGGGTTTGGTTGCTGGGAAGAACATCAAACCCTCCTGATGAAGCTGGAAGTATTACCGCTTCTGCCTCCATCCCCTCTAGCAGCACATCGCAAAGACTTTTTTTGAGTTCTGATTTATCGATCCCGCACCCCATGGTTCCATTCCCCTGGGGGTCCATATCAACCATCAAAACTCTTCGTTTTGTTGCCGCTAAAGAAGCAGCAAGATTGACACATGTAGTCGTCTTACCTACTCCCCCTTTCTGATTAGCTATCGCAATCTTCTTGATCATAACCCGCTAGCTCTGAATCTTTTTGTACTACCACAAGACTCCCATTAAATAAGTCTGTAAATGGTCCCACTGCTCTACATGCCCGGTATCCGCCTTCAAATGATGCGGAATCTCCCACAAAACTCTCGCCGGTCAATGCCAATAAGATTGTACCTGGCGCAAAAAGATGCCCCGTAAGCTTCAGCAAATCTGGAAGTGGGGCCACGGCACGAGCAAGCACTGTCTCAAAAGGCAGGATAGCAGGTAATTCTTCCACTCGGGCATGCTCTACGATGACATTTTCTAAATTGAGAACACCACTGACATGCCTTAAAAAGCTAACTCTCTTGCTGCGGCTCTCAACTAGCGTGAACTGGCGATCCGGCTCAGCTATTGCCAAGGGTATTCCTGGCAACCCCCCCCCACTTCCAACATCCGCTATTCGATTGCCTTTAAGGAAGCTGGCCAACGCAAGGCTTTCTACTAGGTGCCGCTTAATCATATCTTCAGGCTCGGTTATTGCAGTCAGGTTATGAACCTCGTTCCACTTGGTTAGTAGGCCAAGGAATTCTGCCAAGGAACTTATAGTTTTGCTGCTATGGGCAAGACCAACATCTGTTAGCTGTTTTATGATGTGTTGCTGCATGATGCGAGTATAAGATGTCAAAGGGCTTGATCTACAAGAATGTTGAGTCAACCATAAATGTGCTTAGGTTTTCACGCTAACAGCTAGAGCGAAGAACGATAAACTGCTATACACCATAAAGCACTGAGGAAAGGAATTTTGGATGAATGACCTAAAGTCTGGAACCAGCGACGCTCTCACGCGTACTGCCAGCACCCAGCTAATCTGGCTTGGTCTGGCAGCAACTATTGGTTTTGCCATGTTGATGGGTCTTTTATACTGGGCTTCGGCACTTACAGGCAGTCGCACAGCCACTCTTGATGCCATTGATGCAGAATCGGGAACCATTACCTTACTGCTGAGAACTGAACCACCACAGCTAGATAGTACGCGAGCGACAGACTCGGTCAGCATTAGTGTCCTCGGTCATGTTATGGAAGGCCTACTGCGATTTGACGAAAATAATCAGCTTGCTCCGGGAGTCGCAGAGCGCTGGGAAATTCGTGAGGACGGCGCAACATTTTGGTTGCGCCCAAATGCTCGCTGGAGTGATGGCGCGCCAGTAACGGCACATGATTTTGTCTTTGCATGGCGCACTGCTATTTCACCTGAGACCGCATCTGAATATGCATTTATTCTATATCCGGTTAAAAACGGTGAGTCTATAAATTCTGGCAATCTGCCAGTTGAAGCTTTAGGCGTACAAGCTGTGAGCGATCAAATGCTGGAAGTCGAATTTGAACAGCCTTTAGCTTATTTTGAGGAACTCGTCGCCTTTTCAACTTACCACCCAATCCGAGAAGATTTCTACCGTAGCCGAGAAGGACGCTATGGCGCCGACGTAGACGATCTTCTTTACAACGGGCCCTTTGAAATGACCTTGTGGGTTCATGGCGCTCATCTGCGCTTGGAAAAAAACCCTGATTACTGGGGCCGTGAGCGTATTCGCCTCAATGTTATAGACATGCCTTATTTCACAACAGATGCGACTTCTGCTCTGAATCTTTTTAAAGATGGCAAAGTTGCTGTTGTGGACTATCTCGGTGCGGAACAGCTTGATGAAGTTCTACAGCAAAGATGGCAGTTGAAGCGTTTTGGGGATGGCAGCGTCTGGTTTCTCGCCTTCAACTTCTCCCCTGACCGTGTCACATCCAATTGGCACTTACGTAAATCGTTACAGCTCATCACTGATCCAGGTGAGCTTGTAAATCGTGTGATAAAGCTTCCAGGCAACCTTCCGGGCGAATCTCTTTTCCCCGTTTGGCTTCAGGGGGTAGACACCTTCTTTCGACAAGAGTATCCAGCGCCTAAAGTAGAACTGAACTTAGAGGCTGCACGTGAACACCTTCAGATCGCAATGGAGGAGCTTGGTCTAGACAATCCACCTTCTATAGCTCTTCTGGTTGACGATTCACCGGGCGCCGCAAAACAAGCTGAATATTTTCAAAACCTATATGGATCGCAACTTGGGTTAGATATTCGGATTGACCGTCAAATTTTCAAGCAACGCTTGGCAAAAATGCAAAATCAAGATTTTGATCTTGCTGTTTATGGGTGGGGTCCGGATTTTGCTGACCCTTTGACTTTTGGGGAACTCTTCGCCTCCTGGAATCCAAATAATAACGGAAGGTTTAACAACACAGAATATGATGAATCCGTTCGTTTATCTCAATCTTCGCTTAATCCTCAAACTCGAATGGAAGCGTTTGCGAGACAACAAGAAATTCTTATTGAGGAGGTGGCATTAATTCCAAACTATGAGCGTGGCAGGGTATATATAACAGACCGGCGGCTTCAGGGGGTGGTTCGACGAGCGGTCGGACCGGACCCTGATTACACCAATGCTTTTATTTCATCAGATAAGTAATTACTGATTTTTATGTATTCATATACGCTCAAGCGACTATTCCAAGGCATTATAACCATCTGGTTTATTGCCACCGCTACTTTTGTCGCAATGCATTCCGTGCCTGGTGACCCACTGATAAACGAACGCGGGGTTAATGAAGAAATCCGCAGAAATCTGGAGGAGCGCTATGGTCTAGATAGGCCCGTATTCGAGCAATACTTGATTTACATGGGCAATATGGCGAAGGGTGATTTCGGCATATCCTTCACACAACAAAACCGAAGTGTTAACGACATTATCCGCGAACATTTTCCGGTATCAGCCACTCTTGGCATTCTTGCTATCGTCTTTGCTGGTATAGGTGGCGTTTTATGGGGAGCTCTGACCGCGTTGTATCGAAATCGTATGCCCGACGTAATAATCATGTTCCTGGTAATCCTCGGAATATCCGTGCCCAGCTTCGTTATAGCCGCTCTAGGACAACTAGCATTAGTAGGCTTGAATGGAATGGTCGGCTTTTCTGTGCTGCCAGTTGCAGGCTGGGGCACTGTGTTGCACATGCTAGTGCCATCACTTGTGCTGGGCCTTGGCACCATGGCGTTTTTGACCCGACTTATGCGCTCCTCAATGCTAGAAATCATTAATGCTGACTTTGTTCGTACTGCTTATTCCAAAGGGCTACCCCCAACACGCGTGTTTATGAAACATCAGCTACGTAATGCAATTCTGCCAGTCATAACAGTGCTTGGTCCTGCTATTGCCGCTATAACAACCGGGGGTTTTGTGGTTGAGCTTGTGTTTGCCATTCCCGGGCTAGGTCGATTTTTCGTACAAGCGGTACAACAACTTGATTATACGGTGATAATGGGAACCACCGTTTTTTACGGCGCTTTCCTAGTGTTCATGGTTATTGCTGTTGACCTGATATATGGGTTTGTTGACCCACGCGTCCGACTAGAATAATCATGAAAGAACTCATTCTGACAGCACAGGATTTTGAGCCGATCGCCGTTGAGCGTGACGTACAAAGCATATCTAGGCCGTCTCTTTCATACTGGCAAGATGCCTGGTTGCGGCTAAAAACCAATCGGCGGGCGCTGATATCACTTTTCATAGTGGTTGGCTTGCTTTTGTTTACAATTGCCGGCCCTTGGGTCTGGACTATTGACCCTGCAGCACAAGACCTAGATCAATTAAGTGTGCCCCCTGGGGCAAACCGACAGGCACTAATTGTGACGCCGTATGCGCCTTGGTCAGGTATCACTGCTGACCCAGTCCCTATTGCAGGACAAGATATAGGTGCCACAGCAGAAATTAGGCTAACTCAGGTCGCAACAACACAGGCAGTCCGGTTAGCATGGGATCCAGTACCTGGCGCAACTGGGTATCGTGTATACCGTAACCTTTACAACCCAGAGCCGGATGGCGCCCTCGGCCTACCAATCGGGGAAATCTATGATACTCGCAGAATAAGTTATGAAGATTTACTTGACCTCAGGCCAACAAGATTTTGGTATTCCATTGTGGCTACAGATGGTCTCGGACAGGAAGTTAACGACTACACAACCCTAGTTGTCAATGTCATAAGAGTCGTAACCGTTGATGAAGCTCTATCTGATGGGCTAGTAGAGCCTAATGTTATTCCAGAACTAGGTGATGAGGTCTTTGTGAAGCTTCATCCACTCGGAACCGATTACCTTGGAAGAGACATGCTAGCGCGTCTTATGTATGGAGCACGTGTATCTCTTTTTATAGGAATCATTGCTCCACTTTTCTTCGTTTTAATTGGCATTCTATATGGGAGTGTTGCCGGTTTTGTTGGAGGAAAGGTAGATCAATTTCTTATGCGGTTTGCCGACTTTGTGGTTGCACTGCCGTTCCTGTTATTCATGATCCTTTTCAAAATTGCCTTTGGAATAGGTCCAGGAGAAAGCGGCATACTGCCTATGTTGGTTGCACTTATCGTCCTGAGTTGGCCTGCTACGGCTCGATTAGTTCGGGGTCAGATATTACAAATACGTGAGGAGGCTTATATTGGGGCATCACAGTTGCTTGGTGCAAAAACTTATTACTTAATTCTGCGTCATATGATCCCAAATACACTTGGAGTAATACTGGTTACGATAACTTTTGCAGTACCCACAGTAATTTTCGTTGAAGCGTTCCTATCATTTATCGGAATGGGCGTAGCCCCCCCCACACCATCATGGGGAAGCATGTGCAATGAGGGCATTCAGACGATGCTAAATCACCCCCATGAACTCATATTTCCAGCGTTATTAATCAGCATCACAGTTCTTGCCTTTAATCTGCTCGGTGATGGTTTGCGTGATGCTCTTGATGCGCGCATGAGATCTCGTGAATGACGGAGCAATCGTTTCAAAATAAGGCTGCATTGCTCACGGTAGAAAACCTACACGTGGAATTTGATACTTATGGCGGTGTAGTGAAGGCTGTAAGGGGAGTGGGTTTTACGGTAGAAGCCGGAAAAACTCTTGCTATTGTAGGCGAATCTGGTTGTGGAAAATCCGTTTCTGTGCATAGCATCATGGGACTAATACCTATGCCGCCCGGGCGCATTACAAAAGGAACGGCACTACTTAATGGCATTGATATTCTTGGGAAAAAAACTACTGGAAATGAAGAAATCCGCGGCTCCAAGGTTGGCATGATTTTCCAGGACCCAATGACATCTCTGAACCCTACAATGACTATAGGCGATCAGGTTGCCGAAACTCTTCAAGTACACCGGGGTTTCAGTCATTCCCGTGCTTTTGCTCGGGCAATTGAATTGCTTGACCTCGTAAAAATCCCTGATGCAGCACAAAGGGCTAAACAGTACCCTTTCGAATTCTCGGGAGGCATGTTGCAGCGTGCAATGATAGCCATGGCAGTTGCTTGTGGCCCTTCTTTGCTCATAGCCGATGAACCGACTACCGCACTTGATGTCACCATCCAGGCACAGATTCTCGACATGATGGCAGACCTACAACGAGAAAGTAGTATGGCCATAATTTTAATTACACATGATCTCGGCGTAGTAGCCCGTATGGCCGACGATGTGGTTGTAATGTATGCCGGTGAAGTTGTAGAAAAGGGAAGCGTAGAGGATGTTTACTACCGATCTTCGCATCCTTATACATTAGGCTTAAAAGCAGCCATGCCCAAAAATGTTGGGGCACTTAATAGAAGCCTACAACCTATTGATGGTAGCCCGCCTGATCTATTTGATCCTCCAAATGGCTGTGGATACTTCGCCCGTTGTCCTCATGCTATGCGTTTATGTGAAAATAACCGCCCAGAAAAGTTCAGGCTTTCTGCTGGACATTATGCCAATTGCTGGCTCCATCATGAGCAAGCAGAGACAAAAGCAGGTATGGTTTTTGAAGGGGAAAAACCATAATGACTCTGCTTATCGAAGCTCGGACATTGACGAAGCATTTCCGAATTGGAAAAAACAAAATAGTCCATGCTGTAGATGACGTTTCATTACACGTAGATAAACAGGAAATTCTCGGGCTCGTTGGCGAAAGCGGGTCTGGTAAATCGACTTTCGGGAAAACGCTTGTTGGTCTCCATGAAAAAACCTCGGGTGAGGTTCTCTACAAGGGCGAGATATTGCCAAGCAAATATCGTCCAAAAGATTTCCAAAGATTTGCATCATCAATTCAAATGATTTTTCAAGATCCCTACTCCTCTTTAAACCCGCGCATGACTGTGGGAGAAATAGTTGGTGAGGGGTTGCGTTTACATAGCCAACTAAGATCCGAACAAATTAGGGAAGCTGTTGCATTATGGCTTATTAAAGTAGGCCTACTACCTGATCATATGTCCCGGTATCCACATGAGTTTTCAGGAGGACAGAGACAGCGTATCGGGATAGCAAGAGCGCTGATTATGGAGCCAGAGTTTGTTGTCTGCGACGAACCTATATCTGCATTAGATGTTTCTGTTCAAGCCCAAGTCGTTAACCTGCTAGATGAGCTTAAGTCTTCCCTTGGGTTGACGTTGCTATTCATTGCACATGATCTATCCATGGTGCGTTATGTTTCAGACCGGATGGCTGTTATGTATCTTGGCACTCTTGTGGAAATCGGCGCTGCTGATGATGTTTTTTTTGACCCTAAACACCCTTATACCTCTTTATTAATAGCCTCAAACCCTGAGCCAGACCCTGAAAGCGAACGCAACCGAGCTACAACCATAATGACAGGGGAAATACCTTCAGCTGTTAACGTTAAGCCTGGTTGTCGTTTTGCAGAACGTTGCCCAAAGGTCATGAGCATTTGTAAAACTGAATCGCCTATTCTTAAAGAGCTTCAACAAGGGAGCGTTCAACGCCTCGTTGCTTGTCATCTCTATTAATGAGCTTAGGCGCTGCGTTTAAGTCTTTTTTTCTTGAGGTGAATCAATAATAACGAAATTGCTGCAGGTGTCATCCCGGCTATTCGGCTTGCCTGGCCTACGCTCTTCGGGCGAATTTTTTCCAATCTCTCTCGCACCTCATTGGACAGACCAACCACCTCTGAATACTCCATGTCCAATGGTAAAACAGTCTTCTCATTTTTACGTTGCTTGTCTATTTCACGTTTTTGTCTCTTGATATAACCCGTGTATCGGGCTTGTATTTCTATCTGTTGGCCGATCTGCTCTGACTCCTCCTGAGACAGTTCTGGGTGATTTCCCATATCCCCAACATGCTCCAGTTTGATCAGATCTTCATAGCTCATTTCAGGGCGACATAACAAATCATGGGCTTTTGTATCGCGGCTTAAAGGTCCTATTACCGAATCTGATGGTACGTCTCTGGACCGAACAATAATCTGGTTCAATCTGTGTTTTTCTTTATCAATCAACCTGCGTTTTGTTTCAAAGACGGCCCAACGATGATCTTTTACAACACCGAGTTCGCGACCTTTTGGAGTAAGGCGGAGATCAGCATTATCTTCTCTAAGCGAAAGTCGATATTCTGCTCGGGATGTAAACATGCGATATGGTTCAAGAGTGCCTCTAGTAACGAGATCATCTATTAAGACGCCGATATATGCTTCATCACGCCGAGGAACCCAGGCTGGATGCCCGCATACTGATCTGCCGGCATTTATACCAGCAACAATCCCTTGAGCAGCCGCTTCTTCATAACCAGTAGTGCCATTTATTTGTCCCGCAAAATAAAGACCTTTTACTGCCTTTGTTTCTAGGCTTGGCTCAAGATCTCGCGGATCAAAAAAATCATATTCAATAGCATACCCAGGCCGAGTGATATGCGCTTTTTCAAAACCCTCTATGGACCGAACAAAGGCCTGTTGAATATCAAAAGGCAAGCTCGTTGAAATGCCATTTGGATAAATTTCTTCAGTATCAAGGCCTTCTGGTTCAACGAAAATCTGATGAGATGTTCTGTCTGCAAAACGAACCACCTTGTCTTCTATCGAGGGGCAATACCTTGGCCCTACTCCTTCAATCGCTCCACTAAATAACGGTGAACGCGCCAAGCTTTTCTGGATTAGTTCGTGTGTCTTTTCGTTAGTATGTGCAATATGACAAGGGACCTGTCGCGGATGTTCTGACCGACGACCAATAAAAGAAAAAACAGGCCTAGGTTCATCGCCTGGCTGTGGTTTTAAGCGACTATAATCAATGCTTCTCCCATCGATACGAGGCGGAGTACCGGTTTTCAATCGATCAACCCTAAGTCCAAGCGCCCGAAGCTGATCTGCCAATTTCACCGCAGCGGGATCACCGGCCCGGCCACCAGGATAATTAGTCTCTCCTACATGAATGCGGCCTGAAAGGAATGTGCCAACCGTAAGTACCACAGCGGACGCTGAAATATGCAGTCCCATCTGAGTAATAACCCCTTTTACTTGATCTCCAGCCAAGATTAGATCATCAACGCCTTGCTGCAATAAGCTAAGATTAGGCTGCATTTCCAGCTGACGGCGGATTGCACGCTTATAGAGAACGCGGTCGGCTTGTGCGCGAGTCGCACGTACCGCAGGACCCTTACTAGCATTTAACGTGCGAAAATGAATCCCGGCTTGATCAATAGCCTGCGCCATAACGCCGCCTAGAGCGTCGACTTCCTTGGCAAGGTGTCCTTTCCCAATGCCACCAATGGCAGGATTGCAGCTCATCTGACCCAGAGTCTCTAAGTTTTGCGTCAACAGTAGCGTTCGAGCTCCGATTCTTGCCGCTGCTAGTGCAGCTTCGGCACCTGCGTGCCCTCCCCCTACAACGATGCATTCAAATTTTTTTGGATATTCCATGATTCTTGATCTCAGTGAGACCCGATTTTAGGCCGATTAAAGCCTGCCTACCAGATAAGAGGCTGATTGAGCCTATATAACTGCTAATTTAATTGCTAAAAACCCTAGCGTCTTTCCAGTCGATATATGAAAGCAGGTGGCAGATTTAATAAGGCAAACTTAAGAAATGTTGCCTTTAAGCCTATTAGATCTAGGATGCTGCTTTCTACTGGGCATTTACCACCATAGGTAAACTGATGAAAGAATCCGTTAGGGCCCAGCACTTCAAAAGCCTGAGAAATCAAACTGGTTTTTTGTTTCATTGTAAAAAGCATCAGAGGCAACCCGCTTATGACGAAGTCTGGGGGGCCGTCAAGGACGCCAATATGTTGCTTGAGATCAAGAGCATTTGCTTTAGCCACTATGATATTAGGAAACCGCTCTTTAAGCAGATCAGTAAACTCTCCGTTTTGCTCTAATGCGATCAAGTCTTTTGGTTCAACGCCAGACTCTAGAATAGCCTGAGTTACTATGCCTGTCCCCGCACCAAGCTCGACTACACGTGAGCCTGGGCCGATGCCTGCTATTAAATATTTGGCCAAATAAGGACTGCTGGGGGCAATTGCACCAATAGACCGTGGCTCCTTAATTACAGCGCTTAAAAACCGCCTAAACCCAGACTGTGGTTTCGTTTTTATGTCTCTGCCTCCTTCCATGGAGCTACCTCTTTCTAGGATGGTCTTGGGGATATCTTCGGCATGAACTGAGCTTTATTCTCCGCCTTAATCTGCAATAACCTTTACATCATCGTCATAATTAAGAGATTCTAACAAGGATAATCCCACCAAATACCAATATAACTGCCATCCAACGCACTCGCTCCTTCAACAGCAAGCTTCCAAGAATTGCTACAAAGACAACGCTAGATTCTCTTACTGCCGCCACTAAGCTCATAGGCGCAACGCTCATCGCCCATATAACAACCCAAAAGGCCATGGCTGAAAGCACCCCAGCAGTGATTCCCTTTACCAACATAGGGCGCGCTAAGCTAATACAGTCTTCTTTGTGAACGCAGCCTGTAACTATGAATAAGGGTATAGACGTCGCAAGCAAAAGACATGCTGTATATGCGTGTGGAGAACCTCCAACCCGACCACCTAGGCCGTCAAGAAACGTATAGACGCCAATAAGACAGCCCGTGATCAAGCTTATGGTTAGAGCAGGACGCCGTTGGTTTTTAGAGGGCAGTCCTAACCAAACGACGCCTATTACTACTAGACATATAGCAAAAAGCCCCAGGCTACCAAGAGGTTCATCTAAAAAAATAGTGGCTGCCATAGTTACCACCAATGGCGCTATCCCGCGTGCTATTGGATAAGTAGTACTTAAATCTGCAAGGCCATAAGCTCTGATTAAAGTCAGGGAATAGCTTAAGTGTATAAGGGTTGATACAAAAAGATAGGGCCACGCAGCACGTCCAGGCAGACCAACGATGGGTAACGATAATAGACCAACAATAGTCCAGCCTATAGCTAGGGTTGCTAGGGCAATTAGCCTATCCCCGGATATTTTTAACCATGTATTCCAAAGAGCGTGTGTGATTGCTGCAAGCAGAACAAGCAAGAGTACAGATAGGCTCAATTATTCTCTCTGATCATGGCACCAACTCTAAGCTGGGCGCTTTCTAGCGAAGGTGCTGTGGCCCGCAAGATTATGAAACTTAGTTAGCACTATCTTCGATGCTATTGCGATATAGCCTATATCTTTCCTCACTAATATTTAGAAAAGTATCCCATGGTCGCGGATCGGTGGCATCCCAATAGAGCGGGTCTCCGGGAAGCCGCTCGTTTAATATTCCCCTTTCATCCATGTAAACCTTAGTAGCAGGTCCATTAGTGTCAGTACATGAGTTGTAGAGCGGTCTAAGCTCGGGTCGCGAGTCTGTATAAAGCTCATAAGCAAGCTTGGAGTGGAAGGGTTTTACATGTACCTCTGGGTCATAGAAAGTAATCTCTCCTTCAAGCACATCACCAACTCTGCGATATCGCTCAACTGTTTCTAGTTGATCCGTGAACTCGGTAAGACCGCCTTTCCACCCCCTAATTTGGTTGGTATGTACTATTAGTGCATCGCGATTCCAAAAACCAACAGATTCTCCGTGCCACTTGGGGTATTGAAAATCCTCTGAGGAGTGGCCGCTGTTATCTGTATATATCCAACGGATGTAATTTCTATTATTTCCAGCACCAAGAACCCATGTCCTATCAGGCGTAATAATGAATTCCTCTGCGTCCCTCACAGATGTTGTAAAGCCACCAGGAAAACAAAAAGCATTTGCTCCCCAGGAACGTTTATCGGCTAAAGATTTCATGTCTTGAACAAAGTACTCTTGATACCTTGGCGTTAAAAACTCTACGACTGTACTGGCTGGGTTTTGGCCGCCATACATTCGATCATCTCCGCCGGTAAAGCGCCCCCGCCAATCAGGAAGAGTTTCCCAAGTATGCTGAGTGCCTCCATCTGCCTCTTCTAGCCATGACTGATAGTGCTCCCATGCGCTTTGGTAAGAATAAGGGCTAGCTAGTTCAGCCGCCCCCAATTGCGCCATGCCTTCTAGACCATAGGCATTAGCCGTATCCATCTCTCTCATTTCATCAGCGCTGTTATTACGGTAATAGGCTGGGTCTGTCCAACGCTCACGATCTTGTCGAAAGTCCTCTGTCGTAAAAATATCCTGTGCACAAGCGCTACCGCATAACAGAAAAGTAACAAGCGAAATCAAGCTATGAATGTCTAGATTCTGTAAAGTTCTCATCTTCTTTCCTTCTAAGGATATTTGATGGCGATATTGTTTAAAGAAAAAGCTTATTTTTTCAATCGTAGGTGTTCCCATCAGCGGCCACGATGGTAATGTAATTGCCCCCAGGTCGGCCATCATTTAACGGATGCATATTTACAGTGACAGGATCACCTGGTTGAAACGTTTTAATACCAACACCACTTCGAATCATGTGAGGGATGGGTGCCATCTCGATCCAATAATTTACCAGAGTGCCATTTTCATCCTCGACATCAACATATAAAAAACAATGCGGATTACGGAACATAAAAGCTGTCACTGTTCCCGTAATTGTAATTTCCTGCTCAAGGTCAAACATTGAATGAGAGTGGTGGGCAGCTGCTGGGCCTAAAAACCCTGCGGCAATAAAGCTCACTGCAAGCACGATCTTAAGCGTTTTTTTCCTCATCTAGCCCCCCCATAACCTGTTCACCCCAATAATTAGAATACCTGCGGGCCCCGTAATTTTTCATTAAAGCTTTTTTATTTGCCTATACAGAAGCCAGAAAAAATCTCGCCGAGCAAATCATCGCTGCTGATTTCCCCAGTAAGCTCGCTGAGAGCAGACTGCCCAGCACGCAGTTCCTCAGAAACTATTTCCAACGCTTTATTACCAAAAAGCTCCTCTTGTGCGCTTCGTATGCTGCTTTCCGCACGCTGCAATGCATCAATATGTCTTGAGCGAGCACTAAAAGTTCCTGAAACCTCTCCACCAAAACCAGCGAGAGATTTTATATGCTCTCTTAAAAGAGAAACACCCTCTCCTGTTAAAACTGAGAGTCTAATTATTGTTACACCCTCATGCTCAAAACTGTCTGCATTCTCCGATAAAAGGTCTATTTTGTTCTGCAAGATAGTCATGGGCTTATCATCACCAAATTCTTGATGGGCCTCCTTTAGGGCTGTTTCCAGCTCGTCTTGCGCCTCAACCATCCAAAAAAGGCGATCAGCACTCCCTATCGCCACCTGCGCTCTTCGAACTCCTTCTGTCTCTATTGGATCGCTTGAGACGCGAAACCCTGCCGTATCAGTCAAAGTGATGGGCAAGCCATCAATGGACAAGTGTTCTCGCAAGAGGTCTCGGGTGGTCCCAGCAATGGGGGTAACAATCGCGGCATCATGCCCAGCAAGACAATTCATTAGGCTTGATTTTCCAACGTTTGGGCGCCCTGCAATAACAATATCCACGCCATCTCTTAACTGCACACCATCGCGGGCAACAGAGCGAAGATGCTCAAGAAAACTAATGCTTTCTTTCAAATGGTCCTGAATTTCTACGATTTGTGCGGGCTCTATATCCTCATCGGGAAAATCTAACCATGCTTCGATATGGACGCGGGCCTTCGTCAAAGTTTTCTGTAATCTTAGTACGCGCTCGGAAAACGCTCCATCTAGGGAACGCAACGCTGCTTGAGCTGCCTCTCGGGACCCGCTATTTATAAGATCAGCGACAGCCTCTGCCTGAGCGAGATCAATCTTGTCGTTTAAGAAAGCTCGCAAAGTAAACTCTCCTGGCTCAGCGGCTCTGGCACCAAGGTGGAGCACCCTGCTTAGTAGCCATTCGCTTACAACTACACCACCATGGCCATGCAACTCAACCACATCCTCACCCGTAAATGAGTGCGGCCGAGGGAAAAAAATAATAAGGCCATGATCAATAATTACGCCGCTTTCATCTTTCAAGGCGCACATATGTGCATGGCGAGGACGAGGGGTTAGCCCAGCGATTTTTTTTATTATGGGCAATGCGTTAGGCCCAGATATTCTTACTATCGCAATTGCGCCTGAGCCTGGCGGGGTGGCTATTGCCGCTATCGTATCTTCTATTTCGTAATTCAATGCTTTCTACCAAAACCTTCTGATAAATAGCTTCTCAGCCCGACTTGTGTTCGAACAAAAAAACTCTTATGCCTGGAGCTTCTGCAGTCCGAGCCTAGCCAGCTATTACTTTATTTATACGCCACTGTTGAAGAATAGAAAGTGCTGTATTGGTTAGCCAGTAAAGAACCAGTCCTGCCGGGAAAAACGCAAAGAATACTGAAAAAGCCACTGGCATTATCTGCATGACTTTTGCCTGTATAGGATCGGGTGGCGCAGGATTGATCCGGGTCTGAAGCAACATCGCAGCACCCATTAAAACAGGCAAAACAAAATATGGGTCTCTCGAAGAGAGATCATTTAACCAAAACATGAAGGGCGCTTGCCGTATTTCTACCGTTTCAATTAATACCCAGTAGAACGCAAAGAAAAAAGGCATCTGGATCAAAATTGGTAAACACCCTGCAGCCGGGTTAACTTTTTCTCTCTTATAGAGCTCCATCATATGACGACTTAATTCTTCGCGATTGTCTTTGTAGGTCTCCTGAAGGGCCTTCATTCTAGGCTGGAGCTTACGCATCTTAGCCATAGACCTGCCGCTAGTCGCTGTGAGCTTATAAAAGGCTAACTTAATCATCAGCGTCACAATGATAATGGCCCAACCCCAATTGCCAACATAACTATGGACTTTTTGAAGAAGCCAAAAAAGCGGCTGCGCGAGTATTGTCAGCATTCCATAATCTACTGTTAGCTCAAGCTCTGGACCAGAAGCTGCAAGCTGTTCTTGGATTTTTGGGCCAACAAAAAGCTTTAATGAAAATTCATGAGACCCTCTCGCTGGAATCTCAATAATGTCTGATACGCCTGTAAGAACATAATCCTGGCCACGAGCTGTCACCTGATAGTTGAATGGTTCAGCTGAAGGCGGCACAACTGCCGCCAGGAAGTGGTGTTGAATGGTGGCTAGCCAACCTCCCGTCAGCGCATTAAGGGAAACAGGCTCATCTAACAAATCCTCAATATCTAGCTTCTCATATTCATCCCCGTCATACAGAACAGGGCCGGTGAAAGAGTAAGAATCAACCGAAGTAAAAGATCGGTCAACAGGAATATGGCGCCTAACGATCTGTCCGTATGAGGCTCCTCTCCACATTTCATCCCCTGTGTTTTCCAGTACTATATTCAGATCGACTGCATATTGGCCCCGACGAAACGTGTAAATTTTTCTGGCTCGCACTGGCCCTGTATCTTGCCAATCTAGAACTACTTCAAGCTCCTCGGCTCCTTCCGAGAGGCTATACTGGCTGCTGTTTGCTGAAAACTGCGCCAGATGATTAGGCTCATTATCCCCTGCAACGCTTCTGAGCCCAGTCTGTAAAACCCACCTCTCTTCTTGTTCAAAATTTAGCAATCTGACTGGCATGCTTGAGTCTTTATCTACAGGATAATTTGGCAAGTCGGCTCGGACCAGATCGCCGCCTTGCTCATCAATCAAAATATCTAAAACATCAGTTTGGACCCGTACAGATTGTGTAGGGCCTTGTTCAGTAACTGGTAACATATCTTCAACTGATAGGTCATTAAGCAACGGTAGCTCTGGGCTCGAATCAATAGGCAAACTCGGCATCTCATCGTTACCAACAGTTGCCAGTGGAATCTCCCCAACTACTGCTGGGTACTGTGTAATCCATGCCTGGTAAGTCAACCAAAGCAGCAGACTAAAAGTCGCCCAAACCAGTAACCGCATATTATCCACGTCTTTGAGTCCTTGCCTTACTAACGATATGACTAAAGTGTCTCTGAAGACTTTCGATCAAAACCTTGTTCACAGATGCTGGCGCATTGCGTTTCGCCATAACAATGAAGTCTAATGCTGGCAGTTCTTTTTGCCTAAACACTTCCCTGCTCAATCGTTTAAGCCTGTTTCGAGCAGCTGCATTTTTTTCTGCCTTTTTTGAAATTGCTAATCCAAGTCGTGGGGTATCAAAGTTACCATCCCGCGCAAGAACCGTAAAATAGCGATCAGTTGATCGAATAGGCTGCGCAAAAACTCGTCCGAATTCCACGGCATTGGTTAATCGCTGCTGACGTGTAAACCGTGCGGGCGATAGCATCAGATCAACACTATGGCCACACGACCTTAAGGAGAAAGTCGCGCGCGTCCTTTAGCTCTGCGGCGCTTAAGGACCTCTTGCCCGCCTTTAGTTGCCATACGTGCCCGGTACCCGTGGGTACGTTTGCGCTTGAGATTACTAGGTTGAAAAGTTCTTTTCACGATATATCCGGCAAAAATTATATTTTGGCAAAGAAAGTTCCAATCAAAACAAAGAGATGAGCGGCCCTGAGAAGGCGGGAACTTTACGCGCGGGCAAACAAACTGTCAATACCGGCGTCTTAAGTTTAAGCTCTAGTCAAGTGACACAACGTAATTATAAACTGTCGCTGATGAGCCTTTAGTCTTAACAATTACTGAAAAAGAAAAAAACTAACGTGGCAGCGAACTCGGCGGCACAGCCGTCTCTCTGGAACCAGTGCCTGAAAGCATTAGAGCTGGAACTTTCAGAACAACAATTCAATACTTGGATTAGGCCTTTACAGGCCGAAGATTCAGCGGCGGGATTAAGGCTGCTTGCTCCTAATCATTTCGTCGTAGACTGGATCCAAGAGAATTGTATTAATCAAATTTTAACAGTGGCTGGGACAACACCTGTAGAAGTGGTGGTTGGCACACGCAGACCACCCTTGCCAGTTGGCAAAAGCATTTTAAAAGATAGGCCTCACCACCCCTCTCTTGGTAGCCGATTAAACAGAAACTTTACATTCGATGGTTTTGTGGAGGGTAAAAGCAACCAATTAGCCCGTGCTGCTGCCCTACAAGTCGGTTCAAATCCTGGTTTTGCCTATAACCCCTTATTAATTTATGGGGGAGTAGGCCTTGGCAAAACTCATCTGATGCACGCTATCGGCAATGTGATTTTAGAGCGTGAACCTGGCGCTAAAGTGGCTTATATACATTCTGAACGTTTTGTTGGTGATATGGTACGCGGACTTCAACACAACACCATTTCAGAGTTTAAACGTGCATATAGATCATTAGATGCGCTATTAATAGATGATATTCAGTTTTTCGCTGGCAAGGAACGCTCCCAGGAGGAGTTTTTTCACACTTTCAATGCCCTTTTAGAAGGGCAGCGCCAGATTATTTTAACTTGTGATCGGTACCCTAAAGAAGTCTCGGGTCTAGAGGAAAGACTAAAGTCCCGTATGGGTTGGGGGTCTTACTGTCGCCATAGAACCACCAGAGCTTGAAACAAGCGCGGCTATATTAATGAGCAAAGCAGCTGGAGAGGGGCATTATTTGCCAGAAGAAGTTGCGTTCTTTATAGCTCAAAGGATTCGATCGAACGTTAGAGAGCTAGAAGGAGCCCTTCGAAGAGTTATTGCCAACTCCCAGTTCACTGGGCAGCCCATCACGGTAGAGTTTGCAAAAGAAGCTTTGCGCGATTTGCTTGCTCTGCAGGACAAGCTGGTAACTATCGATAACATACAACGTACCGTAGCAGAGTACTTCAAAATTCGTATGGCTGATTTGTTATCAAAACGTCGAAGCAGGTCCATTGCTCGTCCCAGACAGATTGCTATGGCTTTGGCAAAAGAGCTAACGAACCATAGTTTGCCAGAGATAGGAGATGCATTTGGTGGCCGAGATCACACTACTGTTTTACATGGATGTCGTAGAATTAAGCTTTTAAGGGAAACCGAATCGCGAGTCTCTGAAGATTACTCTAACCTGTTGAGAACCTTGACTGGTTAATGGGGAAAAACTGTGGATAAAAACAGGGTACCCTGTTTTTATCCACAGAAAAACCACAGGATAATGCAATATTAATGCTACGAAAATTGTTTGTAAATTATTGTTTTTAAAGGGAAAAATAACTTATTTGTGTTATTAAGAGCCCTAATAATAACAATAATATATATTTATTTAATAAATTAATATTATAGGTATTTATGAAATGAAGCTCAGCGCGTCACGAGATACAATTTTAAAACCACTGCAATCGATAATAGGGGTGGTTGAACGTCGCCAAACAATGCCGATTTTAAGTAACGTTTTGTTGGTAGCAGATGACAACACATTAAGCGTTACTGCAACTGACTTAGAGGTAGAGCTTGTTGCTGAAACAAGTGTAAATGTTGAAATACCCGGGAAAACAACTATCCCTGGAAGAAAGCTGCACGATATTTGTAGGGCTTTGCCGGAAGGTAAGGATGTAGAAATCAGCATCGATGGTGATAGAGTCACCGTTAAGTCAGGTAGAAGTCGATTTACTCTTTCTAGTTTGCCTGCAGCTGATTTTCCTCTAGTAGATGAAATATCTGCTCAGCGGGTGCTTAAACTTGACCGACAAGAGTTTCGTAATCTTTTAGATAAAACCCACTTTTCTATGGCTCAGCAGGATGTTCGTTATTACCTTAATGGTTTATTGTTTGAAACAGAGGGAGATACTCTTAGGGTTGTAGCTACAGACGGACATCGATTGGCTATGGCAGAGATGGGATTATCTGATTCTGCGGAGGAAAAAGCTCAGGTAATAGTTCCTAGAAAGGGGGTCTTAGAGCTTCAAAGGTTGCTAGGGGATGATGGCCAGATAGAGCTAGCACTAGGAGCTAATCATATAAGAGCACAATTTCAAGGTATTCGCTTCACATCGAAGTTGATCGACGGCCGTTTTCCAGAATATAGCAAGGTGGTCCCATCGAACGTGACCAATATAGTAATAGCCGATAGAGCATTGTTACGACAGGCCCTACAAAGGGCTGCGATTCTATCTAATGAGAAATACCGGGGCGTGCGGCTTGATTTAGAAGAAAATGGTCTGCGTATTCAGGCAAATAACCCCGATCAAGAGGAAGCAGAGGAGGTCCTTGAGGTTGAGTATGGAGGATCCAAGATGGAAATAGGCTTTAATGTCAATTACTTGCTTGAAGCCCTGGGGGCTGTTTCTGAAGAACAGGTACAGCTTGGTTTAGGTGAAGATTCTAATACAAGCTGCCTAATTAAGGGCCCAACTACGGAGAACTCGAAATTCGTTGTGATGCCTATGCGTCTCTAGGTCGCAGTAAAGCGGCTCTTTATAAATGCCGCTAAACCTCATAAGAATAGAAGGTCTTCGATGCTTAACGGAGATTGAGTTTTCGCCGCACCCAAAAAGAACGTATTTTTTTGGCCCTAATGGAGCCGGAAAGACCAGTTTACTTGAAGCGGCCTATATTCTTGGGCGTGGCCGCTCTTTTCGGACACGGCATAGTCGGCGCTTGATTCAACATGGACAGGAACGGTTTTCAATTTATGGAGAATTTAGTTTAAATGAACGTATTCACCGATTAGGAGTGGGATTAAGCGCCGAAGGCTTAGAGTCCCGCTTAGATTCAGAGCCGGCCGTTGGTATGTCTTCCTTAGCTAAAATAATGCCTGTCCATGTTATAGACCCAAACATACACCGCCTTATTGAAGGAAGCCCTGGAGACCGCCGCCGTTTTTTAGATTGGGGAGTGTTCCACGTGGAACAAGGGTATCTTGATGTGTGGCGGCGGTACCGGCGTGCGCTGAGTCAACGCAATGCAGCGCTTAAATTAGGCCGAGCCAGCGATGTTTGGAATGCGGGTCTGATAGAGGCAGGAAAAAAGGTCGATTTAGCTAGAAAGCGTTATTCAGAAGAACTTTTAGCGGCTTTAGAGGGTTTGGGCGAGGAATTGCTAGGAAGCCCGCTAGAGATAAGCTACCGGGCTGGTTGGCCAGAGGGCCTGGATTTTTGTCAGGCCCTAGAAGCATCAAATAATAGGGATTTGAGCAATGGAACTACTAATGTTGGTCCACATAGGGCAGATTTTTCGGTCAAGCTTGCATCTCGTAGTGTTAAGGAAGAGGTTTCTAGGGGGCAACAGAAGTTAGTCGCTGCTGGCCTTATTTTGGCACAGGTTAAGGTATTTGCAACTAAGAACAATAATGGTGGTCTGCTTTTGTTGGATGATCCTGCGGCAGAGCTGGATGGGTTGTCTTTGACCGCTCTGCTCTCTTCTTTGGATAAGCTCCCTGCGCAACAGATCATCACGGGCCTTTCAGAGTCAATTTTGCCCCCTAAAACAGGTTATCCCGTGTTCCACGTGGAACAAGGCCAAGTGACGAAAATGGTATAATAAGGAAAGTTCATTAGCTGCTGGAATTATCATGAGTCAGGAAGACTATACTTCTAAGAATATCAAGGTTTTACGTGGTCTAGAGGCGGTCAGAAAGCGCCCTGGAATGTATATCGGTGACACGGACGACGGCACTGGCCTGCATCATATGGTTTTTGAGGTACTAGATAATTCTATTGATGAGGCTTTAGCGGGTTATTGTAGCGAGATAACAGTAACAATCCACTCCGGAGAATCTGTAACCATTGCTGATAATGGTCGTGGGGTGCCAACCGATATTCATCCTGAGGAAGGCAAGTCCGCGGCAGAAGTAATTATGACGGTTTTGCATGCTGGCGGAAAATTTGATGATGACTCTTACAAGGTGTCTGGCGGCCTCCATGGGGTTGGGGTTTCAGTCGTCAATGCGTTATCTGAGGAGCTGACTCTAACTATTAAACGGGCTGGCAAGGTCCACGAGCAGACATATAACATGGGCGAGCCTGCTAAACCCCTATCTATAGTGGGTGAAACCGAAGAAACAGGCACCATTGTCCGTTTCAAGCCGAGCCCAACTGTATTTAGCGATATTAGGTTTGATTATGATTCATTAGCGAAAAGACTAAGAGAGCTTTCTTTTCTTAATTCGGGAATAAAGATAATACTAAAGGATGAAAGGGACGAACGTTCGGATGTTTTTAGCTTTGAAGGAGGAATAAAGGCCTTTGTTGAGCATCTAAATCGGAATAAAACAAGCATTCACCCGTCGGTTTTATATTTTCAAGATACACGTAATGATGTTCAAGTTGAATTGGCATTACAGTGGAACGATAGCTATCAAGAGCGAATGTTTTGTTATACGAACACTATACCTCAGCGTGATGGCGGAACTCATCTTGCAGGATTTCGAGCAGCGTTAACCCGTACCCTCAATTCTTATATCGAACGCGAAGGTATAGGCAAGAAAGAAAAGGTTTCTACAACGGGTGATGATGCCCGTGAAGGCCTTACAGCGGTGCTTTCAGTAAAGCTGTCAGACCCAAAGTTTTCATCCCAAACAAAAGACAAGCTGGTCTCGTCCGAGGTTAAAGGAGCAACAGAGTCTGTAGTAGGACAGCAGCTAGAAGATTTCCTCCTTGAGCATCCAGCAGAAGCAAAAATTATAGTAGGCAAGCTAATCGAAGCGGCACGAGCAAGAGACGCGGCACGTAAGGCACGTGAAATGACGCGACGCAAGGGTGCGCTCGATGTAGCTGGGTTACCCGGCAAGCTTGCCGACTGCCGTGAAAAAGATCCTGCATTATCTGAACTCTTTTTAGTTGAGGGAGACTCAGCAGGCGGATCTGCTAAACAGGGGAGGGATCGTAGAACCCAAGCAATCCTGCCGTTGAAGGGCAAAATTTTAAATGTCGAAAAAGCCCGTTTTGATAAGATGTTGCAATCAGCCGAAGTAGGTACGCTGATTACCGCTCTGGGGTGTGGAATTGGTCTAGCCGATTTTAATGCAGATAATTTGCGGTATCACAAAATCATTATCATGACGGATGCCGATGTAGATGGTTCGCACATACGGACGCTTCTTTTGACATTTTTTTATCGTCAGATGCCAGAACTTATAGAACGCGGACATGTTTTTATTGCGCAACCGCCTCTGTATAAGGTTAAGCGTGGCAAGGCAGAACAGTACGTTAAAGATGATGGCGAGCTTAATGCGCTGATTTTGGCGAACGCTTTAGACGGAGCCGAATTACACATGAGTTCTGATGCGCCTGCTATACAAGGTGAAGCATTAGAGGTTCTAGCATCAAAGTACATGGAGGCTAAATCGATTATTGAACGCTGGAGCCGAAGATATGGTGAAGAGGTTCTCAAAGCAATGATGTATTTACCAATGATATCTGAGCTCAATGAGCTAGATGCAGCCGCTATATCGGAGTGGACACAAAAACTCGAAGCTCACCTCTCAATTTCAAATGGATCTGGGCCTAGGTTTCATGTGACGTGTGATAATGTTGCCGAGGAAGATAAAACTCTTGTCGTTACAAGGGACCATAATGGGCTAACAGCGACAAGCATAATTCATCAAGGGTTCTTTGGGTCTCCAGAGTACAAACGTATCGCAACGATTGGCGCAGAGTTAAAGGACTTATTAGAACCAGGCGCTTATTTAACGCGAGGCAAACAGCGGGCAGAGCCAACCACTTTTCCAGAGGCCATAGACTGGCTCATGGAACAAGCCAAGCAGAATCAGAATATTCAGCGCTATAAAGGCCTTGGCGAGATGAATCCGGACCAATTATGGGATACCACAGTAAATCCTGAGACGAGAAGGTTGATTCAAGTGCGCGTAGAGGATGCTGTTGGAGCAGACGAGATATTCACTACGCTTATGGGAGATAATGTTGAGCCTCGGCGGGAGTTTATCGAGCGAAATGCCTTGTCTGCTTCCAACCTTGATGTCTAGTAGAGGCAGTGGATTAATCGAGCTCACTAAGAGTTTTCTCTATCCAATCCCGAGCTTCCTCATTCAAGGAACGAGCTGATTTTGCAACACTAGGTATTGGCCTTCCAACAACAACCCTTATAGTTCCAGGGCGTTTTAGCCACCCTCTACGAGGCCAGAAATCCCCTGCATTATGAGCAACTGGTATGACAGGTTTCTCGGCGGCTTTGGCAAGTAGCGCCCCACCCAAACCATAACGTTTTTTTACACCTAAAGGTACGCGGGTCCCCTCAGGGAAGACAACAATCCAAAGGCCTTCCTCTAATCTAGTGCAGCCCTGTTCAATCACCTGCTCTACGGCATTTTTCCCGTCCCGGCGGTTAATTGCAATTGGCTTAAATACGCTCAGCGCCCAGCCAAGAAAGGGTGCCCACATCAGTTCTCGTTTTAGAACCCAGGTTTGTTCAGGAAAAAGCTTAAATTGAGCAAGAGTTTCCCAAGCGGAAGAGTGCTTCATTAGTATTACGGTATTTTCTCCTTGCAGATGTTGTTCTCCCTCCACAGAGTAATTAAGGCTGCATAGAAGGTCTAACATATAAAAGACCGATTCAACCCAGGCAATAGCGATTCGCATGCTTTTAGAGCGGGTAAAAAAAGGAGCTGTAATAACCACTAAGCATGCATACGGCGGCAAAGAGAAGAAGAGATATAAGGTAAAAAAAACAGAGCCTAGCAACTGTTTCAGAAAGCTCATGTTGTACCCTCGGCTAACAAAGCTTCAACAGCACAAGCTAGGTTTTTGTAAACAGCCACTGATTTGTCTACAGAGTTAAGGTTGTTCTCGCCATATCCTGTGCGCACTAAAATTGGGCGTGCCCCTGCTCGTTCAGCCAACTCAATATCTATCAGCTTATCCCCAATTAATGGCATACCATTAACAAGAATCCCATGTTCACGCTCAAGACGTTTAATCATTCCAAGCGCTGGTTTTCGGCAGCCACATGCATCATTTGGATGATGAGGACAGTAATAAATGCCAGCGATACGTCCCCCGGCTTTTTCAACCGCGCGAGTCATCTTTGTATGAATGCTTTTTAGTGTTTCTTCGGAGATTAGTCCACGACCTATTGCGGACTGATTCGATACCACAGCCACTTCCATGCCAGCCTGGACAAGCGCCGATATAGCTTCAAGGCTCCCCTCAATTGGCCGCCATTCTTCAGGAGACTTGATATAGAGGGCTGAGTCATGATTTATGACGCCATCCCGATCCAATATGACAAACCTTCGTTGGGCCGACATATCTAATTCTGTTCGTCTTTTGTTCAGTCTTGTACGGTCATTCATCAAGCCGTTCATTTATATAAGCTAAAAGCTCATTTGCTGGCAAACGGATTTGTTCGCACGTATCACGTTCGCGTAGCGTAACCGTGCCATCGGTCATCGTATCGCCATCAATAGTTATACAAAAAGGCGTACCAGCCTCGTCTTGGCGTCGGTACCGTCTTCCTATAGCCCCCTTTTCATCATAAGAGGTGGCAAACTGTTTGCGTAGTTCGCGATATATAGCAAGAGCCTTTTCTGGCATTCCATCCTTTTTTACAAGCGGAAAGACCGCTGCTTTTATAGGTGCTAATCTGGGGTGCAGCATTAAAACAGTTCGGGTCTCCCCGCCAATTTTATCTTCTGTATAGGCATCACATAAAAAGGCAAGCGTTGCACGGTCTGCTCCTGCTGACGGCTCGATAACATGTGGAAGGAAACGACGCTTTTCCTTGTCTGGCTCAAGGTCATCTAGATATCGAAGGTCTTTTCTGCTGTGCTCCATATGTTGACGGAGGTCAAAATCAGTACGATTGGCAATGCCCTCAAGCTCGCTTATTCCAAAAGGAAACTCATACTCTACATCAGCGCATGATGTTGCGTAGTGAGCTAATTCGTCAGCTTCATGTTCTCTCAAATGAAGCTTAGCCTTATCAATACCAAGGCCGATGTACCAGTTATAGCGTCTATCACGCCAATATTTGTACCACATGCGGGCTTCTTCCGGTTTACAGAAGAACTCAATCTCCATTTGCTCAAACTCTCGACTTCGAAACGTAAAGTTACGGGGGTTTATTTCATTGCGAAAAGCCTTGCCTAACTGCCCAATTCCAAAAGGTAGCCTTACTCGTGCTGTATCACATACATTCTTGAAATTCGCAAAAATCCCCTGAGCAGTTTCTGGTCGTAGATAGGCGGCACTAGAGCTATCCTTTAGAGCACCGACATGTGTTTCGAACATAAGATTAAAGGCACGCGGCTCCGTTAATGTTCCTGGTACCGATGCTCCAGGAGCCAGTGTTCTAGCTCGCAACCCCGCATCAGACAATGCGCCGGGCAGTTGTACCACCTTAAAGTTACCAAGAGCTTTACTAATTCTAGAAACCAGTTTTTTATGAGGAACTAATAGCTCCTCTTCAGACGTTGATCCTATTTCTCCGGGAGTTGCGAATAACATTGTTTGATCGTCAATTGAGTTATTAGTTTGATCATCTTTCGCTAGCCCAAAAACCACCATTTGGTCAGCACGATATCGGTTACGAGTCTCTCGACAGTCAACCATTGGATCACTGAACCCATCAACATGCCCGCTAGCTTCCCAAACGCGTGGATTCATCAGAATAGAGCTATCGACTCCTACCATAGAATATGCTGAGGGCCCCCCTTCAACAGCCATCGTTTCATCATGACGGCTAACCATATCATTCCACCAAGCGTCTTTAACATTACGTTTTAGCTCAACGCCTAACGGACCATAATCCCAACAGCCACTAAGGCCACCATAAATTTCACTGGAGGGAAAGATAAACCCTCTACGCTTGGCAAGTGAGACTAGCTTATCCATTAAATCCATTGAACTCTCCCGCCCCAACAAAAGGACGGCCTAAAAATTGACGCAAGTATATAGCTAGAACGCTATCTCCAGTAGTTAACGTTAAATCCTCTAAAATCCCCACTTCCGCACCTAAATAGGGCATCATATGCATTAGTCGCACCATCCTGGGGCAAAAAGCCTTTTGGGTAAAGTTATTCTTTCTAACAAAAACAACAGCTTAGGCGAGCTTGGAATCTGGCACAAATACTGCATATAACTTATTGCTACAGATCTAGGTTATTTGCAGTAACGAAAAATAACTAACTTTGTTTCCTTCAGGAGTATCTTGTATATCTAACATCAAACTAACAGATGTATTCGATCACCGACTGAGTTAAACAGACCAAACGGCTTACGAAATAAATGTCATAACACATTGAGGAGGAGCAACGTAGCTCATGAAAAGTAAATTGGAATATATTTGGCTCGATGGCTATATGCCAACACAGAGCCTGCGAAGCAAAACACGTATTGAATCAGACTTTGGCGGAACACTTGAAGAGTGTCCTATGTGGTCATTTGACGGAAGCTCTACCGAACAAGCTGATGGAAGCGCTTCAGACTGCCTCCTAAAACCAGTGGCCATCTTCCCTGATCCCATGCGGTTGAATGCTTACATGGTGATGACCGAAGTGTTAAATGCCGATGGGACACCCCACAAGTCAAATGGTCGAGCCACCATAGATGACGACGATGAAGATTTCTGGTTTGGCTTCGAACAGGAGTACTTCCTTTGGGATACGATATCGGATCTTCCGCCTGGGTTTCCAGAAGGAGGGTACCCAAGACCCCAAGGCCCATACTACTGCTCAGTTGGTGCTAATAACACATATGGAAGAGACTGCATTGAAGAACACTTTGATGCCTGCCTTGAAGCAGGGCTAAACATCGAAGGGATTAACGCAGAAGTAGCTGCTGGTCAGTGGGAATTCCAGGTATTCGCAAAAGGCGCCAAGCGTGCCGGAGACGAAACATGGGTGGCTCGGTATATGCTTGAACGGACAGCAGAAAAACATGGATACGCAATAGAATGGCATCCGAAACCACTTGGACCAACAGACTGGAATGGATCGGGAATGCACGCAAATTTTTCTAATGCTGTAATGCGTGAGTCTGGAGATGAAAAAGTTTTTCATAAAATTTGTGATGAGTTTGGAAAAAACATTGAAAGGCATATAAGTGTTTATGGCGCAGATAACGACCATCGTCTAACTGGATTGCATGAAACACAGTCAATCAACGAATTTAGCTATGGAGTATCTGATCGAGGCGCATCAATTCGGATCCCTGTAGGAACCGTCGATGATGGCTGGAAAGGACGGTTAGAAGATCGCAGACCAGCATCCAACGCAGATCCTTATAAGGTTGCTGCTGCAATTGTCAAAACCACCAAGGAGTCTGGGGTATAGCATTAGTGCAATTTAGACCAAAGAAGGGAGGCGTATTTCTAATAACTAGAATTTAGAAAAAAGTTTTCTAGATAACGGATACCAATGGAGGAAGGCCATTAGTCTGTTTCAGATCGTAAAATATATGTGGGGCTCATAGAGAGTCCTGCGAGTCTGTCGAAAATTCAACCATAGTGGGCACTTCTAGTGACGTGCCGAGTTCATCGGAGCTATAAGTGGAGTCTAGAAGGGTACACTTGCGGAAGATTAATCTAGATTCCGAAACAATACTCCAAGGGCTGACTACCGCGGTGGTGGCTCTAGATTTAGATTTCAATATCACAGCCTTAAATTCGTCAGCGGAGAGCTTGCTTGGCGTTAGTCGTACACAGGCATGTGGGAAATCCATTAGCGAGTGTTTTGCGCCCTTTGAAGATTTTTTAGGGTTGTGTCAACGTGCAGCAGAAAGCGGATTGACATGTGGTGCAAGGGAAATTGCTACATGTGTTGGCGAGCGCGAAATGTTGCTAGATTGTCGTGCGGCACCCCTTGAAGGCTTAGGGGGTCATTTAGTTCTAGAGCTTTTTGATACAGAGCGTGATCGCCAAATTCGCCGTGAGGCGGAACTCGTCATCCAACGTCGTGTAAGCCGACGTATTGTTAAGCAATTAGCACATGAGGTTAAAAATCCGCTTGGAGGTTTGCGGGGTGCTGCTCAGCTTTTAGCTCGTCAATTACCTACAGCAGACCTGAAGGCTTATACAAAAGTGATCATTGACGAGGCAGATCGTTTAGCCTCATTAGTTGATAGCATCCTTGATGCCGGAAGGCAGTCAAAAGAAGAGGTTTTTAATCTTCATGAGGTCACTGAGCATGTGGCGAAATTAATAGAGGCAGAGAGGCTGGAAGGTGTTCAGTTACAAAGAGATTATGATCCAAGTTTGCCGCCTACAAAGGCAGATCGTGATCAGTTAATACAAGCATTTTTAAATCTCGCAAAGAATGGCTTACAGGCCATAGGCTCAAAAGGTCTTCTAACGTTTAGGACAAGGGCATTTAACAACTATACGCTTGGCGGGGAAAGGCACCGCCTAGTTTTATGTGCGGAAGTTGAAGACAACGGTCCTGGGATACCGGATGAACTGCGGGAGACCATTTTTTATCCTTTGGTAACAGGTCGTAATACCGGCACGGGACTTGGCCTTACGATCGCGCAGGATCTTGCCAGTCGCAACGGGGGCCTAATAGAGTTTCGAAGCAGTCCCGGTTCGACGAAGTTCCAAATGTTTCTGCCGGCAATGTCTAATGTGAGCAAGCCGATCTAATGGGCGCTTCTGTTTTATCCGTATGGGTTGTAGATGATGACGAATCAGTTCGTTGGGTTTTAGAGCAAGCGCTTAAACAGGCACAAATGGAGCCTCGAAGCTTTGAGTCAGGAGAAACATTTTTTCGGGCGCTAAACAAGGACAAGCCGGACGTTATCATTACAGATATTCGTATGCCTGATATGACAGGCCTAGAGTTAATAGAAACGCTCCGTGTTCGCAATGAAGACATTCCAGTTATTGTCATCACAGCACACGCAGACCTTGATAGCGCAGTGTCCTCTTATCAGAGTGGAGCATTTGAGTATTTGCCTAAACCTTTCGATATTGATGACGCAATAGACTTGGTTTCTAGAGCAGCGGGCCAGATATCAGGGTTGCCAAAAGTAGACGGCATAAAAAGTGCCCCACGAATGATTGGACAAGCCCCAGCGATGCAAGAAGTATTTCGTGCTATAGGCCGTTTATCACGCTCAAGCATGACTGTCTTGATAACTGGTGAGTCTGGCACAGGGAAAGAGCTCGTGGCTCGCGCTCTGCATGAAAACTCTCCTCGTGCGGATGGGCCATTTATTGCTCTAAATACATCGGCTATTACGCCTGACCTACTAGAATCAGAATTATTTGGCCATGAAAAAGGCGCATTCACGGGAGCTTCTGAGCGTCGAATAGGCCGGTTTGAACAAGCCGAGGGAGGGACTCTATTCCTAGATGAGATTGGCGATATGCCGGTCGAGCTACAGACACATTTGCTCCGTGTTCTTGCCGAAGGGGAATTTTTCCGTGTTGGCGGCCAGAGGTCTGTCAGGGTTAATGTAAGAGTCATAGCTGCCACAAACCAAGATCTTAGTAGTGCTGTTAACGCCGGAAAGTTTCGTGAGGATCTTTTTCACCGCCTCAATGTAATGGGAATAGATGTACCTCCTTTGCGTGATCGTAAAGAGGATATAACTACGCTTGCTGGTGTATATCTTAATCAGGCGGCCGGAGAACTTGGCGTTCCTCCAAAGACACTAAGTTCTGGCGCCTCAGGGACAATGTTGCAATACGATTGGCCTGGCAATGTTCGTGAGTTAGTTAACATGTGCCGGCGTTTAATGATCACTGCTGCTGGCTCTGAAATTGTTACAGCAGATTTCCCATCGGAGCTTGGAGGCGAAGGGCTCAACTCCAATGATGATTGGACGCAAAGTCTTGCAAAGTGGGCAGAGGAACAATTGTCCTCCACACCCCAGGTGCCGTTATTTTCTGAAGCCTTACCGGCTTTTGAGCGAACACTAATTGAAACCGCTTTACGTTGTGCCGACGGTAAGCGCCTTGAAGCGGCAAAGCTACTAGGCTGTGGAAGAAATACCCTAACCCGCAAAATCAAGGAGCTTGGCCTTGATAACTAGGAGCGTTTTGTGAAAGGCCTAATGGTTAAATCAAGGTGTACGGTTCGATATGTCCAAGATAATTCTTTCGGCAAGCTCTAGGGCCATGACCCCGTCATGGCCGCTGACCTGGCATGGAACGCCCTCTCGAATAGCGGCAATAAAAGCTTGAACTTCAGCTAAAAGAGCATCGCCCTTTTCCAAGCCCCATCGCTCTTCTTTTAAAGAATGCCGGTTATTGTCAGCCGTATCTTCTTTTATAACTAATTGAAGTTCGCCTTCACCAAAGTCGATGGAAAGATATTGCCCTTCATGGAACACTCGAAATTTTCGTTGAATACTGGTTGATACTCGGGACGCAGTAACATTTGCTATTGCGCCAGTATTAAACTCGATTCGCGCATTTGCTATATCCACACTGTTGGTAATAACTGAAATCCCTATCGCAGATACGCTCTGAGGGCTGCCTTCAACCAAGGAGAGTATGACATCAAGGTCATGAATCATGAGGTCTAAAATAACATCAACATCCGCACCTCTTCCTTTAAAAGGCGCAAGCCGGTGACACTCGATGAATTGGACCTTACCCAGTTTTTTTCGCGCTGAAAGCAAAGCCGGATTGAACCGTTCAATATGTCCAACCTGCAACCTAAGATCATTGGCTTCTGCAAGCATAGTTAGTTTTTTGGCTTCTTCACTAGTTGTTGTCATCGGTTTTTCGACTAACACATGGACGTGATTTTTCAAAAAAAATCGGGCCAGCTCAAAATGCGTATAGGTGTCTGTAGCAATAGTTACTGCATCTATTTTTCCCAGTAATTCTTTATAGTCGGAAATGAAAGTAGCGTCATGTTTTAGGGCGACCTTTTCGCCAATGCTTTTATTAAGATCGCACACAGCAACAAGGTCGACATTCTCAATCAGAGAGTATTTTTCCGCATGGTAGTTTCCTAGGTGTCCTGCACCGATGACTGCTGTCCGAATATTAGTCACTTACGTGCCAGACCTTGTTTTGAGCTGGAGAGAAATCCCACTAGGTGCGTAGTATATTCATCATGCTCACAATCTGCCTCAATCTTCTCTATGATTTCAGCTATGGTTAAAGAAGACTTCAAAAAAATACGAATTGCACGGTTGAGATTGAGGCGTTTTGTTTCCGATAGGCCTGCTCGTTTCAGCCCAATTTTGTTAAACGCCCTAGGAATAGCCCAGTGTCCATCAGCAATGGTATAGGGCGGAATATCCTTATTAGCGTGTGCGCCTATAGCAAGAAATGAATATTCTCCGACGCGAACAAACTGCGTAACCACGCAGCACCCACCGACAATTGCATTTTTTTCGATAATGGAGTGTCCTGCTAGTTGTGCCATGTTTGTTAGGACAACATCATTTCCGACCTGACAGTCATGGGCTACATGCGCGTACGCCATGATAAAAACCCGGTCCCCTACTGAAGTGACGCCAGTGCCTTTATCGCTTCCTAGGTTCAGGGATGCTCCTTCCCCTATTCGTGTGTGATCTCCTATAACTAGTTGTGTATAGCTTTTCTTGTACCCCCATTCTTGAGGTGGGGCTCCTAACATCGCTCCGCTCTGTATATGATTATTTGCACCGATTAATACCTCTCCATAAGCGCTGCCAAGCCTTACATGTGATTCCACCACGGTATTAGGGCCAATCGAGACTTTACCTGTTATGACTACATATGGTCCGACCGTTGCTTCTGGTGCGATTGTTGCCTCATTTGAAATAATTGATGTCGGATGAATATTCAATACAGTACCCAGTAAAAAGGTGTTTACAATCGGATATGGCAATTATTAGATCATTGGCATATTAATAATAATAGGCTTAAACATAATGGCCCACTAAGAGGACAACATGCCCACTAATTTAAGTCCAGCCTACAAGAAAGCTGAGCAAGAGTTTCGTTCAGCTCGTGATGAGCGAGAACGTTTGATATGCCTCAAGGAAATGCTGAGCACAATTCCTAAGCATAAAGGCACAGAAAATCTCCAAGCAGATATTAAAAGCCGCATTAAACAGCTATCCGAGCAACTTGTTGGGCCTAAGAAAGGAGGGAACCGTTCAGGACCTGTTCATAGCGTCCGCAAAGAGGGTGCTGCACAAATCGCCTTGTTGGGTCCGCCAAATTCAGGCAAATCTAGCCTTCATGCCAAGCTTACTGGGTCTAGGGCAGAGATTGGCCCCTATCCTTTCACTACCCATGAGCCAATGCCTGGGATGCTATCATTTGAGGACATAAGTTTTCAGCTAATCGATCTGCCGCCATTATCAGCCGATTACATGGAAAGTTGGCTGATCGAGGCCTTACACCCCGCAGACGCCGCATTATTGGTATTGGATATTGCTGATCCTGAGTGTACGGAACATATCGAGGTGATTTTGGATCGCCTAAAGGAGATAAAAGTTGCCTTATCGGAACAGTGGTTATCCTCTACCTATGAACCTGGGCTAGAGGATAAAGACGAACCTGACCCCTTTCGTATTTTTTTGCCGACGCTGCTCGTTGCGAACAAATATGATCTGGATCCTGATCCAGCCGTATTACAGGCGTTAAAGGACTTGCTAGACATTCAGTTTCCGTCTCTGGTTACATCAACGTATAGCGGAGAAGGGCTTGAAAAGGTTGGGGCCTTGCTTTTTGATGGCTTAAACATCGTGCGTGTTTACACTAAGGCTCCTGGAAAACCACCACAAAAGGATAAGCCTTTTACTGTTCGTAGAGGGTCGACCGTATTGGATGTAGCGCGCCTGGTTCATAAGGATTTAGCTGGATCGCTCAAATATGCGCGCGCCTGGGGAAAGGAAGTTTATGATGGGCAGCAGGTTGGGCCAGAACATCTCTTGGCTGACGCAGACGTGGTTGAGCTACACATGCGCTAGTTTTATTTTCCTTTCCCGCCCAAATCTAGACCGCCAACGACGTCAGAGATAGACTCAAAACCATGAGTTTTGAGATAATTCTCAATACCCTTGTTAATCCTTTTTGCCGCTAGCGGATCATAAAAAAGCCCTGTGCCTAGTCCCACCGTAGTGGCGCCTGCTAATAAAAATTCGATCGCATCAGTTGCTGTTTCCATTCCACCCTGCCCTATGATGGGTATGCCATGCAGTGCAGCAACATCATAGACTTGGTGAACCTTGAGCAAAGCAATCGGACGAATTGCTGGCCCAGATAGGCCTCCTTGTACATTACCGATGATGGGTTTCTGAGTCTCGATGTCAATTGCCATGCCCATTATAGTATTGATCACGGAAAGAGCGTCTGAGCCAGCACTAATGCATGCCGTAGCATTTGCAGCGATATCGGTTTGGTTTGGCGATAATTTTGCTATTAGAGGTTTGTTTGTAAAGTTTCGGCAGGCTTCAACGACACGTGCGGACATATCCGGGTTATTGCCAAAAGCAACGCCCCCCTCTTTTACATTAGGACATGAAATATTGATTTCCATTGCATCAATCGGAGAGTCATCAAAATAACGAGTAACTTCAGCATATTCTTCGATTGTGGAGCCACAAACATTTGCAATGAAACGTGTTTCATCAAAATTTAAGTTTGGAAGAATATCTGTAATGACTTTTTTAACGCCTGGGTTTTGAAGGCCAATAGCATTAAGCATGCCAGAAGGTGTTTCCCATACGCGATGGGCAGGATTGCCTAAACGCGGTTCCAGCGTTGTGCCCTTTAATACGATAGCGCCAACATCAAGGTTCGAGAAACCTTCTATTCGGGTGTATTCTTCGCCAAACCCAACACATCCTGATAGAAGTATCACAGGAGAGGACAATTTTAGCCCACAAAATTCTAGTGCAAGGGGGCCACTCATGTTTAATGTGATATGGGCATTTTGATGATCTCATTATGTCGGAGCGTGACGACTAAGGCCATAGAATACGCAAGTGTTTCATTTAATTTTGTACCAACCTGAAATTCCCCCAAACACGGGGAATATTATTCGTCTTTGCGCCAATGCTGGAGCTTCATTGCACCTAATACATCCGCTTGGGTTTCAAATGGAAGAACGAAGCCTTCGACGGGCAGGCCTTGATTACCATGAACTAACATGTGTGATGGAGCATGCGTCACTAGAAAAATGCTTGGAGACACTACAACCGAGCAGAGTTTTTGCCCTAAGCACTAAGGGAGAAAATATTTTTTTCGACAGAGAATTTGCGCCCGGTGATGCATTTCTTTTTGGACCCGAGACTCGGGGATTACCGAAAGAGGTGCTAACTAGTATGTCGTCTGAACAGATCCTTAGAATTCCTCTTAGGGATGGAAATCGTAGTTTGAATTTGAGCAATGCTGCAGCCATAGTTCTTTATGAAGCGTGGAGGCAGCAAGGCTTTCATGACATTACCTAAGGCGTATAAGTTTATTCAGGCGTTAAGGGGCGCCCTAATAGATTAGCAACGGCTTTTTTTGGCTCCAGCTTGTCATAAATGACCCGATATATCTGTTCGACAATAGGCATTTCTACTTCTAGTTTTCTTGCTACTTTGTAAACTGCTCTTGCTGCATAGTAGCCCTCAACAACTTGCCCGATTTTTTTGCGTAGGCCTTCAACGCTGGTGCCATCAGCGAGGCCAAGCCCAAAACGGCGATTGCGAGACTGATCATCTGAACAAGTTAAAACAAGGTCACCCATGCCGGATAGCCCGATGAAGGTGTCTTTGTGGGCGCCTAATGCCAGCCCAAGCCGCGTCATTTCGATCAGTCCGCGCGTTATCATGGCTATACGAGTATTGGCTCCAAAGCCTAGCCCATCAGATATTCCTGCTCCGATCGCAAGAACATTTTTAGTGGCGCCACCAACCTCGACACCAACGATATCTTTAGCTGTATAGGCGCGGAAAGTGTCTGTACTGATAGCTTTAGCAAGACGATTTGCATTAGCTTCGGTTGTTGAGGCTATGGATACAGCGCTAGGCAACCCTGCTGCTACCTCGGATGCAAATGTTGGGCCAGAGATAACAGCCATTGGCAAGCTAGTGCCCATTACCTGCCCAACTACCTGATGCGGCAGAAGTCCTGTTTCCGTTTCAAATCCTTTTGTTGCCCAGGCTAAATGCTGAATAGGCTGAGAGGAGTTTTTTAATCTCTCAAGCGTTTCTCGAAGCGCATGACTAGGCACTACAATTAACACATCTTCGGCCCCAATGAGCGCATCATCAATATCAGTTGTAACTTGTAGAGCGTCAGGAAAGTGTGCTCCTGGCAGATACAGTTCATTATGACGGCTACGTTCCATAGCCTTGATCTCTTGTTCCTCAATTCCCCATAGGATTGTAGGGCGACCCATGCGCGCGAAGTGAATGGCGAGTGCCGTGCCCCAAGAGCCGGAACCTAAGACAGCGATTCGGTTATTTGAGTTAATAGAAGTAGCTCAGCTACCTAATGAGTAGCCTTAGAAGGGCTTGAGCTTTGATCGGCGGTTTTTTGCGATTGTTCTTGCATTGCTTTAGCGTAAAGAGCATCAAAATTAATGGGCTGCAACAATAATTGTGGAAAACCACCACGAGTGACCACATCTGAAACAGCTTCCCGCGCAAAGGGGTACAACGCATTAGGGCAGTAGCTTCCAACCAGCACCTGGCGCTCCTCTTCCGTATAACCTTGCATAATAAACACACCAGCTTGTTCTAGTTCTACCAGAAATAGTGCTTTATCGTTTTCTTTAGCTTCGACAGTAAGGGTAAGACTAACCTCTTGAGCGTTTTCTCCTACTTCCTTAGAGCTTGATCTAATATTTAGCTCAGTTTGTGGAGACATATCAGCTCTGAATATCTCGGGTGCCCTAGGTGACTCGAAAGAGAAATCTTTAATATAGATTTTCTGTAACACAAGCTGTTTGTTTGAGTTGTCCGCAGACTTTTTTTCTGTCATGTGCTTGAGAGTCTCCGTAATGTGCTGAGCTAATTAGATTTTGTGGTGATCGTAATATCGTTAGGACGCTTCTACCAGTAGTGAGCTCAATTTTCCTGTTATTTCCAACTCATTTAGTTCGGTATAACCGCCGATCGGTTGTCCGCCAATAAAGATTTGAGGGACAGTTTTGCGCCCGCTTAGTTTAACCATCTCTACTCTGCTCAGTGGGTTTTGTACCACATTTATCTCAAGAAATGCTGTTTCCTTCATTTTTAGAAGGCGTACCGCCGCTTCACAATATGCACATAGAGGTGAAGAATAGATAACAACATGGCTAGAGCTTGGGCCGTCTACGCTCATTTAACCAGCGTCATATTATCCGTACGCCATTGTCGTAACCCACCTTTTAGACTAAAGGCGTTTTCAAACCCAGCCTTACGTAGAAGGTTTGCTGCTTTACTAGAGTTGGTTCCATTTTCACAGACGGTTAATAGTAGCTTGTTCTTTTTTTTATTTACATTTTGGTCAGCCTGAATAGAGCCTAATGTAATATTCTTAGCGTTGACAATATGGCCTGCTTCATATGCATCATCAGGCCGGACATCAATAATAGTGGCGCCTTTATTGATAATGCGAACGGCATCTGTAGTGGAAACCTGAGAAAGCGTGGTGGCTTTTAGCTTCATTTCGTAAAACATCACACCTGCCCAGGAAGCCAGAAGCGCTAGAACAAGAAGTCTGTTGTTATCTGCAAATTCTACCAGTTGGTCCATTTATTTCTCCGAAGGTACTGCAACTCCAGGGCGCGAGAGTATAACAGCCGAGCATTTCTGAAATTCACTCGCTAAACTGTACTACGCCATGAATAAAAATAAGCGTAGTCGCTTGAGCGACATCCAAGCTCTCGCGGTAATGTGGTGTTGTATCGTCTGTTCTGCTGGTGCGCAATCTCCTGAGGAAGAAGGTTTAGAGGTTGTACGTAACCAGATCAGAATTCTAGAAGAGAGGTTGGCCGAGCAGAATGTGGAGCGTGATAGAAATCATCTTATGCTAAAGCTAGTAGAAGTCGAAATTTCATCTAGTTCCAAGAAATTGAGTCTTATTCAGGAAGAGCTAAGGGACCAGCAAGAACAAACTCAGGCCTTAAAGCAGGAGATAGAGGCAACTGAGACGCAGCTCATCAGAGAGCGTGATGCCTTGTCCAATCAGATTCGGATGAACTATCTATCTGGCAGACAGGAAAAATTAAAGTTACTCCTGAATCAGGAGAACCCGGCGCGCTTGGGCAGAATGATGATCTATTATGATTATCTTAACCGGGCTCGCAGAGAACGAGTCAATATAGTCATCTCAGAGACCGCTAACCTGGTTGAGCTAGAGAGCAGTAGTCGTGATGCTTTATCACGTCTTATTGACTTGGAGGGTGCCCGAGAGACAGAGCTATTAGAGCTCGAAGCCGCTCGTCAAGAACGCCAAACAGCGATTAATCGTATTGAGACGGACATATTAGGGGCAGGCGGGGATATCGCTCGATTACGCGACGAGGAGGAACGACTCAGGCAGGTTATTGAGGAGGTTAGAGCGCTACTGTCTGAATTTCCTATTGACTTAGATGTAGGCTTTGAAGGCATTAAAGGTGCTTTGCTTTGGCCTGTTTCTGGACCTCTTATTAACAACTATGGGGATTCACGTGAGGAAGGCCAGTTGATATGGAACGGTGTGCTTGTTGGTGCCCCATCAGGGACGCCTGTAAGGGCAATACATCACGGCCGTGTAGCATATGCAGACTGGTTACCTGGGCTAGGGCTGTTAGTGATCATTGATCATGGTGATGGCTACATGAGTCTTTATGGACACAATGAGACTATCTTGAAGGAATCTGGAGACTGGGTGGCTCCGGGCGAAGCAATTGCACAAGTAGGAGATTCTGGTGGCCAGACTCGACAAGCTCTATATTTTGAAATTCGGCATGAAGGGTTCCCTATGGATCCGGGTTTATGGCTGGCTCCAGCGAATCAAAGATAGTATGAGAATATTTAAGGACCTATTTTCCTGTGCTAAGGTGCCCAGTCCAGAAACAAGAGTGTTGTTTTATCTATGTTATTGAAAGGTAGAATTATTTTAATGATTTTACTTGGTGCTGTGGCCGGGTTTGCGGCCTCTGCAGGCGGGTATTTGCTTAAAGAAAGCAATAGATATGCTGATTTTTCTTCCAACTCATTATCCGAAGATCAGATTAGTCTTCTAGGTGAAGTGTTTGAAAGTCTTCGTGACGAGTATGTAGATGAGCTAGATGGTTCTGTGCTGATAGAAAAGGCTATTGGCGGAATGTTAGAAGGTCTTGATAGTCATTCCCGTTTTCTAAGTGCCGACGATTATGAGGGCATTCGGATTAGTGCAACTGGGCAATATACTGGAGTTGGGCTTGATATAAGTATTAAGGATGGCCAAGTAAGAGTTGTTGCCCCGTTAGACGGCACGCCAGCACAGCGTGCTGGAATTCTGTCAGGCGATATTGTCATGTCAGTTAATGATGTGCCTGTAGATATAGAAAACACAGAAGCAACCGTAAACAGAATGCGTGGGCAATCCGGAACATCGGTTACTTTAGAATTAAAGAGAAAGGGGCTGGATGAAACATTACGCTTCACTTTAACCAGGGCAGATATCCAGGTGAAGACGGTAAGAGCTGAGCACCTTGGTGGAGGTTATGGCTACATAAGGCTTATGGGTTTTTCAGATAGCACTGGAAAAGAACTACAAGAAGCTTTTAGTATTTTGGATGATGGCAATGAATTAAGCGGGATTGTTCTAGATCTTCGGAATAATCCTGGCGGTGTTTTAGATGCAGCAGTTGAAGTGGCAGACGCTTTTCTTGAACAAGGATTGATTGTGCGCGTTGGTGGACGCATGAAAGATGCGAGTTTTGAGGAATATGCAACACCAGGTGACACTTTCTCAGGGATAGATGTTGCAGTGCTGGTAAATAATGGATCCGCGTCTGCTTCTGAGATTGTTGCCGCAGCTTTAAGAGACCATCATCGGGCGCACCTAGTTGGAGAACAGACTTATGGTAAAGGCTCCGTTCAGACGGTTATTCCACTGTTGAATGGTGAAGCCTTAAAGCTAACCACCTCACATTATTTCACGCCTTCCGGAGATTCTATAAACGGCACGGGAATCAAACCGGATTTCATTGTGGCAGCGCAGGACCCAAAGCGTCAGTATCGTGGTTTAGATAGCGATGTTGCGTTAAGCGATGATAGCCAACTTCAAGAGGCACTTCGTATCATCGGGTTCAATGCATATTGAGAGTATCAATATGCATTGATATGGTCACTATCAAATAGTCTGCCAGACAAATACTTTTATTAAGACATCATAAGAAGATGGAAATTCGCTTAGCTAGGATTGACGATCTAGACTCAATAACAGCTATCTATAACGAAGCCATTAAAACAACAACAGCCACTTTTGATATTCATCCAAGACTATCTGATGAACAAGAAAAATGGTTCGAAGAGCATACAGATCCACGGTACCCTTTATATGTGGCAGATATCAACGAGGTTGTTGTAGGTTGGGTATCTCTATCCCCTTGGTCGAAGCGTGATGCTTTCAAAGATACCGCAGAAATTTCGTTCTATGTAAATACCGATCATCAAGACAGGGGGATTGGCACCGCTTTGGTGAGGGCAATTATTAGTGCAGCACGCTCAATAGGGCTTCATGCCCTCATCGCTCAAATAACAGAGGGATCTGAAGCAAGTCTTCACATCAACAGGAGTTTGGGTTTTCGCCATGCTGGTCTTCTTAGGGAAGTAGGCAAGAAGTTTGGCAAAACTTTAGATGTGTGCCTCTATGAATTGCTTTTGGACTAGATTTAGCTAGATAAATTAACTGATCAAAAATATTAAACAAAAGAACAAGGAGGAAAACGGACATTTTGATTACAACCACTTTTATCAGTTTAAAATGGCGTTGAGGAAAGCCCATGCTTAAATTTTATAGTGTTCTTGGCCGACATCTTTATGCTAATAGGCTCGTAATATGGAGTTCAGCATTAGGAGCTGTTTGTGTATTTCTTGGGTTCTTGTTTTTTGGAGAACCTTACGGAAACCAGACTTTTTCGCTCATCTCAATCGTAATATTATTGTGGATGCTGTGCCTGATAATAGTGGGACAGATGTTTTCTGCTCCCTTACAGGAGATGGAAGTAGGCATAACGTTTATTGATAGAATGAGACACAAGTTGTCAAAAACTGCCAAATGGATTGTGGCCCTTACAATGACGGGACTATTCATTTTTATGGCTTTATTATCGTTGAAGACTATCGGAATGCTATTACATGGGTGAGGTGGGTTGTGCGTGTCATAATTAAATATTGTGGACGTTGAAATTATCTTTCAGCTGCCACCGGTCTGGAGGCAAAAATAAAGAAAGAAGTAGCAGTCGACGTGAAGCTTGTCGAGGGGAGTAATGGTGTACTCGATATTTTTTTTAATAGCCAATCTATTTTTTCAAAGGACAAGGAAGGGCGCTTTCCAGCTGCCGAAGAAATAATCAAATTGCTCAGGATAGCGATGCAATCAACAGAGCGAACAGTGTGACTGAACAACGAGCAGGGTTAAGCCGCAAAAATTTTTTCCCAGTCTGGGGCATTGCAGCTCTCCCTGCTGGGGTGATTATTGGGGTGATTATTGGTGTGATATTTGGCACTTATTTTGGTGTGCCTGGTATCGGGGCTTCTGTTGGGGCAGCTATTGGGGTCTCGATTGGCATAGCGTTGTTGGCTGCTGCAATAGTCACGGCAGCCAACAACGCTAAGAAGTAGCTTAAACTAAAAATTTAGTGGCGATTACAGAATTTGAAATGAACAGGCCCTATGGCGAAAAAATTCCTGGTGGTCTTTGGAGTATGCCAGCTGCGGAGCGCAATAAAGAAGCAATTCTTGCGGCGCTAAAAAAGTGTGTCCCATCTGCTGGAAAAGTGCTGGAGGTGGCTAGTGGGACGGGACAGCATATCGTGTATTTTGCTGCCGCCTTAAAGTACCTTGAGTGGATTCCTTCTGAACCGGACCCTGATTTTCGTCTTTCTATACGGTCTAGAATCGAGCGTGTGAAACTCTCCAATATAGCAAGCCCATTAGATTTAGATGTAACGTCAAGACCTTGGCCTGTTACGCAAGTAGACGTGGTTCTTTGCTGCAATATGGTTCATGTTGCGCCCTGGGAAGCAGCGCAAGAACTTATGAAGGGTGCAGAAGAGGTGTTGTCGGATGTAGGAGTGCTATTTCTGTATGGGCCCTATCGTCGGCATGGAACTCATACTGCGCCGAGCAACGAGTCTTTTGATAGACAGTTAAGGCAAAAGAATTCTGCTTGGGGCGTGCGAGACTTGGAGAGCTTAGAAAAATTAGGACAAAGCATAGGGCTAATTTTAGACGAGGTTGTCGAGATGCCAGCAAATAACTTTGGCCTAATCTTTAGGCGCCACTTACTAAGAATCAAAAAATGATGTGGAATCAGTATTTGGGTTGCACATAAAAAGACTTTTTAGAAGATTAGGAATGGTAAAAATATTCTACAAGGTGTAACTTCACGCGCCCGGTAGGGGCTACAACTTAAATGCATAGGAGGCAGGGATGGCACAGGCAACGGCTCGACATATACTCGTCGATAGTGAGGAATTCTGCATAAAGCTGAAAGATCAGATAGCGGAGGGCGGGGATTTTGAGGCACTTGCCCAAGAGCATTCTAGCTGCCCATCTGGACAAAGAGGTGGAGATTTGGGTTCATTTGGGCCAGGACAAATGGTGCAAGAATTCGATACAGTTGTTTTTAGCGCTGCCATTAATGACGTTCAGGGTCCTGTAAAAACTCAGTTTGGTTATCACTTGATTGAAGTAACTAGTCGTTCTGATTAATAGGAAACTTAGGCGTGTGAAGCTCTGACGTCCGTTCCTGTTAAAGCTGGGCGTTGGTTTGACGGTCGGTATGGTTTCAATGACATGGGCCGATGAACGCCTCGATACTGAAAAAGCACTATGGCAGACGTCGGGCATTTCGACTTATCAGTATCGATATCAGAAAGTCTGTGAATGCCATAGGAATAAACCATCAGACACTATTGTAACTATCGATATGAGGACTGTTGTTGGGGTCAGATACGATAGGGATGATTACTTTAAAGAAATTCCCATGCCTCCAGAGAGGCATAAATGGTTTAGAACAATAGATGAGCTGCGATCTGCCTTTGCAGATTTCGGTGATGTTTCCTCCATAAAAATTTTATCGGATCGGGAGACTGGACGGTCCAGGGGGTTCGGTTTTGTTGAGATGCCTAATCAAGCAGAAGGTGAAGCAGCTGTTGCACAATTAAATGGAACAGATGTTGGTGGGCGAGAATTGCGTGTAAATGAGGCTAAACCTAGAGAGCAGCGTTAGGCCCAATCGTCCCACCAAATTTTACAAAAAAACAATGTAGCATCATATCCATGGTCCTGGGTGGGGGCTGTAAGTTGTTTTATCAATCTGTTAATTTCTGAGATGAACAGAATGACGGGGCCATACTGATGAAAGATGAATCTGAGACCAATAAAGAATCCAAAATGAAGCGCCGGGAATTTCTTTCCTCGGCAGTAATTCCAGTAGCTGCTGCACTTGTACCACCTACACTGTTTGCACAAGACTCCCGGCCGCCGACGCCACGAACAGAGGGTAGGATTCGCGTGGGGATCATAGGTGCGGGCACGGTTGTTCGTGAAGTAATGATTCCAGGGTTTAAAAAAATACCGGAATGTGAAGTTGTGGCAGTTGCAAACCGGTCTTTGCAATCCAGTAGACGTGTAGCAGATGAGTTCGATATTCCACGTGCTTATTCCAACTGGCAGGAGCTATTGGATGATGATGAGGTTGATGCGGTGTTAATAGGCACTTGGCCTTACATGCACCACATGATTACATTAGCGGCGCTCGAGAGTGGGAAACATGTTTTGTGTCAGGCGCGTATGTCGAATACTGCGGCAGAGGCTCATGAAATGCTGGCAGCTTCCAGACAGCATCCAGACCTTATCTGTCAGCTAGTGCCCACTTCTACCAGTTATGTGATCGATAGGGCTATGCAGCGTTTGTTGGAGGAAGCTTATGTGGGTGAGGTACTTTCTGTTGAGATTCAGAGAGTGCAGCGCCGGTTCGCAGACTTTGGTGGTGATCTCCATTGGCGCCATGACCGAGAGTTTAGTGGCTATAACGTCCTGAATATCGGGTCCACCTATGAATCGATGCTGCGATGGTTCGGTGCTGGAAACCGAGTAATGGCGATGACGAAGGTACATGTGCCGCGCAGACGTAACTCAGATGGAGCATTACAAGCTGTCGGTATTCCAGATCATGTCGACGTCCTGTATGAGCTAGATAACGGTGCTCAGGTCCATATGAAGTTTAGTGCGACTAGCGGTCTATCGAATGGAAATCATACATGGGTTTTCGGCAGCGAAGGCACGATCCATATTGCGGGTACACCAGGGCGTGTGGATAGCGGCCAGAGTATTTTTATTGGTCGTCGGGGTGACACGCAACTTGCTGAACTTCCTAATCCTATAGGACAACAGGCCTTCTATCGGGTAGAAGATGAGTTCATCAACGCAATTCTAGGTGTGGAAGAAGTGACAATGGCAACCTTCGAAACCGGTACACAGTACATGGAGTGGACGGAGGCGGTGCACCGTAGCTCAGAATCTGGTGCTGCTATTGATCTGCCGTTAAGGATCTAGGCACACAATATTTATGCAGCCTGTTTGGATGACGTTAAGGAGAGCTTGTAGAGAGTAGGAGTTTCGCTTATATCTCAATTGATAGGGCACTAAATTCAAGAGCTCAACTCTATATTTCTCAAATAAATGATGAGTCTATTGTGCTAGTGAGTGATGAACGAATCGTTCAGAAGTCCTTCCGCAGCATACTTAATTAGCAATGAGTCATCATGTGAGGGGATTACTAGTAAATTCTCTTTAAGGAGTCCATTTAGCCAAGTAAGTTGAGTCATTAATGCCAGCGGGTCTTCGCCAATTCTATTTATAGTCGACTGAGGCCTTGGTTTTATCTCTATGACATTATCTAGTGACCATCCAATATCACCAATAAAAATATATTCCATTCCGGTTTCTAGCTGAGCATAAATCATCTGATGACCTGGCGTATGTCCAGGCGCTCTGACTAGAACTATTCCAGGGGCTATTGGCAGCAACTCATCGTAATCTATGACAATGTAGCTGGAGGCTAGGTCTTCCGTTAAACCAATTTCAGGTAGTTGAGGAGAATTGATCAAGGTGTTTACTTGGGCTTTTGTAAGAATTGTTTTGCTAGCAATTTGATCTCGAATATCACTACGTATAACGCCCGCAATGTGATCACCATGTTCGTGGGTGATTAAGATCATATTTGCCTGCCGCAAAGCATCTTGCACCATCTGATTACGTTCGGGCCAGTAGGGTTCGACACGCCCAAAACCATAGAATCGATGGACCGTTTCATCCATGCCCGCATCGATCATCACAGAACCCTCTGGATAGACAATCTGAAACGCAGTACGAGCTGAAATAAACTGCTCTTCACCCCCATCTTCGATAACCACCGAATATGTTCTATGACTCTCGGCAAACTTAACGAAATTAATAACGGTTGGTAGCGCTCCTGGAATGGCGCGTGAGGCATCACGGATTTGTGTTAGGAAGTCAGCAGAATACGCAAGCTCCTGAGCGATGACGCTATTTGTGGTAATACTGGTAAGTGCTATAGCAAGTAGACGGTATGGTTTTTTAATCATTCCCTTGGTACTGGCGTTTGATGAGCACAGTTACTCACCCAGGTGTTTTGCCTAATATATCCTGCTAATAGTGGCATTAGACGAGCTTATAATTTCGTTTTGCACCGTATATTCTATTTGTGTATTCGACCTAATTTTCAAGGTGGTTGTAATAATATCGGTTGGTTGTGCGAGCGCTTTAGCAAAAACTATACCCAAGATAATCCCTGTAAATATACCGACAACAATCATGAAGCTATCGTAAAAACGTTTGTCTCTTTTATCCAAGCGTTTCTCCTTTTGTACGGTCCAAATTGGATTGATTATATGAATTGTCTCAAAGGTAGCATCATTGATTCAGGCCGCCAATATCGATTATTAATCAGTTTGTTGGGAATTCTCTAATTCGGCTAACCGAGTTTCCAGTAATTCCAATTTCTCGCGGGTTCTAGCCAAAACAGCCGTTTGAACATCAAATTCTTCACGTGTAACGAGATCCATTTTTGACAATGTAGATTGAGTTATAGACTTGAAGTTTCTCTCAACATCTTCGCCGATGGACTTTAAATTGCCTGGCACTGAGTCCGCAAACTGTTTAGCTAGTCTATCCAATGTCGGGCGTTCGGATTGGTTGGTCATCATTAACACCGTTTCGTGTATAAGCATAAGCTATAGCGACAGGGGTTATCCTGAAGCTGTCATAACACACATGATACCCTCAACAAGCATGAAGGTTTGGAAAAAGCACATTACAAACACTTTTGGCCTAAGAGGCTGCACGTATGGTAAAAGATATATAGAGCAACTTTTGTTTGAAAACTATGAGTGATCAGAGCATGCAAGATCCACCTGATTTAGAGGACAATGATCCTGTGGAGGTTGATAACATACCCGCTTCTATGGCTAAAAATCAGCCAGCAACTATCAAAAGTAAAGTTCTATATCGCACAGCAATTTTGGCTTTATTGCTTGCTTTAACGGCAATTTTTTCAACTGGATATCTTTGGTGGCAGCATCAAATTTATACGTTCATGTTGACACAGTCTGAAAGCCAATCTGTAGAGTCAATTCGGGATATACAGGGGATGCTTGACTCATTTGGAAATAGGATCAATGCACTACAGAATGCAAATGAAGATGCTCGTAATATTGCGCGTGATCTAGACAGGCGTTTGGAGGAGTTTCCTGAGCGCTTTCAGACTTTAGAGAGACGTCTTAGCTCATTACAGGGGGTTTCAGATTCTGCAAGACGCGAGTGGATACGAGCAGAAGCCGAGTATTACCTGGTAGTTGCTAATACAGCAATAGGCCTAAGCAATAATTGGGAGGGAGCTATTACCGCTTTGGAATTGGCTGACGCTAAGCTTAGGGAGCTGGGAAACCCATCGTTTCGTGTTGTTAATGAGCAGATTTTAGAAGAGTTGGAATCGTTGCTAGCTGTTCAGCTACCAGATAAAGAGGGATTAAGTTATAGCCTCGGAAGGCTTTTAGAAAGCGTGGAATCATTGCCGATCGCATCGTTGGTACCTGTGAACTTAGCCGACGATCAAGAATCGATTGAGAATATTACGCCAAATATAGAGCGTATCTGGCACAGTTTTAAACAAGCAATGAACGGGATGATAAGCATTGAACGTAGAGATGGGCCTTCGGCAAGGATGCTCAGTAATGAGGAGCAAGCATTAGTCAGAAGGCAGCTAGAGCTAGAGTTGGAGCTTGCCAGGCTTGCGTTGTTTAGGGCTCAGGGAGGCGTGTTTGAAGTTAGCCTGAGTGCTGCTAGCACAATACTTAACCGAGAATTTGATGCTTCAGACCGAAGAGTAGAAAGCGCTCTGCTGCTTTTACAGGAGATGGCGCACCTAAATATTGAGCCGGTGCCGCCTGACATCAGCGGCTCCCTCGAATTGTTGCGCGAGCTTTCGGATAGAGAAGGCTAATGAGGACCGGGTTTTGCATTTTGGTCGCTTTATTTTTTGGAGCGTTCGTTGCAAACTTTTTGGTACAGGATCGTGGCTATGTGCTCATAAATTTTATGGGGTACGTTGTTGAGATGTCTGTCCCAGTTCTAGTATTAACATTAGGCGCTGCCTATGCTGCTATTCGAGTATTAGTTGCGGTTTGGAATGCTCCACGTCGCTTGGGTGAAGCTTTAGTAGAACGACGTGTGAAGCGTGCGGGTGAAAAGCTGACCCGTGGTCTGATGCACATCTCTGAAGGTGACTGGTCTAAGGGGGAGCGGTTGTTTGCACAGAGCCTAAGGGGGACGGATGCGCCACTTATTAGCTATCTTCTTGCAGCGCGAGCAGCCCAGTCTCAAGGCTCGGATAGTCGCCGAGATAACTGGTTGAAGTTGGCTTATGAAGAACTACCAGAATCGAAAACAACTATTTTGCTAACACAGGCTGAACTACAGCTTGAACATAAGGAGTTCGAGCAAGCACTAGCAACATTGAGTCATATACAAAAAACAGAACCTAACCATCCTGTCTCGCTTGCATTGCTTGCGAAGCTTTACCAAGCATCCGAGCATTGGGAAGAGCTTGTAGATTTATTGCCTCAACTGGGTTCTGCGCGGCTGGAAACGGCGGAGTTAGAAAGCCTTTGTACATCAGCGCTGCAGTCATACTGGGCGCGTCCTAAAATTACCTATGAAAAAATAGATAGCATATGGCAAAAACTGCCTATACGGCTTCGTAGCATCCCAAAATTAATAGCGATTCATTCATTGGCAATTAGTTTATGTGGATATGGGAAGGAAGCTGAAAAAGAGCTAAGAGCTGCGTTGAAAGTTGAATGGAACGATTATTTAGTTCTTGCGTATGGAAAAATTTCCGATGGAAATGCGGAAAAACAGTTACGCTATGTTGAAGAGTGGCTTAAGAAACATACAGAGGATGATGGTCTATTGCTTACAGCAGCAAGACTTTGTATGACATTAGAGTTTTGGGGCAAAGCCCGCAGCTACTTAGAGTCTAGTTTAGCCATGTCACCTAGGACAGATGCTTTTGTCTTATATGGACGTCTCCTGAAGCAGTTTGGAGAAGAGGACAATGCCGCCCTCGCATTTAGATCTGGCTTGAGTTTAGTCACTAGTGCTGTTGAAGAGATGCCGGCACTTGATGGTCCAGATAGCCTTCTAAAAGGTGATTCGGATACATTGAAGTCAGACTCTTCATTAGAGTTTATCGAGGCTGAGAGCGTCTCGAATCCAGCCATTCGATAAGCTCATCCCATTGTTCCCAGTCTTGCCACGCTTGATAGTAGGGTAGCTCATGGATGCCTAGTCCCCGCTGATAGGCTCGAATATAATTTTGGGCCTCTCTAAGCTTTGCTATATAAGGGATTTTCAGCTTCTCAAGGTATTCTTCAAGCTCTTGAAATATAATAGTATTTTCTTTGATTCTATTAGCGATCACAGCCACCCTAGCCTTTTTGTTAGCGATTTTTCCCTTATTCAGCAGCTCATTAACAAATGCGGTTCCAGCTTTAATATCAATTGGTGAGGGCATGATAGGGACGATTATTGTTTCGGCATGTTTGACAAGCGCTGTAAGCTCCGGTCCTTTGGATCCGGCAGGAGCATCAATAATCAAATAGTCAGTATTTCTTGGCAGATAACGGAGTCCGTCATCAAAAGCGGCTAATCCGATAATAGAAGCACACTCTTTTGGGCGTTCTTCCAACCAATTAAGCGTAGTTGCTTGCTGATCGTAGTCGGCTAGCGTTGTTGTATAACCTTCGGAGGCGTAATAGGCTGCAAGATTAGTTGCGATAGTGCTTTTGCCGCATCCGCCTTTTGCGTTTGTCACTAGTATATGTCGCATTTATTCTCCGTAGAAATGGATTCGAGTGTTGGTGATTTGCTGACTACAAAATAGCTAGCATTACTATAAAAGTCCATTTTGCTTGTATGGTTATTAATCAATACCCAGTTCACTCCAAAGTTTATCGATTCGAGTCACAATTTTTTCGCTCATATTTATTGGTGTTCCCCAGCTTCGATTGGTTTCGCCAGCCCACTTATTGGTAGCATCGAATCCTATTTTTGAGCCTAAGCCCGCAACAGGAGAGGCAAAATCTAGATAATCGATTGGCGTGGACTCTGAAAGCTGTGTATCTCGCGCTGGGTCCATTCGTGTACTCATAGCCCATATCACGTCAGCCCAGTTTCTGACGTCTATGTCCTCGTCTACAACAATAATCATTTTTGTATAAAGAAATTGACGCAAATATGACCAAATACCAAACATGATCCTTCGAGCATGACCAGGGTATTGTTTTCGAATGCTTACGACGGCAACCCGGTAAGAACAGGCTTCACTTGGGAGGAAAAAATCAATTATTTCCGGAAACTGCGTTTTAAGAATAGGGACAAACATGTCGTTCAACGCTAGACCAAGTATTGCGGGTTCGTCAGGTGGTCGGCCAGTATAAGTGCTGTGATATATCGGATTACGTCGATGGGTTATTCGTTCTACAGTCATGACAGGGAATCGTTCAACCTCATTGTAATAGCCTGTGTGGTCGCCGAATGGCCCTTCATCAGCGGTATCTCCTGGAATAATTACCCCTTCGAGGGTTATCTCAGCATTAGCTGGTACGTTTAAGCTTGAACCAAGGCAGCGTGTCAGCTGAGTGCGCGCACCCCGTAAAAGTCCAGCGAATGAGTATTCTGAAAGAGAGTCCGGTATTGGGGTTACAGCAGCCAATAAGGTTGCAGGATCTGCACCTATGCTAACGGCTACTGGGAACGGTTCTTTTGGACTTTCTTTGGACCAGGCTGCGAAATCAGTGGCTCCGCCACGATGTGCAAGCCAACGCATAATAATCCGATTCCGACCTATGACTTGTTGTCTATAAACGCCAAGATTTTGTCGAGAAGCAGTCAATCCACCAGCTGGGCCCCGTGTAGTGGTAAGCCCCCAGGTAATTAATGGCCCAGCATCATCTGGCCAACAGGTTTGTATTGGCCATTTACTGAGGTCAACATCGTCAGACTCAACGACGACTTCTTGGCAAGAGGCGCGTTTGGTAGTACGAGGAGACATATTGAGAATTTCTTTTACCAGCGGCAGTTTTTGCCAGGCTTCGCCAAGACCTCGCGGAGGCTCTGGTGCCCTTAGAGAAGCGAGTAACTGACCAAGCTCCTTAAATACTCCTGTTGAGTTAGCTCCGAGCGCTGCAGCAATACGTTCTTGTGTCCCAAAGAGGTTTGTTAGCACAGGTATATCTGAATCTGTTGTATTGGTAAATAATAGCGCTGGACCACCACTTTCAAGTGTTCGTTGAGATACTTCCGTCATTTCAAGATGGGGTGACACATGTTTTGATATACGACGCAGCTCCCCGTGAGTCTCTAACTCCAAAAGGAAGGATCTGAGATCTTCATGTTTAGTTTTAGGTTTGGTAACGATTGAATCCACTATAATCCTCAAGAGCAAGTTAAACGGCAAAGCAGGTTATTACTAGTACTATGGAACTTGAATTTACAAAAATGCACGGTCTCGGCAACGATTTTATGATAATTCGTTGGCCAGATGGTATGGCTCTGCCAAGCAAGGACATTGTGCGCCGTTGGGCTGATAGACGTATCGGGGTCGGTTTTGACCAACTATTAGTTCTACAAACGGCTATTCAATCAGGGGTTGCTGTTTACTATCGAATATTTAATTCAGATGGTTCGGAAGTTGAACAGTGCGGTAATGGTGCGCGATGTATAGCCCGGTATCTCGCCGCCGAATTAGAAAGTAGTGAATTAGTTCTGGAAAGCATGGCTGGCTTAGTAGAGGCTAAATTACAGTCTGATGATACGGTGGCGATCAACCTCGGGGAACCAAACTTCATGCCGACGGCGTTACCATTTCTTATGAATACTGAGTCTGACCGGTATTTGCTGGAACTAGAAAATGGAGCTATCGAGTTCGGCGCAGTTTCTATGGGTAATCCACATGCAATAATTCAGGTTGATTCGGTTGAAAAAGCTCCCGTCGGTATACTGGGATCTGAGTTACAGGCCCATTCGTCGTTTCCACAGAGCGTTAATATTGGCTTCGTGGAATTTTCAGACCCGCATAATTTGAAGCTACGAGTCTTTGAGCGCGGTGTTGGTGAGACTAGAGCCTGTGGTACAGGAGCGGCGGCGGCGGTAGCAGTTGGTAGAAGATGGGGTCTTTTAGATACAGATGTTCAAGTGGAGCTTGCTGGGGGTTTGCTAAAGGTTGATTGGTTAGGGCCAGGGTATTCGCTATGGTTATCGGGCCCAGCAACTAGGGTATTCGAGGGGCATATAGAGTTATGAGCCAACAGGAAAATCAGGATGTTGCCACAAATACTTTGTCAAAAAAAGATATAGCGATATATCTCAGTAACAACCCACATTTTTTTGAAGAGCATCCAGATTTACTGATTGATCTTAAATTTTCACACAATGCCGGTAGCGATACCGTGTCGCTTGTAGAGCGTCAAATTGATGTGCTACGTCAGAGTAATAGTAAGCTCACACGACAGCTTAAAGAGCTTGTTGCAGTTGCTCAAGACAATCATGTTGTACTAGAAAAAATCCACCAGATTGCAGTGACTCTAATGAAGTCAAAGACCAGTATTGAGCGAATAAAACTACTTGAAATTGGTTTAAAGAAAATTTTTTTAGTAGATAAGGCTGCTCTAATACTTTTTTCATTAGCAGCCAATAGTGAATTACCAAATAATAGTTTCACTAGAATAATTGATCATGATGATGAGGCTTTGAAGCCCTTCGCAAGTTTCTTGCGCTCTAATCAGCCTAGATGTGGGCAGCTTCAGGATGACCAAAAGGCATTTGTTTTTGAGCATGGCGCATCAGAAATTAATTCATCAGCCCTAATTCCTTTGGGGGAGTCCGAAACACTTGGATTTATTGTCATAGGTAGTAAAGATTCTGATCACTTCAATCCTGGAAAAGGAATGGACTTTCTAAGTCGATTGGGCGAGGTGGTGACAGCCGCTTTATTGGATGATGCAGTTGTAAATGTAACGAGCGGACCAAATATTGCAGGACCTTGAGACCAGAATAGATAGTTTCGTTCGGCATCTTGAAAAGGAGCGGAGACTTTCACCACATACAGTGACCGCCTATCGGCGTGATCTCAATACATTAATTAATTTTTGTGAGAAGCACTCGGCAAATATTGAATCGGTAGACTCTTATTTTATTCGCAGATTCGCATCCGACTCTCACCGTAAGGGTGCTAGTCCGAGGAGTGTGGCACGCCGGTTATCCGCGGTTCGAGGTTTTTTTGGCTATTTAATGCGTACTGGAGTTGTTTCAGTTAACCCTGCTATAAACATTCAGGCGCCCAAGCCATCTAGGCGGTTACCGGCAACGCTAGATGCTGATGAGGTTGCAAGCCTTCTAAAGATAAGCACTGAAGATGCATTAAGTATTAGGGATAGAGCAATACTAGAATTATTTTATTCTTCTGGCTTAAGGCTTGCAGAGCTCGTCAGCGCAAATCTAGTAGATCTTGATTTTAAGGATGGCACTGTCCGTGTGATTGGCAAAGGCAATAAAACACGAGTGGTCCCTGTGGGCAGGCATGCTTTAGAGGCCCTAAAGGCTTGGATGCTAATCAGAGGTTCGATGGCAAAGAAAGAAGAAGAGGCAATATTTGTAACTCAGCGTGGAACACGAATAGCCTGTCGGACTGTTCAGGCTCGATTAAAGCGTTGGGGAATTCGGCAGGGAGCTTTAACCTCTATTCATCCACATATGCTAAGGCACTCATTTGCTACCCATATGTTGGAGTCAAGTGGTGACTTGCGAGCAGTACAGGAACTTTTAGGGCATGCGAGTATCTCTACCACCCAAGTATATACTCACCTTGACTTCCAGCATCTAGCCCAAATATATGATAAGGCTCACCCGCGAGCCCGGCGTTCCTGAGATGAGTTTTTAGTAACTGGATCTGGGAACTACTATTTTATTAGGATTGTTTGTATTTGCCTGAGTAATGATATGGAAAATTTTCACGGTACAACCATCATTTGCGTCCGACGTGGGGACGGCATTGCCATGGGTGGTGATGGCCAGGTAACCATGGGCGATAAGATTATGAAGGGTAATGCACGAAAGGTTCGTCGTCTCCATAATGGAAATGTGCTAGCAGGTTTTGCGGGAGGAACAGCTGATGCTTTTACCCTATTTGAGTATTTTGAGAAGAAGTTAGAGCAATACGGAAACCTAACACGTGCCGCAATTGAGCTTGCAAAAGACTGGAGAACAGATCGTATGCTTCGTCGTCTTGAGGCACTACTTGTAGTTGCAGACGAAAAGCAGTCGTTACTTGTTTCTGGTACTGGTGACGTAATTGAACCGGAGAGCGATCTTTTGGCGATAGGGTCAGGAGGTGCGTACTGCCAAGCAGCAGCACGCGCTCTTTTGGATACCACAGAGCTTGATGCTCATAGCATTGTAAAAAAATCATTAGCTATTGCTGCAGATATCTGTGTATACACCAATCATAAAATCACCATAGAAGAGCTTTAAATAATTTGGTTGGTTGAAGGCTGAGTTTCAGCTCAGCTTTATAGCATACCGCTACTTTTGAGAGTGTACTAAAATGTCTATGACACCCAGAGAAATAGTCCAAGAACTGGACAAACATATTGTTGGTCAAAATGATGCTAAGCGGGCTGTTGCGATCGCGTTGAGAAATAGATGGCGAAGGTCAAAGGTTTCAGAGCCGCTTGGCAGCGAAATAACACCGAAAAATATCTTAATGATTGGCCCAACTGGGGTTGGAAAAACCGAAATCGCTCGGCGACTTGCTCGTCTTGCAAGTGCGCCTTTTATAAAAGTGGAGGCAACCAAATTCACAGAGGTTGGTTATGTGGGGCGTGAAGTTGACACGATAGTTCGAGATCTTGCCGATATGGCAGTAAAAATGGTTAGAGAAGATGAGGTAGCAAAGGTTAGACACCGTGCCCAGGACTCAGCAGAGGATCGAGTACTCGATGCACTATTGCCAGGATCTACTTCTGAGGAAGATAACGAAACACGACAGCGTTTTAGAAAGAAATTACGGGAGGGTGAGTTAGATGATCGGGAAGTTGAAATAGAGGTACAGGCAGCGGGAGTAGGCGTAGAAATTATGGCGCCACCCGGTATGGAAGAGATGACCAACCAGTTACAGGGCTTATTTCAAAATATGTCTAGTGGCCGCGTTAATCCACGAAAACTTCGAGTGCAAGATGCATTGAAATTGTTAACTGATGAAGAAGCAGGAAAAATGGTTAATGAAGAAGATATTAAGCTGCAGGCACTAACGGCTGTGGAGCAGAATGGGATCGTTTTCATTGATGAGATAGACAAGGTAGCGCGTCGGTCTGACACTCTAGGTGCAGATGTTTCCAGAGAGGGAGTGCAGCGCGATCTATTGCCACTTGTTGAAGGGTGCACGGTTAGCACTCGTTATGGAATGGTCCGTACGGATCACATACTGTTTATTGCATCTGGTGCATTCAATGTTGCAAAACCAGCAGATCTCATCCCAGAACTTCAGGGGCGATTCCCAATACGAGTGGAGTTATCAGCTCTTGTGGCGGACGATTTCGTTCGAATTCTAACGGAGCCAGATGCATCATTGACGGAACAGTACACAGCACTAATGGCAACCGAAAGTGTGGATCTTCATTTTGATTCAACAGGGATAAAACAAATTGCTGAAGTAGCATTTCATGTAAATGAAAGCACTGAAGATATTGGTGCAAGACGACTACACACAGTAATGGAAAGACTGTTGGAATCGATTTCATTTGAAGCTGCGGATAAAGAGGGTCATGCAACTAATGTTGATGCTGCCTATGTGAGTCAGCATCTTGGTGACCTCGCTCAGGATGAGGATCTTACCCGGTACATTTTATGAGTACTAATGAATTAAAAGCAGGCGTGTATCCCACGGATATAAAATTGCAAAAAAGATCTCGTCAATTGTTAGTACAATTTTCCGATGGCGTGCTATTTAGCCTTTCTGCCGAATATCTAAGGGTCCACTCTCCGTCAGCTGAGGTTCAGGGACATGGTGCTGATGAGCCAATCTTGGTTATCAATAAGGAGGGTGTCAATATTGAAAAAATTGAAGCGATTGGGCGCTATGCTGTTCGACTAATTTTCGATGACGGACATGATACAGGTCTTTATACGTGGCCAATACTATATAAATTGGGATCGCGCTATGAAGATAATTGGAGACAGTATCTCGAGCGTCTTAATAAAGCGGGTCATCATAGAACGGTGGATATGAATGGCAGAGAACCAGAAAAAAACTGAACAATTAGCCGATTTTGGTTTTGAGCGAGTTCCTTTTGATGAGAAGGGTATTCGTGTTGGAGCTGTATTTGATTCAGTAGCAGATAGATACGATTTGATGAATGACATCATGTCGTTTGGTATGCATCGGGTATGGAAAAAATTTACGCTTTCAAAGACCGCCCTTAGACCCGGTGATTTTGCATTGGATGTTGCAGCAGGTAGCGGCGATCTTAGTAGGGGGATGGCTCGTCAGGTTGGACCTAATGGGCTTGTTGTAGTAACAGATGTTAATTCAAACATGCTACACAAGGGCCGTGACTTTCTTACTGATTCAGGTTTTGCTGAAAACGTAGCCTATGCACAAGCTGATGCTGAAAAACTTCCCTTTGAAAACAATAAGTTTGACTGTGTCACTATAGGTTTTGGTTTACGCAATGTAACTAATAAGTTAGCAGCTCTCGCAGAGATGTATCGTGTGTTAAAGCCCGGTGGAAGATTATTAATTCTTGAATTCTCTAAGCCCAAGATAAGTCTTCTTAATTCAATTTATGATATTTATAGTTTCCAAGTTTTGCCTAGGCTCGGCAGGTTAATTACAAATGATTCTGATAGCTATCGTTATTTAGCCGAGTCTATAAGGATGCATCCTGATCAGAATGCATTAAAAAAACTAATGATTAGTGAAGGTTTTGAGCGTTGTAAATATCACAATCTATCTGCGGGGATTGTTGCATTACATCTCGGCTTTAAATTGTAGATCTAATGATTACTAACAGAGCTACGGCAGTTATGGAAAGCCTGTTGAATCATCATATTAATGAGTCTTCGACTGCCCAAAGCCAACTTCGTGCATTAGAAGATCGCACATTATTAGTAAACGTTAAGGATATGAATTTTAAATTCTGCTTTAAAGCAGAAGACACCTATCTCAGGATAAATGAGATTAGCCAAAATGATGCCGAACAAGACATTACGGCTTCAATATCTGGAACACCAATAACATTTCTTCGGCTTATTCGTGCGTCGACAGCAGATGAACTAAGAGCATCAGGAGCTACTATTTGTGGTGATACGGAAACTATTGAGGGATTTTCAGAGTTGTTACGTCTCGCACGTCCAGAGATTGAGGAAGAGCTTTCATACTTGGTTGGGGATGTATTAGCCTATGAGATATCAGGCATGACGCGCCGATTGACCACATGGGGTAACCGCGCTCTCCAATCTGTCGCGATCAACACATCGGAATTTATACAGGAGGAGTCTAGTCAGCTGCCCCCGAGGATTGAAATTGAGAGATTTAACTGTGAGGTTGAAGTTTTACGAGAAGATATAGATAGGGCTGAACAAAGGATAGATAGGCTTTTAGGACAGAAAAATGGCAGGAAAGAATGGGGCGATTCAGACTAATTCTACGGTTACTGGTAATCCAGAAAACGTTGTTTCGTTATGGCCTCGAAGATGTCGTTAGGGAAACACATTTGTTTCGTTCTATCGGTTGGGTATATCGTTTTATCCCACGGAGACCATATCCTGAGTCTCTTGGAGTCAGAATACGATTGGCTCTTGAAGAGCTAGGCCCGATTTTCGTAAAGTTTGGTCAAGCAGTTTCTACGCGTCGTGATCTGCTTCCAGTTGATATAGCAGATGAGCTTGCGAAACTGCAGGATCAGGTGCCTCCATTTGATTCTGCAGAGGCACTGAATATCTTATCGTCTGAATTCGGGAAAAAAGCAGAAGAAATATTTGCTGATTTCGAACAAATACCATTAGCTGCGGCATCTGTTGCACAAGTACATAGTGCCACTCTCCATACAGGGGAGTCTGTCGTAGTAAAAATTTTAAGACCAGATGCTCGACTATCTATCGAACGTGATCTTAAAGTGCTTTATGCGATTGCCAAGCTGGCGGAACGTTATTGGTCGGATGGATATCGACTTAGGCCTGTAGAAGTAATTAAAGAGTTCGAAAAAACTATTCTCAAGGAGCTTGATTTACTTAGAGAGGCTGCTAATGCGACTCAACTTAAGAGAAATTTTAAAGACTCTGAAAAGCTTTATGTGCCTGAAATATACTGGGACTATTGTCGAAAAAATATTCTCACTATGGAGCATGTCACAGGTGTGCCGATTAGTGATATTAAAGCTTTACGAGACGCTGGCACAAATATAAAGCGCCTTGCTGAGCATGGCGTAGAAATTTTTTTTACGCAGGTTTTTGAGCATAATTTTTTTCACGCGGATATGCATCCCGGAAATATTTTTGTAGATATATCCAATCCAGAAAATCCACGTTATATAGCTATTGATTTTGGTATTGTGGGTAGTCTGAGCCCAAGTAATCAGCATTACTTAGCAGGTAATTTCCTAGCTTTTTTTAAGCAAGACTATCACCGAGTCGCTCAGTTACACATAGATTCTGGCTGGGTACCCTCGAGCACTCATGTATCAGAGTTAGAGGCATCAATTCGTGCTGTATGCGAACCTATTTTTAATAAACCATTAAAAGATATTTCCTTTGGTCTCGTACTACTAGGATTATTTGATACGGCACGGAAATTTGATATGGAGGTTCAGCCACAGTTGGTTTTGCTTCAAAAAACTCTCCTAAATGTTGAAGGGCTTGGTCGTGAGCTTTATCCGGATCTTGACCTTTGGTCGACTGCTCAACCGGTTCTTCAAGAATGGATGAAGCAACGCACAGATCCTCGTGCTCATGTGAAGCGATTTATTCAAAACTGGCCTCAGATAAGCGAAGATCTCGTTCGGTTACCAGACGCTA
>CAXYEE010000024.1:27500-75860 GCA_964276105.1 uncultured Gammaproteobacteria bacterium | reverse complement strand
ACCAACTTGCCTTAGAGAGGCCTGGTATCTCGCCACGCATCGTTGCTTCTCTGAGCATGGTTCTTGCCAGGCCAAATTTTCGGTAATACCCTTTAGGTCGTCCAGAAATAGCGCACCGATTGCGCAGTCTCACAGGGCTAGAATCGCGCGGTAGAGCCTGAAGCTTTAACTGTGCATTATGACGGTCATCCTCTGAGCTTTTAGGGTCACGAATCACCCTCTTATATTCAGCACGCTTTACCGCAAAACGCTTAACAGTTGCAGCTCGCTTTTTGTCACGAGCAACCATAGACTTTTTAGCCATAAATAATCTCTCCTGCCTCTTATGCTCGCAAAGGAAACCGAAATGCCTCAAACAACACTCGTGCTTCGTCATCATTTTTTGCTGTAGTGGTGAACGTAATATCCAGACCTCTAATCATGTCGATCTGATCATATTCAATCTCAGGGAAAATAATCTGCTCTTTAACGCCCATACTGTAGTTACCAGAACCATCAAAAGAACGTGCATTTAAACCACGAAAATCACGAATTCTTGGAATTGCAATATTTATCAATCGATCTAAAAACTCGTACATACGTTGGCGACGCAAAGTAACCTTACAGCCTATAGGCACTCCTGCCCTGAGCTTGAATGTCGCAACAGAAACTCTCGCGTTACAAACAATTGGCTGTTGTCCAGAAATCTTCTTAAGATCGGATATAGCGTGTTCCAAAACCTTGCGATCAGTTAACGCTCCTCCTACCCCCATGTTCATTGTGACCTTGGTAATCCGTGGTATAGCCATCGGATTAGTAACCTTTAACCGTTCCATCATCTGTGGAACCGCCTCATTCGTATAATATTCTTGAAGTCTGCTCATTTTAGCTATCCAGAACTTCATTGTTTGATTTAAAGAATCGAACCTTTTTTCCATCCTCTAAACGCCGATACCCTACCCGATCACCTTTTTGTGTTGTTGGGTTAAATAACATTACGTTAGAAATATGTAGCGGCATCTCTTTCTCAATTATTCCACCTGGAACACCAGCATTAGGATTGGGCTTCTGATGCTTACGCGCCACATTAACGCTTTCTACCAACACCTTGTCATTAGTGAATACACGAATTACCGACCCTCGCCTACCCTTATCTTTACCAGCGACCACTATAACTTCATCACCCTGTTTAATTTTAGCCATATGAATACGCCGATCTATAAAACTTCAGGGGCAAGAGAAATGATTTTCATGAACTTGCTAGTACGCAATTCACGTGTAACAGGGCCAAAAATCCGAGTGCCAATTGGCTCATATCTAGCATTTAGAAGTACTGCTGCATTTCCATCGAATCTAATTGAAGAACCATCTGATCTTCGAACGCCATGGCTTGTCCTTACGACTACGGCATTATAGATCTCTCCCTTCTTGACTCGACCTCTTGGGATTGCATCCTTAACCGTCACCTTAATAACGTCACCAATACGAGCATAACGCCTCTTAGAGCCACCGAGCACCTTAATGCACATAACCCGGCGTGCGCCGCTATTATCAGCTGCTGTCAAAACTGTTTCCGATTGGATCATCTCAATATGCTCACTCAGCTCACTGAGCTACTTTGAATAATCTGTACAACACGCCAGGACTTACGCTTAGAGATAGGACGACACTCCTCCAACTCTACCTGGTCTCCCAGCTTGCATTGATTAGTCTCATCATGGGCGAAAAGCTTCGTCGTACGTCGAATATATTTGCCATACACGGCATGCTTAACCAGACGCTCTATTGATACCACTGCGCTTTTATCGGCCTTATCGCTGATAACTCTACCTACCACCTTCCGGGGACGCTTTTCCATACCTACAGCTTCCACACCAGACTCGTTATTATCTGTGTTTGTCATTCGGACTGCTCCAACACACCAGTATCTTTTAATTCATTCAAAATAGTCTCAATTCGCGCGATATCTTTTCTAACCTTACCTTTCTGATCAGGCTTTGAGCCTTGTCCAGTTGAGCTCTGCATCCGCAGATTGAACTGCTCTCGCCTGAGCTTGCTCAACTCCTCCATCAAGTCTTTTGATGACATGGCTCTCAGCTCTTTTGCTTTCATCAAACTCCATGCCTCGTAACAAATGCTGTACGTACTGGCAACTTAGCAGAAGCCCTATCAAACGCCTCTCGAGCCACCTCCTCTGTAACGCCAGACATCTCATAAAGAACCTTGCCTGGCTGAATCAGTGCAACCCAATATTCAACATTACCCTTACCCTTTCCTTGTCGAACCTCGAGCGGCTTTTTTGTAATTGGCTTGTCTGGAAATACACGAATCCAAATTTTTCCGCCACGTTTAACATGCCGCGTCATTGCCCTACGGGCTGCCTCTATTTGCCTCGAGGTTAATCTACCTCTATCGATCGTCTTTAGCCCATATTCGCCAAAACTAACGCTACTACCACGCTGGGCTAATCCGCGGTTTCGGCCCTTATGTTGCTTTCTAAATTTTGTACGTTTAGGTTGAAGCATTATGTGACTCTATTGCTTCGAAGAAGCATCTTGGGGTTCCTTAACTATCTCGGGCTTGTCAAAAACCTCGCCACGAAACACCCAAACCTTAACCCCTATAATCCCATATGTTGTTTTCGCTTCCGCGAGACCATAGTCAATATCTGCACGAAAAGTATGAAGAGGAACTCTTCCCTCACGATACCATTCAGACCTTGCAATCTCTGCGCCGTTTAAACGACCTGCAACCTTTACCTTTATGCCACCTGCCCCAACACGCATCGTATTCGTAACTGCCCTGCGCATAGCACGACGAAACTGAACACGTCGCTCCAATTGCTGAGCAATCCCCTCAGCAACAAGCAGCGCATCTAGCTCGGGTTTACGTATCTCAGATATATTTAATCGAACATCAGGTAGCACCATACCCAATAGCTTTGCTACTTCAATACGCAACTTCTCAATGTCCTCGCCTTTTTTTCCAATCACAATGCCAGGACGAGCTGTATGAATAGTAATGCTTGCACGTTTTGCAGGACGGTCTATCTGAATACGGCTAACCGAGGCATCTTTAAGTTTTGTTTTTAAAAAAGTTCGAATCTTATAGTCTTGATAGACATAATCTGCATAGTTGTGAGACTCTGCATACCAGGTTGAACACCAATCTTTGGTGATTCCAAGACGTATTCCAATTGGATGTACTTTTTGACCCATTTTCGTTAATACCTCGTCCGACTACTCGTCAGAAACCTGAATGCTGATATGACTATTACGCTTGAGTATCCGATTACCGCGTCCCTTTGCACGTGCCCGAGTACGTCCAAAAGTCGGTGCCTGCTGAACCTCAATACCTCGAACCTTAAGCTCATCAACATCCGCTCCATAATTATGCTCAGCATTAGCTATTGCTGAATCAAGCAGCTTACGCAGCATGGCTCCAGCCTTCTTAGGGCTGTATTTGAGAACCTTCAATGCGTCCTCAACCGTCTTACCCCGAATTTGATCCGCCACCAACCGACATTTCTGCGGTGAAATACGAGCGTAACGAAGTTTTGCTGCAGTCTGCATATATCAATTCCTCAGGATTTTGACTTTCGATCCCCTGAATGCCCTCTAAAAGTTCGAGTAATAGCAAACTCCCCAAGCTTATGACCAACCATATTCTCTGATATCAATACGGGCACATGCTGTCGACCGTTATGCACTGCTATGGTTAGACCAACCATATCTGGTATGACCATAGACCGACGCGACCACGTTTTTATAGGGCGTCGATCATTTGCCTTCGCCGCCGCTTCTACCTTTTTAAAAAGGTGCGTATCGATAAATGGGCCTTTTCGTATTGACCGGGGCATTACTTATCCTCTGTATACCTTTTAAACTATTTCTTCTTTCTACGCCGCAGGATCATGTCATCCGTACGTTTATTATTACGCGTCTTAAATCCCTTTGTAGGCACGCCCCAAGGAGACACGGGATGCCGCCCTCCAGAGCTACGACCTTCACCACCTCCATGTGGGTGATCAACTGGATTCATAGCAGCACCTCGTACCGTGGGACGAATCCCGCGCCAACGATTGGCTCCTGCTTTGCCGAGCTTACTGAGATTATGTTCATGGTTACCTACTTCGCCTACTGTTGCACGACAGTCCACATGAATCTTCCGCGTTTCACCTGACCTCAACCTCAGGGTCGCATACTGACCCTCACGAGCTAAAATCTGAACAGACCCACCTGCGCTGCGCGCTATCTGCGCACCTTTGCCAGGCTTCATTTCCACGCAATGCACAAGCGTACCAACAGGAATGCTCTTTAGAGACAAAGCATTCCCAACTTTAATAGGTGCATCACTTCCAGACTGGACCGGATCACCCACTTTGCAGTTTTTCGGCGCTATGATGTACCGACGCTCTCCATCCTTATAAAGGATCAGCGCTATGTGAGCACTCCTATTAGGGTCATATTCGATACGCTCAATATGCCCAGATATTCCATCTTTATCTCGCTTAAAATCTATGATTCGGTAATGTTTTTTATGACCACCACCTCGATGCCGTGTGGTAATCCGCCCCTTATTATTACGCCCACCAGTACTGGACTTTGTTTCTAACAAAGGCTCATGCGGCTTACCCTTATGCAAACCACTACGCACCGCCTGAACGACAAACCGTCGTCCTGGTGAAGTAGGTTTTGCTTTTTGAACAGCCACCAGATTAAGTCCTCTATTATTACCTAATTCTACTCAACGCCCATAAAGTCAAGATTTTGCCCGGGAGCTAGCTTGACATAAGCTTTTTTCCAGTCTGATTTACGGCCACGATTCGCCCCTCGTAGACGAACCTTGCCAGGTACGTTAACCACAGTTACGTTACCCACCTTAACTTCGAACAGAAGCTCAACCGCCTTACGTATCTCTACCTTAGTTGCGTCTGGTCTAACCTTAAAAACCACCTGATTATTTTGATCTGCAACAGCGGTCGACTTTTCAGATACATGGGGTCCTAGGATGATCGTCATTAATCTTTTCTCATGAGCTGCGCGAGTCATCCTAACCTCTCTTCTAGCAGCTTAACCGCAGCAACTGTCATCAAAACCTTGTCATATTTAATCAGGTTTACTGGATCAACAGACTGAGCATCTTGCACTTCAACTGCAGGCAAATTGCGTGCAGCAAGTAATAAGTCTCGATCAAACCCCTCAACAACAATCAGAGCGCTACCTAGTTTTAGCTTATCGAGCTTTGCAACCAACTCTTTTGTCTTAGGAGCACTCACTGAAAATTTTTCTGTTAAAAGCAATCTATCTTGCCGAACAAGTTCAGAGAGCATTGAACGCATCGCGCCACGATACATCTTACGGTTCACTTTCTGAGTGAAGTCGCGAGGACTTGCGGCAAAAGTTTGACCACCACCCACCCATAGCGGGCTTCGACTAGTGCCAGCTCTAGCCCGACCAGTCCCTTTTTGTCGCCAAGGCTTTGCGCCACCCCCTCGAACCTGCGAACGGGTTTTCTGCGCCTTATTGCCCTGACGTTGTCCTGCAAGATAGGCGGTCACTATCTGATGCACTAGCGGCTCATTAAAGTCAGCTCCAAAGGTTGCATCGGAAAGCTCTACGCTAGACTTCTTGCCCTGAACCTTAATTTTCACTCGGACTCTCCACTACTCACAACACGGGGAGCAGGTAAATCAGATTTAACAGCCGGGCGAACCACAACATGTCCACCGGGGGCACCGGGTACGCCACCCTTTATCAGGATCAGATTTCTTTCAGAGTCAATCCGCACAACCTCAGTATTTGGCACTGTACGTTGAACATTTCCCATTTGACCCGCCATCTTCTTACCCTTAAAAACACGACCAGGAGTCTGGTTTTGACCAATAGAACCGGGCGCCCTATGAGACAAAGAATTACCATGGGTTGCATCCTGCATATGGAAATTATGCCGCTTCACAGCCCCAGCAAACCCCTTGCCCTTGGATGTGCCTACCACATCTACTTTCTGTCCATCCTGGAAAACATCAACCTTCAGCTCTGTTCCTAACTGAAGGTCTTCTCCCTCTTTTCCTTCTAACCTAAATTCCCATAAACCCTTACCTGGAACGACTTTAGCCTTACTAAAATGCCCCAATAAAGGTTTTACAGTTCGCGAAGGCTTAATTTCACCACAGGTAACCTGGACAGCACTGTATCCATCACGGTCAATGGTTTTTAGCTGAGCAACCCTATTTGGCAGGGCCTCAATAACAGTTACTGGGATTGATTCCCCAGCATCCGTGAATATTCGTGTCATACCGCATTTGCGGCCGACAAGACCGATTGGCATGTTTTTATCCTTTAATCCGCGCTGCTGCCCTTAACTGCCATGCTTGGACCGCTCGCTTCAGCCAGTACCCACTACCGAGAACTGGCGCCCAATTGCATCTGGCGAGCAAGGCCCACCTGAAGCCATTAGTTGCTATTGATCTATGGTGCTGGCCGAGTTGTCCAGCAACCCCCTACTAAACTAGCCTGTCAGGCTAATCGACTCCTATCCTAAGGATTGGAGTAGCCGGCTATTATAGGGCAGTTATTAACAGGTTTTCAACGATTAATGGCGGCTAATTCAGCCTAATCTGAACATCCACCCCTGTAGGTAGCTCTAGTTTCATAAGAGCATCTACTGTTTTGTCCGTAGGATCGACAATATCCATAAGACGCTTATGAGTCAGCAATTCGTACTGGTCCCGGGCATCCTTATTCACATGGGGTGAAATTAACACCGTGTAGCGCTCTATTTTTGTTGGTAATGGCACGGGGCCCTTAACTGTAGCACCAGTGCGTTTCGCAGTTTCTACAATCTCCCGCGCCGAGCGATCGATTAGCTTGTGATCAAATGCCTTAAGACGAATTCGAATATTCTGATTTGTTGCCATTTCTTGTTCCTAGATACCTACAACTGAGAGTTCTTAAATATGCAACATGCATAAAAGATTCAGACTCCCCATTTACTCCATAATTTTTGCGACAACACCAGCACCCACGGTACGACCACCCTCTCGGATCGCAAACCTTAACCCCTCCTCCATCGCAATCGGAGAGATTAATTCCACTTTCATCTGAATATTATCCCCAGGCATGACCATCTCAGTCCCCTCAGGCATCTCCACCGCTCCAGTGACGTCAGTGGTTCTAAAATAAAACTGCGGACGATATCCCTTAAAAAACGGCGTATGTCGTCCACCTTCTTCCTTAGTCAAAATGTAGACCTCAGCCTCAAATTTGGAATGCGGATTAATCGAATCAGGCTTAGCCAGAACTTGTCCTCGCTCAACCTCTTCTCGCTTTGTACCTCTCAACAACACGCCAACATTATCTCCTGCCCGACCTTCATCAAGCAGCTTGCGGAACATCTCAACGCCTGTGCAGGTAGTCTTTTCCGTATCCTTAATACCAATAATCGCCACTTCATCGCCCACGTTCACAATGCCTCGTTCAATACGACCCGTCACTACAGTCCCTCGGCCCGATATTGAAAAAACATCCTCTACTGGCATGAGAAAATCGCCATCCACAGCCCGTTCAGGCATTGGAATATAGTCATCTAACGATGCTACTAACTTCTCAATGCTCGGCGCACCTATATCAGAGGTATCTCCCTCCAATGCTTTTAATGCGCTACCGGTAATGATTGGTGTGTCATCACCAGGAAATTCATATGCCGACAACAAGTCTCGGACTTCTAGCTCCACTAGCTCCAACAATTCCTCATCATCAACCGTGTCCGCTTTATTCATATACACCACAATAAAGGGAACACCCACCTGACGTGCTAGCAATATGTGCTCGCGCGTCTGGGGCATAGGACCGTCTGCCGCCGACACTACTAATATCGCGCCATCCATTTGTGCCGCACCAGTGATCATATTCTTTACATAGTCCGCATGCCCAGGGCAATCTACATGCGCATAGTGACGAGCGTCACTCTCATACTCCACATGCGCCGTCGCTATTGTGATTCCACGATCACGCTCCTCCGGAGCATTATCAATCTCATCAAAAGCAATAGTGTTACCACCATGCTTCGTCGCCATAACCTTCGTCAACGCTGCCGTTAACGTAGTCTTACCATGATCTACATGACCTATAGTTCCCACATTTACATGTGGCTTAGTTCGTTCAAATTTTTCTTTGGACACGATCAAATACCTCTTGATCTAAAAAAAGACTTTAATTTCTAGCCTTAATAACATCATCTGCTACACCAGAAGGCACACCAGCATAACGACTAAATTCCATAGTATATGTTGCACGCCCCTGGCTCATAGAACGCAAATCTGTCGCATACCCAAACATTTCTGCCAAAGGAACCTCTGCTCGAATAATCTTCCCCATTGGAGAATCATCGAGACCCTGAAGAACACCTCGACGCCGGCTAAGGTCGCCGTTGACATCACCCATATAATCATCCGGACTAACAACTTCTACTTGCATTATTGGCTCTAGAAGCACGGGCCTTGCCTTTGCGGCGCCCTGTTTAAAGGCCATTGAACCAGCTATTTTAAACGCCACTTCGCTTGAATCCACATCGTGATAAGAGCCATCGTACAAAGTTACCTTACAATCAACAACAGGATACCCAGCTATCACACCGTTACCCATTTGCTCTTTAATACCCTTATCAACTGCAGAAATGTATTCCCTGGGAACAGCTCCACCGACAATAGCATTTTCGAATTCATATCCGGAACCAGATTCTGTTGGTTCAAGACGCAAGAAGACATGGCCATATTGCCCACGCCCCCCTGACTGACGAACAAACTTGCCCTCCTGCTCTACCGCGGTTCGAATAGTCTCACGATACGCCACCTGAGGCTTACCAACATTTGCCTCTACCTTAAACTCTCTCTTGAGCCTATCAACAATGATTTCCAGATGCAGCTCCCCCATTCCAGAAATTATTGTCTGCCCAGACTCTTCGTCTGTATGCATACGAAAAGACGGGTCCTCTTTAGCTAATTTAGATAAAGCTACACCCATCTTTTCCTGATCAGGCTTCGTCTTTGGCTCAACCGCGACCGCTATAACCGGCTCCGGAAACTCCATTCGCTCCAGCGTGATGCTTTCCTTAATGTCTGTAAGACTGTCGCCAGTAGTAACATCCTTTAATCCAACAGCTGCAGCTATATCTCCCGCTCTAACCTCTTTTAACTCCTCGCGTTCATTTGAATGCATTTGGAGTATTCGACCAATACGTTCACGCTTGCCCTTGACCGGATTAAAAACTGTATCTCCAGACTTAAGCACACCAGAATAAACACGAAAAAATGTTAGATTACCGACGAAAGGATCTGTTGCGATCTTGAAGGCTAATGCTGCGAAGGGGGCATCATCAGAAGATGGCCTCTCTGACTCTGACTCATCATCGAGAATACCTTTTATAGCAGGACGCTCTGTCGGAGATGGCATATATTCCACCACTGCATCTAACACAGCCTGCACACCCTTGTTTTTGAAGGCAGAGCCACAAAGCACAGGCACAATTTCTCCTGCAAGACAACGGTTTCTCAGTCCTCGTTTAATCTCATCTGCTTGCAACTCATCACCTTCAAGGTACTTCTCAAGCAATTCCTCATCACCTTCAGCGGCACTTTCAATTAGCTTCTCTCTCCATTTATTCGCAAGAGATAACAATGATTCAGGGACAGGTTCTTCAGAATAGGTCGTTCCTTGTGTTGAATCATCCCACACAATAGCCTTCATCTTGATTAGATCAACGACGCCAGAAAAATTATCTTCAGCGCCTATAGGTACCTGTAATGGAACTGGGTTTCCCTTCAAGCGATCACTGATTTGCTCTACCACACGGAAAAAATCAGCCCCGGCCCTATCCATCTTGTTAATAAAAGCTAGCCTGGGAACACCGTATTTATTAGCCTGACGCCAAACCGTCTCTGATTGAGGCTCAACACCTCCTACAGAACAAAACACCGCCACAGCTCCATCCAAAACTCGAAGACTCCGCTCTACCTCAATAGTAAAATCAACGTGCCCGGGCGTATCGATAATATTGATTCTATATTCGGGAAATTGTTGGTCCATACCTGACCAAAAAGCTGTTGTAGCTGCAGAAGTGATAGTAATACCACGCTCCTGCTCCTGCTCCATCCAATCCATAACGGCTGCACCATCATGGACTTCTCCTATCTTATGGGAGACGCCAGTATAGAAAAGGATACGTTCAGTAGCAGTCGTCTTGCCAGCATCTATATGTGCCATGATGCCGATGTTGCGATAACGCTCTATGGGGGTCTGCCTGGCCAAATCTTTGCCTCAAATCCACTGACTACCAACGATAATGCGCGAAAGCTTTATTAGCCTCCGCCATTCGATGGGTGTCCTCACGTTTCTTCACAGCAGAACCTCTATTGTCTGCTGCATCCATTAATTCATGTGCCAGTCTCAATGACATTGTTTTTTCTGACCGCTTGCGAGCGGCATCGATGACCCATCTCATCGCCAGCGTTACTCTGCGACTAGTACGAACTTCCACCGGAACCTGATAGGTTGCTCCACCAACTCGCCTAGACTTTACTTCAACAGCAGGCTTAATGTTATCCAATGCCTGGCCAAGCAACTCAAGAGCTTCGGCACCTTCTTGTCCAGATCGTTCTGCTATCCTATCTAGTGCGCCATACACAATATGCTCAGCAACAGATTTCTTGCCGCTCAACATGACCATGTTTATGAACTTAGCCAACATCTTATCCCCATACTTAGGGTCAGGTAGTGGAGCTCTTCGGGGGGCTTGGCTTCGTCTAGACATTCAATCTTTTCCTGAAGTTGACTAACTCTTAGGCCTCTTGGCGCCATATTTTGATCGGCTTTGCCGACGATCACTTACACCAGAACAATCAAGAGTGCCCCGAACCACGTGATAACGCACTCCAGGTAAATCCTTAACACGCCCGCCTCTAATTAAAACAACGGAGTGCTCCTGAAGATTATGCCCCTCACCACCTATGTAGCTGGTAACCTCAAAACCATTAGTTAACCGCACACGGGCCACCTTGCGCATAGCAGAGTTAGGTTTTTTCGGCGTCGTTGTATAAACCCGAGTACACACACCTCGCTTCTGAGGAGAAGCCCCGAGCGCGGGTACGTTACTCTTTGCCCTCTTAGTCGAACGAGGCTTTCTAACTAATTGATTTGTGGTTGACATAAGTTATATAAACGAAAATGGGCCCGGATACCGGTTCCTAGCATCTGGGCCTCAGTATTCTTGCCCTATTAAAAAGTCTAGGGTTCCTTCTTTCTACGATAAGGCTGACCGGCCTTAAGAGCGGGGATTCTAGGGCCCGCCCTAACAAACTGTCAACTAATAACTTACCTTGGGTTAATTTGCTGGGCTACCTGCTGCTCATCTAAAGGCTCATTAGCTCTCGGAACCCTCTCCTGATGCCGCTTTGACGTCCTTTTTTAAAGAGGACTCCAAGCTTTTAAGCTCATCGGCAAGTATGTCTTCTTCAGTTCGCCTTCTTTCCTGGTGATGTGCATAGCCAGTTCCCGCTGGAATAAGCCTGCCTACAATGACATTCTCTTTTAATCCTCTAAGATCATCCCGCATTCCGCGCACAGCAGCTTCTGTTAATACTCGCGTTGTTTCTTGGAAGGATGCAGCCGAAATAAACGACTCTGTTGCCAACGAGGCCTTAGTAATGCCCAGCAGAATTGGATCAAAGGTTGCGGGCTCTTTTGAAGCAGATACCAAACCCTCATTCTCTTCAAGAATCCTGGCACGATCTACTTGTTCGCCACGCAAATATAGAGTATCTCCAGGTGACACAATATCCACCTTTCTCAGCATCTGACGAATAATTACTTCAATATGCTTATCATTGATTTTCACACCCTGTAGTCGATAGACGTCCTGAATTTCCTTGACCAAATAATCCGCAAGTTTATCAACCCCTTGTAACCGAAGTATGTCATGCGGATTTGGCTCTCCATCAGCAATAATCTCTCCGCGCATCACAGTTTCACCCTCAAAAACGTTGAGAAAACGCCACTTGTGAATTAGCGCTTCGTTAGCTTCACCATCGTCATCAGTAATAACCAGACGACGTTTGCCCTTGGTCTCTTGCCCAAAACTTACAGTGCCACTGTGCTCAGCAAGAATTGCTGCTTCTTTAGGACGACGAGCCTCAAAAAGATCAGCGACTCGCGGTAGGCCACCAGTAATATCTCGAGTTTTTGAAGATTCTTGTGGCAATCTGGCTATAACATCACCCACAAGCACCTTATCGCCATCAGACATGCTTAGCACAGCCCCAGAAGGCAGCGCATAAACAGCCGGAATATCTGTGTTTGGAAAAAATACAGGTTCGTTTTTCTTGTCAACTAACTTTGCTGTCGGTCGATAATCAGCTCCAGCACTACGCTGAGCCGGATCAAGCACAACTGTGCTAGTAAGTCCTGTAATATCGTCAAGCTGAGACGTCACCGTAACACCGTCAACAAAGTCTTCAAATTGCAGCTTACCACCCACCTCTGTAACAACCGGATGTGTATGAGGATCCCAGGTTGCTACTAGCTGACCAGGTTCAACAGATGCGCCATCTTGGACGTTCAAATTAGCTCCGTACGGAATCTTATATCGTTCCCGTTCCCGGCCGAACTCATCAACTACTGCTAACTCACCAGAACGAGACGTCGATATAAAGTGCTTCTTTTTTTCATGTTGAACGGTTTTCACGTCAAACATTCGAATTGTGCCCTTAGTTTTGATATCCACACTGTTAATGGCCGCAGTACGTGATGCAGCACCACCTATATGAAAGGTTCTCATCGTAAGTTGTGTGCCTGGCTCACCGATCGACTGAGCCGCTATCACACCAACCGACACACCTTTGTCTACACGATGCCCACGGGCTAAGTCTCTTCCATAACATTGGGCACAAACTCCGTAACGGGTTGTGCACATAATTGGCGATCGAACTAATAACTGGTCTATAGATGAAGCCTCCAGCAACCCCACTGCCTCCTCATCCAATAGAGTGCCAGCCTTAAGCACAACAACATCACTTGCTGGAGCAACAACATCAAGAGCTGCCACTCGACCGAGAACTCGATCGCGAATTGGCTCGACCACATCACCGCCTTCCACTAGAGGGGTCATCAAAAGCCCCTCTTCTGTTCCACAATCAGGTTCTGTCACTACCAAGTCCTGAGCAACGTCAACGAGGCGCCTCGTTAGATAACCAGAGTTTGCTGTCTTCAGTGCCGTATCAGCAAGCCCTTTCCTAGCTCCATGAGTAGAAATAAAATACTGCAGAACATCCAACCCTTCTCTAAAATTTGCCGTGATCGGAGTTTCGATTATCGAGCCATCAGGCTTTGCCATAAGGCCGCGCATACCTGCCAATTGACGAATCTGAGCCGCCGAACCACGAGCTCCTGAGTCAGCCATCATATAGACCGAATTGAAAGAATCTTGTGGAGTCTTCTTCCCATGCGCATCATCCACAACTTCTGTTCCTAGCTTATCCATCATAGCCTTAGCAATTTGATCATTAGTTCTGGACCATATATCAACAACTTTGTTGTATCGCTCGCCATCAGTTACTAATCCTGATGCATACTGGCTCTGGATATCTTTTACCTCCTGCTCAGCAACATCCAACATTTCTGGCTTCTGCTCTGGAATAACCATGTCGTCAATGCCGAATGAAACGCCACCCCGCGTTGCATAATCAAACCCGGTGTACATAAGGTGATCTGCAAAAACAACAGTATCCTTAATGCCCAACTGTCTATAACACGCATTGATAACCGAAGAAATAGCCCGCTTATTCATCGGTTGGTTTATGAGACTATAGCTCAACCCTTCAGGCATGATTTCTGATAGAAGTGCGCGCCCAACTGTTGTTTCAACCAATTTATGCAGCAGCTGTTTTGCACCTGTCTCAGAATCCACTTCCTCACTAAAACCATCCGCAACCCTAACCTTTACCCTGGAGTGTAATTCCACTGCATGATTTTCATAGGCGCGATGAACCTCTTTCACACCAGAAAAGATCATTCCCTCTCCCTTCGCATTTACTCGCTCCCGAGTCATGTAGTAGAGGCCTAATACAACATCTTGTGATGGAACAATGATTGGCTCGCCATTTGCTGGCGAAAGTATGTTGTTACTCGCCATCATAAGCGCTCGAGCTTCCAGCTGTGCTTCCAAGGACAAAGGAACATGCACAGCCATTTGATCGCCATCAAAGTCAGCATTAAATGCCGTACAAACCAAAGGATGAAGCTGTATAGCTTTACCCTCAACTAGTACAGGCTCAAACGCCTGAATACCTAAACGATGTAATGTTGGGGCTCGATTCAGCATTACAGGATGTTCGCGAATTACTTCCTCAAGAATGTCCCAGACCTCAGCGCCTTCCTTCTCTACTACGCGTTTTGCTGCCTTTATCGTAGTTGCTTCCCCACGGAGCTGAAGCTTTGCAAAAATAAACGGCTTAAAAAGCTCTAGGGCTAGCTTCTTAGGCAGCCCACACTGATGAAGCTTCAACGTTGGCCCAACCACAATCACCGAACGCCCTGAATAATCCACTCGTTTACCAAGCAAATTTTGTCTGAAACGGCCCTGCTTACCTTTAATCATATCGGCAAGCGATTTAAGGGGACGCTTATTAGTCCCGGTAATTGCTCGACCTCGACGACCGTTATCTAAGAGCGCATCCACCGATTCCTGCAACATGCGCTTCTCATTACGAACGATTATGTCAGGTGCGCTTAGCTCCAAAAGTCGCCGCAAACGATTATTACGATTTATGACCCGACGATACAGATCATTTAGATCAGATGTTGCAAAACGTCCACCATCTAAGGGAACCAGAGGCCTTAAATCCGGAGGCAATACCGGAAGCACTGTCATAACCATCCATTCTGGTTTGTTTTTTGAGTCAGTAAACGACTCAAGAAGCTTGAGTCTTTTTGACAATCTTTTAAGCTTTGTTTCAGACTTGGTTTTTGTCATATCCTCCCGAATCTGGTCTACCTCGGCTCCAAGATTCAAAGAAATCATTAATTCTCGAACAGCCTCCGCACCCATACGAGCATCAAATTCATCGCCATACTGTTCAATAGCCTCCAGATATGTCTCATCAGTAAGGAGCTGTCCACGCTCCAACGGCGTCATACCCGGCTCTACAACTACAAATGCTTCAAAATAGAGAATTCTTTCAATCTCTCGAAGAGTCATATCCAACATGAGTCCTATGCGGGATGGGAGCGACTTTAAAAACCATATATGAGCTACAGGACTTGCTAACTCAATGTGCCCCATGCGCTCACGCCGCACTTTTGTTTGAGTGACCTCAACACCACACTTTTCACAAACCACACCACGATGTTTTAAGCGTTTATATTTCCCACAGAGACATTCATAGTCCTTGATCGGGCCAAAAGTCTTTGCACAAAACAACCCATCTCGTTCTGGTTTAAACGTCCGATAATTTATCGTTTCCGGCTTTTTAACCTCACCAAAAGACCATGATCGAATCATGTCTGGAGACGCCAAGCCAATTCGAATGGCATCAAAATCCTCAACTGGTGACTGCTGCCTAAAAAGCTTTAGTAAATCCTTCATACGGGTGCACCTACGGTCAAATTAGATAGATAATCCACACTCACTCTTAACGAGCTCACCTTGTTTCCTCTAGATCAATGTTGATACCTAGAGAACGAATCTCCTTAACTAAAACGTTAAAGGATTCGGGCATGCCCGCCTGAATCTCATGAGTTCCATCAACAATATTTTTGTACATTTTTGTACGGCCCTGCACATCATCTGATTTGACAGTCAACATTTCTTGAAGCGTATACGCTGCGCCATAGGCCTCTAGAGCCCAGACCTCCATTTCTCCAAAACGCTGCCCACCAAACTGCGCCTTACCACCTAGAGGCTGCTGCGTAACAAGGCTATATGGGCCCGTTGACCGCGCATGCATCTTGTCATCAACCAAGTGGTTAAGCTTTAGCATGTACATATATCCAACTGTTACTGGCCTATCAAATCTTTCTCCAGACCGTCCGTTATATAGGATCGCCTGGCCTGATTCTGGCAGATCAGCAAGCTCGAGAAGCCCTTTTATTTCTGGTTCACTAGCCCCATCAAAAACTGGGGTTGCCATGGGCACGCCTTTCTTCAGATTGCCCGCTAGTTCCATTAACTCTTCAGCACTTAGGCTTTTTAAATCCTCAGTTTGACCGCCTGACTTGTTGTAAATCTGTTCCAAGAAACGTCGGATAGAAGCGGCTGATTCCTCAGAGTGCAGCATGGTTTGTATTTTATTACCCAATCCCTTGGCAGCCCAACCGAGATGAGTCTCTAAGACTTGTCCAACGTTCATACGGGAAGGCACTCCTAATGGATTCAATACAACATCCACTGGCGTACCATCTTCCATATATGGCATATCCTCCACCGGCACAATAGTAGAAATCACACCTTTGTTCCCATGGCGCCCTGCCATCTTATCTCCTGGCTGAATATGACGCTTGACAGCAAGATAAACCTTAACCATTTTGAGGACACCAGGTGCCAGATCATCGCCCTGAGTAATCTTAGTTTTCTTCTCTTCAAATAGTCGGTCGAACTCTTCATTCTGAGCCCGCAAACGTTCCGCCATACTTTCAACTTCAGAATTTGTCTTTTCGTTCTTCAGTCGAATCTCAAACCACTGCTGGCGATCCAGATCATCAAGATAGCCTTTTGTAATTTTTTGGTCCTTTTTAAGCCCCTGAGGCCCACCAAACGAAATCTTGCCGGTCAAAAGTTCCCCGACACGTTGGTATATATCAGCCTCATAAATCCGACGTTGGTCATTAATATCTTTTCGTACAGCTGCGAGTTCCTGACGCTCTATAGCAAGAGCACGATCATCTTTCTCAACACCATCACGTGTAAATACCCGGACATCGATAACCGTCCCATCCATCCCAGGTGGAACCCTTAACGAAGTATCCTTAACATCCGATGCCTTCTCCCCAAATATAGCTCGGAGAAGCTTCTCTTCAGGCGTAAGTTGAGTCTCACCCTTAGGGGTAACTTTGCCTACCAAAATATCTCCAGCTCCAACTTCTGCACCAATAAACGCTATTCCTGATTCATCTAATTTAGTAAGCGCAGCATCACCAACATTGGGTATATCACCTGTAACTTCTTCTGGTCCTAATTTTGTATCGCGTGAAATACTAGTTAGCTCTTCTATATGTATAGTTGTAAAACGATCTTCTTCTACCACTCTCTCCGAGATCAGAATTGAATCCTCAAAGTTGTATCCGTTCCAGGGCATAAATGCGACAAGCAAATTTTGCCCTAACGACAACTCACCTAAGCTAGTTGATGGGCCATCTGCCAAAACATCACCACGCTCGATAAAATCATCAGCCTTTACTAAGGGTCGTTGATTGATACAGGTATTCTGGTTAGAACGGGTGTATTTGGTTAGATTGTAGATATCGACACCGGCCTCTCCGGCGCTAGTCTCATCATCATTTACACGAACAACAATTCGTGAGGCATCAACAAAATCGATGCGTCCACCCCTACTAGCAACAACCGTTACTCCTGAGTCAACTGCCACAGTACGCTCCATACCCGTACCAACCAGCGGCGTTTCTGCTCTCAAGGTCGGAACCGCTTGGCGCTGCATATTTGAGCCCATTAGCGCCCGATTGGCGTCATCATGCTCAAGAAATGGGATCAGAGACGCTGCAACCGAAACTATCTGTTTCGGCGAAACATCCATGAAGTCTATTCGTTCAGGTGAAAATAGCGAGAATTCGTTTCGATAACGACAAGACACAAGATCCTCTTCGAACTTTCCTCTAGATGACAAACCTGCATTAGCCTGAGCAATTACAAAATGCCCTTCCTCTATCGCCGAAAGGTACTCTATATCCCCAGTAACTTTGCCATTTGCAACCTTCCTGTATGGAGTCTCTAGAAACCCATAATCATTTGTCCGCGCATATACAGATAAAGAATTAATGAGACCAATATTTGGTCCCTCTGGGGTTTCTATAGGGCAAACACGCCCATAATGAGTAGGATGAACGTCACGGACCTCGAATCCGGCTCGCTCCCTAGTAAGGCCACCTGGCCCCAACGCTGAGACCCGTCGCTTATGCGTAACCTCGGATAATGGGTTGTTTTGATCCATAAACTGAGATAACTGACTAGAACCGAAAAATTCTTTTACAGCTGCGGCAACCGGTTTTGCGTTGATCATATCTTGAGGTCCGAGGCCCTCAGACTCCGCTATCGTCAAACGCTCCTTAACAGCACGCTCAACACGAACCAGTCCAATGCGGAATGCGTTCTCAGCCATCTCCCCAACACTACGGACACGCCGATTTCCCAAATGATCAATATCATCTACGCTACCATTACCATTTCGAATACCGATAAGAGTCTGAAGAACACTAAGTATGTCATCCTTGCTTAAGATTCCATTACCCTCAGAACCTTCGACCCCTACTCTACGATTAAATTTCATTCGACCAACTGCCGAAAGATCGTAGCGATCTGGATTAAAAAATAGATTCTGAAAAAGATTTTCAGCAGAATCTTTGGTTGGCGGCTCGCCTGGTCGCATCATTCGGTAAATTTCGACAAGAGCCTCTAAACGCGTTTGACTTGGATCAACCCGAAGAGTATTTGAGATAAAGGCGCCTCTATCGAGGTCATTAATGTGAAGCGTACGGACACTATTTACACCATTTTCGATTAGCGACTGAACAGACTCTGCAGTAAGCTCGTCATTTGCATTAGCTAAAAGCTCGCCAGTCTCTTCATCTACAACATCATGTGAAAGTATAAGCCCTTCTAAATGCTCAATCGGCACAACCAACTGATTATTTTTTAATTTTTCCAGCTCTCGCACATGGCGTGCTGTGATACGTCTGTCCTTTTCAACGATCAGCTTCCTGCCTACCTTAATATCGAAACTGGCTGCTTGACCTCGGAGTCGATCAGGAATTAAATCCCAAACAATTTTATCCGGCGAAAGCGAAAACTCATTTGTATCAAAAAAGATATCTAGCATCTCTTCATTGCTATACCCAAGACACCGCAACAAAATAGTAGCTGGTAACTTACGACGACGATCAATACGAACGAACACAGAATCTTTTGGATCAAATTCAAAATCTAACCAAGATCCACGATATGGAATCACGCGCGCAGAAAAAAGCAGTTTTCCTGATGAGTGCGTCTTTCCCTTATCATGATCAAAAAAGACTCCAGGAGATCTATGGAGCTGAGACACGACCACCCGCTCTGTTCCGTTTACTACGAACGTGCCATCATCCGTCATCAATGGCATTTCGCCCAGATAAACTTCCTGCTCAATAATATCCTTAACTTTTTTATTCTTTGCGGAAGATTCCTTATCGTATATGGTCAATCGCACAAGGACACGAAGCGGAGCCGCATATGTCAGACCACGAAGTTGGCATTCCTTTACATCAAAAACAGGCTTGCCAAGTCGGTAGCTCACATAGTCCAGAGCTGCACTACCAGAGTAGCTCTCAATCGGAAAAACGGTCTTAAAGGCAGCATGTAGCCCCTTCTCTTTCAGTTGATCCGCAGGCACTCCCTCTTGCAGAAATTTCTGGTAGGAAGCAATTTGAATAGAAAGCAAATAAGGAACTTCCAGGACTCCTGGAAGTTTTCCAAAATTCTTTCGAATACGCTTTTTTTCAGTAAACGAATAAGCCATCGTGGGTCACCTCAGCGCCGGTACACCAACCGCCAATGATTTCAATAAAAAACTAATAAAGATGCCTCTTGCTTTAAACAAGAAGTCACCATGCATGAAACACCCAACTGGCTCATCACTAAGCCCAGTGGCCACTCATGGCTAAAGATGCTGCGTTGAATCACTTAATATCAACGCTTGCGCCAGCCTCTTCAAGCTGCTTTTTCACATCCTCTGCTTCTTCTTTGGAAGAACCCTCTTTGACCACTTTTGGGGCGCCCTCAACAAGATCTTTAGCCTCTTTTAAGCCAAGACCCGTTAAAGTTCGAACAACCTTAATAACGGCAACCTTTTTTTCACCATAACCTGTGAGTAAAACGTCAAATTCGGTCTTTTCCTCAGCACCCGCGTCGCCACCATCACCTGCAGGGCCAGCAGCAACCGCTACAGGAGCAGCTGCAGATACACCCCATTTTTCTTCTAAAGCTTTAACCAGCTCTACGACTTCCATAATTGGCTTATTGCTCAACTCTTCAATCAAATCTTCATTTGTCATAGCCATGACTATATCTCCGTCAACTCACTTTCAGTTACAAAATTTTTGCGTGGCCAAAGCCTCGCCCCTATTCAGTTTGCTCGCCCCGCGCCTGAATTGTTCGAGCTAACATTCCGGCAGGCTCTGCCAGCACTCGAACAAGCTGGGTAAGCGGTCCATTCAACGTCCGTAAAAGCATTCCCCGCGCCTCATCTAAATTAGGCAAGGCAGCTAAACGATCCAGATCGGCTGCATCGTATAACTCACCGCCAATAGACACGGAAACCGTTACTAATTTGTCGTGATCTTTAGAAAAACCCTTTATTACTCGGGCTGCCGAACCCGGATCTTCCTTAGAAAAAGCCAGAAGCAAGGGACCTTTCAGGTGTTCCTGCATACACTGGAAATCTGTCCCTTCCATAGCAAGTCGTGCCAGAGAATTCTTTACAACCTTGATGTATACACCAGAATTTCGTGCCTCAACTCTGAGCGCAGTCATTTCGCCCACAGTCAACCCGCGGTACTCCGCGGCAACGGCTGAGTGCGCCGAAACAGCCACTGAATTAACCTCAGTTACTAACGCTTTCTTTTGCTCTAGACTTAGCGCCATGCTTTATCTCCCTAGTTCCTCTCCTGCCAGATAACGACTAAGACGTAACCCTTAAAAGGGTTTCCATCATACCGCTGTCACACTTCAAACCTTTCAACTGTGTGACTCTTAACGGCGCGTCCTCCATCAGGCAAAACCAGTTGGAGAAACACCACCTACGCAGGCAACTTTCGCTATTACCTCCCCAATGGGGAGACCTACGGTCTCTGATGATGGTCAGCCTCAGGCTGACCTTCCACATCCTCTCTAAAATCAATAGACAGGATAAAATTATTTTTTAGTAACCAACTACTATGCTCTATGATCAACAAGAACACCAGGGCCCATTGTCGACGATACGCTCACACGTTGCATATACTGCCCTTTAGATGATGCTGGCTTAGCCTTATCAAGATCAGCCAATAATGCTGCTAGGTTTTCTGATAAAGCACCCACCTCGAATGCCACATTCCCAATAGGACAGTGAACAATACCCGACTTATCAGCACGATAACGAACCTGTCCACTCTTAGCGTTTTTAACGGCTGTCGCAACATCCAGAGCAACAGTTCCTACCTTAGGGTTAGGCATAAGTCCACGAGGACCTAAAATTTGGCCAAGCTTGCCCACCACCTTCATAGCGTCAGGGCTTGCAATTACAACATCAAAGTTAAGCTCACCGCCCTTAATGGACTCAGCAAGATCATCCATACCTACAATATCAGCACCAGCCTCTTTAGCCGCATCTGCACTTTCTCCCTGAGCAAAAACCGCAACGCGTACCTTCTTCCCTGTACCATTTGGCAACACAGTGGAACCTCGGACCATTTGTTCCGATTTTTTTGGATCTACACCAAGATTGACAGAAACATCGACAGATTCTTGAAATTTTGAATTCGCCAACTCTTTAACCAAGCTGAGAGCCTCGTCCACAGAGTAAGCCTTACCGCTTTCCAAGCGCTCTCTAGAAACTTTTTGATTCTTAGTAAGCCTAGCCATGATCTATCAACCCTCTACATCCAAGCCCATACTTCGAGCGCTACCCATAATAATTTTCACGGCAGCATCCATATCTGAGGCGTTGAGATCAGGCTCTTTAATCTTAACAATCTCTTCAAGTTGCGCTCTTGTAACCTTACCCACCTTTTCAGTATTTGGTGTGCCGCTTCCCTTCTTAATGCCCGCTGCTTTTTTTAGTAAAACGGCAGCTGGCGGAGTTTTGGTAATAAACGTAAAGCTCTTATCTGTGTAAACGGAAATAACCACAGGAACAGGCATGCCCTGCTCAGCAGACTGAGTTTCAGCATTAAAAGCCTTACAAAACTCCATGATATTTACGCCATGCTGACCAAGAGCTGGGCCAACAGGGGGGCTTGGGTTTGCCTGTCCAGCTGGAATTTGCAACTTAATATAAGCTTCTATTTTTCTTGCCATTTAAATACTACTAATGTTCTATTATGCTTTTTCAACCTGATCAAACTCTAACTCTACCGGAGTAGAGCGACCAAGAATCTGAACAGCCACCCTGACCTTGCTTTTCTCGTAATTAACGTTCTCTACCACACCATTAAAGTCATTGAACGGGCCATCCGTTACTCTAACCACCTCGCCAGGTTCAAATAAAACCTTAGGTCGAGGCTTATCAACGCCCTCTTGCACACGATTCAATATCGAATTCGCTTCATTTTCGGAAATTGGCGCCGGTCTATCGGTGGTTCCACCAATAAAACCAAGAACCTTAGGCACTTCTTTAACTAAATGCCAAGTTTCGTCATCCATCTCCATCTGAACTAAAACATAGCCGGGGAAAAACTTTCTCTCACTTCGTCTCTTGCTTCCTTCCCTTATTTCGACAACTTCCTCTGTCGGAACCAATATTTCACCAAACTTCTCTTGTAAACCTTCCCGAGCGATACGCTCCTCCAGCGAGGCCTTTACCTTATACTCATAATTTGAGTAAGCATGTACAACATACCAATGGAGACTAGACATTATTCATTCCCCCTAACTGGTCAAAGACCGGGTAAACCAGAGCAAAAATAAATCTAGTAGCCAGAAGAAAACTCCCATTATTAACGCAAAGACCAAAACAGCAATAGTTGTCTGTATCGCCTCTTCCCGAGTCGGCCAGATAACCTTTCTCATTTCCACACGCGAGCCCTGAACAAAACCCCATAGGGCTTTTCCCATTGCAGATTGAAGCGATATAACCACTGCAATACCTAAAGCAATGAGCACACCAAGAGCCCTAAGCGCTACCGAAACTCCTGGATAGTAGTAGTAGCCGACTATCCCTCCGAGCAAAACGGCACCTGCCACGAGCAACTTGATCGTGTCTAATACCGTATTTTGAGCTTCAACTTTTGTTTCCATCAACTTATGGTCTGGCTTCGTATAACTGGCTGGTCTAGTGAAAGCTCGAAATCAGGCTGAGAGACTCGATGATTAATACACCGTATCTGGCAGGCCAGGAGGGAATCGAACCCCCAACCTGCGGTTTTGGAGACCGCTGCTCTGCCAATTGAGCTACTGGCCTCTGTCCTGTTCTCTCTGCTTGCACTGCCTCAGCGGACTACTTCATACCAATTACGTCAACCCTACCCCATTTACTCCATAATTTTTGCGACAACACCAGCACCCACGGTACGACCACCCTCTCGGATCGCAAACCTTAACCCCTCCTCCATCGCAATCGGAGAGATTAATTCCACTTTCATCTGAATATTATCCCCAGGCATGACCATCTCAGTCCCCTCAGGCATCTCCACCGCTCCAGTGACGTCAGTGGTTCTAAAATAAAACTGCGGACGATATCCCTTAAAAAACGGCGTATGTCGTCCACCTTCTTCCTTAGTCAAAATGTAGACCTCAGCCTCAAATTTGGAATGCGGATTAATCGAATCAGGCTTAGCCAGAACTTGTCCTCGCTCAACCTCTTCTCGCTTTGTACCTCTCAACAACACGCCAACATTATCTCCTGCCCGACCTTCATCAAGCAGCTTGCGGAACATCTCAACGCCTGTGCAGGTAGTCTTTTCCGTATCCTTAATACCAATAATCGCCACTTCATCGCCCACGTTCACAATGCCTCGTTCAATACGACCCGTCACTACAGTCCCTCGGCCCGATATTGAAAAAACATCCTCTACTGGCATGAGAAAATCGCCATCCACAGCCCGTTCAGGCATTGGAATATAGTCATCTAACGATGCTACTAACTTCTCAATGCTCGGCGCACCTATATCAGAGGTATCTCCCTCCAATGCTTTTAATGCGCTACCGGTAATGATTGGTGTGTCATCACCAGGAAATTCATATGCCGACAACAAGTCTCGGACTTCTAGCTCCACTAGCTCCAACAATTCCTCATCATCAACCGTGTCCGCTTTATTCATATACACCACAATAAAGGGAACACCCACCTGACGTGCTAGCAATATGTGCTCGCGCGTCTGGGGCATAGGACCGTCTGCCGCCGACACTACTAATATCGCGCCATCCATTTGTGCCGCACCAGTGATCATATTCTTTACATAGTCCGCATGCCCAGGGCAATCTACATGCGCATAGTGACGAGCGTCACTCTCATACTCCACATGCGCCGTCGCTATTGTGATTCCACGATCACGCTCCTCCGGAGCATTATCAATCTCATCAAAAGCAATAGTGTTACCACCATGCTTCGTCGCCATAACCTTCGTCAACGCTGCCGTTAACGTAGTCTTACCATGATCTACATGACCTATAGTTCCCACATTTACATGTGGCTTAGTTCGTTCAAATTTTTCTTTGGACATTCGGGACACTCCTGAATCTCACCGTGTTCTACGCTGTATCACTACTGACGTGACACTACGGTGCATGACTAAACAAACGACTACCTACTCTATAAAATGTTTCAACTTGTACCGGTGATCCCGTACAACCTGGAGCCCACAACCGGACTTGAACCGGTGACCTCTTCCTTACCAAGGAAGTGCTCTACCACTGAGCTATGTGGGCAGGAAATCTCGTTCCTTACAGAATCCCCTGCCCAGACCAAGCGGCCCACCTAGTGCCCAATGGAGCGGGTGAGCGGACTCGAACCGCCATCATCAGCTTGGAAGGCTGAGGTTCTACCCTTGAACTACACCCGCCTCTTCGCTCTCTACCTCCCCCTATACTGGTGGAGGGGGTAGGATTCGAACCTACGAAGGCATAGCCAGCAGATTTACAGTCTGCCCCCGTTGACCGCTTGGGTACCCCTCCGCGGACACAAGCCGACTATTGTCTAATCTAGCCAGAACAGTGTCAACTTGTAATGCTATGATTTTGAACTAAATGTGAAGCCTTCTAAAAAACAGTTCAAACTCAATATGAACATCCATTATCCTGCCTACCCCTAAAAACTGTCTTTCAATGCACGGGTACGCGCAAACACCTCCACCAGATCCGCTTCCTCTGTGCTCTTTCCATTCAAACCAACATTTTTGCTTATTTCCAAACTCATCGGCCTCAGAAATGGATTGGTTGCCTTCTCTAGCCCTAACGTTGTAGGCACTGTGGGTTCGTTGCGCGCACGAAGTGCGTCTACCTCCCTAGCTCTATCGATTAAAGCCTTATTTTCGGGCTCTATACTAAGCGCAAAACGTGCATTCGCCTGCGTATACTCATGGGCGCAATATATTACTGTGTCATCTGGTAACAGTATTAATTTCTGCAGAGAATTCCACATCTGTGCGGGCGTACCTTCAAACAAGCGGCCACAACCCATAGCAAACAGCGTGTCCCCAACAAAAGCCACGCCGTCTTCTGGCAAATAATAAATAATGTGTCCCCGCGTATGTCCTGGAGTGTCAAATATGCGCACTGGGTGTCTACCTAAAAGGAACTCATCACCATCTCCAACTAATTTATCAATCCCAGGAATCCTTGACGCATCGGCGCGGGGTCCTATTATCTGGCACTCAGTCGCTGCTTTAATGGCAATATTTCCACCCGCATGATCAGCGTGGTGATGCGTATTAAAAATATGCGTAAGATTCCAGTTTTTTTCGGAAAGCTCTGACAGTATGGTCTCTGCCTCTGGGGTATCCACAGTAGCCGTTAAACCGCTTTCTTTGTCATGGAGTAAAAACCCATAATTGTCATTTAGACAAGGAAACATATGTATTTCTATTGGTATCATTCTAGGATCCTCAAATTCTATGGCCCTTTTCTTGCGCTCATCCCGCAAAGAACGAACATAGGTACTTGTCGTACAATGCGAGCCTACACTCGCAAGGCAAAATAGTCATGCCAGCAATTACATTACCCGATGGATCAAAAAAAGAATTTTCTGGAGCCGTAACTGGTCTAGCTATCGCACAATCTATTGGCTCCGGACTAGCAAAAGCAGCTATCGCTATAACTGTTAATGGCAGTCAAAAAGATTTGTGTGACCCCATCCATGAAGATTCCAATATTGCCATTATCACTATAGATTCTGGTGAGGGACTTGAAATCATGAGGCATACGCTAACAGCGCAAGTCTTGGCGAGGGCCGTCAAAAATATTTATCCAGACTCCAAATTAGCGATTGGGCCTACTATTGAAGATGGGTTTTATTATGATTTTGAATTTCAAAAACCAATATCAGAAGATGACCTAGAGCCTATAGAAAAGGAAATGAAAAAAATTATTTCCACCAACTCAAGCATCACAAAAACCTTAGCCTCCAAACATGACGCTATTAAAGTCTTTAAGTCCGCAGACGAAACATACAAAGAATCAATAATTAATGAGTCTGATCAAGAAGATAATTTTCAGCTTTACTATCAGGGCGATTCTAAATTTGTTGACCTTTGTAGAGGTCCTCACCTACCTAGCTTGAAACATATCGGCCCTTTCAAATTAACAAAAATTGCTGGGGCCTACTGGAAGGGCAATTCTAAAAATAAAATGCTCACAAGAATCTATGGTACAGCCTGGAAAAACGATAAAGATCTCAAGCTGTATCTACAAAGACTTGAGGAAGCGGAGCACCGAGATCATCGTCGCTTAGGACAACAAATGGATTTGTTTCACTTCCAAGACGAAGCGGTAGGCGCCGTATTCTGGCATCCAAAAGGCTGGTCTCTATATCAGGCTCTTATTGAATACATGCGACAACAACAGGAGTTGGCTGGATACCGAGAAGTTAATACTCCGGAACTAATGGACCGAAGCCTTTGGGAAGCATCAGGACACTGGGAAACTTTTGGGGAAAATATGTTTACCAGTCGCACTGAAGATGAGCGAGTTTGGGCAATTAAACCTATGAACTGCCCAGGACATGTGCAGGTTTTTAAGAAAGGCCTTAGAAGTTATCGAGAGTTGCCGTTACGCATAGCTGAGTTTGGCAAGGTACATAGATATGAACCTTCCGGGGCACTTCATGGACTCATGCGAGTCAGGGCCTTCACACAGGATGATGCTCATATTTTTTGTACTGAAGACCAAATTACTGCTGAGACAGGAGCTGTTTGCAGTCTCCTCTTGGGTATTTATCGTGATATGGGTTTTGAGGACATCATCATTAAGTTTGCTGATCGCCCAGAACGAAGAGTTGGAGCAGATGACGTTTGGGATAAAGCAGAAGATGCATTAAAACAAGCAATGGAAAGCTTAGAGATTGACTATACTTATAACCCTGGCGAAGGTGCTTTCTATGGGCCAAAAATCGAATTTGTATTACGAGATGCTATTGGCCGTGACTGGCAATGTGGAACACTTCAGGTTGATTTAAATCTACCCGGCAGATTAGGAGCTACCTATATTGGAGAAGATGGAAACCGTCATACGCCCGTTCTCCTTCATAGAGCAATATTTGGTTCTCTAGAACGCTTTATCGGCATCATGCTTGAACACTATGCGGGAAATCTACCTTTTTGGTTGGCTCCCAAACAAGTTGTTGTAGCTACAATTACTTCAGATGCTGACGAATATGCTCAAGAAGTAACCCAGCAGATGGGAAACGCTGGTTTACGCACTGAAATGGATCTCAGAAATGAAAAAATTAACTACAAGGTTCGTGAGCATAGCCTAATGAAAACACCTGTTTTAATTGCATTGGGCAAACGTGAGGTAGAGGAAGGTACTGTCTCCATTCGCCGACTGGGACAGAAAGGCCAAAAAGTTGTATCGCTAGCCGAAGCAATTCGCACCCTTTCTGAGGAATCTCGCTCACATACTTTGTCTGTCTAATCACACTATCTTAAGGAAGTTAAATGCGTGCCATCAGCTTTGAACATAATGGTAAACCAAGCTTTGGATTGCTTAACGAACGTGGCGTTATAGATGCCGGCGCTAGACTTTCAGGACAGTTTTCTGATCTCCGCAGTATTTTAATGGCGGGAGCTCTGGGAAAGCTTCATGACTTACATTGCGTTGATGTGGACTTTTCTGAAGCAGATATTAACTACCTACCCGTTATTCCAAATGCTTCTAAAATCTTATGCGTAGGAATTAATTATCTTGGCCATATAAAAGAAACTGGCCGAGACATACCTGAATATCCAGTTTTATTTACTCGTTTCTCAGATTCCATTGTTGGACATAATACTCCACTGATTCGGCCCAAGGTATCAACAGACTTTGATTATGAAGGAGAGCTGGCTGTCATTATCGGGAAACGAGCAAGGCATGTTCCACAAGCTGAAGCAATGAACTATGTAGCTGGCTACAGCTGTTTTAATGAAGGCAGCATTCGCGACTTTCAAAGGCACACAATCCAATTCACAGCAGGAAAAAACTTTTACAAAAGTGGCAGTTTTGGCCCATACATGATTACAAGCGATGAACAACCTGATCCAAATGCGTTTCACCTGCAAACACGACTGAACGGACAGATTCTTCAGGATTCACCTGTAAGTGATCTTTGTTTTAATATCCCTCAGCTCATCGAATACTGTTCTTCCTGGACCCCTCTAGAACCTGGTGATGTCATAGTAACTGGAACACCTGGTGGAGTTGGTCGAGTACGCAAACCACCAATCTGGATGAAACCGGGAGACACTGTAGAAATTGATATACAAGGCGTAGGGTTACTCAGCAACACTATTGTTGACGAGAAAGGAGATTAGCCAGAAAAAATACTTCTAAGAAGACTCTGCCGTCTTAGAAGCTAATGATTTAAAATCAAATAGCTCAAAATCTGCCAAATGAGAAAGGCTAATATTTTGGAGGCTCTTGAATAAACGCTCTGTACGACCAGGGTCTTCTTTTTCCCAACCGTTCAACATAGCTTTAATTTTTTTTCTTTGAAGGTTTTCCTGGGATCCGCATAGATTGCAGGGAATAATAGGAAACTGACGATACTGTGCATATTCGGAAATATATGACTCTCGACAATATGCCAGCGGCCGAATTACTACATGCTCTCCGTCGTCACTCAAAAGCTTTGGTGGCATAGCTTTAAGACGGGCTCCAAAGAACATATTCAGAAAAAGCGTTTCAACCATATCGTCCTGATGATGGCCTAATGCAATTTTTGTTGCTCCTAGTTCATCTGCAACCCGATAAAGTACTGCGCGTCGTAATCGTGAACATAAACCACACATGGTTTTGCCTTTTTTAATAACGCGCTTCACAACAGAATAGGTATCTTCCTCAATCACTCGGAAATCAATGTTTCTGGACTCAAAGTAGCCCGGAAGAACGTCTGCTGGAAATCCTGGCTGTTTCTGGTCCAAATTAACGGCAATGACTTCAAAACTAATAGGTGCACGCTTTTTTAGCTCGAGTAAGACGTCCATTAGAGTAAAGGAGTCTTTGCCACCCGATATGCAGACCATAATACGGTCTCCATCTTGAATCATGGCGTAATCTGCAATCGCTTTACCTGCCAAAGACCTCAAACGAGTCATCATTTTATTTGATGATTTTCGTATTAAGTGATTTGATTGGATTGGTTGAGAAGTCACTATAATCAGTTTTAAGTCGCTGTTACGCCATCCATTAGCTACGGCTGAGACTAGTGATAGATGATATCACTCTGCTTAGCGCTAAAGGATAGGTAAGTTAGGATTACACACAAGAATTCTTGGTACTCTCTCATAGTCAAACTTATTAGGAAAATCTAGTACATCTGACTTAGAACAAAGGTAGCGAATGCTAAAACAAAACTCTTTCTTTATAGGGCTCCTTCTTAGCCTGATTTGCTCATCAATCTCGGGAAGAACACTGCAGCAAACCCTTAATTATGGAACTTTACGAGTTGGCGTGGCTTTGCATATGCCCTGGACAATGCAAAAGCGCTCTGGCGAGCTTCTGGGTTTTGAAATTGATATTGCTAATAAACTTGCTGAGGATATGAAGGTTAAGGTGGAATTTCGCGTTTATGAATCGGAACGTCTGATTCCGGCGCTTGAATCTGGAGACATTGACCTGATCATAGCGAGGCTTGCTATCTCTCCTTCAAGAGCACTTCACGTTAATTTTAGTCAACCATATATGACAGATGAAATAACTCTTGCGACAAACCTGCTTAGCACCACCTTTGCAGAAACTTTAGAAGACCTTAACCACCCAGACTACACAATTGCCGCCGTAAGTGGTCACAGCGCTGAGGAACTTATTACTCATATTTTTCCTAGAAGCCAACATCAATTTTATGAAAGCCCTTACTTAGCGAGTAACGCGCTCATTGATGGAACAGTTGACGCCTATCTGGAAGAGGAACCAATACCAACCTTCTTGTCTCTCGAAAACCCAACTCAAGTGGGTGCTCCAATTATCGACCCATTAGTACAAACCAGCATCGCTTTTGCTGTAAACAAAGGAGATCCTGATTTTATTGTTTTTCTTAATGCGTGGATTATCGCGCACCAATCAGATACCTGGTTAAATACTGTTCGCGACTATTGGTTTGAATCAATAAGATGGAAAGAACAGCTTGATGACATTAACCAAGCCCCACAGATTAATTAAAAAATACTTTCTGATATTGAGTCAGGGCCCTATATTCCATTGCATGGTTTCAGGATTAAACTCATACACAAGATAAATGACAGAAAGCAAAAAAAACAACCATGCAAAAATCTCGCCAGCTCGATGTTTTGGAACTTCACGCATAAAAGTTCGGGTTTTATGTGCACCATATCCGCGGATGTCCAGCGCCATTGCCTGAGTCTGCCCATTTCGCAAACCCATAACTAACATTGCAAAAGTCAGATGTTTGACGCGTATTAATTTTCTTTTTAACCAATTTGTATCCTGACCAAGATCCCGAATTCGCTGTGTTATTGAAATTTCTCGCCCTAATTCTAAAAATGCAGGAAAAAGCACCAAGCCAAGTACTGGCGCATGAACCAAACGGTAGTCCCAACCACGCCCGGAAAGATTCTGCACCATATCGGTTGGATGAGTTGTGAAAGCAAAAGATAACCCTACCAAAGCAAGGGACATAAATCGTAATGCAAGAAGCGCTCCAAAACCCAGTGCCGCCCATGTTAAATCCTTGAATGGAGTTGTTATCGCGACAATATCTGATCCGGTTGTCGCCTGGCCACCATAAAAAAATGGGAAAACAACGGCCAGTATTAGAATAAAAGGCAGGATTATTCTTCCCAGAACCCAGTATTTTTTTAGTGGTACACCAGTACAAAATGAGGCAACAAAAAAACACAGAAGAAACAAGCCAACACCCACATAAATATTAGTATTAAAAATGGCCACAAAAGAAATGCTTAATATAAACAGTAGTTTCGAAAATGGAGTCATCTGATGAAAAAGAGAATCCCCTCTTTCAAATGAAAGGTTAGCTCTTGCCATTAATTTTCTCCTTGATCATTTGAACCAGAGGTGCAGTGCTGAGCACTGGTTCTTCAAATAAGCGAGCCGAAAACTCATATACAGGAGGGGGCTTTAGTCGAGCTTGTTCCAGTACTTTTTGATCAGAAAACAGACTGGATGGCTGTCCATCAAAAATTATTTTTCCATTGCACAATACTGCTGAACGGTCTGCATATTCTGCCACCAGCCGCATATCATGGGTAATAAAGATAACAGCTGTCCCACCATCGGCTAACTGCCGTAAAAGCTGCATTAAATTTCTTGCCTGATGAAAGTCCTGGCCAAAAGTAGGCTCATCCAGAACCACTACTTCGGGCTGTCCTACCACCATAGCTGCTACAGACAAGCGTCTTTTTTGTCCATGACTTAATACATAAGGGCTTGCATCTCTTCTATCTAAAAGGCGCACCATCTCTAAATATTCTATTGTTTTTTTATCCACCTCGGTTTTCGTCAACCCTAAGGCTCGCAAACCATGAGCAATTTCATCGTAGACGGTATTACATACAAACTGTTTCTCCGGCACCTGGAAAATATATGAAACCCGTTTTGCAAGTAGAGCAAAATCATATTTCGTGGTTGGAATTCCATCGACCAGTACGACCCCTGAACTGGGTTGCTGTATCCCATTAAATAAAGAAGCCAGGGTAGACTTGCCAGATCCATTCTGACCAACTATAGCCAGCATTTCATGAGGTCGCGCAGAAAAGGTAACGTTATTCAAAACTTGAGTATCATCATAGCTAAAAGAAACATCCTGAAGCTCAATTACCGGAGACAATTGCTTCGGTTTAATTTCTAAAGATTCATCCACTAACTGATGCTTTATATGAATTGAGACTGGCAGATCAGGAACAAGGTCTTCAACGGCTTTAACTAACTCATCCCCGTTAAGGGGAACAGATCCTATATTTAGGTTCATTTCTCGTAGCTCAAGTGCAACCTCAGATGCCTGAGGAATCCACAACCCCATACTGTCTCTCACATACAAACCATGTTCCTCGATAAACTGGCGTGGAGAAAATGGGCCCAGCACTTTTTGATCTTCTACCAGCAAAACGCTGTCTACCCGATCAAATACTTCATCCATTTCATGTTCTACCATCAAAACAGTCAATCCAAGATCACGTCTGATGCGATCAATGACTGCTAATACATCAGCTGTACCTGCAGGGTCTAGGTTAGAGGTGGGTTCATCGAGCAAGAGCACGGAAGGCTCTAATGCAAGCATAGCAGCCAACGCGACTCTTTGTTTTTCTCCACCAGAGAGCTGAAGCATCTGACGTCTACGAAATTCAACTAGCCCTACAAGTTCAAGAGCCCAGTCTATACGACGGTGAATTTCTTCAGGTTCAATCAGGTAATTTTCTAGTGCGAAACCGACTTCTTCCTCGACCGTCAATGTAACGATCTGGTCTTCGGGATTCTGAAAAAGCATATTTACCTGACGGAATCTATCAGCCGCCGCTAACTCCCGACGATTTATAAGACCCTTGTTCTTGTCATTTACAAAGACCTTTCCTCGATTACGACCTCCAAAAAAGTCCGGGTAAATGCCCACAAGGTTTAACGCAAGTGTACTTTTCCCTGATCCACTGCGACCCAGAATCAGAACAAAAGCACCCGCCTCAATCTCGAATGAGACATCCAATAGAGCGGGCGGTCCTTCCGGTTGACCAGCCGGTGGCTTGAACCAGAAATTGTAATCTTCCAGAACGAGTGCAGAATAACTTGATTTCACGCGTGATTGATTTGGCCACCGCTAATAGCAGGTGGCTTATCTAGTGAAGGAACGCCTGCATGCTCGAGGGCTTTACCCAGATACCATGCCGCTAGTCCCCACAACAATCCCCATATGGCGGCAAATAAATGTGTGAAGATTGCCCACATGAATGATTCCATAATCTGGAACCCTCCTATCAACAATAAAGCCGAAAACTGATTTGCAGCTGCAGTAATGGCAGCAGCTAAAGCAAATAAAAGTTTTCCACCCTGCCAACGCATCATGACAATAACCATCACACCAAATGTGGCTGGGAAAAGAGCATGAAAAAGCAAAATCGGTCCATCAGGATCTCCGGCAAACCAGCGCACCAGAGCTGTAACTGCAACTGCCAGCATTACTATGCATGCACGTTTGCGAAGATAAACTCCCGCATAGAAAAGAATCCAGGTCATTCCATTGTAGGCAGCATAAAATAAAAACCCGTAGGGGCCCATGGCCCAGAAGGTTCGCTCCAAAAAGCCCAACATGGCAAAAACCTCAATAGCTGCCTGAATCACTCCTAAGAGGACAGCTACAACAATATCCATTGTATCGAGTTTAAAATCCTGCCTTATCTGGTAAGAACTGCTCGAAAACATGTTTGAGCCTGCCACTATTATTCTCCGGTTTATTTTTGTGGACGTTCTTTTCTCAACGCGTAAATCCAGCCTTGAATATTAGCTTTACTGACGGACAACTAGCTGAGGCCAAGTGTACTGCACAGGCGTTGTGTTGCCTAAGGTTTGAATATATCAAATTCGTATGGCAACAAATCCAGAATGGTGCCGGCACACGGATTCGAACCGCGGACCTGCTGATTACAAATCAGCTGCTCTACCAGCTGAGCTATACCGGCACGTTTTTATCAAATAAATTATTCTGGCTTTCTGGCACGTAACAACATTCGGTCTGTATTGTAACGAATTGCTGGATCCCTGATTCCCAGAGAGTGATCATCAGATGTATTTTCTAGAATATCTGATACTCCGTCTATAACAAACCCAGCCGAAGTCAAAAGTTGTTGCGCCTTCAATTCGCTCATACGGTGCAAGTCTGTATTGTTTTGCCCTAAAGCACCGACATGATCAATAACACCTAAAATTCCCCCAGGGGCTAATGCATCATAGATACCTGTAAGGAAATCTAGTCCCGTCTCGTCCCCACGATTAGCATAATCATGAAGATTAAGCGCAGTAAATGCTGCATCTGCCTGCATTGGTAATTCAATGTTAAGGCGTGGATCAAACATCTCTGTTCCAAGCGTGTAGATGACCTCTACATTACCAAGGCGAGCTGCTCTGAGTTCTGGTGCCTCACCAAGTCTCTCTCTGAACCCTTCAGGGTTCTGAGCATAGACCATCCCATCAGACCCGACAGCCGCCGACAACAGTTCGGTATACCACCCCCCACCTGCAAATATTTCCAAGACTGTCATACCAGCTTCAATACCCATAAACTCCATAACCTGAGCTGGTTTTCTGGAAACGTCTCGCTCTTTCTCTTCAGCCGAACGGTTAGGTGAGGCAAGCGCTTCACTGAATCCTTCTGCAAATTCGCCAAGCACTGTTGTCGAAAAACCTGTGGCTAAAACAAACCCTGTTAGCAAGCATCCCGCTCTATTAGAAACCGTCATGCTTTTTACCCCTTTTTAAATAAATTAAAACAAAAAATCTCATATCAATTTTCTGCAACAATAAAAGTAAGCCCCTCAAGCACCAGGTTTGGACGGTACTGTGCACGCGTTTCCAACCAACTGCTCAGAATTAATGCGTTACCACCTGTTATATAAACGGTAGGAGATTCCCTAATCTCAGCAGAGACTGTCAATAGGGCTCGATCTACTGCGCTAGCTATGCTCAACATCGTACCATTAGCTACTGCCATTTTTGTATTACTACCCAATATCTCAAGCCCTGAAGATGCATCAGGTGTCAGATTGATCTTGCCAATATTACCTGTCTCATTATTAAGGGCAGAATACACAAGATCTGGACCGGCCATAATCAATCCACCGAGATGCTGGCCTTTAGCGTTAACCATATCCAAAGTCACGGTTGTACCAGCATCAATTACAGCAGAAGCCCCTTTTTCTAATCTATGAGCAGCGATTAGAGCAACCCAACGATCAGCACCTAGTCTTGAAGGGTCTGAATACACAGAGGAAATACCATGCCCTTGCTTATCAGGAGTCACAAACTCAGGACTAATACTCCATCGCTCAACACAAACTGATGCCAAAGCAAGCTCATGGCTTTTGCCAGCCACATTTGTTGCTATGACCCGAGAAATATCAGAAGGCAGTGCTTCACCTATGACATGGAAAGCATCTATAGAGGTTTGACAGTGAACGGTTTCGCCAACAGCATCAAGACTAGGTTCATCCAAACATACCCACTTGATTCTCGAATTCCCAATGTCAACTACCAATATCATGATGATCTCAAACTAACCTCACCGGTAACAACACGACGAACGCCTGAGCCAGTCTCCAAGACAAGCGCTCCATCCAAATCTACTGTAACAACAGTTCCAGACAATTCTGAGCTGCCATTCGATAAAACAACCTCACGGCCATTCAGATAATGTGCAGAAATAAATTGTTCATGATGTAACCCAAACCCAAGCGAACCGTAGGTCTTAAGAGTTTCAAAAAAACCCTCGATAAGACGACTGGCTAACTCATTTTTACTAAACTGTCCTTTCACCATTGAATTCATATCAATTGCGCCTTCCGGCCAATCACATATTTTTTTTAAATAGGTTGGGTTAATTGATACATTGATACCAATACCAACAACTACATGCAAAGCATTTTCATTTTCACCAGAAGTTTCAATCAGAATGCCCCCTAGCTTTTGATCTTCCCAAACCAGGTCATTTGGCCACTTTACTAACGGATAACAACCTGTAAGTTCACCAATAACTTGTCTTGCTACCACCGCCACCGAAAGACTAAGTGCAGAAATTTTCTGGGGTAGTTCATTGAATAACCAACCTACAGATAAGCACAGCCCACCACCAAATGGAACGCTCCATTTTTTTCCATACCTGCCACGACCGGCTGACTGATGCTCAGCCAAACATACTGTCATTTGACCCAAGTCTGGTTTAGGCGCATTAAGAAGATATGTATTTGTAGAATCAAGCTCGGGAAAAACCTCAAGCCTATGAATTCTATCCGCTATAGAAGTCCTTAGCTTATTAGAGATTTTTTGTGCATCCAAAAATTCAATTGAGCAAGATAGCTGATAGCCTTGATGGCTACTAAATTCAACCTTAATTCCTAACTTCCGAAGCTTACGGATATATTTTGATAGCATGGGGCCCGGCAGACCAAGGCTCTTCATAAGTTCCTTTTCAGAATGGGCTTTACCATCCGCAAGTAACTTCAAAGTTTCTAGTTGCAGCATCCGCTCATCGATATCTTGGTTATTTTCCGAAACGAACCATCTCCACACGAGTCTCGGTACCTTTAGCCATCCGTTTTATGTTTTCTCGATGTGTATAGACAATTAACGCTGAAACCAATAGAGAAAAAATAAACAGCTCGCCCTGTTCGGGAAATCTTGTCAGCCCTATATAGACAGATACACCAATAGCAACACTCATAGTTGAAAGTCCAACATAGCGTGTCAACAAGATGACTGATAACCAAATGGCTACTGCTGGAAGGGCAATCCCCGGCTCAAGCATACAAATGACACCCGCTGCTGTTGCCCCCCCCTTACCACCCCGGAATTCATGCCATATCGGATAAACATGCCCTAAAATCGCCCCGAATCCTACCGCAACAATTAGTAGCTCATGACTAAGCTGAGGATCTAATCCCATAGCTGGTATCTCAAACCCCGGCAACCACAACACACAAATAACGCCCTTACCAACATCAATCAACATAACCCAAAAAGCAAATGCTTTGCCTTGGGTTCGCAGGGCATTTGTTCCACCTGCATTCTGACTACCCAACTTACGAATATCGACTCCACCTCGAATCTGACCTACAACGAGGCTGCCTAGAACAGATCCAAGCAAATAAGCAACAGTGAACTTCAAACCGAGTTCAATCATTTTTATGAAATACTTTTTTAACTAAACCGGATTCTATCACCGGCTATTGACTGTCAGGCTGCTTTCCCTAAGAAGATCCCTAGAAATCTATTAAAGTATCACTTACCAATCCAGGATTTTCGACGATCAACTGCCTCATTATCTGAATTTTTCTTAAAGCTAAGAATACAAGTATGCTCAATTGCTTCGACTAAAGTAACGTCAAATTCTTTCAATTCATCATCTCTAAAGACCGCAACTGAAACTATTTCACCTGCATTAAAACGCTCAAGCCGCTTGGACAAACCAGACTGATCAATACGAAGTCCGCCTAATGCAATTAAAACATCCCCTGGATTTAAACCGGCTCGGTCAGCTGATCCATCATGTATTACTTCCATAATCTCTAGACCTTTCATGCTTGGCTTGGCACACACACCAAGGCCTAGTCTTTGATCGGTCTCTTTCCGTAGCAAATCAGGTGCATCGCCATCTCTTCCATGTTGAAGCTGAAAATCGATGGCAAACTCTTCCATTAATGATTGTAGAGGTACGTCTTTTGTCCCTCGGATACTAGTATCAAAAAAATCAGTGAGATCGAGACCACTAATTTCCTGGCTGAGGCTTTCGAACTCACCTTCTGCAAGGCCTATCTCATTATTTCCAAAACGCTCCCATAAAACCTGCATAATTTGATCAAGAGTAGAAGATGATTCCTTACGAAGGGTTAAATCCAGAGCCAATGCTACTAAGGCGCCTTTGCTGTAATAGCTTATAGTTGCATTCCTTGAATTTACATCTGGCTTATACAGCTTGTCCCAAGCATCAAAACTTGCATCGGCAAGACTCTGAGTGAACCGACCGGGTGACCGATAAACACGCGAGAGTAGCTGTCCCAGTCGAACAAGATATTCATCTGTGTTGATTAGCTTACTTCGCAATAACATCAAATCTTGATAGTAGGACGTAATACCCTCAAATACCCACATTAACCGAGTGTGCGTTCGCTGATCCAGGCGATAAGGAATAAACGCCTTAGGCTTAATGCGCTTCACATTCCAAGCATGAAAATATTCATGGCTACATAAACTCAAGAAGCGTTGATAGTCTTTTGATACCCCAACCTGGCCATTTTTTGGCAAATCATCTCTGCAAAATATCAAGCTGGAAGAAGCACGATGCTCCAAACCACCATAACCATTTCCCACCGCTAGACCCAGAAACAGGTAGTTTTTGAAAGGAGGGGGCGCTCCAAAAAAATTAATATGCGTTTCACAAAGGAGTTTAAGATCTTCAGCAAGACGCTTTTTATCAGTATGGTGAAGTCCCGCAATCACTAGTCGATGCGGTATATCAGCAGCCTCAAAAGTAATTTCTGAGTGCTCGCTGAGTTCCATAGGGTGGTCAATTAATTCATCATAATTAGCAGCTTCATATGTGCCAAACCCTGCATCATTAATATTGTCTGGGCGCATAGCTGTAGCAACCCGCCAGTTTTTGCAGCGAGCGTCTTTGGGTTTTATAAGTCGTACCTGAGAAGGGGCATGTTCTCTACCACTCGCACTAAAAAATAGACAAGTACCGTTAAAAAATCCTCTACTTGCGTCTAAAAAAGCACCTCGCACGGAAGCATCAAAAGCAAAGACCTCCATAGTGACGGTCAATTTTGGCCCAGAATTTCGACAGACCCATGTATTTTTTGAAAGTTTTTCCAACTCCACCGGGCCATCCTCATCCTCCGCATAAATAGTAGTGACATGGCGAGCAAATTCTCTGAGCAGATAGCTACCAGGAATCCACGAAGGCATAGATAAAAACTGTTCTTGATCTGGATTGGGCACATGACACTGCACCTCAAAGAGATGACGATTAAGATCAATAAGTCGCACATCGTACTTAAGCATCCTGCTTGCCTCCCACTCAACCATCGATAGCTTTAATAGCTGGACGAGCAGCAATGCCCGCAGCCCAAGATGCAAGATGCTCTCTATCCTGAAAAAAGTCCTTCCCTATAACACGTTGTGCGAATTCCAGATATACATAGGTAACGATGTCAGCATAGGTATAACGTTCTATTGCCAGATAAGTGTGATTGCTCAAACGCTTATCTACCTTATCAAAAAATGCGGTGGCTCTTTTCTCACCACGCTCTACCAGAGCCGGTATTTGTTCAATGGGTATTGGCCCTGGAAGAGCTCGACCTTCCCCAAATTCAGGTGAGTTTCTAAGATATTCTTGGATACCAAGATAGCCCTCAAATGTTGCAATGTCATTCCACATTAAGATTAATGCCTGCTCTTTAGCATCCATACCCAGAAGATTTAGAAAAGGGTTTTCTTGCTCAAGATAATATGCAATAGCAAGACTTTCCGTGATACACGTTCCATCATCCAGTTCCAAAACGGGTAGTGTAAGTCCAGGATGTATGGCTGCAAACTCTTCTGTTAGATGCTCGCCCTCGCGCAAGTTTAGTGTTACAGCAGGTATTTCAAGTCCTTTCTCAGAAATAAATATACCCACTTTGCGTGGGCTAGGGGAACCTGGGAAATAGTACAGTTTCATCCATTTTCCTTTTTTATTACTCAACGCCAGTTTTATCGTAAGTAGCACAGAACCAAAAAAGCCTCCTAGTGCTAACATAGCTGTTCATTGTATATGGCTAGCATCTAAAAGATTTCTCAACTGTCTCGTAAAGACCAGAATATACTCCCAAGTCAGACTCATCGAGCATCATAAAAAATAGTGCATTCTTCGACATGATCCATGTAGAAAATCAAATTGAGCTGGTCAACATTCAAAAAAACTATGGAACCCATATTGTTCTATCTAATTGCGACCTTAGCGTTAGAAATGGCGAGTTTATTGTTGTAGTTGGGCGTAGTGGGTCTGGAAAATCTACCTTGCTAAACCTAATTGGCGGCTTAGAACGACCAACAGATGGAGTAATAAAGGTCTCGGGAAACTCTCTAACCAACTTGAACGAAGAAGAACTTTCAAGATTACGGCGCCAAAAGCTTGGGTTTGTGTTTCAGTTTTTTAATTTAATACCCACGCTTACAGCCCTAGAAAATATTCGCTTGCCCATGGCTCTCAATAAAATAGATAAGAAGGAAACTATTGAACGTGCTGTAACACTACTGAAAGAATTTGGGCTGTCTGGATTTGATCATCGATTTCCAGAAGAGCTGTCTGGTGGCGAACAACAACGGGTAGCAATAGCGCGAGCCCTTGCGCATAAACCAGACATCATCCTTGCTGATGAGCCCACAGGAAACCTTGATCTTGATACAGCAAATGAAGTACTTGAACTCCTAAATAGAACTTGTCGTAAACGTGGCACAACTCTCATCATGGCAACCCATAGTAAAGAGGTTATTGGACTAGCGGACCGCGTTTTCTCTATTCACGGATCAGACCTCAACGAGACAATAATGTGAATAGGCTCCTGAGTAGTGCTGCAATTCGCTTCTATCTTAAACGTCCGTGGCAATTGTTTCTGGCTATTTCTGGCATTTCACTTGGAGTTGCAGTGTATGTAGGAGTAGATCTCGCAAACGACAGCGCAAGAAGAGCCTTCGAACTTTCGGCCAACTTAATAACTGGGCGAACTACTCATCACCTGGTAGGTGTCGGGGGCGATATTCCAAACTCGCTCTACCAAGATCTGCGTCTAAAGCACGGCCTGCAGCTAGCAGCTCCAATTATCGAAGACGAAATCAGACTTACACAATTTCCATCCCGTGAATTCACAATTATTGGCATTGACCCTCTAAAAGAGCCAAGTTTCCGTGGCTTTTCTAGTTTCGTCCCAGGGGATGGAACAACTCTGCGCCAATTGATCGCAGAACCTGCAACTATCTTGGCACCAGAATCTTTAATGCTTGAACTTGGACTTCAAGTTGGATCTCAACTAGACCTTGTCTTTGAAAACACTCAAAAAACTGTTCAGATCATTGGTCTTGTTACAGAAATATCGTTAGCTGAAGAAGGTGCCACAACACCTATTGTCATGGATATTGCCACAGCGCAAGAACTATTAAACAGAAACTCTATATCAAGGATTGACCTGATCCTAAGTGATATAGAGGCAGAAAAAATACCTTCTCTCGGACTAAACGGTGTTGTACTAGTTAATGCAAATGATAGAAATGCATCCTTTGATGAGCTCGCCAGAGCTTTCCGTATTAATCTAACAGCATTGAGTCTTTTAGCCTTGCTTGTAGGCATATTCCTGATTTATGCAACCATGTCCTTTGCGGTTATCCAACGACGGAAAACTTTCGGGATTTTGCGAGCAATCGGGGTTAGCCGAACTCAACTGCTTCTAGGAACGCTTGTAGAAGCATTTTTAATAGGTACTGTAGCTACAACACTAGGCTTGCTTCTCGGTCATCAATTAGCAAATATTTTAGTTGATCTAGTCCTGCAAACAGTTGGAGACTTTTACTTTCGATCCAATGTGACTGCGGCTAATCCACCACCTTGGCTATATGCAAAAGGTATGATTCTCGGTTTAGGAACTTCTCTACTCGCTGCGGCCGCACCGGCTCTCGACGCTGCGCGCACCTCTCCCCATGCTGCAATGAGTCGATCTTCATTGGAACGATCAGCTCGAAAACTTACTGATAGGGCTGCTCTTTTCTCTATCCCTATCACTGCTGCCGCTCTGGCATTGCTTGGGCTCTCAACAAGGAATCTTTTCATCGGGTTTGCAGGATTATTTCTTATCATTGCAGCAAGTGCTTTGTTGGTCCCTACTGCAACCCGAATACTTGCAAAAGTAGTCGAGCCAATTTTTGAATTTTTTTTTGGTATAGCGGGTTCACTCGCCGCTCGCGGAGTATCAACGTCCCTAAGCCGTACTGGTGTTGCCACTGCCGCCCTATCCGTCGCTGTAGCAACAGTTATAGGCATCGGTCTGATGGTAAATAGTTTTAGGGTTAGCGTTGAAGAATGGCTTTCGGGCACACTGACAGCTGATATATATCTAAGTACCGAAGCAGATAATGCCTTTCCCAAGTCCCAGATTGAAGCGATCAACATTATTCCAGGAGTTCTAGGCACAAGCGTTACACGTTTCACGCGTATACCAACAGAGATAGGTGAAGTAAGTCTCCGCGCACAAATACCGGGGCCTCTGGGCTGGGGAGTCACAGTTAATGATCAAGTCCCGCAGGCAATTGATAAATTGGAATCAAACCAAGGCATCCTAATCTCTGAACCACTAGCTTTTCGTCGCAATTTAACCCCAGGAGATGAACTTTACCTACCTACAACAGAAGGACAAAAACCATTCACAATTTTGGGCTCTTTTCGTGACTACAATACTAACGGTGGAACCATATTGATGCCGCTTGAAATGTATCAAACATATTGGCGCGACGATATGGTCAATGGGGTAGGCATCTACTTAAATGCTAGCGCTGATAGGGATAATACAATTTCTGGAATCAGAAAGGTTTTAGGCAATAATTCAGCAATTAGACTGCGATCAAACGACTTCATAAGAGAACGGTCACTCTCTATCTTTGATCAGACTTTCAAAATTACGGAGGTTCTTAGAATTCTTGCAGGAGTGGTTGCGTTCCTTGGGTTAGCAAGCGCCCTTATGTCTATAGAGCTAGAAAGAGGTAGAGAGATTGCGGTCCTTCGGGCTATGGGAATTGCGCCCGGCCAAATTGGCGTTCTGACATTAGCACAAACCACTTTGCTAGGCCTTGCGTCTGGGCTATTTGCAATGCCGCTCGGCATTATTATGGCAGCGCTCTTAATCTTCGTTATCAATCTTCGATCATTTGGTTGGAGCATGAACCTTGAGCTATCCAGTCAACCGCTCTTGCTAGGATTGCTGCTCGCAGTGAGTGCATCAATATTAGCTGGAATATATCCAGCGATACGCGCTGTCAAATCTGGCGTAGCAACCCAACTAAGGGATGAATAACCAATGAGAAATATAGTGTTATTAAGCATGGTTATTCTTATAGCCTGCTCAGAATCCAAAAAAACAATTTCAGTTCAAGAAAGTAGTGCTACCCAGTTCTTAAGTGAGTCTGGTGCAAACGGCTACAAACGTGTCATCAGTCAGCGAATATTCGATTTCCCTACTGACCACAGCAGTCATGATGATTATCAAAATGAATGGTGGTACTTCACAGGCAATCTTGAAACCACTGAGGAGCGGCATTTCGGATTTGAATTAACTTTTTTTCGTTTTGGTTTGGATTCAACCCCTGCACCTAGGCAGTCACAATGGGGAGCTAACCAAGCATGGATGGGGCACTTTGCCGTAACAGATACTGAGGGAAAGGAGTTCATAGCAGTAGAACGTTTTTCGCGACAAGCCCTAGACCTTGCGGGCAGCCAAATGGATCCCTTTAGAATCTGGCTAGAAGATTGGTCCGTTTCGGGAAATGGGCAAAACATATCTCCACTCAATCTGAACGCCGGCTCTGACCGTATTACCCTTGACCTTACTCTTGACGCTCAAAAACCCCCAGTGAGTCATGGAAATGGTGGTGTTGATCAAAAAGGTCCAGAGGAAGGAAATGCCTCTTATTATTACTCCCTGACTAAACTTAACGCGACGGGCACCTTGCAGGTTGATGACACATCATTTGATGTTACAGGATCAGCGTGGATGGACAGAGAATGGGGAACCAGTTCATTAAGCCCAGATATAGAAGGCTGGGATTGGTTTGGATTGCAGCTCTCAGATGGGCGAGAGATTATGTATTACCGATTACGCACTGATGAAGCTCAGTCCAGCCCCTACAGCGGAGGCTCAATAGTTCTTCATAATGGCGAACGAATCAGTCTATCTATGAATGACGTGGTTTTAGAGCCTCTAGAATATTGGACAAGTCCCAAAACCAATGCCATATACCCTCTTAGCTGGAAATTTTCTATCCCACGCGAAGGAATAGAATTGATCATACAACCGTATCTGAATGAACAGGAACTAAATCTCACCGTACGTTACTGGGAAGGTGCTGTGCAGGTTAACGGCAATCAAGCAGGAGAAATGCTAACGGGGAATGGCTATGCGGAACTCACTGGATACTAGATAAATACCGATCAACTGATTTTATTCCGCCATATAGCTCGGGGTTGATTTGGACAGCTCAATCTCTGCCTCTGTCATGTCCTCAGTTATATCTTCAAACAAGGGCGTTGAAAGGTAACGTTCCCCGGTATCTGGCAGCATACATAGAACTGTCGAACCCAGTGGAGCTGATTGACAAACATCGAGAGCACCAGCCAAAGTTGCACCACCCGATATCCCTGTAAAGATACCTTCCTGTTGAGCAAGTTTCTTAGATAAACGGATAGCCTCATCACCTTTAACTGGAATTAGGGCATCTACCAACGATGAGTCAAACGCATCTGCTGTTAATTTTGCAATAAAATCTGGAGACCATCCCTGCATAGGATGGGGCTGAAAGGCGGGGTGACTATCTAAGCCCGGTTGGGGTATCCCACTGCCAATGAGCTGTGAATTATCAGGCTCGCACACGACAATCTGAGTTTCTGGTCGTTCCTTTTTAAGGACTCGCGATACACCTTTTAAAGTACCTCCCGTGCCGAAACCACTGACCCAATAGTCTAAACGTTCTCCTTTGAAATCATTCAGAATTTCCTGTGCAGTAGTTCTCGAATGCATATCCGCATTTGCCTCGTTCTCAAATTGGCGACACAGGAACCAGCCATGTGCCTCGGCAAGCTCTACCGCTTTTGCCAACATTCCGCTGCCCTTGGCTTTAGCCGGCGTTAAGATAACCTTGGCACCAAGAAAACGCATCAACTTACGTCGTTCAATACTGAAACTCTCGGCCATTGTCAGTACTAATGGATACCCTTTCTGGGCACAGACCATGGCAAGCCCAATTCCTGTGTTACCGCTAGTGGCTTCCACAACGGTCTGGCCTGGCTTAAGAGCTCCTGAACGTTCAGCATCCTCAATGATGCCTAAGGCTAAACGATCCTTAACAGACCCCATAGGGTTGAAAGCTTCAACCTTCACATAAAGATTTATATTTTCGGGAGCAAGCTTCTGAATTCGAATTGCCGGCGTATTCCCAATAGTCTCTAATACATTATTGAATCTGTTAGCGATTTTTCAGTCCTCTCTGTTGTACCAATCAAAATTTTGGATGTGATTTTGTATAACCTATACCACTAGAGTGTAATGCTTAATAAGTGCCTTATTTATAATTTCTTGCTATTTAAATAGATCAAATAGTGTATTGAGAAAACTTCAAAAGATGTCTAAGCATGCACTTTTAATGTCCTATTCATAAAACATACGTTTCATATCGAAATATTTTCCATAATTTATAGCAATGTCTATGCTAAAAATGAAAACAAAAAAAATCCCTTCGACCTTTCGATCAAAGGGATACTAAATAAAAACCTGGCGGTGACCTACTCTCACATGGGGAGACCCCACACTACCATCGGCGCTGGACGTCTTCACTTCCGAGTTCGAAATGGGATCGGGTGGTTCCCATCCGCTATGGCCGCCAGGCAAACTGAATGATGCTCTTCTTTCATATCAAAATCAAAAGAAAAACATCAAAAAAATTGGATTGATCCTTGGTCGCACAGACTTCTTGGGTGTTATATGGTCAAGCCTCACGGGCAATTAGTACTGGTTAGCTTCATTCATTACTGAACTTCCACACCCAGCCTATCAACGTTGTAGTCTTCAACGGCCCTTCAGGGGGATCGAGTCCCCAGGGAAAATTTATCTTAGGGGGGGCTTCCCGCTTAGATGCTTTCAGCGGTTATCCCGTCCGTACATAGCTACCCGGCAATGCCACTGGCGTGACAACCGGAACACCAGAGGTACGTCCACTCCGGTCCTCTCGTACTAGGAGCAGCTCCCTTCAATTTTCCAACGCCCACGGCAGATAGGGACCGAACTGTCTCACGACGTTCTAAACCCAGCTCGCGTACCACTTTAAATGGCGAACAGCCATACCCTTGGGACCTGCTACAGCCCCAGGATGTGATGAGCCGACATCGAGGTGCCAAACTCCTCCGTCGATGTGGACTCTTGGGAGGAATCAGCCTGTTATCCCCGGCGTACCTTTTATCCGTTGAGCGATGGCCCTTCCATACAGAACCACCGGATCACTAAGACCGACTTTCGTCCCTGCTCGACTTGTCTGTCTCGCAGTCAAGCACTCTTATGCCTTTGCACGCAATGCGCGATGACCGACCGCGCTGAGAGTACCTTTGCACTCCTCCGTTACTCTTTGGGAGGAGACCGCCCCAGTCAAACTACCCACCATACACGGTCCCCGATCCGGATAACGGACCTAGGTTAGAACTTCAAACATGCCAGGGTGGTATTTCAAGGTTGGCTCCACGCAAACTAGCGTCTGCGCTTCAAAGCCTCCCACCTATCCTACACAAACATGGTCAAAATTCAGTGTAAAGCTATAGTAAAGGTGCACGGGGTCTTTCCGTCTAGCCGCGGGTACACTGCATCTTCACAGCGATTTCAATTTCACTGAGTCTCGGGTGGAGACAGTGTGGCCATCGTTACGCCATTCGTGCAGGTCGGAACTTACCCGACAAGGAATTTCGCTACCTTAGGACCGTTATAGTTACGGCCGCCGTTTACCGGGGCTTCGATCAAGAGCTTCGCCCAAAAGGGCTAACCCCATCAATTAACCTTCCGGCACCGGGCAGGCGTCACACCCTATACGTCCTCTTACGAGTTTGCAGAGTGCTGTGTTTTTAGTAAACAGTCGCAGCCACCTGGTCACTGAGACCTTCACCAGCTAGGAAAGCAAGTTTCTTCACCAGCAAAGGCGTACCTTCTCCCGAAGTTACGGTACCAATTTGCCTAGTTCCTTCACCCGAGTTTTCTCAAGCGCCTTAGGATTCTCTCCTCGCCTACCTGTGTCGGTTTACGGTACGGTCATTTGTTATCTGAAGCTTAGAGGCTTTTCCTGGAAGCATGGCATAAATCACTTCACCCTAATAAAAGGGCTCGTCATCACGTCTCGAAATTGTGCTCCCGGATTTACCTAAGAACACTCCCTACACGTTTAAACCGGGATAACCGACACCCGGCTGACCTAGCCTTCTCCGTCCCCCCATCGCAATAACAAACGGCGCAGGAATATTGACCTGCTTCCCATCGACTACACCTTTCGGTCTCGTCTTAGGGGCCGCCTAACCCTGCTCCGATTAACGTTGAGCAGGAAACCTTGGGCTTTCGGCGTGCGGGTTTTTCACCCGCATTATCGTTACTCATGTCAGCATTCGCACTTCCGATACCTCCAGCATGCCTCGCGGCACACCTTCGCAGGCGTACGGAACGCTCCTCTACCATGCCTACGACGAATCGTAAGCATCCGCAGCTTCGGTGCATGGCTTTAGCCCCGATAAATCTTCCGCGCGGACCGACTAGACCAGTGAGCTATTACGCTTTCTTTAAAGGGTGGCTGCTTCTAAGCCAACCTCCTGGCTGTCTATGCCTTTCCACATCGTTTCCCACTTAGCCATGACTTTGGGACCTTAGCTGGCGGTCTGGGCTGTTTCCCTTTCCACGACGAACCTTAGCACCCGCCGTGTGTCTCCCGTGATTGCACTTCTTGGTATTCGGAGTTTGCATCGGGTTGGTAAGTCGGGATGACCCCCTAGCCGAAACAGTGCTCTACCCCCAAGAGTGATACACGAGGCGCTACCTAAATAGCTTTCGAGGAGAACCAGCTATCTCCGAGCTTGATTAGCCTTTCACTCCTATCCACATCTCATCCGATAATTTTTCAACATTACCCGGTTCGGGCCTCCAGCAGGTATTACCCTACCTTCACCCTGGACATGGATAGATCGCTCGGTTTCGGGTCTACTCCCAGAGACTAAATCGCCCATTTAAGACTCGGTTT
>CAXYEE010000024.1:0-22500 GCA_964276105.1 uncultured Gammaproteobacteria bacterium | reverse complement strand
CCCACAGGCCGCAGATCATCTGCGAATTTTGCTTCCAGGTGATGAGGTATTAGTCAATCATGAGGAAGGGCGAGTAACCAGTCTTGCTCGCGAAATCGATGAAATTAATCTTTTAAAAATAACGAGGGAAGCTCAAGGCTTCACAGCCGAAATCATTAAAAGAGAGGTTGAGTCGCGTTTGGTTAATGCACACGGCATTATTCAGCGCTCCCTCTTTGAAGCTGCTCAAGAAGCCGGCGTTGCTGATTCCGTAACGATGAATATGGCAGGGATTTTTCAATGGGATATCGACTTTATTCAGGATGTACGCATTGGAGATCGGTTCACAATTATCTATGAGGAACTGTGGCGAGATGGAATAAAACTCACAGATGGAAATATTATTGCTGCTGAATTTATTAACCAAAATACCCCGTTCAGAGCAGCGCGTTTTCTTGGTATCACTGATGGTACTGCCGACTATTTCACTCCTGAAGGTCTAAGCGTACGTAAAGCTTTTACCAGGGCACCAGTAGATTTCACTAGAATCAGCTCTAATTTTGACCCTAATCGTAGACATCCCGTACTTAATACTATCCGCGCGCACAGGGGCGTGGACTATGCGGCACCAACCGGAACTCCTATCAAGGCTGCTGGTGACGGTAAAGTAATTTTTCGTAGCGCAAGAAACGGATATGGCAATACTGTCATCCTGCAGCATGGAGGCAATATCACCACGCTCTATGCTCATATGTCACGGTTTGCATCAATACGAGTGGGTAGCAGAGTTGCGCAAGGGCAAACGATAGGTTTTGTGGGCATGTCTGGTCTTGCTACAGGTCCTCACTTGCACTATGAATACCGGGTTAATGAAGTTCACCGTAATCCACGCACCGTCGCACTGCCTCCCGCAGATCCAATTTCTTCTGAGTATCGCGAAGAATTTGATAACCTAACCGCTCCACTTTGGCGGCAGTTAGATGTCCATCGACCCCCAGAATTCACAACCGTATCGAACTAACTTCAAACCTAAATGCTCACGCCAAGCAAGAGCTGCGTTAAGCTACTAGTATGCGTGATCTCTTTGTAGGAGTAATGTCCGGAACAAGCTTGGATGGCATAGATGTTGTCTTAGTCGAATTCGATAAAAAACACGTGCAAGTTCATCTTGCTGCGACCACTCCCTACCCCAACTTGCTTCGAAAAAAAATCTTGACCATCCTTCATAAGCACCAGATTTCTCTTCAGGAATTAGGAGAATTAGATGTAGCTGTCGGATGTTTTTTCGCTAAGTGTATTTCCAACCTCTTAGTATCAAGCTCATTTAATGCTAATGAGGTTGTTGCTATTGGACATTCAGGACACACTGTTTTTCATAAACCAGCTTCTCCTAATGCATTTACCATGCAGATCGGAGATCCCAGCACGATTGCTGCAGAAACTGGAATTACCACAATTGGCAATATTAGAAACATGGACTTGGCGCTCGGAGGCCAGGGAGCACCCCTAGCACCAGCTTTCCATCATTGGTATTTCGCTGCTCTGGATGAGTCACGAGTGGTTGTGAATATTGGAGGAATTGCGAATGTATCCATTCTTCATCCGAAACAACCACTAATTGGTTTCGATACTGGCCCAGGTAATACATTGTTAGACAATTGGTCTCTTCTATGCACAGGAAAACCATTTGATAACAATGGTTCTTGGGCAAAAACAGGCCAGGTCAACGAATCTTTATTAGCATTATTGAAAACTGACAAATATTTTGCAGCTGTTCCACCAAAATCAACGGGGCTTGAATACTTTAATCCTACATGGCTTAAAAATGCCCTTCAGAAAACTCAAGAAAACCTTGCTGATGAAGACATACAAGCAACGCTTACTGAACTAACTGCATCGACAATTGCTGATGCTATTGATGCATCTGGAACTGACCCAAAATGTGTAATCTTGTGTGGTGGCGGGGCTTTTAATACAGCTCTAATAGAACGTATTTCAGTTCTGTTACCAGATGCTCAAATTAAAACTACCAGCACATATGGCATTGAACCTCAGTGGGTAGAAGCTATTCTATTCGCTTGGCTAGCACGCAACCGATTGCATAAAAAACCAGGTAATATTCCATCGGTAACGGGAGCAGCCCATGCCGCGCCTCTTGGTGGCATATACTATGGCTCAGCGTGAAAACTATTGCCTCTAGTAGATCTTTTTGCAAAACCACATTTTGGCAGCAAAGCTTGGAACAATTGGGTAGAACTTAAACCGAGAATGAGGACCCACAACCGCAAGTCGTAGATGCATTAGGATTGCGAATAATAAACTGAGCTCCCGAGAGATCCTCTTGATAGTCGATCTCTGCTCCCACAAGATATTGGACGCTCATTGGGTCAACTAACAGCTTAACTCCTAGCTTTTCTATCTCTGTATCACCATCTAGTATGGCTTCATCAAAGGTGAAACCATACTGAAATCCTGAACAGCCGCCACCAGAAATATATACGCGTAATTTCAATTTAGAATTACCCTCTTGCTCAATTAGCTGTCCGACTTTCTCCGCCGCTGCTACAGTAAAGTTCAGTGGTGGTGATTCCGGAATGGAGCTTACATTGTCCATTTTTATATCCTAAAAACTTCGGAGTGAATACCAGAAAAGTCTGGTTTTTCTACAAATTCAGCCTGCTTGAATTCCTAACTCTGAATTATCAACGTATAGACTAACTCAATGGCTGCCTTGGAGCACCTTTTGCCACTGCCTTGGCCACCAGGATGGGGTTGGGGGTGCTCCATTCTTAGGAAAAGCCAACGGTCCTAACTCATTCAAAGCGCGCATATAAACTTGTCGCTTAAAGTAAACCACTTCTTTTACGGGTCGCCAATAATCCACCCAACGACTCTGATTAAACTCAGGATCTTTGGTCATATCAAAACGCACATGTTCTGGAGTAGTAGTTAATCTTAATAGGTACCACTTCTGCTTCTGACCAATGCAAATTGGTTTCTTATCGCGTCGAACAAAGCGTTTTGGCAACCGATATTTTAGCCAATCCTGAGTCCAACCTAACGTTTCAACATCATCGGGACCAAGTCCAATCTCTTCATTAAGTTCCCTATACATAGCTTTCTCGGCAGTCTCTCCCTGCTGAATCCCCCCTTGGGGAAACTGCCAACCACTTTTATCAGTGCGTCCACCAATAAGCACACGGCCAGCGCTATCGGTCACAATAATTCCGACATTTTCACGATAGCCTTGTATGTCAATCCGATCCATCACTCACCAATCAAGGTTTTATTTTTTATAACTTCTACTTGAGTTGTCTATCTATACCGACAACTCAGAGTCAAATTTATTACTACCCCTCACTTCTATTAATCAGCCAAAAGATCTAAATAATCTTTTCCTGATTCCATTAGGGCAATGAAGCCATCTTCATCCTTTAATTCCACTAGTGTCTGGATACGGCTAGTCGCTTCCCGTAAAGCCTCCAGGGGAGCGTGTCCATAATGATTTAGTGTTTGGATTTCAAAATATAGTTGAGGATTATCTTTAGCTACTCTACTCGCAACTTTTAACTGCGCATCAAAAGTAGTACTAGAGAGTTTTTTTAAATGAGGAACAAGCTCACCGCTTTCAGACAAGGCCGTGAAGAATGCTAGGTTTAGTGCATGGGAAAGACCAAGCACATAGGCAATTAGTCGATCATGCTCAATCAAACTCATGTTGATTAGCTCTGCCGTAGTAGAAGCAAATAATGATTGAGCCTCTTTCGTTGCCTCCTTTACACCCACATCAACGAAAATCACATGACGCCCTGATAGCAATCGTGTATCAGAACCAAACATTGGATGAATTGATGTTACACGACAACCAGTCTTTACGAGTGATTTGAATCCTTCTTCAAGAGGGGTCTTCAAAGAACCCACATCGACGATCAAACCTCTTGGTTTCCTATCTGCAAGTAAGCTGAGAATCTCACTTGTCCCACTGATTGGAACGGACACAACAATAATTTCATGCTCGAGTTTACTTTGAGTCCAATCCGAAATCTGTGGGAATGGGAGTTCAGCTTCTACGGGGTCTGCTATCTCAACCTGATAACCTTGCGAAGCCAAAAACTCGGCCATCCAGCCTCCCATTTTTCCGGCGCCCCCTATAATCAGCGCTGTTTTACCTGCGCCTGTACTCTCAGCCTCAACACGCGAGCGCTCCTGGTGCGCTAGTGACGCTCGGATAAGTTCAGTCATGACATGTTCGGCTACTTCTGGGTCTAATCCTAATGACTGTGCCTGTTGTCTAGTACTATCTAATACCTCCCGCTCGCGAGCATAATCTCGGGTAGCCTTTCCGGTACTAATTTTATTTTCGCCAATTTCCGCTACGATAGCCTGCCGTTGCGCAATCAGTGAAATGAGGTCTCTGTCTACAGCCGAGAGACGTTCTCGAAGTTGATTAAGGTTCATGAGTTACTCCCATGGCTGCGGTTTGTACCTGTTGAATAGGATTGACGCAAGTCCATAAGCTTTAAAGACATAAAACTACTACTATCTATTAACATGCGCCGAGGTGCGACTTATTAAAAGGCTTGATGGAGTATTCAGTGATTAATAATCCCCAACTTGTTACCGAAGTAAAGAGCTTTAATGGACTTCAACGCACATACGAACATGAGTCAACAACTTGTGATTGTATAATGCGTTTTGCTGTATTTTTGCCAGAACAATCTGCTCAACGACGTGTTCCAGCTTTGTACTGGCTTTCTGGGCTGACCTGCACGGAAGAAAATTTTGTTTTAAAATCTGGTGCTCAACGTTTTGCTGCGCAGCTTGGGCTTGCACTTATCATCCCCGATACCAGCCCACGCGGACTTAATCTTCCCGGTGAGGAAGAACATATGGAGATTGGCACTGGGGCCAGTTTTTATGTAAATGCTACAGAGCACCCTTGGGCCCCACACTATCAAATGTATGATTATGTAACTCAGGAATTAGTCACTACAGTGAATTCTTTTCTTCCTGTTGATGCAGAACGTAAATCTATAAGTGGGCACTCAATGGGGGGGCATGGAGCTCTATTAGCCGGGTTAAGGCATCCTGATCAATATGCATCAGTATCTGCTTTTTCGCCTATCTGTACTGCCAGCCAATCGGAATGGGGCAGTAGAGCATTACGAACATATCTTGGCACTGATAAAGAACTTTGGTACCAATACGATGTAAGTAAAGTCATAAGAAAAAACCCTTCCCACCATTCAATTCTAATCGACCAGGGAGATGTCGATCCCTTTCTGGACCAATTAAGGCCAAATGACTTAAAAGAAGCTTGTGAAGCTTCCGGCCAAAAGCTGGTATACAGAGAACAAACTGGATACGATCATAGTTACTTTTTCGTGAGTACCTTTATCGAAGATCACCTTCGATTCCATGCGACAGCTCTAGCGTAAAGTCTCGGGAATACCCATAAAAATGAATCCTCCACTCCCAATTACTCCAGAGGAAGATCCAGTTCAAATCATTGATGAATGGCTTAAAGAGGCCACTCAAAAGGGCATACAGCGACATCCAAATTCTATGACCCTAGCTACAGTAAACATATCTGGACAACCCTCGGCTAGGGTTGTCTTGTTGAAAAGCTTGTCTGTGAATAAAGGCTTCGGAGTCTTCTACACCCACTATGGTTCACAAAAAGGCATTGATATCAGCAATAATTCCACTGTCTCTGCAGTAATGCACTGGGATCAACTGGGAAGGCAGGTTCGTCTAGAAGGAGAAGCAGTCCGAAGTCCTGCTAACGAAAGTGACGAGTATTTCATGACACGTCCTTGGCATAGCCAACTTAATGCCTGGGTAAGCGAACAAAGCCAGTCTCTTGCTAACCCGATAGACCTTGTGTGCCGAGCTGAAGATAAGGCTCGAGACCTGAAACTGCCGGACCCCACTGATACAGCCTTCAATGAATTAGAATTAAATAAATCACATATCACTCGTCCACCCTTCTGGGGGGGCTATAGACTATGGTTTGCAGCCATTGAACTTTGGACAGAGGGCGCTGGACGTTTTCATCATCGTATACGTTATGAACGCACTCTTTCACCAATAAATGCTTATACGTTTCAAGCCAGTGCTTGGAAGTCAGGATATCTTCAACCTTAAGCACCCCATCATGATAAATCATGAGCATAATATTCTATGTCCGTATTGCGGTGAAACAATCAGCATAGTTCTTGATATATCTGTTGACGAACAAGAATATTTCGAAGATTGCTTTGTTTGTTGTCAACCTATCCTCATTCGCTATAAATTCCAGCTTGGAAAAATAACAAATATAGAGATACGTGCCGAAGGTGAAATATGAGGTCAGGCACATTCTTTTGGGTTGGGCTTGCTCTGCTAATAACCTCTATAGGACACGCTCAAGAACACGTAATCAATCTTACTCAAGGCACTAATATTGCGGTTACCATATCGCCTGATAAGGCCATCCTTGTTGTAGATTTAACAGGCCAGCTTTGGCGTTTACCCTTGAGTGGTGGGACAGCAATTCCACTGACTCCTCCAACCAGTATTGCTCGTAACCCTAGATTTTCCCGCGATGGAAGAATGATTGTCTATCAGCGCGAGCAAAACCTTCAGTGGGATCTCTGGCTTGCAGACCTAGAGGAAGGTACACAACATCAGTTAACAAAAACGGAGCATAACGAGACGGACCCAGACTTTTCAGTTGATGGAGATTGGGTTATCTTTTCTTCATCCCTAAAAGATCAGAGCAATATTTGGCGAATTAATATATTCACTAAAGAGCTCGAACAACTAACTAATGACTCAGGAATTACCTCCTTCCCTGCTGTCTCAGAACGAGACGAAATAGTCTATGTTAAAGCGAATCAAAAAAACTGGTCTCTAAACCTACTACAAAAGGGAATCTCAACAGAACTTTATAGAACACAACACCCATTGCGCGCACCTTCATGGCGTCCTGGTGGTGGCGTAATTGTCTTTAATGAGCAACCATCACCTGATCAAAGCCACTTAACGATGCTGTTACTAGATACCGAATTGGTTGTAAAAACCTTAACTCAGGGAGAAGACATATTCGGTTTTCGGTCAGGATGGATATCCCCTAGTGAGTTTGTATATGCCGCTGACGGTTGGTATTTGGAAACGACAACTAGCAGGAACAGTCCGAAATTCTATTCCTTTTGTTGCTAGTGTCCCTGTATATAACCGCGTCTATAGACAACATAATCTGACCTTTGAAAGATCGAAGGTTTCCTCAGAAATTTCTGGGAAACTATGCTATTCAAGTGGATCGACTATTTGACGGTATACAAAAAAAATACCGCCGATATATTGATGTTCATGTGACTGGAGGACGCATAAGTGCTGTAGTCCCTAGGGGAACTCAACCACTGCCTGATAAAGTTATTGATGCAAAAGATTACACTCTCATCCCAGGGTTGATTGATTTGCATACCCATCCACCAGATATATCAACCGAACGAGCAGGACGTGCTTGGTTGGCCTATGGAGTAACAACCGTACGCGAACTAGTCACCAGCTGGGACCAATGGAATGACAGCATTGAACGAAAAACTGTCTGGTCTAACAAGTCCACACCTGGGCCAAGATTGCTGCTTACAGCCCCGGTATCGAGTGGTTCTAAGACGACATTAACTGGGGCAGTTCAAGAAGCCAATGTTTTCCAATTCTACCGTGGCTACCCCGAACAATTTGCAACAAAAACAATCAGTCTTGTAGAAAAATGGGGCTTACCAATCTTTGCCCAAAGTCTTTTCCCAAGTGCGCGTTTCGGTATTAACGGAATAGAACATTTAGGGGAATTACGCGACAGTTCGTACAGCCTTGAGCTATCCGCAACAAGCAAAGCTTATCAAGATGTGTTCAGTACACTGACTGATTCACAAACCTTCGTAACCCCTGCACTTGTAGCATTTGGAGGCTTTCAGCGATTGGTTTCTAATGGTAGGCCTTGGGCCAGAGACCCTGCTTATTTACTAATATTCTCACCAGATGAACGGGCTAAATGGCAAGGCAGTATAGATCCCAATATTTCTTTGGATAACTTACAAACGGTAGTTGCTAGCCTAGTAAAGGCTGGTGGACATATAGGTACGGGAAGTAATGCGCCTGAGGTGCCCTACGGTTTAGGTCTACATGCTGAACTTGCTCTACTAGCTGAAGCCGGCTTTTCTAATGATCAGATCTTGCGATTTGCTACTGCTGAATCTGCAACTGCGTTAGGTCTAGATCGAGACCTTGGGACTATTGAACCGGGTAAATTAGCGGATTTTGTGTTTCTGAGTGGCAATCCCTTAATGCGTATCCAAGATAGTTTAACTATCGAGTCCGTCATCAAAAATGGCGTGTGGATAGACCGAGAAACACTCCTGAAAACACCCTGAGTAGCCATTCTTAAGCTTTTCCTGGCATATAAAGGTATACCCTGATGCTTAGATCAATCCTCTAAATAGTAATGAGTCTATAAAAAACAATTGGTTACATCGCTTTGCTTAATGGAGTGAGCTTCTGGTAGATTATGGGGTAATAATAAAAATAAGAATTAGAAGAAGAATAAGAAAATACCGGCTGCAATAAAAAATAGCGGTTATATCACTTTAAAAAGCTAATAATAATAGTGCTAGAACCAGCAGCTGGGCCGCATCATTGAAATCGTTAACTCCGATAACAATATCATCTAACCCGGCGTCCAACGCCGGGTTTTTTTTGTGCTTACCATCGATTTAACTTTAGAGATAAAAAACTCTGTTTTAACAAATGCTAGTAGCTCTAAACAGGTTAAAATCAATAATCTAAGTAAGAACACTCCGGCTACCAGCAGAGAGTATGATTTATTATATGGTGGCAAAAAATGGGCAATAGGCTAACAAAAATCTATACACGAACAGGGGATGATGGCCTTACAGGCCTTGCCAATGGCAATCGTGTGGCAAAGCATGATCTGCGTATCGAGGCATCTGGGACGGTAGATGAGGCAAATTGTGCTATTGGTCTAGTGCTAAGCGAAGATTCTGTTCCAGCAGAGCTCCGCACTATTCTAATCAGAGTCCAAAATGATCTTTTTGATGTGGGAGCAGAACTTTCACTTCCAGACTACAGTGCAATAGATTTAGAGCGAATTGTTTGGCTGGAAGATCAACTCGACAAACTTAATGAAAATCTCCCGCCTCTAAAGGAATTCATACTCCCAGGTGGCAACCGGGTTGGCGCAAACTGTCATCTTGCTCGAGCTATTTGTCGTCGTGCTGAGCGTGTGGGATGGGCGCTAATGGAACAAGCTCCATTAAATCCTAATCTGCTCAAATACCTCAATCGCCTTTCAGATCTCTTGTTTGTCGCTGCTAGGGTATTATGCCGTGAGAATGGGTCAACAGAGGTTTTATGGCAACACGAAAGATAAACAGAAAACGTATACCTCGACTGTTTATAGAAAAAAAACTTACGAATAGAACTGTTAACTTAAATGCTAATCAGACCCATTACCTTCGACAGGTGTTAAGACTTCAGTCTGGAGATAGTTTAGTTCTTTTTAATGGTCTAGGAGATGAAAAATTCGCGGTAATAGAAACACTAACGCGCACAAGCTCTAAAGTTCAAATAACCGGCTCTGCGAAAGCTATCCCTTCCTCTCCACTCCAACTTCACCTATTACAATCCATAATAAAAGCTGAAGCTATGGATTTAATAATCCAGAAATCAGTAGAGCTAGGCGTAAAATCCATATCACCAGTCCTTTCAAATTTTAGTGTCGTTAAGCTAGATCAAAATCGCACAAAACGTCGTTTAGCACACTGGCAAAAAATCTCGCGCAGCGCTTGCGAACAAAGTGGGCGTCACTGCCCACCTTTAATTAACGTTCCGCAAAAATTTTCAGAAGCATTGACAGCCGTTCCTTCTAACACCACTAGAATAGCGCTCCACCCAAGCACCTCTAATACACTTCAAGACATTAGTCATGCGTTTGATCAACTCACTGAGTTACATATACTGATTGGACCAGAGGGTGGCTTAAGCCCCTCAGAACTAGACGAAGCGAGCTCAGTAGGGTTTCATATTATAAGCCTTGGTCCACGAACACTCAGAGCAGAAACAGCTGCTATAGCTGCCTGCACACTTGCTCAGTTTTTGTGGGGAGATCTTTCCGTCTAAAATAAAAAGCAGGACAAGCTTCAACTTAGTTTTTAAGACAAAATTAGACCAAACGCTTTATTGATAAGATTTACGATGTTGTACATAACTCACAACTTCCACATATTGCTAGTGAATAGAACAGGGGCATAAATAATGAATCGGCTTCTAGGTGTGGTAATGGATCCAATTGAAAGCATTCAACCACAAAAGGATACAACACTTGCAATTCTGCTTGCTGCACAGCGCAGAGGATGGAGACTAGTCTATTTTCAGCAGGGCGACCTATCTATCAGGGACGGAGTACCTTTAGGTAAAGGCAATATTTTAACGGTTACAGATGATAACGATGCATGGTTTGAGCTAGGTGAAAGCTGGTCTAAAGGTCTCGAAAAATTAGACGCAATTTTGATGCGTAAAGATCCGCCATTCGACATGGAATACATTTATACAACCTACATTCTTGAATTGGCGGAGCACTATGGTTCACTCATAGTAAACAAACCTTCTAGCCTTAGAGATATTAACGAAAAGGCTTACACCGCCTGGTTTTCACATTGTACGCCTCCAAGTCTGATAACAAGATCTCAAGAGTCACTTAAATCATTCATAGCAGAACAAAAAAAAGTGGTTCTAAAACCTCTGGATGGCATGGGCGGGCATTCAATATTTGTTGTATCCGAAGGGGATCCCAATACAAACGTTATCATAGAAACTTTAACTGCCTATGAAAGTAATTTCACCCTCGCGCAACGCTTTATTCCGGAAATTTCAGAAGGAGACAAACGCATTTTATTGATTGATGGAAAGCCTGTGGAATACGCGCTCGCAAGAATACCAGCTCCTGGTGAAACTAGAGGTAATCTGGCGGCGGGCGCAAAAGCAGAGGGTCGTGAACTAACGGAACGGGATCGATGGCTATGCGCTGAAATAGGCCCAATCCTAAAAAAGAGAGGAATAATATTCGCAGGTCTAGATGTCATTGGTGACTATTTGACAGAAGTAAATGTCACTAGCCCGACAGGAATTCGCGAGCTGGACAGGCAATATGGGATAGACATCGCTGGTATGCTCATAGAAGCTATTGAAAGAAAACTAATAAATAAACCATTGCATTCATGTTAAATGCCACTAAGCTAAAAAGATAAAAATAGATTATAAACTGATGTCTAAGAACTAATTTAAAAATGTCACGAGGCTTTAAGACAATTCCGCTAATCGATAGATTCAGCTCTACTTTTTTCATCGCGATTTTATTCCACGCCATCATCATATTTGGAATCACATTTACTGATTATCCAAGTAGTGATACTAATTTTTCTCCTTCTTTTAAACTTACATTGACTACGAATCAAAACGAACAAAAAAAAATACAAGGCCCATCTAAAATAAATCAGTTAACTAATCTAAAACCTGATACATCAGTAAATGTTATTAGAGCTCATTCTAAAGAAACTTTTACTACAGATGCCTATAGAGTCGCGTCATCACTAAGTCCAGAAAATAAGATGCTATCTTCAAATATAGATATAAAAGATTCTATATTGGCAGCCTACCTCAACAACTGGCGACTAAAGGTAGAGGCTATTGGAACAAAAAACTTACCTGAGAAAAATATAACAACATCAGTCAATCCCACCTTAGAGGTTACCGTTGGGGCAAAAGGGCAATTAATAGAAACTGTGGTGCGGCATTCTTCTGGCAGTAGATCAGTCGACCAAGCAGCACTGAATATTCTAAGCTTGGCAGAACCGTTTGATCCTCTTCCCGAATCTGTGCTGCAAGAGCATGAGGCTTTGCGTTTCGCCTATGAATGGCGCTTTTTTTCTAATATAAAGTAATTAAAACTAGTTAGCAGAAAAAATCCCATAGCAACAGTTAGCCAACCAGTGAGATAATCAATTTAATTAAATGTTAGCGGTATAAAAAATTGAGCGTAGGTCTACAAAATCATTTGTTAATTGCCATGCCTTCCTTGAAGGATCCAAACTTTGACGGAACGGTGACATACGTTTGTAAGCATGACGAGAAGGGAGCAATGGGTATCATCATTAACCGCCCTTTAGATATGAGAGTTTCAGAAATTTTTGACCAGCTCTCTTTCGATGCACTTGATAAAAAACAAGCAGAACAGCCAGTCCTCGGTGGTGGTCCAATCCAACAGGAAATGGGGTTTGTACTGCACCAGTCTAACGAAAGCTATGATAAGACGCTGGATCCTAGCGACCTTGGCATTAAAGTTACAATCTCCCAGGATATTCTCAATTCTATGGCTCAAGGGAAAGGCCCTGAGGATAGCTTGGTCGCGCTAGGTTATGCTGGATGGGATTCCGGTCAGCTTGAAGCAGAGCTTACTGCTAATGCTTGGTTAAGCGTTCCTGCTAATCCAGCCATACTTTTTGACACGCCTTTTGAAAAGCGTAGAGAGGCGGCAGCAGCTCTTCTCGGTATAGATATTTATCAACTTTCAACCTATGCAGGACATGCCTGACCTGGCAAAGGACTGTCTGCGTTGAGTAGCAAGGCCAATCAAAATCTATTAATTGCTTATGACTTTGGTCTTAAACGTATAGGCATCGCCACCGGTAACTTATTAACTGGAACAGCTACTCCGCTCAATACGTTAGTTGTTGGGTCTAGGTTACCTTGGAACAAATTGGACAAACTGATAGATGAATGGAGCCCAGCACAACTCATTGTTGGGTTACCTAACCCAAATCAGTCAAACACTATCTCTACCAAAGCTGATTTTTTTGCCGGTAATTTAGAAAAACGTTATTTGCTGCCTGTTTCCAGGGTAGATGAATCGTTTACCTCGCGTGCTGCGGAATCACGGCTTAGAGAGTATCGAGAATCTGGCTTAATGAAAAATCGGATAAAAAAAGAGCATATTGATAGTCAGGCTGCCTGTCTAATTGCTGAACAATGGATACATAGTAGACTTGATTAGAATATGACTGATTCTCTAAAACCAAAAATCTAAGAAAATTCTTACTTTGACCATACAATGACCCGAAATACAATTTATCTAGAAGAATCAATTGTAATCTCTCAGAGATCATTTGCTGGAGACCAGCATATTTTACGGGTACACGCACCCAAATGTGCCTCTTGTGCAGAACCAGGAAGCTTTGTTCACTTAACTTGTGATAAAACCATCTCCATGCGAAGACCGCTATCTATTATGCGGACCAATAAAGAAAAAGGATGGGTAGAATTCCTCTATAAGCCAGTTGGGACTGGGTTAACTTCACTTAAAAAAAGAATCAAGGGTGACACGCTAAGTATGCTAGGCCCTATTGGTAATGGATTTAAACCTGACCCAAACAGACCCTTCATCCTTGCAATCGGGGGTGGTGTAGGCATACCTCCCATGATTTTTCTTGCTGAAAGCTTACTAAATAATGACCGCTTTAAGGTATTAGTGTTAATGGGGTCAGAGGTTCCTTTCCCTTTTGATTTGAGTAGTGCCGTAATTTCTGTGCCTGGAATGCCATCTTCAGCAACACACAGTTTTAAACTGTTGGAAGGATGGGGAACACCTTCCCGGGCTGCAAGTAAAGCTGACTATGAGGGCTGTTTCAATGGGTTTGTGCCCGAGCTTGCTAGCATATGGTTAAAAAATCTCTCAGCTGATAAGCGAAAAAAAGTTCAACTAATGGGTTGCGGACCAACAGCCATGCTAAAGGCTACTGCTGCCTTAGCTAAAGACTTTGATTTGCCTTGCCAGCTTGCTCTAGAGGAATTTATGGCATGCGGTGTTGGAGGTTGTGCGGGATGCACAGTGCTATTACATACGTCAGAAGGACCCACCATGAAACGTGTATGCGTAGATGGTCCGGTTTTCGATGCTTACCAACTATATTAACCAAAATAACCCATGTCATATGTGACTTATGAATAACTCTTTAAAGCCTCTATCCTGTGAAGAAGATAAAATCAAAATGCGTTTAATTGACGTAAAAAAAAGAGTGGAAGATGCACTGCTTATGGCTGGAAGAAGGCCTGAGTTAACATCTATTCTTGCTGTAAGTAAAAAGCAAACTACTACTGCAGTTGAAGCGCTTTATCGGATGGGTCATGTAGATTTTGGTGAAAACTTCTTACAGGATGCTCTTGAAAAAATAGCTAGCCTTAAACATTTAAATATAAATTGGCATTTCATTGGAAAGATTCAATCTAACAAAACCCGAGATATCGCGGAAAAATTCCATTGGGCTCATACCGTAGATCGACTAAAAATTGCGGAACGTTTAAATAACCATAGACCCCATCAGTTACCAAAACTAAATGTGTGTATTCAAGTAAATCAGGCGAATGAAACTCAAAAGAGCGGCATCGAACCAAGCAAAGTTGCTAACCTTGCCCGTGAAATCATGGAATTGCCTCGGCTTAGACTACGCGGTCTCATGACTATACCGCCAAAAGCGGAAACCTCAGATGAAACTAAGTCATTTTTTGCTGCACTTCGAGAGCAAAAGGAAAAATTAATTTCGGAAGGTATTCCTATAGATACGCTTTCAATGGGGATGTCTTCTGACTTAGAAGAAGCTATTCTTAATGGAAGTACAATTGTTCGTGTAGGAACCGCTATCTTTGGCCCAAGACTTGGATGAAATGCTACTCCATGTTCTTACACGAACTATAACAACGCATCGTGATCCTATTCTAAACTCATAAGTTTTAAATATATCAATATGGAAAATTCACTATTTTTTTTGATTAGAACTTTGACAGATTTCTATCTGCTATCTTTTTTATTACGGTTTATCCTGCAATGGATCAAAGCCGATTTTTATAATCCTCTCACACAAGCAATCGTAAAAATAACGAGTCCCTTAGTGAACCCAGTAAGGCGTGTTGTCCCCGCGTCTAAAAGCATTGATATTCCAACTCTTATAGTTTTAATTGCCTTAGAAATCATTGTAACTTGGACGCTTATTACCCTAGCTGGGCTTTCGGTTAGCATTTTCCCATTATTACTATTAGTTTTATACAGACTAGTTGGCCTAGCTCTGTGGTTCTATTCCGTTAGTATTTTTATGTATGTAATACTAAGTTGGTTTGGTCAGCATGGTTACAATCCAATCTCTCTAGTGCTTAACCAATTGAATGAACCCTTACTTCGCCCCCTCAGACGCATGCTTCCCTCCATAGCTGGACTTGATTTCTCGCCTATGTTGGCCTTAATACTTTTACAAGCGGGTCTTATGGCGGTACCGCTACCAAACTTTTTACGATAAAACCCTTATAAAATGCTTTTGTATCTCAAGCTAGGTCATCGCTAACACGATTTCGAATTCTGATGAGGTCTTGATGAGGCACATAAAGGAGATCCGCTACTTTTCGGACTAAATAATCTTCATGCTTATCTAATTCACTGTCTGCAAGGGCGACTCGCCAAAGCATTTCGATAACGATATGTTTTTCGTTAATGGTTAGCTTCTCATGGAGCTCCCTAGTAAAAGATTGAAGAGAAACAGCATAATCCGCCTCTTGCTCTGCTGCTTGAACAAGCAGAGAGGTTTCTTCCTTTGACAAATCAAAAAAATTACCAAGCTGTTTTAAAACAGCCTCTTCCTCTACTACTGCCTCCTCCTGATCAGCTCTAACCACCTCAACAAGAAGAGTAGCCGTCGCAAGACGTAATGCATGTTCCCGCTCCTCTGTGCCTTCTACAGATTTCACAAAGGTACCAGTAATCATCTCACGCAGTTTTTTTAACATCTGAAAGCCTTATATTAATTATCCTGATAGTTTTTCTATAATAAATTGCCCACACTGACAATTAGATTCAGTTCATCTAATTAGTTTAGATTTAGCGTCTTTCTCATAGCTCAACCAAACCTGCAACAAAATTGCTTATGCAATGGCATACCCCACTATTATTCTTAGTCCCTTGATACATAGGGTGCGAAAGAAACACAACACAACACAACACAAGCGGCCTTTTCTATTAAAGGCGAATGAAGCATTCAATAATAGAAGATGCCCTGTAAAAACTGTTAGTTAGACATTAACCTGAAAGTCAGTCACAAAAAAATCAATCAGATTCATCAAAATCCAGGGACGCGGAATTGATGCAGTATCGAAGTCCGGTTGGCTGAGGGCCATCGGAAAACACATGACCAAGGTGTGCATTGCATTTTGAGCAGAGCACTTCTTCCCGTGTTCTGCCCTGACTATTATCCTCAGTTGTTGAAACGGCATCTTCCGCTTCAGGAGACCAAAAACTAGGCCAGCCAGAACCTGAGTCATACTTTTTATCAGACGAAAATAACATGTTATTACAGCAAACACATCGATAAGTGCCAGCAGCTTTATTATCGTTGTACTCTCCAGTAAATGCTGGCTCAGTGCCAGCTTCCTGGGTCACTCGAAACTGCTCTTCTGTTAACTTAGCTCGTAATTCTTCTGTAATTGGTTTTGATTTTATTCCCATATTTCCCCTCACTTATATCATCAGGTGATAACTGATTATTAGTTCTTATCGCTATTTAGCCTTATAAAATTAAAGGTATCTACTAATTCATCTCAAAGCTTGTATTTCTAATTCTCAAAGAGCTCGGGCTCTTGTCTAAAACTAAGCAATTTTATCTTTTTTTCTATTATCTGCCAGATGTTCAATTCTTTTTACCAATCAAATCATTCACGCGCTGAACAAATAAAACAGGGTCCTCTAAAGGCCTCCCTTCTATCAAAAATGCTTGCTCCAACAATATCCAGGAGAGAGCTTCAAACTGCTCATCCCTTCCCTCTTCCATTAGCTGCCTAACCAACAGATGATTAGGATTAAGCTCTAATGAAGGCTTAGAGTCAGGCGCCTCATGTCCACTAGCCTTGAGGATCTGTCGCATTTGAAAACTTAGATCCTGCTCGCCCAATACCAGGCATGAAGCAGATTCTTTTAATCTCATGCTAATTCGCACCTCATCAACCTTATCTTTGAGAAGACGTTTTATACGTTTCAGTACCTGTTTTTCTTCTTTCGTTGGCTCAGCTTCAATATTATTAGTGTCATTCTCACCCTCTAACTCCAGATCTCCGCGCCCAATATCCTTAAAAGACTTACCCTTAAACTCTATGAGATGCTGCATAACCCACTCGTCAACACGATCTGCAAGCAGCAAAACCTCAATCCCTCGTTCACGCAAAGATTCCAGGTGAGGGCTGTTTCTGGCTGAAGTTGGGGACTCCGCTATAAGGTAATAGATCTTGTCCTGATCATCTGATAAAGCACCCAGATAAGCATCTAACGAACGATCCTGTTCTAGCCCCTCTGAAATCGTACTATTAAAACGAAGTAACCCAGCTATTTTTTCGCTATTAGATGGATCCTCTGCCAACCCTTCTTTAACCACTGCTCCGAACTCCTTCCAAAATATTCCATATTTTTCGGGTTCTGAGTTTGAGAGCTTTTCAATCATGGTAAGACATCTCTTAGTCAGTGCATTTCTAATGGAACCAACTGTAGGGTCTTGTTGCAATAATTCACGGGAAATATTTAAAGAAAGATCGCTGGAATCTACTATTCCACGCATAAATCTCAAGTAAAGCGGAAGAAACTGTGTGGCTTCATCCGTGATAAAGACTCGTTGAACATAAAGCTTTATGCCTCTTGGAGATTCTCTATTCCAAAGATCAAAAGGAGCAGATGCTGGAATGTACATCAAACTTGTATATTCACGCTTCCCCTCAACCTTGTTATGACTCCATATTAATGGAGCTGTAAAGTCATGTGCTAGATGCTTATAAAACTCAACGTACTCATCATCGTTAATTTCAGTTCTTGGTCTAGTCCATAATGCCTGCGCTTTATTTACAGGATCTTCAGTAACATCCTCTTCCCCATTTTTTATTCGAACTGGAAATCCTATATGGTCAGAATACTTTCGTATAAGTGTGCTTACCCTAAAATTATCAACAAACTCTGTTTCTTCTGGCTTGAGAGTTAGCGCAATAATGGTGCCTCTATCCTGCTTTTCTACGGTTTCTAGAGAGTAATCCCCATCGCCTGCTGACTCCCATCGGACACCCTCTTCTGCGGTCAAATCCGCTCTTCGACTAAGCACTTCAACCCTTTCTGCTACGATAAATGCCGAATAAAAACCAACCCCAAATTTGCCTATAAGCTGAGAATCCTCTTTTTTCTCGCCGCTCAGAGACTCGATAAATTGTGCTGTCCCTGAATGAGCAATCGTACCAAGCTGCTGGATAATCTCATCACGACTCATACCAATACCATTATCGCTTATCGTCAAAAGTCGATTATCTGGATCAAGTGTTACGGTTATCTCAAGATCCGTTTTTTCTGTTAGAAGCTCTGGTTTCTCAAGAGCTTCAAATCTGAGCTTATCGTTTGCATCTGACGCATTAGAAATCAATTCCCGCAGAAAAATTTCCTTATTGCTATAAAGAGAATTAATCATAAGGTGAAGCAATTGCTTCACCTCGGCCTGAAAACTGAATACTTCCGGCTCTTGAGCTTTGCTCATCAGCCACTCCAAAATACCTTGATTACCGAAATAAATGGGGTATTAGTCTGGAAATTTCAAGACATTACAAACTATCAGAAGGAAGAAGACGTAGAATCAAGCCTGAAAGCTTTTAGGGGCGAATTTCAATAGGGATTTTATCCTCTATCATCAACCAAATATCTACCATGTCAGAATTCGATACCGCAATACACCCATCAGTCCAATCTAACCCCTGAGCACGAAGGGCAGAGTATTTGGATTCATTAGGCTGCCCATGAATCATTATCTGTCCGCCTGGATCAACGCCTTGTGCCCTGGCTTTAGCTATATCCTGTTCATTTGGATAAGAAATCTTAATAGATAGAAAATAATTGCTATTAGAATTTTTAGTCTCTAAGTAATAATGACCTTCCGGCGTACGGAAATCCCCAGAACGCTCTTTTGGCCCTTTTGGCACTAAGCCAAGAGCAATATCAAAATCCTGTAATACTTTACCTGCTTTGTAGAGATAGAGCTTACGCTCAGATTTTATAATAAGCGCCTGATCTGCTTGATCATAGTTAGGAGTTAAGTCGTTGCCACTTATAGGGCCATTCCAGACTATAAGCATAGTCAATAAAAACGAGGTTATTTTTGTTTTTTTGTTCACCCTAGGACTCTATAGCATGTCGCTATTACAGATCAACGAGTAATCACTCATTATCAGAGACTCTACATCTGGCATATTGATCATAAAAACCTGTGTTACATGAACACCACGGTGTATTGGCTAAGGAAACAACTTAAAAGTTTTCTTAAATGACACTTCATATCGGTTCAAATACTTAGTACCTACATAAATTTTATGTAACACAAAAAACTGGCAACCCTAAGAACAAAAAAATCCAGTATTTTATGAGAGTGATTTTCTTTATATAACCTACAACACTAATATCAAGTTTTTAGACAGTTACGTACTAAAATCTTCTTTATGGGAAACTCAGAAAATTTCATTGTTAGAAATTTATGAAGCCTTCCTATACTCTGCAGGCAATGGCAATACACAAAAAACCCTCGCTTATAAAGTACTGGACACCTGGCTATTGGCCGGTATGGTTTTTGTTTGGATGGCTACGCTCCAGTCTAATATTACCTATGCGCTGGCAAATCAAAATTAGCAAACGTATAGGTCGGCTTCTTGGTCGATTACTTCTAAAAAGGCGTCATATTGCAGAAAAAAACCTAGAGATATGCTTTCCAAAACTCTCAAGAAAAGAAAGAGATATTCTAATTGAAAAGCATTTTGAATCTATGGGAGCCGCTTTCTCGGAAATAGCTATAGGATGGTTCAGCTCAGAACAGACAGTTCAAAAAATAGTAAGAATTGAAGGACAAGAACACCTTAAAAAAGCTTTAGATAAAGGCAAAGGCGTTCTTTTATTCTGTGGTCACTTTACACCTCTAGAAATTATATACCCTGCATTAAAGCCTTTATGTCCTAAACTAACTGCAATGTATAGACCAATGCGGAATAAGCTTGCGGATGAAATTATGCGCAGAGGACGACTGAGAAGTTTTGACGAACTATTCTCTAAATATAGCGTTAGAGATCTCGTAAAAAGTCTAAATAGCAATTCAGCAGTTATGTATTTAACAGACCAGTGCTACACAGGAAAAAATAGTGCGCTGGTGCCATTTTTTGGTGAACCTGCAATGACTAGTACAGCCACAACCAGACTTCTTAACTTAAGCGGAGCAACTCTTCTCAGAGTTTTCTACAAGCGTATTGAAGATGACACTGGCTATGTTATAAAAATCTGCCCGCCACTTAAAAACTTTCCAACTGATAATCCTGTACAAGACACAGCAACACTAATGAAAGAACTTGAAAACTATATAAGAACCTGTCCAGAACAATATGCTTGGATTCACAAGCGATTTAAGGGGCGACCAGAAAAATACATGGATATTTATAATCAGAATAATCCCCATTAGGGGCATAATAGAGCACACATCAACATGCCTTCAGAGCCACATCATTTAAGTCATAAGGGATTTCTATCTCCTCGCTATTTGCCCACATGGGCCTTACTTGGATGGATGAAATTAGCAGCACTCCTGCCATACCCTTGGCAAATTAATATAGGAAAATATTTTGGTCGTATTGGATTCTATTTTGCTCGAAAAACACGCCATACCGTCACAAAAAACATAGGAATTTGTTTTCCTAATCTTTCAAAAAAAGAAAAATATAGCTTATCAAAAGAACATTTTGAGGCTGTAGGCGCTGCATTTTCAGAAATGGGCTTAGGCTGGTTTGCTTCTACAAATCGGCTACTGAAATTAGTCAACGTAGAGGGGGTAGAGCATATCGAACATGCCCAAGAAAAAGGCAAGGGAATTATAATTCTTGCCGCACATTTCACGACTCTGGAAACTAGCACATCGGTACTAGGAGAATATTTTCCGAGAATGAAGTCAATCTATCGTCCACAACCAAATGCAATGATTGATTATCTAATACATCGCGGAAGACGAAGACAAGTTAAGGAGCAAATTCCAAGCGACAATATACGCGCAATGGTAAGAGCCTTAAGAAATAATGGATCTGTATGTTACCTAGCAGATCTTGCAAATAAAGGCAGTAACAGCGAACTCATACCTTTTTTTGGTGAACCAGCAGTCACAACAACAACTGTTAGCAAACTAGCTAAAATAACCGGTGCGACAGTATTAACCTATTTTTTTAGACGTCTACCTGGAAAACAAGGATACATAGCTAACATCGGCGCGCCACTAAATAATTTTCCAACAGATGACGTAGCTGCAGATACTAGCCGACTAGTTAAACATTTAGAGAACTATATTCGCTTAGCGCCAGAACAATATATGTGGACCTATCGACGCTTTAAGGGCAGACCAGAACCCTATCCAGATATCTATAAACTAGAGTTGTAACCGCGTAACAATTCTTTCCAGCCTATTTCATCAAATCTTGCGCCAGTTTCAAGAGAAACTTTTCTCAAAGATCGCAAAAGCCTTTTAATATTAGTCTTTTTCCAAGATCCATCGCCAATAATTGAACTGCGATCAAAGTCAACAAGGAAGACATGGTTAGAAGTATCAATAAGAATATTGTGCGCGTTCAAATCCGCATGATTCACACCCTCATCATGAAATCTCCTTAGCGTCATACCAACAGTTTTCCAGTGTGAATTTTGCGCCTCCCCAGAAATAACCATTGATGCCCATGAACGAGTATGTTCTATGCACTTTGTGATGATGTTGGCCTGATAAAAAATACCGTTCCTTATAACTTGGGCAGCTACCGGGCAAGGAACTGGCAAGCCCCGTTTATAGAGTTCATAGAGCAGGTACCACTCCCTAAAAGAACGAGTCCGTTCCAACCCTGTCCATACATAACTATCTTCAGTCAATTGCATCATAAAACCGCCTCTTCGATAGTGCCGAAGAACCCATGTTTCTTCCTCCTGACGAACGACAAAGACGCTTCCTCTTCCAGAAATCTCATCAATCACAAGCTGATGAGCACGCCAATACGACTCCAAAAACCAATCCTCCGAGATGTTCGCATACACGTTTCTATCAAATAGAACAGAGGATGTTTGCATTGTCTTCACATGAGGATTGAGCATTAAGTTTTACTCCTTAGCTCTATAACCCAAAAAAATCAGGATTGATGTTCCATTCTCGTGCCACCTAGTACCGTTATAACCGCACTACATATCTCCCCTACCTCAATATTTTTCATACATCTAAAATGACCTAAAGGACATTCTCTTCGAAAACAAGGACTACATTCCAAGTCGAGGTGAAAAATATTTTTTGTTTCAGTAAGTGGTGGTGTAAAGGACGGGGGATGATGAACCATATAACCCAATTA
>CAXYEE010000023.1:0-43097 GCA_964276105.1 uncultured Gammaproteobacteria bacterium | reverse complement strand
GCTACCAGTGAGGAATGTCTTGGTTCCCCGGAAACTGTTAGTAGCGCCAGCCTTGATACATGGAGTGCGGTCGGTAATGGGTTTTTATCGTATGAACTAGTCTTGGAAAAGCTGGTTGTAAATGCCAAAAGCACACATGTGGGGGCCTATCCCTGCGCAAGAGATCTATTTCCCCAAGCTATGGCCGATTTGGCAGAGGGGCTTGGGCAACGTCCTGAGGTCGCTACGCCCGTCTACTTGAGGTCTGAAAAGGCTTGGAAAAGATGAGCTTAATGCACTTTGTACATCGTAAAAACTTTAGTATCTATCGTCACTAAACTGTAATAACCTCCTTGTGTAATAGCTCCTTATCAAGGGTCTTGACTAAAGATTATGGGAAATTACACGGGTCTTAGTAGTTGAAGACGAAATTGCAATACGAGATATGCTGGTATTCAATCTCAGTCGAGCAGGATATGAGGTGTTGCCTGTCGGATCAGGTAGGGAGGCTCGTTCATCTATAGTTGATAAGTATCCAGATGTGGTACTGATGGACTGGATGTTGCCCGACGTGAGTGGTTTGGAGTTAATGCGTCAGTTGAAACGTGACCCTGATACTCGGGAAATACCCATTATTATGCTAACGGCTCGCGTTGCAGAAGATGACAGAGTAGCGGGGCTTGATGGTGGTGCTGATGATTATATTACTAAGCCATTCTCTCCACGTGAGCTGCTTGCTCGAATCAAAGCGGTTTTGCGTCGAGGACTAACCGTAGCAGATGAGACTATTACTGCAGGCGGTTTAAACATGGATACGGGTAGCCACAGAGTTACTGTGAATAAGAAAGAGATCCTTCTAGGACCTACTGAATACAAGCTTCTAAACTTTTTTATGCGTCACCAGGATCGAGTTTACAGTCGGGGGCAATTGTTAGACAGAATATGGGGCGGAACAGTTTATGTGGAAGACAGAACGGTTGATGTACACATACGCAGGCTCCGCAAAGCCCTGACTCCTCACAGTTGCGATAAACTAGTTCAAACCGTCCGTGGGGTGGGTTACAGGTTTTCCTGTCGTGAGGTGTGAGTTTGCCAAGTCGTTGGACATCACAACTATTCTTTCTAGGGAGTTCGCTGGGAGCTGCTTTTCTGCTTGGCTGGTGGTTTGGTAGTGTTGGCTGGTGGTTGGTTGGCGGGCTTGCCCTATATCTCGTATACATCCTTCGTAATTTATACATTCTTGATCGAATGCTGTGTCACGGGAGATATGTACCGTTTCAGATGCGAGGTTTGTGGGCGGAACTGTTTGCAAGGATAGAGCAATTAAAAACTAAGTCCAGAAGCCGAACAAAACACTATCAAAATCTATTGCGTGAGGTGAGAGAATCAACTGGCGCATTACATGAAGCGGGTATCATTTTAAACTCAAATTCTGAGATTCAGTGGTTTAATCCCGCTGCTACCCGTTTGATAGGATTAGATTATAAGACGGACATTGGGCAACGGATTGATAATTTTCTCCGGCACCCAGACTTGGTGAGATCTCTAGAAGACCCACAAGAATCAATGCTGACTATTCCCTCTTTAAAAGAAGAGCGGGGGCAGCTAGCTATTCAAATAATTCCGTATGGCAAATCTCAGCGTCTTGCAATAGTCCGGGATATTACCAAGGAGTTGCAATCGGAGCGGACCCGCCGTGATTTTGTGGCAAATGCTTCCCATGAACTGCGCTCGCCATTGACTGTTATTAGTGGGTACCTTGAGGTACTTGCTGATGATAAGGGATTGCCGGAGAACTGGAGTATCCCCATCAGTGAGATGGGACGACAAGCCGAACGTATGACCCGTATTTTACGTGATCTAATTGAGCTAACGAAGCTTGATTCACAACGGCAGGAAGGTTCTATTGAGCGCGTTGACGTGGCAAAACTTCTTAAGTTGATTACGCAGGAATTTTCTGGGAAAAAAAGTATCGCACAAATCCAGTTAGAGCTGCATACAGATGTGTCTTTGTTGGGAAGCGAAGTCGGTTTGTATTCAATATTTTATAATTTGATTCACAATGCTGTGCGTTTCACACCTGCAGGGGGTGAAATTATATGTAATTGGAAATTAGTTGGTTCGGGAGCTGAATTTTCAGTGCAAGATTCTGGAATTGGAATTCCGGAAGATATGATTTCTAGAGTTACGGAAAGATTTTTTCGGGTTGATCCTGGTCGTTCGAGAGAGCTCGGGGGTACTGGACTGGGCCTGGCAATAGTAAAACACGCGCTGCAGATTCATGAGGCCACCTTAAATATAGAAAGCGAAACTGGTGAGGGTAGCTTGTTTACATGTGCTTTCCCTAAGGAAAGAGTCATGACTCAGGTAGAAAAACTATGAGCTGTCGTATAATGGAATTGTTATGGAAGTAACAGAATTTGGACAACATGTATCACATGGCTTTAATGACGAGTTAGAGCGAATACGCAGTTCTTTTTTGCAAATGGGAGGGCTTGTAGAAGAACAATTTGATCATGCGTTGAAGGCGCTTGCTGATGCGGATAGCGAATTGGGTCTTCAAGTGGCTAAGAACGACGTTAATATTAACCAAATGGAGGTTGCAATAGACGAAGAATGTAGGCGAGTTTTGGCTACAAGAGCCCCTGCAGCTGGAGATTTGCGTTTAATTATTGCAACGATCAAGGCCATCACGGATCTAGAGAGAATCGGTGATGAGGCTGAAAAAATTGGTTCGTTGGCGGCTAAGCTTGCTGTGGTTGAAAGACCACGTACAAATTACCGTGAACTCCGAAATCTTGCTCGGCATGTGAAAGACATGATTCACGGCGCTCTTGACGCATTTGCTCGTCTTGATGTGCAGTTGGCATTGGATGTAGTAAAAGCGGACGAAGAGGTCGACTTAGAGTATGAGACTATCTATCGTCAGAATATCACCTTCATGATGGAAGATCCCCGTATGATAAGCCGTGTTATGGATGTGACATGGACAGCACGAGCACTAGAAAGAATAGGTGATCATTCAAAGAATATTTGCGAGTATGTTGTTTTTCTGGCCTATGGTAAGGACATACGTCACTCTGATTTGGGCAATGTGCAAGCAGATGTGATTAATGCTGCTGATAATCAAGAAGTTTCTAAATGATTTCTACTAGAAAACATAGACGATGGGCTAATTTTTCGGGTTCCGGGGTAGTTATTGGGCTTATTAGCTATGCTCTATTTGCTCAATATATTCTCGGATTAGAGGCTTGTCCTCTGTGTATTTTTCAGCGTGTTGCGTTTATTGCAGCAGGGGTTATTTTTCTCATTGCTGGCATACATAGCCCGGTTGGTGTTGGCTCACGCCTATATGGTGCGGGTGCTTTAGTAATCAGTGTTGTTGGTATGGGTATTGCGGGATTTCATGTTTATATACAGAATCTCCCGGAAGACCAAGTACCGCCCAGCTGCGGTGCAGGTCTCAATTACATGTTAGATGTGTTCGGGCCATTGGAAGCAGTGCGTATGGTTTTTACGAGTGCCGGTGAATGTGCTGATATCAACTGGCAATTTCTCGGTCTTAGTATGCCGGGATGGGCGCTAGTGTGGTTCGTATTGCTAGGGACATTGGCTGTTTTAACAAACGGAAAACGTATCACCAACTAGGCGTTTAAATAACCTAGTGTTAGGTTATCTCCTCTAGCAGTAACTCTGCAGTTCTATAGTAGATATCTGCTAGTTTTGGAATGTCTTTTATTAAGACTTCTTCATTTACTTTATGAATGGTCTTATTTAACGGCCCAAATTCCACTACATCCACACCATGAGGCGCAATAAAACGCCCATCCGAAGTGCCGCCGCTTGTTGAGAGTTCGGGATTGATGCCTGTATGCTCATTGATTGCTGTAGAAATGGCTTTAGATAAACGACCTGCTTGAGTGAAAAAGGGATCGCCAGCGTTACGCCATGTTATATCGCAATCAATTCCAAGACTTGCAATCAAATTTTCTACGTATGCGGATAATGACTCCTGAGTCCAGTGGGTCGAGTATCGAAAGTTAAACCGACATTTTAGTTCGCCGGGGATTACGTTAGGCGCACCCGCGTCTGAGTGAACATTCACCATTTGAAAACTGGTGGGTGGAAAATTCTCAGTGCCATTATCAATCGGTTTGCAGTTGATGGCACGTACAAGGTTGGCCAGGTCATGTATGGGGTTTCGAGCTTCTGCCGGGTAAGCCACATGACCTTGTATACCTCGCAAAGTCATTAAGCCTGAGAGACTTCCACGTCGGCCAATACGAACCGTATCACCCAATTTTTTTGTGCTAGAGGGTTCGCCAACAATGCACCAATCAATTGTTTCTTTGCGTTTCGATAGGGTTTCCATTACGCGATATGTCCCGTCCTTTGCTTCTCCTTCCTCATCACTTGTGATGAGAAGAGCGATAGATCCATTATGATCAGGATAGGTTTCAACAAAACGTCGGCAGGCAAATACCATTGCAGCTAAGCCAGACTTCATGTCGGCAGCCCCTCGGGCGACTAGCCGACCATCATGGACCTCAGCTGCAAAAGGATCCGTTATCCACTCATCTACTAAGCCTGGGGGAACTACATCCGTATGACCTGCAAAACAAATAACTGGATGCCCTTTTCCATGACGCGCCCATAGATTATCTACTTCACCAAAGCGTAAATTTTCAATTTGAAAGTCAAGAGGTTCTAAAATGTCAGAAATTAGTTTCTGACAGCCCTCATCTTTGGGCGTTACAGATGGCCGACGAATCAGTTCTTGAGTGAGTTTGAGGACCGGATCATCCATATTATTCATCTTATAAGTGTCTCATATCAGTTGTATTTATGTTGATATAAGAGTTTTAGGAATCGATTGAAATAATTTTTTTTTGTTTTTTATAATATTTTGTAACCTAAATGTAACAGTGTTCAAACAATATGCTTCTGAATTTCTAAGCAGACTAGTAGGTTTGAAAAATTGATGGAGCATGTTATGAGATTTATATTGAACACCTTGCTTACTGGTAGCTTTTTTTTCATAACCCCGTTACATGCACAGACTGACGAGGTTCAAGAGATTGCGGAGCTAAAAGAACAGATTTTGCAGCTTGCTGAAAGATTATCTCAACTTGAGCAAAGTAGACTAAATGACCAAGTATTAATTGACTCAAGTGAAAATGAGCAAGCCCTAGTAGCTGAAACTCCACCGCCTATGATTCCAGCGCAAAGTGATAAGGTGAGGTTGGCAGGAGATCTTAGGTATCGACATGAGAGTATTTGGGACGATTTATATACAGACAGACATCGTCATCGTATTAGAGCGCGCATGAGTGTCACGGCAGATGTTGCTGAGGATACTATTGCGGTTTTTGGTTTATCCACTGGACCGAGAACGAATGACTCAGGAAATCAAACATTTGATGAAGGGTTTTCATATAAACCGGTTGGCGTTGATCTCGCCTATTTTAATTGGGGTGTTACAGAGGATCTCAATATTTTCGGTGGAAAAATGCCAAGTCCTTTTTTTCGACCTACTAGTTACCATCTAATCTACGATAGTGATATACGACCAGAAGGGGTTGCCGCTAAGTATCAGTCTGGATCATTTTTTAGTAACGCATCTGCATTCTGGGTAGAGGAACGTGCTGATAGTTCTGATTCGATGCTTTACGGATTACAGGCTGGATATAGGGGTGATCTCAATAATGGCATGGGATTAACAGCTGGTATAAGTTATTACGAAACATCTAATATGAAAGGGCGCAAGCCTATTTTTACGCCCGATAATGGCCAAGGTAACCAGCTTGATATTAATGGAAACTATTTGTATGGGTTTTCAGAGTTCAACATTTTTAGTGAGCTTCGTTTCCAAGTAGGTGGAAAGCCAGCTACGTTTTTTGCCGATTATGTACGTAATAGGGAAGCAAAAGCATTCGATGATGGGTATGCAACAGGAATTACCTATGGAAGTACTTCTAACCCAGGAAACTGGTCATTAGCTTACGTTTATCAAGATAGTGGGGCTAATGCAGTCATTGGAGCATTTTCGGACTCAGATTTTGCCGGTGGAACTAGTGATGGCCGCGCACATACTTTTAGAGCAGGTTATGCGTTCTATAATGGATGGAATTTTGGTGTGCGATATGTGACTGGTGAGAGAGGTGAAGCCGCCGGAAAAAATAGAGACTATGACCGATTAATGGCTGACGTATTATTCAGATATTAGATTGAGGGAAACTAAAGTCTTAATAAGTCATTTAGGCTCGTTTTTGATCTTGTTTTTGCATCGACACGTTTGACAATTACGGCGCAGTACAAGCTGTATTTTCCGTCGTCTGAAGGCAGGTTTCCTGATACGACCACAGACCCTGATGGAATTCTTCCATAGCTGATTTCGCCCGAAGATCGATCATAGATGCGCGTGCTTTGTCCGATGTATACGCCCATGCCGATTACGCTGTCTCGCTCGACTACAACTCCCTCAACAACCTCAGAGCGTGCACCAATGAAACAGTTATCCTCGATTATGGTTGGGGTTGCTTGTAATGGTTCTAGTACGCCTCCAAGCCCAGCACCACCAGAGAGGTGAACATTCTTGCCCACTTGGGCGCAGCTACCAACCGTAGCCCATGTATCTATCATTGCACCTTCGTCAATGTAGGCGCCAATATTTACATATGAAGGCATGAGCACTACATTCGATGCAATATAGGCTCCACGTCGGGCTAGCGCTCCTGGAACAACCCTTGTCCCTGAGGCGGTAAATTCTGTTTGGTTAAAGCCCGCATATTTTAAGGGAACCTTATCAAAAAACTGAGTAAATCCACCGCTTGTTGGTTTATTTTCACTTACCCGAAAAGAAAGTAAAACAGCTTTTTTTAACCAATCATTAACAACCCAGTTTCCTTCTTTAGGCTCAGCAACACGTAGCTCACCAGAATCAAGACCATCAATGCAATGTTCTATGGCTTCGACTATCTCGGCATCAACAGATGTAGGAGCTAGTTCAGAGCGCTGTTCCCAGGCTGCATTGATGACCTTTATAAGGTTAGACATAAAAAACTCCTGCAGGATGCATATTGGTTATTGTCACTTTATTTATGACTAGGCTGGGATAGGGTTGTTTTCATAGTGCTTATCAGCTCATTACAGAGTTGTTCGTGCAGAGGCATATTCTCATTGGTAGTAATAAAAAATATATCCTCAGCCTTCTCTCCTAAAGTCGTTATTTTAGCGTTATGCATGCTTACATTGTGTTGTTCAAATATTTGACTGATTTGCAAAAGAAGCCCTGGCCTATCTCCGGTCACCAGTTCCAGAACTGTTCGACAATTATCGTGGTCCTGTGAAATATTCACTTGCACTTCCGTGTCAAACATCCTTACTCGTCGAGAGGCTTGTCGATTGACGGTAAGTGTTTTATTAGTATCGGCAGTAAGTGCTTTTAAAATCCTAGTACGAATTTCTTGAAGTCTACTGATATTGCTTATTGGTTGACCATCGTTTTCAAGAACGCAGTAGGTATTTAGTGTCTGTGCACTGCTCATTGGGACAATTCTAGCATCCGCAACTGTTAGGCCAAGTTGATCTAACACGGCAGTTGTACGTCCAAATGAACTTAGCTTTTTTGGCGCATAAACCATAATGGCTGTGAGCCCTTCGGAAGCATGGCCGCTAACATCGACGACAAGTTTGTTTGTAGTTTTTGCTTCGGCAAGGATGCCTGTATGCCAAGCAATTTCTTCTGGCTTATGTCTAAGATAGTATTCATTTGTAAAACTATCCCATACAGACTTCCAAGACCCAGGTTTTAGACCATTTTTTTTGAGAATTTCCTCTGCTTGGGTTTGAGTCTCAAAAATAAGTTCTTTGGCATCAATAGGTTCGGAAAAACCTCTTCTCAGCGCACGTTTTGTAAGTTGGTATAGCTCCCAGAAAAGAGAATTTTTCCACGAATTCCAGATCTTCGGGTTTGTTCCGCGAACGTCAGCTACTGTAAGCACATAAAGGTAGTTAAGATGTGTCTCATCTCCAACGATATGGGCAAATTCGTTGATTACGACAGGATCATTAAGATCCTTTTTTTGCGAGGTCATGGATAAGAGCAAATGATTTTTTACTAGCCATGCGAGAAGCCTTGCATCATAACGACTCATACCATGTTCTAAACAAAAAGCCTCAGCATCTACCGCGCCAAGAGTTGAGTGATCTCCACCACGTCCCTTAGCAATGTCATGAAATAGACCAGCTAAATATGCAATTTCTGGTTTAGAGAGTGACTGCATTATGCCGCTACACTCGGGATGCTCATGGTCGAAACGCGGTAAAGCAAAACGCCTGAGATTTTCTACTACGAACAGAGTGTGCGCATCTACTGTGTAGGCATGAAATAAATCATACTGCATGCGTCCAACTATTCTTCCAAATGCAGGAATATAAAGGCCTAATACTCCATAAGTATTCATACGCTTTAACGTACGCGTGACTCCTTGAGGCTCTCGAATTATGTCAAGAAAAAGCCTATGATTTTTTGGGTTTTGACGAAACTCTTCATCAATCAGATATAGGTGTTGTTTTATGAGTGCGATTGTTCTTGCATTTATTCCACGGAGTTCTAAGTTCCTCTCTAAAAGGAGAAAAATTTCGAGCAAAGCAGATGGGTTATGAATAAAGATGTCTTCCTTTACTGCTTCCAGATAACCATTACGTTCCTGAAAATCCTGGCTTATATGGTTTGGTAGAGTTTCTGGGTCTCGGAGAATGGCCTCTTCAAATAGTTGAAGTAGCATTTCATTTAGTCGGCTTATTTCCATCACTGTGCGGTAGTATTTTTGCATAAGTTGCTCAACTGCCAGAGTGTAAGTAGCGTCTTCATAGCCAAGCATCTGAGCAAGCTTAGACTGATGATCGAACAAGAGACGGTCTTCTCGTCTTCCTACCAGCAAATGTAGCCCGAATCTGACCCGCCAAAGAAATATACGACCCGTTTCAAGTATTTTTAATTGCCCTGGTGTAAGAAAGCCATGGTTTATTAGGTCGTTTAAGCTTTCGGTATCTAAATGTCGACGAGCAATCCATCCAATCATTTGTATGTCTCTTAATCCTCCCGGGCTGCCCTTAATATTTGGCTCAAGGTTATACCCTGTATCGTCATATCTATGATGCCTAGTGATCTGTTCGGAATTTTTTGCCTCATAGAATGCTGCGGACGCCCAGATATTATCTTTTGATATACATCTTTTCATGGTCTTAAAAAGTTCGGTTGAACCACTGAGTAGCCGCGCTTCCATTAAAGTTGTTAGCACGGTAACGTCGTCTTTTGATTGGATAGCACAATCTTGAGCTGTACGAACAGAATGTCCAACCTCCAGTCCAATATCCCAAAGCAATGTTAAAAACCGACTAATTCTGGCATCAATATCAACATTTTCGTTCTCTGAGAGTAAAATCATGAGATCGATATCGGAATAAGGGTGGAGTTCACCTCTACCGTAACCGCCAACGGCTATTAGGGCACATTGTTTCTTTGCATCGGTTGCAAAGTGGTTCCAAACAGACAGGATAATCTCGTCAATAATTAATGCGCGATTCCGGACTAGAACATCAACGGACTCATTGTTATAGAAACGAGTTGCAAGACTATCATTAGCCTTCTTAAGTGCATCACGAAAGAACTCAATAGATTTGTTTGTGGTTTTAAGGGCATCATCAAGAGCCGCTTTGTCAAATGCAGATTGGCGTTCTAAGGGTGATATCGCTTTTTTTTGCGGCATGGTTTATTTAACGGTCTTTAGCGCCAAGGGTTAGTACTTCATAACCTGATCCTGTAACAAGGATAGTATGTTCCCACTGAGCAGAAAGTGAGTGGTCCTTTGTTACCACTGTCCAGCCATCGCTTAAAAGCTTAACGGTACGTTTACCTGCGTTAATCATTGGTTCTACTGTGAGAGTCATTCCTTCCAAAAGTTCTAGTCCGGTATTTGGTTGACCATAGTGAAGTACTTGAGGGTCTTCATGGAACCCTCTACCAATTCCGTGTCCACAATACTCTCGAACTATAGAAAAGCGGTTTTTTTCTACATGTTTTTGCACAGCGGCGCCTATATCCCCCAAATGCTTTCCAGCACAGATTTGCTCGATACCAAACCACATCCCTTCATAACAGACCCGAGATAACCGTTCGCTTAGTATGGTTGGATTGCCTACTTGAAACATACGGCTTGTATCGCCATGGAATCCATCTTTAATAACAGTGATATCTATGTTTATAGCATCCCCATTTTTTAGTTTTTTGTCCCCTGGGATACCGTGGCACACAACATGGTTAACAGAAGTGCAAATCGACTTCGGAAATCCTCGATAATTTAGAGGCGCTGGAATAGCCTCTAAATCTTCTACAATAAACTGATGACAAATTCGATCGAGCTCATTGGTTGATATACCTGGCTTGACATATTCGCCAATCATATCTAGAACACTTGCAGCTAACCTGCCGGCTACACGCATCTTTTTCTGTTCTTCTGCGGTTTTAATTGTGACGCTCATAGTGTCAATTAACCCCTAATTTTGGGATAAAAGTTAATAGGAACAAGCGATGCTTAGCTATATGGAAAAGCGAGCGTGATTGTTGCTGAAACCCACCTATGGTATAAAGCGGGCGCCTTAGAGGCAATTAAATACACACACGTACCAATACTTGTGAGCGGGGTGCCCTGTAAAATAAGGGGTTGCTTGCAAGGGTTACGTGGAGGATTAACCCGAGATAAGGAGCTTCCATGACCGACGTATCAATGCGCCGGATGCTTGAGGCGGGGGTGCATTTTGGTCACCAAACCCGCTTCTGGAACCCAAAAATGGCACCGTTCATTTTTGGTGAAAGAAATCGCATCCACATAATTAATTTAGAGAAATCTTTACCGCTTTATATTGAAGCATGCGAGTTTGTTCGTAAACTTATTGCCGACAACGGTAAAGTTTTGTTTGTTGGGTCTAAACGCGCAGCGCGTGAGGCTATGACTGAAGAGGCAAAGCGATGTGGTATGCCCTATGTAACCCATAGGTGGCTTGGCGGTATGCTCACAAATTTCAAGACAATAAGGCAATCCATAAAGAGATTAAAAGAGTTAGAAGAACTGACAGCAGAGGGAGCTGGCAACGCATTTACTAAGAAGGAGAGTCTTGGTTTATCTCGAGACAGGGATAAGCTTGAAAGGACCTTAGGAGGGATAAAGGAGATGGATTCACTGCCAGATGCAGTGTTCATCGTTGATGTCGGTCATGAAGAGATAGCGATTAAAGAGGCTGCGAAACTTGGTATTCCAGTAATCGCAGTTGTAGACACCAATTCCTCTCCCGATATGGTTGATTACCTGATTCCAGGAAATGATGATGCTATGAGAGCCGTTCAATTTTATGCTCATGGTATTGCCGAAGCAGTATTAGCTGGACGCGAATCAATTCCGGAAGTTCCTACAGGTGATGATGAGTTTGTAGAGCTAGATGATGAGGGGCGGCCTAAGGTGCTAAAGAGCAAACCTGCCCCCCAGAAAAGAGCCAAAAAGAAAAAGGTAGCCGAGAAAATATCGGTAAAGAAAAAACCGAAAGCTAAGGTTGCGGTGTTGAAGTCCAAAGAGGATGCCACGCCTGAGGCTCCTGTTGAGGATGCCACGCCTGAGGCTCCTGTTGAGGATGCCACGCCTGAGGCTCCTGTTGAGGATGCCACGCCTGAGGCTCCTGTTGAGGATGCCACGCCTGAAGCAGATGCTGCTTCCGAACCGAAGTCTGCCCAGGGAGTTAAAAAGTCTTCGATAAAAACCACGAAAGCGGCGTCAAAAACTAAAGCTAAGGATGATAGTTAGATTTTGGATATGTGAGTAGATAGAGGATTAGTGATGACGATAACAGCGGGATTGGTTAAAGAGCTTCGTGAGCGTACTGGCGCTGGAATGATGGATTGTAAGAGAGCCCTTGTAGAAGTAGGTGGTGATATTGAACGGGGAGCTGAACTATTACGCAAATCAGGTCAAGCGAAAGCGGATAAAAAAGCTTCGCGTGTTGCGGCTGAAGGACTAGTGGTGCTCAAAGGAAGCGATAGTGAAGCTCGCTACGTCATATTGGAAGTTAATTCAGAAACCGATTTTGTTGCTAAAGATGTTAATTTCGGACAATTTGCAGATACGGTAGTTCAGGCAGCACTTGCTGAGCCTTCTCCGGCTAATATTAATGAACTTATGTCGTTGGAAGTGAATGGGGAAACCTTAGAGAAACTACGCCTTGATTTGGTTACCAAGATTGGAGAAAACATTTCTGTTCGGCGATTTTCTGTAGTAGATGCCGACGGATTGGTTGGTGCATACAGTCATATGGGTAGAATAGGTGTTTTAGTTGAGCTAGATGGTGGGACCATAGAGCTAGCTAGAGATATAGCAATGCAGGTAGCTGCGAGAGCTCCACAGTGTATAAGTGCTGATGATATGCCTAAAGAAGAGCTTGCTAAGGAGCGTGAGATTTTGGTAGCTCAGGCATTGGGAGAAGGGAAACCTCCAGAAATAGTAGAAAAAATGGTCGAAGGTCGTTTACGAAAACATCTTGATGAGGTAACACTACTTGGACAACCATTTGTTAAAGATCCTGATCAGAAAGTTCGTGATCTTTTAGCACAAAGTCAGGCAACAGTTATTAGGTTTATGCGTTATGAGGTGGGCGAAGGAATTGAGAAAAAGAAAGATGATTTTGTGCAAGAGGTAATGGCACAAGCATCTCAAGGCAATTAACTTATCCAACCTAAGTAAACTGTCTTGATTAAGTGGCTCTAAAAAATTAATAAATTGAGGATGCATGGAGAAAAGAGCTGCGGTTTATAAAAGGCTTCTCCTGAAGGTCAGTGGTGAGGCTCTTCTAGGGTCTGCTGGTTATGGCATTGACCCTGTAGTTATCAAACGAATTGCAGATGAGATTAGAGAAGTTGTTGAGCTGGGCGTTCAGGTTGGTCTAGTGCTTGGAGGAGGTAATATCTTTCGTGGTGCGGGGCTTGCTGAAGCAGGAATGGACCGTGTGACTGGTGATCATATGGGTATGTTGGCAACCGTTATAAACGCCCTCGCTTTGCAGGATGCATTGGAACAGAACGGTACCGATGCCCGAGTTATGTCCGCACTGCAAATTCATGATGTATGCGAAGACTATATTCGTCGCCGAGCCATCCGCCATCTTGAAAAGGGCCGGGTAGTTATTTTTGCCGCGGGCACTGGCAATCCATTTTTCACTACTGATACAGCAGCAAGCCTTCGCGCAATTGAAGTTGGCGCTGATCTTTTAATTAAAGCTACTAAGGTGGATGGCATCTATTCCGCAGATCCAGTTATAGACCCTGATGCGATTCGTTACACCGAATTATCTTTTGATTATGTGCTTATGGAAAAGCTTAATGTTATGGATGCAACTGCAATCGTGATGTGTAGGGAAAACAATCTTCCTCTTGTTGTATTTAATTTAAATAATGCAGGCGAGCTGGTACGACTGGTTTGTGGAGAAAAACTGGGCACCTCAGTTAATAATGTAGAAGAACCTCCAGAGAAAAATAATGCTTGATGAACTCAAAAAAGACGGAGGAATCCGAATGAGAAAGAGCGTTGACGCTCTTCAGGATGAATTGATAAGGCTTCGTACTGGTCGTGCGCATACTGGGTTGCTTGAGCACATTATGATTGAGTACTACGGTTCCCAGGTTCCTATCTCGCAAGCTGCAACAGTTTCTGTAGAGGATGCACGTACATTGCTTGTTTCGCCTTGGGAGAAGCAGATGGTGCCTGTTGTTGAGAAGGCTATATTTGCCTCTGATCTTGGGTTAACTCCAGTTACTGCTGGAAATGCAATTCGTGTGCCTTTACCGCTTATGACGGAGGAGCGCCGTAAAGATATGATAAAGGTTGTGCGTGGGGAAACTGAAGCAGGCCGTATAGCTGTAAGAAATATTCGTCGCGATATCCTTAATGATGTTAAAGATCTTCTAAAAGAAAAAATGATTACGTTAGATGATGAACATAGAGCGCAAGAAGAAGTACAAAGGCTTACTGACGATCATATAGCTCAAATGGATAAACTTCTGGAGGAGAAAGAAAGGGAAATGATGGAATTCTGATGGCTAAAGTAGCGCAAAAAAATATTCTCGATGCTGCTCCAAATCACTTGGCTGTCATTATGGATGGTAACGGTCGCTGGGCTAGGCAGCGAGGTTTGCCCCGAAAGGCAGGACATCGTGCTGGAATTAAACCCGTCAGAACACTTATCGAATACTGCACTAAGCAGGGTGTGAATTTTCTTACGCTATTTGTTTTTTCTAGTGAGAACTGGAAGCGCCCTCGTGGCGAGATTAGAGGATTAATGTCTTTGTTTATGGAAGCCTTAAATAAAGAAGTTGAGGAGCTTGATGAAAATAATATCCAGCTTAATTTTATTGGTGAAACTGACCTCTTGAATCCGGCTCTTCAAGAAACGATTCGTGCAGCTGAGGTCCGTACTAGAAATAATCAGGGTATGAAACTTACGTTAGCAGTAGCATATGGTGGACGATCAGATTTGGTAAATGCCGCTAAGCGGCTTGCACGAAAGGTTGAGGCCGGAACCATTAAGTGTGATCAGATTGATGAGAAGTATTTTGTTGAGGAATTAACCATGGGGCAGCTTCCAGATGTTGATCTTTTAATACGTACTGGGGAAGAGCGTCGTATAAGCAACTTTCTATTGTGGAGTCTTGCTTATAGTGAACTGTATTTTTCTGATTTTTTATGGCCTGACTTTCAGATTAAGGAACTAGAAAAGGCGTTTAAATCTTATGCTAGTCGTCAGAGAAGATTTGGACGTACTGGAGAGCAGATAGAGGCATCGAATTGCTAATAACTCGGCTGATTACAGCAGTTGTTTTGGCAGGCGGAATTACCACGGCAGTTTTATTTTTTCCAACATGGGTTGTGAGTTGGATCATAGCTGTGTTTTGGCTAGGTGGTTCTTGGGAATGGACTGGTTTAGTGCGACTGCAGGGAGCTGAGCGTGTTTTTTATACGGTTGCTATGGCAACACTTATGTTTTTACTGGCATTTGGGGGTATTGAACAGAGCTGGGCTTATCCAATCACAATGATAAGTGTCGGTTGGTGGATGCTTTCGCTTATGGTTTTATTGCGCTTACCGCGCCATATCCCTCTTGCAATAGTCGGGGTTGTTGGTCCTTTTGTACTAATACCCTCTTGGTTTCTTTTAAGTCATTTGCATCAAGGGTTTATTCATGGCGCCGAATTAATAATGAGTTTGCTTCTCATCGTTTGGGCAACTGATGTGGGGGCTTACCTGATAGGGAGCCTTTGGGGCAAAGTCAGACTCGCGCCACGGGTGAGTCCTGGAAAAACTTGGGAGGGTGTCATTGGAGGAATAGCTCTTGCTGGGCTAGTATCTTTAGGCGCAAGCATCATGTTGGATGTTCCAAGAGGTCTATTTATAGCCATTGGTATCTCCACAGCAATCAGTTCCGTAGTTGGTGATCTCACTATCAGCCTATTCAAACGTAATGTAAGCATGAAGGATAGTGGTCGTCTTTTGCCAGGCCATGGGGGGATTTTAGATAGAATTGATAGCCTGACAGCTGCTACTCCAATATTTGTTCTTGGCATATACGTGTCAGGACTTCATATTTAAGAGGATATAGCTGGATCTGAGATCTTCATATGATCAGATTTTAAATGCCTATATTAGGTTAGGGGGTTTCCCCCAGGTGAAATACTCGGCGATAATATGCCCTTCAGATAAGGGCTAGTCTAGAATGAGGTCAAGATGACCGAAATTATCTCAGCAATTTTAGCATTCATTATTGCTATTGGAGTGCTTGTGTCCGTGCATGAGTATGGACATTTTTGGGTTGCCCGAAAATTGGGGTTCAAGGTTCTTCGGTTTTCTGTTGGCTTTGGTAGTCCTTTGATGCGTTGGCAGGGTCGTCCGGTCCAATATCCTGCAAGTTCTACTGAGGTTGGAGACCCTGATTCAGTAATAGATTCGGCAGGCCCTGAATATTGGTTATCTAGCATTCCTCTCGGTGGTTATGTGAAATTACTCGATGAGAGGGAGGGATCCGTACCATTAGCCGAGCAGCATCTCGCTTTTAATCGGCGACCTATCTCCCATCGTATTGCGGTCTTATTTGCTGGACCTGCGTTTAATTTTTTATTTGCCATTTTTGCTTATTGGCTTATGTTTGTTAGTGGAGTGCCAGGGACTAAAGCAATAGTTGGAACTGTTACGGCTGGATCGGTGGCGGAACAGGTTGGCATGATGCCTAACGATGAGATTTTGACTGTTGGCGGTCGTCCAGCGCAGACCTGGGATACAGCAGTACTAGCAATTCTGGATGAATTATTACGAGATGGGTTAATTGATATAACCGTGCAAGATGATCAGGGTGTTTCTCGTGATTTAGAATTAGATATAAGAGGGCGTGAAGCTGAATTAACGGAACCTGGGGCGTTATGGGTAGGGCTGGGGTTTGAGCCCGGTCCTATTTTACCGCCTGTTATGGATGAGATTAGTGACGGTGGGGCAGCCGAACAGGCTGGCTTTATTTCTGGGGATAAGGTCATCTCAGTTGAAGGAGAGACAGTTAGTAGCTGGTTTAGTTGGGTGGAATATATTCGTGATAGACCTGGAGAGACTGTTATGGTCGTAATCGAACGCAATGGCTATCAGCGCACAATGGAGCTGACTATAGGGTTTGCCCAAGATAGTGGTCAGCCAATTGGGAGAATAGGTGCAGGGATGGATACGGACCTTGCCCAGGCAATTTATGGGCGGGCCATGGTAGAGCAACGTTTTGGTTTTTTGGATGCTTTGCCAAAGGGTGCAATAAAGACTTGGGATATGAGTATTCTAACAGTTCGTATGTTTGCGAGAATGTTTACAGGAGATGTATCCGTTCGAAATATTAGTGGGCCATTAAATATTGCTGCCATTGCCGGGGACAGCGCACGTGCTGGGTTTACGGCTTTTCTTGGTTTTATGGCCATAGTAAGCATTAGTCTTGGAGTCTTAAATTTGCTACCAGTACCTTTGCTGGATGGTGGCCAAATAGTGTATCAACTAGTGGAACTAGTGAAGGGCTCCCCTGTTTCAGAACGCGCGATGTTAATAGGGCAGCAAGTAGGCGTTTTCTTGCTATTTATTCTGATGAGTTTTGCATTTTATAACGATATAGCTAGGATGTTTAGTTGATGTTGCTTGGTCGGAAAATTAGTAGTGTGGTGTTTGTGTTTCTATTCCTATTGACCCACATAGGATATTCACAAACAGATGATTCTTGGATTGTGCGTAACTTTCAGGTTGAAGGTGCCCAGAGAATTTCGGAAGGCACAATATATAACTACCTTCCAATCAATATTGGTGACACTCTTACCCCTCAGCGTATCCAAGAAGCTATCAGGGCTATTTATACAACTAGTTTTTTTGCTGACGTGGAGTTTCGTCGTAGCGGCAATACACTAATTATCGCAGTTTTAGAGCGCCCAACTATTGAAGATTTTACGTTTGATGGAAACCAGGAAATTGAGACTGATCAGCTTGTAGATAATTTACGGCGGTTTGGTTTAACTCGTGGAAAGGTTTTTGATCAAACCATCCTCGATCAAGTAACTCAGGGTCTAACAGAACAATACTTCACGCGTGGACGCTATGCGGTGCAAGTTGAGTCAACGGTTGAAGATATTGGTGATAACCGAGTCCGTGTTGATATACAAATAGAAGAGGGTGATCGTGCCAGAATTCGACAAATTAATGTTGTAGGTAATACTAGTTTTGATGACGAAGAAATTACTAACGATTTTACATCTAGCACTGGAAGCTGGTTGTCTTGGTTTAGAAATGATCACAGGTATGGAAAGGTTGAATTGGAAGGGGACTTAGAGACTCTTGTTGCTTTCTACATGGATCGAGGTTTTGCAGATTTTAGATATGACAGTGTTCAGGTAGCAATTTCCCCTGATAATTCAGATATATTTATTACTATAAATATCACTGAAGGGGATCGATACACTATTTCAGATATCAATATTACTGGTGACCTCATACTGCCAGTAGAAGAGCTGAGAGCTAATATTCAAGCAAATCCTGGCGAGATGTTTTCTCAACAGCTCCTTACAGCAAGTGAGGCGGGCATCAGAAATAGACTAGGGTTAGACGGCTATGCTTTTGCAGATGTAAGGGCGATTCCCAATTTGAATGAGGAAACTCTAGAGGCTGAAATTACATTTTTTGTTGAACCGAAAAACCGCGTTTATGTTCGTCGTATAAATTTTAATGGTGCCGATAATGTTAACGATGATGTTTTTCGTCGTGAAATGCGTCAGCTTGAAGGGTCCTACCTTTCTAATGCTCTTGTGGAACGTTCACGGGTACGTCTTCAGAGACTAGCCTATGTCGAAACCGTAGACTTTGAAACGGTGCCGGTGCCAGGGACAACGGACATTGTTGACTTAGATTTTGAAATTGAGGAAGGGTTGCCAGGCCAATTTGGTGGCGGAATAGGGTTTTCAAAATATTATGGTGCTACCTTGAATGGTAATTTTATTCACTCTAACTTTATGGGGACTGGAAACCGAGTTGGATTGACGTTAAATGGAGGTGAATACTATAAGCAGGCTATGATCGATTATACGGATCCCTATCTCACGGTAGATGGCCTGTCGAGGCAGCTCTCTGTAAATTGGCAGGATGTAAAGCAATTTACTCAAGCCGCATCTGATTTTTCCACGGAGACTGTCACAATTGGGTCTACGTGGTCTTACCCTATAACTGAATACCAGTTCATCTCGTTTGGTTTATCCTATTCTCTTTCGGAGCTTGCGACTAACTGGTATAGCTCAAAGCAGGCTAATGAGTGGGTTAAAGCCCATGGTAATGCGATTCCTGAGGCTGGATCAGAGTTTTACATGACCTCCCTAGCCACATGGGATCTTAGTATGGGATGGCAATATGATTCCCGGAATCGGGTAATTTTCCCTACAAGTGGTACTCGTATAGCTGCAAATCTTAGTGGCACTATTCCTGGCAGTGAGATTGAGTATTATGTTGGCTCTCTTGCCTTCACAAAATTTCTTCCGATTTATGACGATTGGCTGATCCGGTTTAATTCCGTGACTTCATATGGTGATGCCTATGGTGATAACACAAAATCCTTACCACCATTTCGTAATTTCTACGGTGGTGGTCCTGGAACTGTGCGCGGTTTTAGGGAGAGCTATATGGGGCCAAGAGACTCTTGGAACAATCCATATGGCGGTAACATGTTGATTGCAAATCAGTTAGAGCTTATCGTACCAATTCCTGAAGATTTTAGAAATTCTGCACGGGTGGCCTTGTTTTACGATGTAGGTGGAGTGTTTTCTACTGGTGGGGTTGAGTTTCTTGACCGTTTGGGTGATCCCCTGTCTTATGATTATAGTTCTGATGCCTTGAAACATTCAGTTGGTATCGGGGTAGAATGGCTTGCTCCGGTAGGGCTGTTACAATTCAGTATAGCTCAGCCGCTTAATGCTGTGGAAGAAACCACACGTAGGTATAGGGATCGGACAGAGGTATTTCAGTTTAATGTTGGAAACGCTTTTTAACTATCAGCTAGGGATTAAGACATGAGGATGCAGTTGAGATCGGGGATAACGATGAAGATTGGATTATTAGTGGCCGCTCTATTTATGGCGCTTAACGTGAGTGCACAGGTAGATGGTATGAAAATTGGCGTGATCAATAGCGCCCGATTAGGAGACCAAGCGCCACAGACTCAGGCAGTACTTGCTGAGTTACAAGATGAGTTTGCTCCACGTCAGCAAGAACTTACTGCAACTCAGGAAGCTTTGCAGGAAAAGCAAGAAACCTATAATAGAGATGGGGCCGTAATGGGTGAGGCTGAGCGACTCAGACTTGAGCGGGAACTCAGAGAAGAAGCGCGCGATTGGCAACGAGAGCAAGACGAATATGTAGAAGATCTTAATATTCGTCGTAATGAGGCTTTAGGCGCTCTTCAGGCTTTTTTGCTGCAGGAAGTACAAATCTATGCGAGAGATGCTGGGTATGATCTTGTAGTTGGTGAGGCTTTATACTTTAGTCCTGCTGTTGATATTACAGATGAAGTGCTTCTTGGCCTTCAGACTGCTTTTGAGGGCGATGATGGGGGATCCTAAAAATGGGTCACCCGAACTATAGTTTTAGTGCTTAAATAGTGATGCCCACCACGTTAGGTGAGCTTGCTGATCGGTTTGACTGCAAAATTAGCGGTAACCCTGAGGTGGTTATAGACTCTGTTGGGACGTTGTCAAGTGCCTCCCCAAGTGCTATAAGTTTTCTTTCTAATCCTGCGTATATTGCACATCTTAAGACTACGAGCGCCGGCGCTGTAATTCTGGAAGAGCGTCATCAAAAACTTTGTCCGGTCCCTGCATTAGTCGCAAATAATCCCTATGCAGTATATGCACGAGTAGCAGAATTTTTGCACACTTCTACAGTAGCTATTGACCCATATATCCATCCAACTGCATGCATATCCGCAGATGCAAAAGTAGCTAGTTCTTCAAGAATAAGTGCTAATGCGGTTATTGGTCCAGGAGCTCAAATAGGGGAATTTGTAGTTGTTGGTGAAGGTTCCATTATTGGTGCTAATGTCACAATCGGTTCTATGACAAGTTTAGCCCCACATGTGGTTTTGATGCCTGGTGTAGAAATAGGTAAGCGATGTATTTTCCACTCAGGTGTGGTTTGTGGTAGTGATGGATTTGGTTTTGCACATGACGATGAGTTATGGATTAAGGTTCCACAGCTAGGTGGTATTGTGATTGGTGATGATGTTGAAATTGGTGCTAATACAACAGTTGACCGAGGAACTATTGAAAATACAGTTATTGAAGATGGGGTAAAACTGGATAATCTTATTCAAATTGGACACAACGTGCATGTTGGGGCCCATACTGTAATGGCGGCTTTGTGTGGTATTTCTGGTAGCACTGTTATCGGTAGGAGATGCATGTTTGGTGGGGCTGTAGTCGCAGTAGGTCATCTTACAATTTGTGATGATTCTATTTTTACTTTTCATAGTACGATACTCCAATCTGTAACAGAACCGGGCACATACTCTGGTGCTTTATCCATTGATAAAGCACCACGTTGGAGGAGGAATGCTGCTCGCTTTAAAACTTTAGATAGCTTGATCCGCTTTGGACGTATAGCTCGCGAGAAAGATACAGATGACTGATGAATATTGTATTGATATAGAAGGAATCAAGATGCGAATTCCGCATCGAAGTCCATTTCTTCTAATTGATGGTATCGTAAGTTGCATTGCCGGCGAATCTGTCGTGGCAGCAAAAAATGTTGCTTTAGAAGAACCTTATTTTCCTGGTCATTTCCCAGAGAACCCGGTTATGCCAGGTGTTTTGATTATTGAAGCTATGGCTCAAGCGGCTGGGGTCCTTGTTTGGGAAACCTTGGGTAATGCAGATAGAAACTTCACCCTTTACCTTGTTTCTATTGAGGAATCCCGTTTTAAACATCTCGTTTGCCCCGGAGATCGGTTGCTTATAACAGTAAAGTTGGTTTCACATCGCCTTAATTTCTGGAGTTTCGATGCTTTAGCGCAAGTTGATAATCGTGATATGGCGCGCTCTAAATTTCGAGTTTTAGCAAATATAGACGTTCCAGAGACTTCAGGTAAAAGCCTATGATTCATGATCGCGCGGTGGTTTCGGCAAGTGCACGCGTGCACGAAAGTGTATCTATTGGTCCTTATTCAATAGTTGGGGATGATGTCGAAATAGGTTCAGGGAGTCGTATTGAGTCCCATGTTGTTTTGAAAGGCCCCTGTATTATCGGTCAAGACAACCACATTTTTCAGTTTGCATCTATTGGTGATGATCCACAGGATAAAAAGTATGGTGGCGAGCCTACTAGGCTGGTAATTGGTGATCGGAATACTATTCGAGAATACTGCACAATTAATCGTGGAACGGTACAGGATAGAGAAGAGACCCGTGTAGGAAACGATAACTGGATAATGAGTTATGTCCATATAGCTCACGACTGTGTCATTGGGGATCAAATCATATTTGCGAATAACACTACCTTGGGTGGACATGTCCAAATTGATGATTGGGCAATTCTTGGTGGATTCACCGCAGTACATCAGTTCTGCCACATTGGGAAGCATGCTTTTACTGGTATTTTTACTGCGGTCACAAAGGATGTGCCAGCGTATGTATTGGCTTCTGGCAGCCCGGCTGTGCCGAGGGGAATTAATACAGAGGGACTTAAACGTCGGGGTTTTTCTACTGATCAGATAAGCAATATTCGAGAAGGTTATCGTGTCTTATATCGACAAGACTTAAAGCTAGAAGATGCAGTGAAGAAGCTCGAAAAACGCGCTGAAACTCAGGAAGAAATTCTAGTGCTGCTGGAGTCTGTACGCGCAAGTTCTCGCGGAATCATTCGTTAATGATGTTCATGAAAATGCGGTTTTATAAAAAGGCGACCGAGTGCTGAGAGTTGGTATTGTGGCAGGGGAGGCTTCTGGGGATACCTTAGGAGCTGGTCTAATAAGTGCAATTAAAGAGCGTGTCCCAGATGCGCATTTTGTGGGTGTTGCGGGACCGCAGATGATTGCGGCTGGCTGTGACCCTTGGAGGCGTACGGAAGAGCTATCTGTGATGGGGCTTGCTGAAGTATTGCGGCACTTGCCAAGATTAGTGAGACTGCGCAGAGGGTTATTGAGCAAGTTTCAACAAGCTAAGTTGGATGTCTTTATTGGGATTGATTCTCCAGACTTTAATTTGCCAATAGCATCAGCACTAAAAATCATGGGGTTGCCAACCGTCCAGTACGTCAGTCCTCAGGTGTGGGCATGGAGGCAATCTCGAGTTGGGGCGGTATCAAAGGCTGTAGATTTAGTTCTATGCCTTTTGCCTTTTGAAACCCGATTTTATGATCTTCATGGTGTGAATGCGCGCTTCGTGGGACATCCTTTAGCGGACTCTATCCCAATGGAGACAGATAAAAAGGTAGTTAGAAAGACGCTTAGTATTCCTATTTCTGGTCCCTATCTAGCTATTTTTCCGGGTAGCCGAAAGTTTGAGGTTGCTAGACTGGCTAGGCCTTATATGAGAACAGCTAAATTGCTATGTAGGCATAATCCTGAACTCAAAATTCTAGTTGGTTTAGCTAATGAGGAGACTTGCGCAATATTTACGAAAATGACGCATGATCTTCATGTGGATTCAGACCCTATGTTGTTTGTTGGTAGGGCTAGGGAAGTAATGGGGGCAGCGGATGTAGTGTTAACGGCATCAGGCACTGCAAGCTTAGAAACATTATTAGTTAAGAGACCAATGGTTGTCGGTTATATGGTCTCGGGAGTTACCTATCGGATCATGAAGATTTTAGGCTTAAATCGTCTGAATTATTTTTCTCTACCTAATCTTCTTGCAGATAGAGAGGTAGTGCCTGAGTTTTTGCAAGGAGATGTGCGTCCAGAAATACTCGCCCCTAAGTTAGCTTCATTTTTAAGTAGAATTGATAGTCAAGATACAGATTCTGATTGGCATAATTCTTTTTGTTCTATCCATCGGCAGTTACGATGCAATGCAAGTATGGGCGCAGCAGATGAAGTATTGGGATTATTGGGTAAACCGATCGAGTTATCATAATTTATGCAACAGAGTTTGGCTTTTATCAATCAGGGAGCTGCTTTGGCTGGAGTTGATGAGGCTGGGCGTGGACCACTTGCAGGACCCGTGGTTGCTGCTGCCGTGATATTGAATGCTGACCGCCCAATCAAGGGCCTGAAGGATTCAAAACTTTTGAGTGAAACCAATAGAGATGTCTCTTGCAAGATTGATTCGCCAACATGCTAAAGCATTTGCAGTAGCACTTTCTAAGCCTAGTGAGATTGACGATATAAATATACTACAAGCTACACTACTAGCGATGGAACGCGCTGTTAAACAGCTTCAGTTTAAACCAGATATTATTAAAGTAGATGGAAACCAGGTTCCTAAATTTAAAGATGAGAGTGATTTTTTTGTAGTCGATTCTGTGGTTCATGGTGACCAATTAGTGCCAGCTATAAGCGCCGCTTCCATTCTTGCTAAGGTTTACAGGGATAGATTAATGCGAAGATGGCATCGCCGTTATCCTTGTTATGGGTTTGATTCAAACAAGGGGTACGGGACGCCTTATCATCTTGCGGCACTTGGCCGAGTTGGGCCATGTCCAATACATCGTAAGAGCTTTGCTCCTGTCAAGCGTGCGTCAGCTGATGGTTGAATACGTTCATTTAGCTTTACATAGCGAGTATTCGCTCGTAGATGGTGTTGTGCGAGTTCCAGACTTATTGGATCAGGTCGTGAAGATGCAGATGCCTGCTGTTGCACTTACTGATCAGAGCAATGTGTTCGCTATGGTCAAATTTTACCGAACTGCGATAAAGCAAGGTATTAAACCAATAATTGGTGCAGATGTCTGGGTAGGTGAATCTAAAGAAGATACAAATCCCAGCCGACTTTCACTCTTATGTGTAAATACAGAAGGTTTTAGAAACCTGAGCCGACTGTTGACGCTGGGTTATATAGAGGGTATGCAACATGCTCAGTCAATGCTTCTTAAGGAATGGTTTAGACCCGATAGTCTCGGAGGCCTAATTGCTCTTTCAGGAGGGCAGTTTGGTGAGGTTGGGAGAACTCTGCTGAGTTCTAAGTCTGATAATGCCTCAAAAGTTTTAGACGAATGGACGACACGCTTCCCTGGTAGATTCTATTTAGAGCTTCATAGGGTTGGACGGGCAGATGAGAATATCCATGTGACTCGTGCAGTAAATCTTGCAAGCCAACATGCAATACCAATCGTAGCCACAAATGATGTTAGATTTGTTCGGCGAACAGACTTTGAAGCACATGAGGCTAGAACCTGTATTCAGCAGGGACGGACGTTGGATGACCCTACACGGCCAAGAGTCTACACCGAAGAACAATACTTAAAGTCCCCAGTCGAGATGGCTGAGGTTTTTTCTGATCTCCCAGAAGCGATTTTCAATAGCCTTCATATCGCACAGCGATGTAGTTTTCAATTATCTCTGGGGCAACCATGTCTGCCAGACTTAAGCGTTCCTGATGGTAATAGTCCAACTGGATATCTTAGGGAAAAGGCGCATGGTGGGCTTGCGACTCGAGGACTATTAAAAACGGGGATTAGCCCTCCAGAACAGGCTAATTATGAGGGTAGACTAGAACAAGAGCTTGATGTGATCTGTGATATGGGTTTTGCAGGGTATTTCTTAATAGTCGCAGATTTTATTAGCTGGGCACGGGAGAATGATATCCCGGTAGGACCAGGGCGTGGCTCTGGAGCTGGGTCTCTTGTGGCCTATGTTCTTGGTATTACCGACCTTGATCCAATAGAGCATGATCTTCTATTTGAGCGATTTTTGAATCCAGAGCGTGTTTCTATGCCTGATTTTGATATCGACTTCTGTATTGATGGTCGAGATCGCGTTATTGAGTATGTGGCTGAGCGTTACGGTCGAGATCGTGTTTCTCAAATCATTACTTTTGGGACGATGGCCGCGCGTGCAGTTGTAAGGGATGTAGGCCGTGTGCTTGGTATGCCATATGGTTATGTCGATCGTATTGCGAAGCTAATTCCATTTGAAATAGGGATTACGCTTGAGGATGCATTATCTAAAAATGAAGAATTAAAAGGACTGTATAAGTCAGAGGAAGAAGTCAGCACATTAATTGATTTAGCTCGACAACTTGAGGGGCTTGCTCGAAATGCAGGAACTCATGCAGGTGGAATTGTTATTGCTCCACAGCCATTGACCGAGTTTATGCCCCTTTACTGTGAGCCAGGTGGGAGCATGCTGACACAACTTGATAAAAATGATGTTGAGGCTCTTGGACTTGTAAAATTCGATTTCTTGGGTTTAAAAACATTAACGATTATTGATAGAGCATTGAAATCAATTAATTTGAATAGAGAGAAAAAGAACGAGAAGCCGATTCAGGCAGCTCAGATTCCTCAAGGTGATTCGCAAACTTATGAGCTTTTGAAGAGTGGATCTACTACTAGTATTTTTCAACTGGAATCATTTGGTATGCGTCGATGGATAAAAGAGCTTCAACCAGATTGTTTAGATGATTTAGTTGCACTTCTTGCTTTGTATCGTCCAGGCCCTCTTGAGTCCGGTATGGTCAAAGACTTTATAGATCGTAGACATGGAAAAAACTCTAGCCCTATTGATTATTTTCATCCAACTCTTGAGCCTATATTAAAGGCAACTTATGGGGTAATCCTGTATCAGGAGCAGGTTATGCAGATCGCTAGAGTAATGGCGGGTTATTCGCTTGGAGGTGCGGATTTGCTGCGACGCGCTATGGGCAAGAAAAAGCCAGAAGAAATGGAACAGCAGCGCTCAATTTTTTTAGAGGGTGCTGCGAAGCAAGATATTAATAAGAATGTCTCTGGAAAGATATTTGATTTGATGGAAAAGTTTGCGGGTTATGGATTTAATAAATCTCATTCAGCCGCCTATGCTCTCATTGCCTATCAGACTGCTTGGCTAAAGAAGCACTATCCAGCAGATTTTATGGCGGCGGTGCTTACTGCCGATGCGGATAGCACAGATAAACTCTTTGTATTAAAACATGATTGTTCTCAGTTTGAGATCACCCTGGAGTTGCCTAATATTAACGCTTCTTTTTTTGAATTTATGGTTATCAATAGTGGTTCAATACGGTATGGTTTGGGAGCTATCAAGGGTGTTGGTCAGGCTGTTATCGACAGTATAGTTACAGAGCGGGAGGCCCATGGCGTTTTTGCTGGGTTGCCGGATTTGTGTAGAAGAGTTGAAAGGCTTAATAGGCGAGTTTTAGAAGCATTGACTCGTTCCGGAGCTCTTGATGAGTTTGGGGAAAATAGGGCAACATTGATGGCTGCCATTCCTAACGTCTTGAAGTTAGCTGCGCTTACTGCACATGCAAATGCGGTAGGCCAGGGAACTCTTTTTGCTGAACAGGATACAACTTCTGACTTCGATCAATTTCTAACAAGGGTTCCTGATTGGAGTGAGCGCGAAAGACTGAGTGCTGAAAGAGAAAGTTTAGGCCTTTATTTGACAGGCCATCCGTTTGATGATTACACGAAACATTGTATTCACTTCACTCATGGCCCAATTGAAAATTTAATTAGCACTCTTCCGGAAGGTGGTAAGAGTAGAAACATGAATGGGCTGCGAAAAGAAGTGATTGTGGCTGGGTTGGTCGTAGATTTTTTTCGCCGTCGCAGCAGAGTTTGTATGATTTTAGATGATAATACTGATCGACTAGAGGTTGTGCTATTTGATGATGTTTACAATCAGTGCAGACATTTAATTGCTAAAGATGTTGCATTGGTTGTTGAAGGTCAGCTTCGGTTTGATGAGTTTTCGAATGCATGGCAAGTGACAGCCCAGCGGGTCAAACTAGTGGATGATACGATAGAGGAGTATGCGCGGCGCATCACAATTCAATGGCCCTCAAATAATAATGCCGATTTTTTGATTGATCTTAAGGAGACTCTTCAGCCATTTACGAATGGTCACTGTGAGGTTTGTTTAGATTATGCTGGACCAACCGCTCGCGCATCCCTAACTTTTGGTGATCACTGGACAGTTAAGCCAACTCGAGAGTTACGTGAAAAATTAGGGGTTTTGCTGGGTTCTGAAAGTTACTACATACACTACCCAAAGCATTTTGTGTAATAAGATTTTTAAAATGGTTAATTTAGATACTATATTTTTATATATTCTTTGCTTGTCAGACTTATATTCTTGCAGGTAAGGTCGTCAAATGGATCTTAATTTTCTTGATTTTGAACAACCTATTGCTGAGCTTGAGGCGAAGATAGACGAGCTTAAGTTCGTTGGTAATGACTCAGAGGTAAATATCAGCGAAGAGATTGGCAAACTGAGAAAAAAAAGCGAAATATTAACGCGCGATATTTTTTCTGGCTTATCTTCTTGGCAGATAACTCAGTTGGCACGTCACCCTCAACGCCCATATTTTCTGGACTATATTTCTCGATGCTTTACAGATTTCCAAGAACTTCATGGGGACCGAATGTATGCAGATGACCCTGCAATAGTTGGGGGGATGGCGAGGTTAGAGGGACAACCCGTTATGGTTCTAGGCCATCAAAAGGGTCGTGATACGAAAGAAAGGGTCTGGAGAAACTATGGTATGGCAAGTCCCGAAGGGTATCGTAAGTCATTACGCTTAATGATTATGGCAGAAAAATTTAAACTTCCTTTGATCACTTTTGTGGACACCCCCGGTGCTTACCCTGGCATGGGAGCTGAGGAGCGGGGGCAGAGTGAGGCAATTGCCCGAAACCTATTAAATATGGCGAGTCTCAGGGTGCCAATTATTTGCGCGGTGATTGGTGAGGGAGGTTCAGGTGGCGCATTAGCAATCGGTGTGGCTGATAAGGTGATTATGTTTCAGTACAGCATTTATTCTGTTATTTCACCAGAGGGTTGTGCATCTATTCTATGGAAGAGTGCAGAGAAAGCTGAAGCAGCAGCTGAGGCGCTTGGAATTACAGCTGAGCGGCTTTTGAAGCTTGGTTTGGTCGACGAGGTAGTTCCCGAGCCCTTAGGTGGGGCTCATCGTAATACACAAGAAATAGCGGAATCCCTTAAGAGCTCTCTTCTTAGTGCCTCTAATGAACTACAGTCTTATCCAATTAGTGCTTTAATAAAAAAACGTCGACGTCGGTTAGCAGATTACGGAACATATAAAGAGGGTTAGCCCTTAGCTCAGTAGGTTTATAGCCTTTGTTAGCTTGCGGTTATGCTTCAAGTGGAGCCTATGGAAACGTTTCTCAAACTTTTCAGGCAGAGTCTTTCTGAATTTCCTTCGAACTCAGACCGTTACTTAGTAGCTTTTAGTGGCGGATTGGATTCCTCTGTTTTGCTAGCCGCTATGAAGCGATTGGAGTCCGTTTGTTCAGTTCGTGCTGCGCACATTGATCATGGCCTTCAAGTAAATTCATGCAAATGGGAAGCACACTGTAGAGAAACTGCTAGTGCATTGGGGGTTAAATATGTCAGTTCTAGAATCCAAATAAAAAATCAATCTGGTCATAGTCTCGAGGCCTTAGCTCGAGAGGCTCGGTATCAAGCTCTTCAGGACTTATTGTTACCTGGAGAGATTTTATTAACTGCTCACCATGCAGATGATCAGTTAGAAACATTGTTATTTCGGTTGCTTCGCGGAAGTGGTGTTAAGGGGATGAGAGGCATTGCTAATTTTCGACGTTTTGGGAATGGGTATTTAGGAAGACCATTGCTTCATATGACTCGTAGAGAAATTCAAGTGATAGGTCTTGATTGGAAACTTAAATGGCTTGATGACCCTATGAATATAGATGAAAGGTTTGACCGTAATTTTCTTCGAAAAAAAGTTTTGTCACAGGTTACGACTCGTTGGCCATCTGGTGGTAAGACCGCGGAGAGGGTGGCTCGTCAGATGGTTGATGCTCAGGAAATTCTTGAAGGTGTAGCGGAAACAGATAGTGCCGATATTATTGATCCGGCTCGAATACCCCGGGCTACCTTACTTGCGCTTCCGATATCTCGTCAGAGAAATGTACTTCGTCATTTGATTGGTAGAGTGGGAGTGCCTATTCCTGATTCAGTTCAAATGGATAGCTTGCTTAAGGGTCTAGGGGTTCAGCGCATTGATGCTGAGACCCAAGTGCAGTGGCCAGGTGGAGAGGGGCGTATTTATCGTGGTGTTCTCCATGTTTTTGCTCCTTTTGAAAAGAGTTCGGGAGATAGTTATATAGGTCAACTTACAGAGGCTCAGCCTTGGTCTGGACCTGAAGGCTGTATCTCTCTTATACCAACTACTGGGAAAGGATTGCCGGATATTTGGGTGAAAAAAGGCCTTAGTGTGCGTTTTCGTGAAGGTGGTGAGTGTTTCAAGCCCCTATGTTATAAATATACTCGCCCACTAAAGAAGTGGTTTCAGGAGGCAGGGGTGCCTCCTTGGTTGAGGGACCGTATTCCACTGCTTTATAAAGATGATGAGCTTGTTGCAGTAGGGGACTTATGGATTTCGGCTGTAGCTGATGAAGTCCAAGAAACCAAGCCTAAATGGCAGGTTTTATGGACTGATCATCCTTCTATGACTTAAATGGGGGTGGCCGTGGCGGGCTTCTTTTGGTAGTTTGTAAAGCCGTCTTGGGCAATTTCCTGGCCCTGGAATTTTTTAAATGAATATGGATGGGGAATGACGCAATTCATTTTTATTACCGGTGGGGTTGTTTCGTCTTTAGGGAAGGGGATTACCGCTGCTTCTCTTGGTGCAATTCTGGAAGCGCGTGGGCTTACCGTGCGAATGACAAAGTTAGATCCATATATCAATGTTGATCCGGGGACTATGAGTCCTTTTCAGCATGGTGAGGTTTTTGTTACTGAGGATGGAACTGAGACAGATTTAGATCTTGGGCACTATGAGCGATTTGTCAGCACTAAAACGGGTAGCGATAGCAACTTTACTACTGGAAGAATTTATAGCAACGTTATTGCTAAGGAGCGTCGTGGGGATTATTTGGGAGCGACTGTACAGGTCATTCCACATATCACTGATGAAATAAAAAAGAGTGTAATAAAAAGTGCTGGTGATGCTGATATTTGTATGGTTGAAATAGGCGGAACCATTGGTGATATCGAATCGTTACCGTTTCTTGAAGCAATTAGACAGCTAGGTGTGGAGTTGGGCCGTGATCGAGCGGTTTATATCCACCTTACTTTAGTACCTTACATTGCAGCCTCTTCTGAAAGTAAGACTAAACCTACACAGCACTCGGTTAAAGAATTACGATCAATAGGTATTCAACCAGATGTTTTGGTATGTCGCTCAGAACAGTTTTTACCGCTAGATCAGCAAGCAAAAATTGCTTTATTTACTAATGTAGAACAACGAGCAGTTATCTCTGCTGTAGATGTAGATGATTTGTATAAAATTCCCCTAATGCTTAAGGAGCAGGGGCTTGATGACATCGTTGTTGATAAGTTGCGTCTTGACGTGCCTCCCGCAGATCTCTCTAAATGGCAATCAGTAGTTGATGCTAAGGCAAATCCAGAGGTTGAGGTCGATATAGCGATGGTTGGTAAATATGTCAATCTTAAGGATGCTTATATCTCTCTTACAGAAGCCCTTATGCATGCAGGAATTCATACTCGTACACGCGTGAATATCCACTATTTTGAGGCTGAAGATCTTGAATCGGAAGGTATTGAAAAATTACATGATATGGACGCAATTCTTGTTCCTGGCGGTTTTGGTGAACGGGGTATTGAGGGAAAGATTCAGTCTGTTAAATTAGCGCGCGAAACAAAAATTCCATATCTTGGAATTTGTTTGGGGTTACAGATTGCAGTGATTGAATTTGCCCGTAATGTTTCGTGTTTGAAAGATGCTCACTCGACAGAGTTTTTTCCGAAAACTCCCTATCCTGTGATCGGTCTAATTACAGAGTGGCGGGATAGAACTGGTTTGACTGAGGAGCGAAGCAAGGACTCAGATCTTGGAGGCTCAATGCGATTAGGCGCTCAAAACTGTCAGCTGGCAGAAGATAGTCTCATCCACTCTATTTATAAAGCAGAGATTGTTTATGAACGTCATCGTCATCGTTATGAATTTAATAATAACTATCTTGATAAGTTGAAGGAGAGTGGCCTGTCATTTTCAGGGGTATCAAAAGATGGTTTGGTTGAGGTGATTGAGTTACCAGAACATCCTTGGTTTCTTGCTTGTCAATTCCACCCAGAGTTCACCTCTAATCCCTTAAATGGACACCCCTTATTTATTAGCTTTGTGTCTGCAGCGCGTGCATGTCGGGCAGCTAATGCGCAAAAAGATGATAGTTCATGAAACTCTGTTGCTTTGACGCTGATAACTTAAAACCTTTTTTTCTGATTGCAGGACCCTGCGTGATCGAGGGTGAATCTTTTTTGCTGGATATTGCAGCAGAGCTTAAGCAGATTACTACTGAGTTGGATATCCCTCTGATTTTTAAATCTTCCTTTGACAAAGCGAATCGTTCATCTATGAATAGCTTCAGAGGACCTGGTGTCGAATCTGGACTAAAGGCCCTAGAGGCGGTAAAGACAAAACTTGGTTTACCTGTTTTGACAGATGTTCATGAAGACACGCCTTTAAATGAGGTTGCTTCGGTTGTAGATGTTATGCAAACACCATCTTTCTTGTGTCGACAAACAAACTTTATCCTAGCAGTAGCATCTTGCGGTAAACCCGTAAACATCAAAAAGGGGCAATTTCTATCACCGTGGGAAATGATTAATGTTGTGGATAAAGCTAAATCTACAGGGAATGAAAATATTATGGTTTGTGAGCGAGGTTATATGTTCGGTTATAACAATTTAGTTGCCGACATGCGTTCTCTTGTTGCATTGCGTGAAACAGGATGCCCAGTAATTTTTGATGCAGGTCATTCTGTTCAGCGTCCAGGCAGTCAAGGTGATATGTCTGGGGGTGATCGGCGTCTTATACCTCCTTTAGCTCGTGCTGCAGTGGCGACTGGGATTGCAGGATTGTTTCTTGAGACTCATCCAAATCCAAATAAAGCAAAAAGTGATGGTCCTAATTCATGGGCTTTAAGCAACTTAAAAGCATTGCTAATTCGGTTGAAGGCTATTGATATTGCAGTAAAGGACGGTAGTTTAGAAGAACATCTTGACTAGGAGTTAAGGAGTAAGGATGAGCCGTATCAGGGAAGTTAGTGGGATCGAGATACTAGACTCTAGAGGTAATCCCACTGTTGAGGCTGAGGTTATTCTCGAGAATGGGATTTGTGGTCGTGCTTCTGCACCATCTGGTGCGTCAACTGGTTCACGAGAAGCAGTTGAATTGCGTGATAGCGATATATCTCGGTATCTAGGGAAGGGAGTTTCTATAGCTGTTAGAAACGTAAATAAGGATATCGCGGCAGCAGTGGTTGGTTTAGATGCAACAGATCAACAGGGACTCGATTCGACACTTATTGATCTTGATGGAACGCCTAATAAAAGTCGTTTAGGAGCTAATTCAATGCTAGCTGTATCACTGGCTACTGCCAAAGCTGCAGCCAATGAAGCAGAAAAGCCATTTTATCAATTTCTTGTAGAAGCAGATGCCTATGAAATGCCTGTGCCGATGATGAATATCATTAATGGAGGAGCACATGCAAACAATAGTGTCGATATTCAAGAGTTTATGATTCTCCCAGTAGGTGCGCCTAATTTTTCAGAAGGCCTACGTTATGGGGCAGAAATATTTCATACTTTGAGAAAAGTTCTTGATAGGAACGGTTTGAATACGGCAGTTGGTGATGAAGGTGGATTTGCACCCAACTTGGCATCGAATGAGGCAGCTCTGCAAATTATAGAAGAAGCCGTTGAAGAAGCGGGCTATACCTTAGGGCGTGAAATTTTTCTTGGGCTCGACACCGCTAGTTCTGAGTTTTATTCTAAAGGTCTCTACCACTTAGAGTCAGAAAATAGATCTTTTGATTCTTCAGAGTTTTGTGAATATCTGGAGGATCTTGTTGGACGTTACCCAATTGTTTCCATTGAAGATGGTATGGCAGAGGATGATTGGGATGGTTGGGCCCTATTAAGTCAACGTCTGCGAGATCGTATACAACTGGTTGGAGATGACCTGTTTGTTACAAACACAGAGATTCTCAAAATGGGGATAGAAAAAAAATATAGGTAATAGCATTCTAATCAAGCCAAATCAGATTGGTACTTTGTCGGAAACTATCAAGGCTATTAATATGGCAAATGCTGCAAACTATACTTCCGTCATTTCACATAGGTCTGGTGAGACCGAAGATTCAACTATTGCCGATATTGCAGTTGCAACTAAAGCTACTCAGATAAAAGCAGGCTCTATGAGTCGCTCTGATCGCTTGGCAAAGTATAATCAGCTTCTTAGAATTGAAAAACAGCTAGAGGGTAAAACTTCTTATGCAGGTGTTAATGCTTTTCCAATGATTCTTTAACCGAAGTAATACTATGCGAATATTGTTGACTTTGATGCTCTCAACATTGCTTCTTCTGCAAGCAAAACTATGGCTTTCTGATGAAGGAATGCGTGAGGTATGGAGATTGGAAGTGCAAATTGCTGAACGGACTGTTGAAAATCATCAGCTTGCAATAAGAAATTCTGCATTAGAGGGAGAAGTGTTTAATCTGAAGGAAGGAGTAGAGGCTGCGGAGGAACGTGCTCGAACTGATCTAGGTATGATTGCTGAAGGCGAGACTTTTTATATGGTTGTAAGACAGAAAGCTCAAAGTAATAATTCTCAAAAAAAGATCTTGAATTCTACTTTATTAACGCCAATTTCATCCCTAATGGTAGAGCAATAACTAGGTTGTTTAATCACCCTTTAAGGTTTATAGCTTTTCAAATAGAGCATAGCATGCTGGTTTTATGCGTTATTATTGGCGTAACAAAACATATACTGCCCCAGATCCTCCGTGGCGAGCTCGAGTGGAAGCAAACGCGAGTATGTCTTCCCATTGAACCAGCCATTGATGGACATAACCCCTTAAAACGGGCCCTTCAGGTCCTGAGCGTAGGCCCTTACCATGAATAACCCGAACACAACCGAGACCTCGGTTTCTTGATTCTCCAATGAATTCCCGTAAGTGCTCTTTTGCCTCAGTAGCTGTAAGCCCATGCAAATCCACCTCTGCTTCTATACTAAAGTGCCCACGATGCAGTTTTTTAAAGGTACGTTGAGGCAAACTTGGATGGCAGTAAGCCGCTTCCTCACCAGATTGTTCAAGGGCGTCACGTTGATTGAGATCACCACTAAGACTTTCATGAAGAACATCTTTTTTATCCGCTCTAGAGTTTCGAGCTTTTGCAAGGGGACGTTTTCGTTCCTGAATGCGTTCTTCGTATTCAAGTGGCCTGACGTCCTTCATCGCATTTCTAAATACTTTTGTATCTTTGCTATTGCTCAAGGTACTACTCCTATTGCTATAGACCATACATTATAGTTATTTAATCAAGTGCAAATATTGCTTTCTAATGATGACGGATACCAAGCTTCTGGCCTACGTTTGCTAGCGAGGGCGCTTGAAACTTTAGCGGATGTTGTTGTGGTAGCGCCTGATAGGAATCGTAGTGGTGCTAGTAATTCGCTTACGCTTGATGCTCCGCTTAGGGTTGAGCAGGTAAATTCCAACACCTACTCTGTTAATGGCACTCCAGCTGATTGTGTCCACATTGCTATTACTGGACTACTAAAAACCGAACCAGATATGGTTATTTCAGGTATAAACCATGGGGCTAATTTAGGAGATGATGTAATCTATTCCGGCACTGTTGGTGCTGCAATGGAGGGAAGGTTTTTAGGGCTACCAGCAGTTGCTGTTTCGCTGGTTACTGAGCAAGATCATCACTTTGATACAGCGGTATCTGTGGTTTATCAAATCATAGAAGGTATGAAGAATAATCCGCTTCCTAGTGACACAATTTTAAATATAAATGTACCGGATCGCTCTGTAGAGAACATTTGTGGGATAAAGGTAACGCGTCTTGGGGGTAGATATCGTTCAGATCCCGTTGTGATTGCTAGTGATCCTAAGAATCGTCCTGTTTATTGGATTGGACCAGCAGGCAAGGGTCAGGATGCTGGGGTTGGGACCGATTTTGATGCAATCGCTAAAGGTTGCGTTTCTGTTACTCCTATTAAGGTTGATTCGACTGATCATGATGTGATCGACACTCTTGACAGTTGGTTGAAAAAGTTAAAATGAAACAAGAGCAAAATGTTTCCGGGGTTGGGATGACTTCTGCTCGGACTCGAGATAGATTAATAGATCGACTTAGGATCGATGGAATTAAGAATGAGGCTGTTCTAGAACGCATTCGTAATGTACCGCGACACTTGTTTGTAGATGAGGCTCTTGCGAGCCGTGCTTACGAAGATACTGCTTTACCTATTGGTTTTGGACAAACTATTTCTCAGCCTTATATCGTTGCTTTGATGACTGAGTCTCTGATTGAAGGATTAGCTTCTAGTGAAAAACTCATCAAAGTATTAGAGGTTGGCGCTGGATGCGGATATCAGACGGCAATACTCGCGCCTTTTGTTCAACATATCTATAGCATTGAGCGTATAAAGACGCTTATCCCACGTGTTCGAAAAAGGCTTTCTCAGCTGAAGGTTCACAATTTAACCTTACGCCATGCTGATGGTTTGCGGGGCTGGATAAGCCAGGCGCCTTTCCAGGGAATTCTAGTTGCAGCTTCACCGCCTGAGGTGCCACAGGATCTTCTACATCAACTGGATGAGGGTGGTCGTTTGGTAATTCCCATAGGCACTCGTAGCAGTCAAAGACTACAGCGCATTACTCGACGTGGAAATGCTTTTGAGACTGAAGAGTTAGAGCTCGTAAGCTTTGTACCTCTTTTGGAAGGGACTGAAGGTTGAAGTTATTCACTAGGTTATATGATTACACCCTAAGTCTGTCCAGGCATCCTCAAGCAGAACGTTATCTTGTTGCTCTGAGTTTTGCAGAGTCCTCTTTTTTCCCTGTTCCTCCTGATGTGATGCTTGTACCTATGACGCTTGCCAAACCGAAGCGTGGATGGCGTTACGCTTTTTTAACTACTATTGCATCGGTTATTGGGGGCTTATTCGGGTATCTAATAGGCTTGCTTGCACTAGATGCAATAGAACCTTTCCTAGTGCAGTTTGGATATTGGGATGGCTATCTTATGGCCACAGACTGGTTCCTAGAATGGGGTTTTCTGGCTGTTTTTATAGCTGGATTTTCTCCAATACCCTATAAGGTATTTACCATTGCTGCTGGGGCTTTGAATATGCTCCTGCCAGTATTTATTGTAGCGTCCCTGATAGGACGTGGAAGTAGATTTTTTTTGGTGTCTGGGATGCTACTCTGGGGTGGAGAGTCCATGGAAAATAAATTACGAACACATATTGAGAAGATCGGATGGTTGTTGGTAGCGCTTCTTGTGAGTTTTTATCTTGTGCTGCGTATGGGAACCTAACTCTTGTGAGAGGCTATAAGATTTATAGCATTGTTTTGATAATGATGTTGCTGCTTGGCTGTACACCAACAATTGTAGAATATGGTCCTCGTATTCATGTAGTTCAAGCGGGCGAAACCTTACAAATAATAGCGTGGCGATATGGTCTGGACGCTAGGAGCCTTGCCCAATGGAATCTTATTGATAACCCAGATCTTATCTTTGTTAACCAGCAGCTTAATCTGACTCCTAACGATGGGTCTAGAATGGTTTCTGTTCGGCGTGATTCTCAAGAATCAGAACCAACTTTTGATCAGCCTACCTTACCGTCTCCAGACTGGTTATGGCCTATTAAAGGTCCACTGTTAAGTGCTTATGGCTCTGATAGTGGAACTGGAAGGGGGATTGGGATAGGGGGGGAACTAGGATACGACATTCGTGCAGCAGCAACGGGTCAAGTGGTTTATGCGGGGGATGGGCTGGTTGCATATGGGCAGCTTTTAATCATTCAACATAACCCCACATATCTGAGCGCCTATGGACATAATGATCGTCTTGTCGTGTCGGAGGGTGATGTAGTTGAGAAGGGACAGGTGATTGCAGCTATGGGTGAAGGACCCGGACGACAACCTCAACTTCACTTTGAGATTAGGCGTAATGGGGCATCTGTGGATCCAATGAGCTATCTGCCTAGATAAGAGGAAGCCTGAAAGAACTTACAGTGTAAGGAATAATGCAGCGACTACAGCACGATTTTCATGCACTAGCACATTGTATGTTCGGCATGCTGCAGGTGTGTCCATAATCTCTAATCCAATCCCTTGGGTAGCTGCTTCGGCCATTAAATCTAGATTTGGAATGCAAATAGAGTTGCCGGTTCCAAGTATTATGAGCTCGGGATCCAAAGCTATTGCCGGTTCAAGGTCTGCGAGGGTAAGGGAGGTAGGGTCTGAAACATTCCAGTCTTTTAGCAGATTTTGAGCTGATAGAATCAGATGACTGTGTATCCATTGTTCACCTACCTGTACGCATCCCGATTCCCATGCGGATATTAGATTAGCGTCTGAACTTTCCCTGATAAACTTGATAAGATTTCTCCGATTAGGGTTAGACTGAATTATAAGCGTATATCTTGTGCCAAGAATCGAAGAACGTTCACAAATACCGGGATCAGATCATTGGTCATGGCCCGAAGGTACACATCGTGTGCTTCGGCAGGTCCTTTCTCGTCGAGAAATAAAGTCGACGTCGGAAATTGATCTATCTTTGGGAGGATTGCGTCCAGTAGGTGAATTCCAATCACTTGATAAGGCTGTAGACCTAATAATCCGTCATAGGGATAACAGAATTACTATAGTTGGTGATTTTGATGCGGATGGTGCAACTAGTACCGCGCTAATGCTTCTTTGTCTGCGATTGTTTGGTTTTAAGGATGTTTCATTTTTTATTCCAGACCGTTTTAAGCTTGGTTATGGTCTCACGGTCGAACTAGTTCAACAGATACAGGGCAAAACCCCTGGGTTGATCGTGACAGTAGATAATGGGGTTACTAGTGTGGCAGGAGTGGCAGCCGCGCGAAAACTGGGTATCGATGTTTTAGTTACCGACCATCATTTGCCAGGAGAGGAATTGCCAGCCGCAAATGTCATCGTTAATCCAAATCTTGTGGATAATACCTTTCTCGGTAAAAATCTTGCTGGGGTAGGAGTGTCCTTTTACCTTCTAGCAGCATTAGGGCGTCGTCTTGGTGTTTCTTCGGTCGTACCTGATTTTTTGGATTTAGTTGCTTTAGGAACTATAGCTGATCTTGTAAAACTAGATCATAGTAATCGTATATTGATTGAACAAGGTCTTGCAAGAATACGGGCAGGATGCTGTCGTCCTGGGCTACTTGCATTATGTAAAGTAGCTAACATTCCTCATCAAAATGTCACGGGAACAACGTTAGCTTATCAAATTGCCCCAAGACTTAATGCAGCTGGCCGACTGGACGATATGTCAATAGGGGTCCGTTGTTTGTTGACAAACTCTCCGGAAGAAGCTTTAAGCCTAGCAAACCAACTGCATAACTTTAATCAAGACAGGCAAGTGTTAGAGTCGAGAATGCGTTCGGAGGCACTAGATCTTATGGATGCTGAGGATTCTATATCAGCCGGAGAATTATCCCCTATTCTTTGCTTATTGAGGGACGATTGGCATGAGGGGGTAGTGGGTTTAGTAGCATCCAAAATTAAGGATAGATATCACCGTCCCGTATTTGCCTTTGCCCCTACAAAGTCTGGTTTTTTAAAGGGATCTGGTAGATCAATTGCCGGATTCCATCTCCGAGACGCACTTGTGGATGTAGATGCTCAACACCCTGGGCTTATAAGTCGGTTTGGAGGACACGCAATGGCCGCGGGTCTTACGCTAGAGTCTAGTGGGTACACTTTATTTCAGGCAGCTATAAAATCACTAGGTGAGAAAAGGCTTGGTCCAGAAGACTTTGCTGAAAAAATTATGACTGATGGTGTATTGCTGGATAGTGAGTTTACTGTGGAAGTTGCATCTCTACTGAATGATATTGGGCCTTGGGGTCAAGGTTTTCCAGAACCTCTTTTTGAGGGATCATTTTTTTTACTCAATCAACGTGTGCTAAATGGCAAGCATTTGAAAATGTCCATAAGGATTGATGGTAGTAGGGAACCTCTAGATGCAATAGCATTTAATTATTCTCCAGATAACTTGCAGGTGGGCGAGTTGCTTCATCTTATTTACCGATTGAATGTAAACACTTATTATGCTTCGCCTAAGATTCAGCTTATTGTTGAACATATACAAACCTCTGAAAGTTTAGCCATGTGAGTGCGACCCGATTACGCTATTATTCAGCGCCCCTTGGTATCGGGATAAAAAATGGAATTTGGTGAACTCAATTCAAAGATTTCTGATCTCCAGGGACGTTGTAGTGCCCTCAGGGGGTATCTTTGACTACGATGGCAAGCTTGAACGACTTGAGGAAGTTGATAGAGAGCTTGAAGACCCTGCCGTATGGGAAGATCAAAGTCGAGCTCAAGGTCTTGGAAAAGAACGCGCTAGTCTTGAATTAATTATAACTACTCTTGATAGGATAGGTTTATTTCTGACTGACGCAGATCAGTTGTCTAAGCTTGCGCGAGAGGAGGCCGATGGTGATGCTCTTCAGGATATTTCTGATGATGTTATAAAAACTCAAAAAGAAGTTCAGCGCTTAGAGTTTTTTCGTATGTTTTCTAGAGAAATGGATACGCATAATGCTTATCTTGATATCCAATCTGGATCTGGTGGTACTGAAGCGCAGGATTGGGCTGAGATGTTGTTTCGAATGTATCTTCGGTGGGCAGAGTCTCGTGGATTTCAAGCAGAGATACTTGATTATTCCCCTGGAGATGTTGCAGGGCTTAAAAGTGCAACTGTTTTATTAAGTGGAGACTATGCTTATGGCTGGCTTAGAACTGAAACTGGTGTTCATCGTTTGGTGAGAAAATCACCTTTTGATGCAGGACATAGACGCCATACTTCTTTTGCTGCCATTTTTGTTTCGCCGGAAATTGAGGATGAGGTGGATATTGAGATAGACCCAAGCGATCTTAGGGTCGATGTCTATCGTGCAAGTGGCGCTGGAGGACAGCACGTGAATAAGACTGAATCAGCCGTGCGTATAACTCATTTACCTTCTGGGATCGTTGTCCAATGTCAGAATGATCGTTCTCAGCATAAGAATCGTGCAACAGCAATGGGGCAGCTGCGGGCTCGGTTATATGAACAGGAGCAACAAAAACGTCAAGAAGAGGCAGAGTCTCTGGAAAAAGGGAAGGCAGATATTGGTTGGGGTAGTCAGATTCGTTCCTATGTGCTTGATCAATCAAGAGTTAAGGATTTACGTACGGGTTTTGAAAGTGGAAACCCTAGTGCCATACTGGACGGTGATCTTGATCCTTTTCTTGAGGAAAGTTTGAAACAGGGTTTATAAGAAATGTCGGAATCAATAGAGAAAACTTCAGTAGGCGAAAATAAACTTATCACAGAGAGGCGCGAGAAGCTTCGTAGACTGCGTGATGGAAATGCTTTTCCAAATGATTTTCGTCGTGACTCGCTAGCAGGTGAGCTTCTTTCTGCCTATGGGGAGCGAAAGGCTTCTGCTTTTGACAATGAATCTCTTTGTGTGCGCGTCGCGGGTCGTATGATGGCAAAAAGAGTTATGGGTAAGGCTAGTTTTGTTAAGATCCAGGATAGTTCTGGTCAAATACAACTTTTTATAGAACGTGATCGGGTCTCTGCTGAGACTTACCAAGCCTTTAAGTCTTGGGATGTTGGAGATATTTTAGGGGCTGAAGGGGAGCTTTTTAAGACTAAGACTGGTGAGTTATCTGTACGTACCGATAACTTACGGTTGCTTGTTAAATCGCTACGTCCAATGCCTGAAAAATGGCATGGTCTTGTGGATCCTGAGCTAAAGCTTAGGCAACGTTATTTGGACTTGATTGTTAGCGAAGAGACTCGTCAAGTATTTCAAGTACGTAGGGAAATTATACGTTTTTTGAGATCATCTCTTGATTCATTGGGTTTTGCAGAGGTTGAAACCCCGATGATGCACCCAATACCAGGTGGAGCTCTCGCTAAACCTTTTGCAACTCATCACAATGCATTAGACATGCCACTCTATTTGCGTGTAGCTCCTGAACTTTATCTAAAGCGTTTGCTAGTTGGAGGATTGGATCGTGTGTACGAAATCAATCGAAGCTTCCGTAATGAGGGTATTTCAACCCAGCATAATCCTGAATTTACGATGCTTGAGATCTATGAAGCTTATGCAAACTATAGGGATTTTATAGGCCTTACTCAGACGCTTATTCGAGAGTCAGCGCGAGCAGTACTTGGCACTGATCAGTTGAGCTATCAAGATCAAATTATTGATTTAAAAAGTGACTTTGAAATTATGACGATCGAGGAAGGACTTATTCAGCATAACCCTGATTTGACTGATGACCCTAGGGATCTTAAGCAGTTACGTTCGATTTGTGATGAGCGTGGAATTAAGTATGAGAATGACCATGGTGCGGGTAAGTTGCAGATTGAATTATTTGAGGCAACGGTTGAGAAGCATTTGGCAGGTCCCGTATTTGTTACAGGGTATCCAGCAGAGGTTTCCCCACTAGCACGTTGCAAAGATGATGATGCTTTCCTTACAGATCGATTTGAGCTCTTTATTCTTGGTAGAGAAATAGCAAATGGGTTCTCCGAGTTAAATGATCCAGAGGATCAGGCTAGGAGGTTTCAAGATCAAGCACAAGCAAAGGCAAAAGGTGACGATGAGGCCATGTATTTTGATGGTGATTACATCAAAGCTTTAGAGTATGGAATGCCTCCAGCAGCTGGGTTAGGTATCGGTATTGATAGACTAATAATGTTATTGACTGATTCGCCATCTATTCGTGATGTTCTTCTGTTTCCTCACTTAAAGCCTGAATCTTAAAGGGTATCCCAAGGTAGCATTTCCCGTATTAAGGGCTTCTGTGGCTCCTCAGCAAGTTCCAAAGGCTTTGTAACTGCATCAATTCTTATGATTGCTAGTAGTTCTACACGTTGTGAATCCGTTTGGATACTACGTATAACTTCTCCCATAGGTGTTCCTTCTAGATCAACTAATATGCTGCCGATACTTGGTGGACAAGACAGTAAGCCTGAGTATCGAAACACGCGGCGTTTAATTTTTCCAAGGTTTTGAATGCGTGCAATCACTTCCTGTCCTGGATAACAGCCTTTATTAAAGGATAGTGCCCCAAGCTTATCGAGGTTTAGCATCTGGGGTGTAAAACGTTGGCTTAGTGCAGGTGAAATATTAACTAACCCTGTTTGAATTTCAGCAAGTTCTCCTGCTAAATCAGTAGCAGTTTCAAATTCTGATTCAATTGAATTCTGCCTGTCCTTTGGTGCTGCTAGATAAGTAGCATGTGAGCTCAATTTAAATGTTAAA
>CAXYEE010000022.1:0-54505 GCA_964276105.1 uncultured Gammaproteobacteria bacterium | reverse complement strand
AGGTATTGGTAGCATACTTTTGGATGCTATGGTCATGAAACTACCAGTTATTGCCTGTAATGTTGGTGGTGTTCCAGATATCGTGAAAAATAATGACAATGGATATTTGATTGAATCAGAACGTCCAGACCTCCTGAAGGAATCGATCCTAAGTCTCTACCACCAACCTCAGTTATGTGCTGAATTTGGTCATAGTGGTAGCGAAATAGCCAAAAACTTTACGTCCGAAATTATGTGTAACAAATATTTAAAAATTTACCAATCCATACTTAGAGAGTCTAATAGAGCTTAACGAATCACGATTGGTGCCACTGTAGAACCCCCAGATCCACTTATTGGAATAGTCTGAACTATTAACGTTGCTATATAGCAGGATTCTTCTGTTGGTGATTCTGTCTTACTAACCTTATTCAGACGTTCCTGATCGCAATCTGATGCCCACTCTTCTAGATCAACATCCTCGAGCATGTAAATTCCACTACTAAGCCAGCTAACGTGGCCTGGCCTATGAAACGGATCTGGATCTTTAAACGGGTTAGCAATCTCAATACTTTTCACGTCAGCCGCAACTAATACAGGCTGACGATTCAGCGTCCATTGGATGGATCGCAAATCCAAGCCTGGTCCTCCAGGAAGAAATTCTGCGTCTTGACCATTATTCAAATACTTAAGGCGTTCATTTCGAGGATCTAAAGGATTAGATGTCCAGTACCGACCAGCCCATGCGGTACGTATTAATAGCGCATCACCCGGCTTTATGTCATCTATTTCGAGATTCTGTCTTAATAGTGATTGCTCTATCTCCTCAGGGGTAAATTCATATTCTGGTGGAGGAAAGTTTTCTGGGTCCCTCCCTAATGAGACCTCTCGCTCTCTTAATAATCCTCCAAGATCAATTAAAATGCCTCGAGCAATTATGGTTCCCACATTCTCAATACCCATCCTCGCATGTCCACGAAATACATAATTATCGCCTGGGTTTCCGCTCGGTAGTTCACCAGGGTCTCCCTCAGCATGTAAGTGAGTTTCAGGATTACGTGTATCAAAACAGTTATATGTGATGCCTCCTTGCGTAAAATGGTTAAAACCATCTAGCTGAGTCCCGATCTCAAACTGCAACACACCAGCCCGATTCGCGTTAAATGCACTGTTACCAAGAGTCTCTTCATTGTTGGTGATTGTATTTCCTGAGCCACGCCCTGGCCATTGCCCAAGGTTTGATTTGAAATCCAAAAACGCAGCAAAACCCATCTGACCGGGCTCTAACACATGTGATAAGTTATAGACTCTTCCTGACCTAATTAGGGAAAGGTTTTCTCGGACTCTCTCGTCCGTTAAGTAATTGAGATTACCTTTTTGATCCTCAGACCCCCACTTCCTGGTAGTAACGTTATTACAAGGATCAGGAAGGGCTATGATCACCTCTGGAATCATATCCATAGGTGTATAGGTACTAGAAGACTGCGCTCTGAGAAATGTATTTGTTAAAAATATAAACATCAACAACGCAATCAATATTCGCTGTAATACAAAAGTTTGGTTATTCATATTGCTCCATCCCTTCAATTAATCAAGCTAATTAGATAGTCAGACTTTCAAGTCTGAATGCTTATCAAAATCAAGTGTAGTTGTATATCAAATGCAATTGAAAATCATTATCTTTTCAATGATTTAGAAGAATATATGTTAGCCTTATACTAAATTCAATACAGCACAAAAAGGAGTGAACTAGTGAAAGGTGATACACAAGTACTAGAGGTACTCAACAAAGCACTCTACAACGAACTTATTGCAATCAATCAGTACTTATTGCACTCCAGAATGCTTAAAAACTGGGGTGTTACAAAGCTTGCAGAACATGAGTACAAAGAATCCATTGAAGAAATGCAACATGCCGACTTATTAGTGGAGCGGATACTTTTTTTGGAAGGGCTTCCGAATCTGCAAGACCTAGGGAAACTACTAATTGGTGAAGACGTTAAGGAAATACTTTCGTGTGACTTGAGATTAGAGGAAGAAGCCATTCCAACACTCAGGGAAGGCATTGCCCTCTGCGAACAAAAAGCTGATTTCGTTTCCCGTCAATTACTTGCAGACATACTTAAGAACGAAGAAGAACACGTGGACTGGCTAGAGGAACAGTTTGACCTTATAAAACGTATGGGGCTTGAAAACTATATACACCTGCGCAGTGGACCAACAGAGTAAGGTTTTTACGAAGGTTATAAGCTTGGGTCAGGCTCTTGTATCAGTCGTTTGACGGCTATCAAGTGTGGATTCATGCACTTCCTGCACAAGTTGCTCTGCCATCTCAATACATCTACCACAACGAATAGGCTTACCCAACTGGATATAGATGTCTCGGGCACAACTCACCCCTGATTGAGCAATCCTTTTTATGTCCCGGTCGCTATGACCGTTGCAAACACATACATACATACCTGTATCTTGTCTTAAATAAGAATGATTGTCAATTGCATTTGATAGCAGTTCTGACTTGAGGAATCTAATCCTTTGTTTTATACAAAAACTAATACAGTACTACTTTGAAATCAGGCCTTTTCAATATAATTGGTGTTGATTTCATCTACAGAAACAACTCCGGCTTCCTGCATGACTCTCCGGAATTCTTCCCTAAGGATACTTAGCACTTTCTCCACTCCTACCTGACCGAATGCTCCAAGACCAAACACATACGGTCTTCCAACACAGACAGCATCTGCGCCAAGTGCTAGGGCCTTAAATATGTCACTTCCTCGGCGAAAACCTCCGTCAATTAATACTGGGATCTGGCCACCCACCGATGCAACGATCTCAGGGAGACTCTCAATTGTTGATCGACCACTCGCCTCCGACCGACCACCATGATTAGACACAATAATTCCATCAACACCATACCGTAGGCATAGCCTTGCATCTTCTGCAGTAACAATACCCTTAAGTACAACCCGCATTGATGTGCTTGATTTCAAACGCTCAATAAAATCCCATGTTAGACCCGAAGCTTGAGTGCTTTCCACTCCCGCAAGATCTATATCTGTCCACATTGCCCTATCCTTCAAACGCTCCTCTGGGGTAGCGTTTGGAATATGGCACTGGCTGCAATCTGTTGTATCAGATCGAACATAACGCTGAAAAGTTTCCATATTACGAGGTGCTGACCGATCGACAGTAACAGCAACAACTGGACAACCGGCTTGTTCGGCACGCTTAGTGAGCCCCTCAGCAATGTGCCAATGGTTTGATGGATACAGTTGAAACCATACAGGGGCACCCCTGGCAGCAGTGACATCTTCTATGGTCTGACTTGTTTGAGTTGATAATATTTGGGTATGACCACCTACCCTAGCACCCCTAGCAGAGGCAACTTCTCCCTCAGAGTGGTATTTTCCTTGCCCTCCTACCGGAGCCAAGGCAATTGGGTTATCCCAAGGGATGCCAAAAATATTGGTTGAGGTATTGGCATTGCGTATGTCGACCATCCTACGTGCACGGATTCTGAAGCGATTAAATCCATCTCTATTAGCCAAAAGGGTCTCGTTACTATCCGTACCAGAAACTGTATAACCATAATGTGCAGGCAATAAACGACTCTTAGCAACAGGCTGAAAATCAAATACATTTAATGCTTCCTCTGCCGCCTTTATCATCTCTACTGGAAGAGCATCAGCGGCTAAGAGCTTTTCGCTCAAAAAAGGAATAACTCCCGATCCGGCAAGAACAGGTGTGGTTGCCAAAAAATGAAGAAACTGTCGCCGATTCTCGAGATTAGTTTTATTATTATCCAAAATCTTACCCTCCTATTTTTGGGGGCTAGCTTTCTAAGCTAATATTATGATTGTAACCCGAAGCAGCTTTGTTATTGCCGTGTGACAATCATCGCCTTATAGAATCTATAGCTGAAAATAGAGTAGCTAAAATGAGGAATACCAAAATCAAAGATATTTCTATATTTATGAGGTTGCTTCGCCAGGCTACCTTAGTAGTCATAGTTACAGGAATCACAGCATGCTCACAACAATCAACGGATGCTCCTTATACAAACCGTCAGATTACGATACTTGTAGGATCAGGGCCAGGTGGCGTAACAGACACCTCGGCCAGAATCATCGCAGGTTTTCTTGAAGACCATCTGCCTGGAAACACCACAGTAATTGTGCAAAATATGCCGGGTGGCGGCAGTGTAACCATGGCAAATCACCTATACCGGTCAGCACCAAGAGATGGAACAGTTCTTGGCTATTCCTTGCCTGGATTAGTTGCCGCTCAGTTAATGGAACCTGATCGGGCCAAATATGACGGACGAGAGTTAAAATGGATAGGATCAGCAATCACCGTTACTAACACCATCGCAGTACTTAATGACACCCCTGTAGAAACTCTTGAAGACGTACGTGATACCGAAATTATTATTGGTGCAACAGGCCGCGGATCACTTCTCTATCAACTACCAGCTATGGCAAAAGAATTGCTAGGTCTTGAAATACGAATAATTACTGGCTATCAAGGAAGTTCGGAAATAACGCTTGCGATGGAGCGTGGAGAAGTACATGGGCAGGCAACAGCCATGGACTATTGGGCATTATCTCGCCCAGAATGGCTCTCTAATGGAAGATTAAAGTACCTGGCATATGTTGGCCCATTAGATCCGCGTACACCCAATACACCACACTTAAGTGATCTAGTTGCATCACAAAGGGATAAGGACCTAATCGAAGTGCTTGAGATAGGCTCTAGGGTGGGTTGGCCACTTTTTGCTCCTCCAGGAATACCCGAACAACAATTGGAAATTCTGCGCCTAGCTTTTAACCAGATGCTTCAGGACGAAGCATTCTCCAAAGCTATAGAGACTTCAATGCGAACGTCAATCAACCCTATTGAAGGGGAAAGACTTACAATAATTGTTGAAACCGCCCTATCTACACCAGGTTCCGTAATAAGTGAGGCAAAAGAATTACTCGGAATCTAAATAGCATAGAAATCACTAGGTCAATCTGCATTGAGATTTTAAACGATCAGGCGTGCCTAGCTACCCATAGAACAACTCATATCTTGCCCACAACACATAGGTGATTTGATTTTTCCATGGCCATTAGGGCAATTAGAAATTTGTACCTCTCGTCCATCAGGCAATGCGAGCATATCATTTTGCAGAGCAGTATCGCAGTGCCCACATGTTGCATTAACACTCATATCACACTTTGCACATTCATAGGTCGCCATATCACTTTCCTCAGGTTATTCAACAAAATATTCTTTAAATTCAGTTCTATCCGAAGTTCTATTATTACATTGTAACGACCACTTGACTTAAGTTCCTTACTTCTCTATCGAAAGATAGCGATCTACCCAGTCTTTTAATATATGCCTGACCCTGACATTACCCTCAGCAAGTAAAAAATGATCTACACCAGAAATAAGATGAAGCTCCGTGGGTTCGCCTGCACGTCTAAAGAGCTCTATGGACTGTTCTGTCGGGCATATTGAATCTCTAGCCGCATGTAGCAGCAAAAGAGGTCGTGGGGAAATATTCCCAACTACTTCCTCTGCCTTAAAATCAAACATGCTCTGTGCAGTTTCAACCGGAAACTGCATAACAGATTTCTCTGCAAGGTGGGTTCTAAGGGCTTTTGGTATCGGCACTATATCGTAACGGGAAACCATCAGAGATTTACCAGTCCGCCGCTTATGCGTAATGCCAGCAGTAAGCATATCGGTGAATTTCTTCCAATCCGTGGAGGTTGAGTGCTGTGCCTGAAATTTTCTTTCTCCATTACCCCAGCCCACAGAAGAAACAACAGCGGCAGGGCGTTCATCTATCCCCGCAGTATATATTGCTACAGCAGCTCCAAAGCTACTTGCCATAAGACCAATACGATCCCCTGCGACTTCTGAACGATTAAAAAAATAGTCTAACGCGTGTTGAGTATCTTCGACCTGCTCCAAGCAAATAACCCTACCAAACTCCCCCTCACTGTCTCCACAGCCACGCATATCAAAACGTAATGTCACATAACCCCACTTATTGAGCATTTGGCAAGGCTGAACAGTGTTACCAGCACTGCTATTACTACCGAACCCATGCAGCACAATAAAGCCAGGACGTTTTTCTCCGCATTTCAGGTCATCGGGAATAGAGACGGTACCAGCCAGCTTGAGGCCTCCAGCAGACTCGAATGTTATTTTTTCTTCCACAACAACATGCTCCCTGAGTGATCTGTATCATTCAATTTAGAATAACCATCTAAAACTCAGAAGAGATAGAGCATCTCTTCCATAGAAAACTGACCAATCAATAGCTGACCTCGTAATCAAGCGAAAGTGATTTTATTCAGTGAAATACTCAATTTCACAACTACATAGACAAATAAAGAAAAGCCCGGTCGAAGCCGGGCTAGTCTTCATGCCATCATGACCATCTGGTCACTCCAGCAATTCCTTCAACTAATCAGCTGCAAAACACATAAAGAGGCCGTCACCACCAGTTGCTATCAGATCTGCCTGAGAACAACTTCGTGATGGGTGCGCAGCATTCCAAGATGTATTGCCACCACCTTGTCTATCAAAGTGACCAACCATCGCCTGGCCTTCGTCACCACTAGTCCAATTACTACAGGTGCGATCTGGTTGACCAGCGAAAAATGCTGTGCCGTCTGCCATTGCGCCAGTAAGCGTGTCATGCCTGTTTGGTGAATCACCTCGGCCGCTAACACGGTTTCCATTTTCATCCAGTGAAGTGTTTCTAACGAGGTTATTGTTCAGATGCAGATCATCGAGGTTTGTGGCAATCAGTATGCCAGCGGCATTATACCAAGGCCCCGTACCAATCCTGCTGCGCGCATCTACCCCGCGACGACCCTCTTCCTGTGTGCCAAGATAAGCACGCCAAGTACGGTCACCGGCACCTGCAGACTCGGCCAAATTTTGGCAGTGAGCATCTGCGCCTTCTAAACCACCTAGATCGCCACCGTTTCCGGAACCATTACTAGTGATAAAGAAAGACATCCCCTGTGCAAGTGAAGCTTCCGCACCCACGAGGGCTAAAAAACCCGCCGTTAATATGCAAAGCATTTTTCTCATCAGTTATTCTCCTTATTAACTACCCGCGATTAATCACGGAAAAACTGTTTTAGTACATACCAAAACATCAACCCAATCCAAGCAAATCATTATCAAAGTGAACGCTAAACTAGGAATAGTAAAGCAATGATGCAAAATTTCTTATCTATCATAAAGCACTATCTGATATATAGCTTTGCATGGTTTTCGTAAATTATAGGGTCTATCTTCTTAGAAACCCAAGTCATACAAGTCTATGCATGGGGCAAATCCCATATGACTCTAAGACCTGGACGATTATCCTCAAGAAAAACTTTTGTTTGGTGAAACCTTGCTACTGCATTAACAAGACTGAGACCGAGACCATTACCAATCGAATCTCGATGCTCTGAAAGACGATAAAAACGCTCAAAAACACGCTCTTTTTCTTCCGTTGGAATTCCTGGCCCAGTATCGTTAACTGATAGCCGTGAGCCCTTAGGCCCATCCTCAAAAACCAGTTGGATTTCACCCCCTTCCGGCACGTATTTAATAGCATTATCAATAAGATTAGAGATCGCCTGAAATAAAAGATCGCGATCGCCCCTGACATTTGGATGACCAGTTGATCGCAGTTGAAAATTTATTGTTTTTTCAGCTGCTAAAGGCTCATAAAGATCGGCAATATCTTGTAAAAGCGCTTCCATATTAACCGCCTGAAGACTCATACGACGATTCCCTGCCTCAATTTCTGCTATACGCAGTAAGGCATTGAACGTTGCAATCATCTGGTCAGCTTCCTCAACAGACCCATTAACCATAGAACTCCAATCGGCCTGGCTTGGGTCCTGTAATTGTTCAAGACGTCCCCGAAGTCGAGTTAAGGGAGTTCTCAGGTCATGTGCAATGGAATCAGATACTGATCGCACGCCATCCATTAATGATTCGATTTGATCAAGCATCTCATTCAAATTACTAGCGAGACGATCAAACTCATCATTACCCCGACCCTGAGGCATTCGGCGAGAAAGATCACCATGACGAATATCCCGACTGACTCGGTTAATTTTCTCTAAGCGACCAGCAACGCTACCAGCCATCAGGAAACTACCAATCACTGCCAAAGCAATCATACCCCCAAGTCCCCAGTTCAATGCGTAGTCCATCACTTGTCGTACCGAGTCTATATTTCCGCCCATACGACCAAAAATAAGCGAATGATCGTTTGAAAGAGGACTCCATCTGGCATAAACATCGTCATCCCATTCTGGAATCTCAGCTCTAAATCCACTGGGAATATCCAACTCGAACAGGAGCCATCCATCCTGGACTAAAGCTTGCTGACAAAGTTCTTCTAACGACCAATTGTCATCCAGTCGATCCTGATCACCAGCTATATGTTCACACTGATTATTTAAAAGCATATAGAAGTTAGTTGGATCATTAGCCAACTCTTCAGCAATTTCCGCTGTTAGTGCATCGACCCCATTAGTGGAATAAAACTCTCTGGCACGCACTAATTCCTGATCGATGGCACTACGCAACTCCTGTTCCATAAAAGAAAGAGTGTGCCAATAGACAAACCAGCCCAATAAAAAAAATGACACTGAAAATAGGGCCATGAATAAAAGCCCTAAGCGAAATATTGTGCTACGCCAAAAGTTATTCAGAAGGCCCAAGAACATACCCTACTCCTCGGACCGTATGAATAAGGCTAACAGGAAAATCCTTATCTATTTTTTGACGTAATCTGCTTATATGCACATCAATAACATTTGTTTGTGGATCAAAGTGATAATTCCAAACAGCTTCCAGCAACATTGCGCGAGTTACTATTTGTCCCTTATTGCGCATCATATATTCAAGCAGCTGGAACTCTCGAGGTTTAAGCTTTATCTCTACCTCTTGGCGCAAAACTTTCCGGGAAATCAAATCAATATGAAGATCATCAACTTGCAATGATGTTATATCATCTTGTATTGATGATCGTCGTATAAGGGCCTCGATACGAGCCATTAACTCTAAAAATGCAAAGGGCTTGGTTAGGTAATCATCGCCACCTGCTTTCAATCCTTGCACCTTATCATCCACCTCACCAAGTGCGCTCAATATCAAAACAGGGGTAGTGTTCCCAGCCTTACGAATAGTTTCTATAAGAGTTAACCCATCCATTCCAGGCAACATGCGATCAACCACCATAATGTCAAATTTTTCTTTAGTAGCTATATAGAGACCTTTCACCCCCTCATTGGCAATCGTCACATCATGTCCAGAACTCTGAAGCCCTTTGACAATATATTGTCCAACGGTCATATCATCTTCAATGACTAGAATTCGCATTTTGGAATCCAAAAAGTGTTTCAATCATCTTAACTAGAAGCCTTTAGAGGAAAAATAGCAAGACATTACAATTAGTTAAGCTTAAGGAGGTCATTGACCAGAGCAAGCTCTTTGCTCCAAGCTATAATGTAAGCTAGTAAGCGCGCCAGAACCGAGTCCTAGTAGTATTATTATGGTGCCATAGCAAAGAAAAAAACTTGAGGAGAACCCATGGCTAGCCGTAGAGATTTCTTAAAAACCGCTGGTAGCGTAGCTTCTAGCGCCTTTTTGTTAACGCATGCAGAAAAAATACTCGCCCAATCAGCAAGGCGCGAAATATCCATTGATGGCAGGCGCGCAACAACGATAGATATACATGCTCACTGTGTTTTTCCGGGGGTCTCTGAGATCCTTTCTGGAACTGACTTTTCCGATGTAGGATTTGCTCCATGGCAGGCGCTTGGACCGGAACGTATAGACTCAATGAATCAACGCGGAATCGACTATCAAGCACTTAGTATTAACAGATACTGGTGGTATGGTGCAGACCGTGCTCTCGCTGCTGATATTGTAAGAATGCATGATGAGGGCATGGCGGACTGGGTTGCTGAGCACCCGGATCGTTTTGTGGCACTCACATCACCTTCCCTTCAATTTCCAGAACTTGCGGCCGAACAACTTGAATATGCTATGAATGAGTTAGGGCATCGTGGTGCTTCCGTAGCTGGGCATTGCAATAACGAAAGCCTGTCCGAGCCAAAATATGATCCATTTTGGGCAAAAGCTGAAGAATTAGGGGCACCGGTATTCATGCACCCTAATAATGCTCAAAACTTAATTCGAGAGGGAGGTTTTGATGGACGGGGAGAGCTTGGCAATGTCATTGGCAACCCCTTAGAAACATCAGTCTTCCTGACCCGTTTGATGTTTGATGGAACGCTGGATAAATTTCCTGGACTCAAAGTTGTAGGGGCGCATGGAGGCGGGTACCTACCGTCCTATTTAGGTCGTACCGAGATAGCATGCGAGGTGCGAAACAATGCAAACTGCTTGAGCATAAAACAGCCTAGTGATTATCTTAAAGACCAGATTCTCGTTGATACCATGGTGTTCTCCGATGAAGCACTTAGACATCTGGTAGCAGAAATGGGCACTGGACAGATAGTTTATGGAACGGACATTCCATTCAACTGGCCTGACACACTGGACCTCGTTCTTGATGCAGATTTTCTTAGTAATGATGAGAAAATAGCAATTATTGGAGGTAATTTAGCCGCCTTACTGCGAATCGATATATAACACTGTAAGCAATAATATAAAGGCATTATGAGGTGAAAGTTAATATCAGATATTCTTGCTACTACAGAAAATAACGCTCTTAATAAGAAGACTGAACAAGGAGAACTAGTATGGGCAAACCAAATAGTGTTGTGCGATTTATCGCCGGGGTGGTTTTTGTCTGTATGGCTTCATTATCAAGCTTAATTGCGCAAGAAGTAGATTTGGATAATGATGATATTGGGGGTATTGTTGCCAGTGAAAATGGGCCAGAGGCTGGAGTCTGGGTAATAGCAGAAACAGACGATTTTGAAACTCGTTATGCAAAAATCGTTGTTACGGATGATGATGGCCGTTATGTAGTTCCAGACCTGCCAGATGCCAATTACCGTGTATGGGTTCGTGGCTATGGACTTGCAGATTCTTCTCAAGCAAACGCCAACCCAGGCGACTCTCTTGATCTAAACGCTATCGTGGCTCCCAACGCCAAGGTAGCTGCTCAGGTTTACCCTGCAATATCCTGGTACTCCATGATGCATTTGCCAGATGAAAGTGAAGTTGATTTTCTTCGTGGTGGGCTCAACGAATACATTAGTGCTATGACAAACCAAACCTGTATTGGCTGTCATCAACTTGGTCAACTTTCTACTCGAACATTTCCCGATGCTTTTAAAGATATTGAAAACTCCGAACAACGATGGATGCGAAGGGTTCAATCGGGTCAAGCAGCACACCAAATGATTCAACCACTAGCCGGACGGCTTAGAGGGGTCCCATTTAAGTATTTAGCAGACTGGACGGATCGAATTGAAGCCGGTGAACTACCTACCTTCATTCCCGAACGGCCCCAAGGGGTTGAACGCAATATTGTTGCAACTATTAGGGACTGGGGAGATCCTAAATCTTATCTACACGATCTCATCACCACAGATCGTCGTGACCCCACAGTTAATGCTTATGGAAAAATCTATGGTGCACCAGAACTCAGTACGGATCACTTTCCTATCTTAGATCCCCTTTCCAATACTGATACGACATTTATGGCGCCAGTCCGTGATGACAATACACCCACAACTTATAGCGACCCGATAGGAGCACCATCTGCCTACTGGGGGAGTGAACGTATATGGGATAGTAAAGCCAACTTGCATAATCCGATGTTAGACCAAGATGGACGTGTATGGTTTACGGCAAGAATCCGAGCACCAAACAACCCTGACTACTGTCGGGAGGGTTCTGATCACCCATCAGCTCAACTAACGCCTATGGGCCGTGCTGGCAGGCACCTCTCGGTCTATGAACCGGAAACAGGTGAGTACCATTTCGTAGACATTTGTTTCTCAACCCATCATGTGAACTTCGTTGAAGATGAAAACAACACAATGTGGACAAGCGGGGGTGGTGAGGTTGTAGGTTGGGTCAACACTAACAAATTTATGGAAACAAAAGATGCAGCAAGTTCACAAGGTTGGACGGCAGCTATTCTAGATACAAATGGCAATGGAAAAAGAGATGAAGGCTATGCCGAATTAACTGAACCAGTAGATCCTGCAAGGGATAAACGTATAAATCCACGATTCTATGCCGTAATGCCAAATCCTGCAGATGGCTCAGTATGGGGCTCAACAAGTTTTGAATTTCCTGGACGTCTAGTACGTATCAATCCCGGGGAAAACCCACCTTCGACTGCCTTGGCCGAACAGTACAATATACCTCTACCAGGTTTTGGTGCCCGTGGCGCTGACATTGATAGAAATGGCATAGTATGGACCTCTCTTGGGAGCGGTCACCTAGGTGAATTTGATCGAAACAAATGTAAAGGACCACTAAATGGGCCTGAAGCAATGGGTGATCACTGCCCTGAAGGCTGGACGTTCCATTCCTACCCAGGTCCTGGTTTCCCCGAACGACCTGATTTCAGCGTGGAATCTAGTTATTACTCTTGGGTTGACCAACGTAATGCATCAGGACTTGGTGAAAACACCCCAATGTCAACAGCTAACCTCTATGATGGAATACATGCGTTAGTTGATGACGAATGGGTCACTATGCGAATCCCTTATCCTCTCGGCTTTTATAGCAAAGGCTTTGATGGTCGTATTGATGACCCAAATGCAGGCTGGAAAGGGCGAGGTATTTGGGTACCAAGCGGTGATCGCACACCCTGGCTTAAAGAAGGTGGCTTAGGAACACGCCCACTAGTGGTTCACTTCCAAGTACGCCCTGATCCACTAGCGAAATAAGCCCAATAAAAACTATTACAGAAATAGGAAAGTTCAGCAGCACCCCCTTTTACTGTAATAGAAAAACTTAAGGCCTATCAGACTAGTAATATGATTCAACATTAGGATTAATGTGAGAGGTTGGCTGAGTCGTATATTTTTAGTGTCAAGCGGACTAGTAAGTCTAGCTGCATACAGCGATCATGCACATGTAGCGGTCGCATCAAATTTTGCTCTAACAATGCAACGCTTGGAGGCTATATTTGAAGCCGAAACACCGCACCAACTAACGGCGGTATTCGGTTCAACAGGCCAACTGTATGCTCAGATTTTAAATGAAGCTCCTTACCACCTTTTTCTGGCTGCAGATCAAAAGCGACCAGCACAACTTCTTACTAATGGGTCTGCCGTGAATGGTTCGCAGTTTACCTACGCTCTAGGAAAGCTAGTGTTATGGACTAACGAAGTAGCACTAGAATCTGATCTAAATTTAAATTCAATCAGCGGTAATTACAGGCATCTAGCTATTGCCAATCCACTATTAGCCCCTTACGGGATTGCTGCAAAAGAAACTCTGCTAGCCTTAGGTCATTGGAGTTCCCTTCAATCCAAAATTGTTTTTGGCCAAAATGTTGGCCAAACATATGCGATGGTCTCTACAAGAAATGCAGAGATAGGACTGGTTGCACTTTCTAATGTAGTTGCACGTCCTGAAAATGGTACAAGCTTACTAATTCCAAAAAACTATTATTCGCCAATTCGCCAGGACGTAGTTCTACTAAACACTGGGGCATCAAACCCTGCAGCCATAGAATTTATTAAGTTTCTACAAAGTCCCAAAGCCAAGGACATAATCATAAAAGGAGGTTATGAGTTCCCCTGATAATTGTCTACAATAAAGGTCTTATAGCTTATATAAAGCTATTATTAATACGATATAATAATATTTTGTTGACAATTTAAACCGAGAGAATTATCTGATGACAAATATGGGTACCCGAGACACCCGCCGCCCTCCTCCCGACAAGCTTCTTAATGAAATTGCGGATTATGTTCTAACCTACAATGCTGATAACGACCTCGCTCGTACCACGGCTCGCTATTGCCTTATGGATACTCTGGGCTGTGGCATGCTTTCCCTTGGTTATCCTGCCTGCACAAAATTACTAGGCCCTATTGTGGATGGAGCCGATCTCTTGGATGGAGCACGTGTACCTGGTACAAATTATTCTCTTGATCCAGTCACAGCAGCTTTCAATATTGGCACTATGGTTCGCTGGCTCGATTTCAATGATACCTGGCTAGGCGCTGAATGGGGGCACCCATCAGATAACTTGGGCGGCATCCTTGCTATAGCAGATTACATAGATCGGAATAATAGTGCTTATTCAGCAAAATCACTGACCATGAGTGATGTTCTAACCGCAATGATTAAAGCTCATGAAATTCAGGGTGTACTGGCGCTTAACAATAGTTTCAACCGAGTTGGACTTGATCATGTTTTGTTAGTTCGAATCGCCACCACAGCTGTAGTCACTCAGCTCCTCGGGGGAACAAGAAACCAAATTATCAACGCAGTATCTAATGCATGGATAGATGGAGGTGCCTTGCGTACCTACCGCCATGCTCCAAACACCGGTTCACGTAAAAGTTGGGCGGCCGGTGACGCGACTAGTCGAGGAGTACGTCTTGGACTCATAGCACTTACAGATGAGATGGGCTATCCATCTGCTCTAACTGCCGAGCACTGGGGGTTTCAGGATGTGCTTTTTGATGGCAATACGATTGAACTTGAACGATCACTGGGCTCTTATGTAATGGAAAACATCCTATTCAAAATTTCTTTTCCTGCAGAGTTCCATGCACAGACTGCTGTCGAGGCAGCAATTTCACTTCATCCCTTAGTCAAGAACCGGCTGCAAGACATAGAACGAATAGAGATTGAAACACAGGAAGCAGGAGTTCGAATTATCGACAAGTCTGGTCCGTTAATGAACCCTGCTGATAGAGATCACTGCCTCCAATATATGGTTGCTATCCCCTTGATTCATGGAAGGCTCACCGCTGATGACTATGAGGATAATATTGCAGAAAATCCATCTGTTGATCAATTAAGAGAAAAAATGAAAGTCATAGAAAATAAGCAGTTCAGCATCGATTATATGGACCCTGAAAAGCGTGCAATAGGCAACTCTGTGCAAATTTTCTTCAAGGATGGTTCATATACTGATCAGATACTCGTTAACTATCCGGTCGGACATCGGAGACGAAGAGAAGAAGGAATCCCATTGCTTCTCGAAAAATTTCAAAAAAGTCTTCTTGGTCATTTCAAACATGAACAAGCCGAAATAATTTCAAATGCCTGTAGCGAGCAAATTCAACTCGAATCTATTGAAGTTAAAAACTTTATTAGTCTTTGGACTAAATAATATGCGCCTTATTGAAGAAGAACATCGAACTCTTCCAGGACGTCTGATTGATGACTTAACCCATGCCATCGTAAGTGGGAACATACCCGCAGGAACAAAGATCAGCGAATCTGAACTGGCTAATCGGTATTCTGTTAGCCGGGGACCACTTCGGGAAGCAATGCGACTTCTTGAAGGTCGTGGCCTTGTTTGTCATATCCCCCATGCCGGCGCTCGTGTAATCACATTAAACCGAAATGAAGTGCTAGAGGTCTACACTGTCAGAGAGGCCCTTGAAGGTATGGCGGCTCGTCTCTCAGCTCAGCATATGTCAGACAAGGAAATAGATGAACTCAGAATATTACTTGATAAACATGAAGTCGCTATTAACCGTGCTGATGGTCGCGAATACTTTCAAGATGAAGGAGATCTAGATTTTCACTTCCGTATCGTGCGAGGTAGCGAAAATGAAAAGCTAATTAATTTACTTTGTGGGGAGTTATACCACCTTGTTCGAATGTACCGTTATCAATCTAGTCTTATCGCATCAAGGCCTCAAAAAGCACTAGCCCAACATCGTCAGATCCTAGAGAGTATCGCAACAAGAGATGGGGAACTTGCAGAAATACTGATGAGGCGACATATCTCTGGTGCTCAAAAAAACATTGCCCTACAACTGAAAAATAAAAAAGGCTCTAATGCCATAATCGATGAGAAAAAAACATGATTGAATCACAAGGAAAAAACTTTAGAGAAGCTGTCTCACGCAACAAACCTCTTCAAATTCCTGGAGCAATTAATGCCTATTGTGCATTACTCGCACAACAGGCTGGATTCGAAGCACTTTATCTTTCTGGGGCCGGCGTGGCTAATGCTTCATTTGGCATGCCTGATCTTGCAGTAACCAGCATGAATGATGTTTTAGAAGATGTACGTAGAATCAAAGGTGTAACTCCCCTGCCTTTACTTGTAGATGTAGATACAGGCTGGGGAACTGCCTTCAATATCGCACGCACCTCAAAAGAGATGATTCGAGCTGGCGCTGCTGGCATACATATAGAAGACCAAGAGCAGGCAAAACGCTGCGGACACCGACCCAACAAATCAACTGTTAGTACTGTGGAAATGTGCGACCGCATAAAAGCGGCAGTGGATGCTCGTACCGATGAGGACTTTGTAGTTATGGCACGCACTGATGCCTTTGCTAGTGAAGGACAGGAAGCAAGCCTGGACAGGGTAGCAGCTTATATTGAAGCCGGTGCTGATATGATTTTTGCTGAAGCGCTATACACACTTGATAACTATCGAGCTTTTACCGATTCAGTTAGCGTGCCAGTTCTTGCCAATCTAACAGAATTCGGACTTACACCTCAATTCACGGTTGAGGAGCTTGCCGAGGTTGGTATCAGCATAGCTCTTTACCCTTTATCCGCATTCAGGGCAATGAGTAATGCAGCACTTATGGTTTATCAGACTATCCGTAATGAGGGAACTCAAGAGTCGGTATTAGACCAGATGCAGACACGCGATCAATTGTATGCCGCATTGGACTATCACGCTTATGAAGATAAATTAAACCGATTGTTTGGAAGTGAGGTTAAAAAATGAATAGCGGTGAAGGACTAAGAGGTATCTCAGCTGGAGAAACAACAATAGCAACCTGTGGCATGGATGGTTATGGGCTCAACTACCGCGGCTATGACATCCTCGATTTAGCTCAGCATGCCTCTTTTGAAGAAGTAGCCTATCTCCTTCTCTATGGTGAACTACCAAATAACCAAACGCTTACTGAATATCGACAGCGACTAAAGAAGCTCCGAGAAGTCCCATCCGAACTGTTAGCAGTATTAGAACGAATCCCTGCAAGTGCTCACCCTATGGATGTTATGCGGACTGGTTGTTCAATGCTCGGGACACTTGAACCAGAGAAATCTTTTTCTTCGCAACTGGATACAGCTAATCGGATTATGGCCATATTTCCAGGAATACTCATGTATTGGCATCACTTTTCCTCCAGTGGAAAACGAATTACCACTTCTACAGATGAGGAAAGCCTAGCAGGACATTTCCTTCATCTTTTACATGGTTATAGCCCTGAGGATTTGCATAAACGGGGCATGGATGTTTCCTTAATTCTTTATGCTGAGCATGAGTTTAATGCATCCACTTTCACAGCAAGAGTATGTGCTGCAACTCTATCGGATATTTATTCAGCTGTTACCGGTGCAATAGGAACATTACGCGGCCCACTTCATGGTGGAGCAAATGAGGCTGCTATGGAACTGATTCAGCAGTTTTCTGACCCAGAAAATGCCATAAATGGCTTAAAAGATATGCTCAAACGAAAAGAAAAAATTATGGGTTTTGGACATGCAGTTTATCGGGAATCAGACCCACGCAATCAAATCATTAAATCATGGTCTGAAAAGCTTTCAGCAAGCGTAAATGATACAAACATCTATCCCATTTCAGTAGCTATTGAAAAACTTATGTGGGATGAAAAAAAACTCTTTCCAAACTTGGATTTTTTTAGTGCTTCTGCGTACCATTTTATGGGCATACCAACAGGATTATTTACCCCGATCTTCGTATGTTCTCGCATTAGCGGATGGGCAGCTCATATCATTGAACAACGCTCTAACAATAAGCTTATAAGACCTGCTGCCGATTATACTGGCCCAGAGCCCCGGCCATTTATTCAGCTTGATGATCGTCCCTGAGAGCATGCTGATCCTAAGGCTTAGGCTGCGGGAATAAACATTCCGCATTATCCTTGTCTAATACATACAAAACCCCTAGAGATAATTCTAAAGATGGGATAAGCCTAGTAGTAGTTACCCCAACCACCCTAAGCAAGGTCCTATTACTACAAGTTATACTAATCGTTAAAATTAAAGTCAGAGTGATTTAAGAAAATAGATAGGTAAAATTAGCTTTAAAATAAATATTATTTATGCTTTCTAATACGCTAGCACTAGATAATTTTTCTCACGTTTACGAGGAACAATGAATGACTGAACATATGCGCCCAGACGAACGACTAGAATATTCTCCAATAATTGATCGCCCTAAATTGAAACTGCCTGATGGTGGCCGAATGATTATATGGACCATCGTTAACGTTGAAGTTTGGGACAGCACAAAACCTCAACCTCGCATGACAATCACACCTGCCGGAGGTGGCTCTCCAATTCCGGATGTACCAAACTGGGCATGGCATGAATATGGAAACAGGATAGGTTTCTGGAGACTAATGAAGGTGCTTAATGAATTTGAGGTGCCCACAACGTTGGCATTAAATGGAGGAGTCTGTAAAACATACCCTCGAATCGCTGAAGAAGCTCTGAAATCAGACTGGGAGCTTATGGGTCATGGGTACTCGCAACTGAGCATGCAAAAAGTCGACGACGAGCGCAAAGATATTCAAATGACCCGTGATGCCCTCAAAGATTTTTCAGGTAAACAACCACGAGGGTGGCTAAGCCCAGCATTAACTGAAACTTTTGAAACTGTAGATATTTTACAAGAGGAAGGTTTTGAGTATGTAACTGACTGGGTCTTAGATGACCAGCCAGTTGAACTAAAAACGCGCTCCGGCTCCCTCGTCAATATTCCTTATACGCAGGAAAACAATGATGTCGGAATGATGCTTATCCAACACCATAAAGCCTCAGAGTACACCGACAGAGCATTGGATCAATTTGAAACCCTTTATGAAGAATCAGCGGATCAACCTCGAGTAATGGCGCTATCTTGCCATCCGTATATATTCGGGGTTCCTCATAGAATAAAATACTTCCGAAAGATATATGAAGAGCTCCGGAAGAAACCTGGTGTTTGCTTCTGGACTGGATCTCAAATACTCGATTGGTACCTAAACCAAAAATAGCAAATTGAGAGTGCTCCTAAAAGCTTAATATATGTACTTTATTGTGGTTGAATAGAACCAACCACAATAAAGTCGCCGGATTCAGTACGACGAGCGACAATAATCTCGCCCTCTCGGGGGTAGCCACCTATCAAAGCGCCGATATTTACTGAATGGGTGACGAGTATTGTTGGGGTACTAAGATCCTGCTCGCTTATCCAGTCCCTGAGACCCCCAGTCATCTCGGCATTCTGTCCTCGATAGGCAATAAGTGAGTTCAAAAATGAAAGTTCTTCGACCCCCCCAATTGACATCAATCTCGCCGTCTCAAGACATCGACACCACTGACTGGATACCAACCTTGCTTCAGTCAGTCCACTCGCGCGTAACGTCTCTCCGATCTCTCCAGCCTGAGCCCTTCCTCCATCAGAAAGGTTTCTTTGGGTAGTACAATCACCAATACGCAGATTGGAAGGATCACCTGTACCTGGTGCGATTGAATGGCGCATAAGTGCAATATGCTCACCCGACTGGAGTGCACGAATCAATTCGGGGGTATCTGCTAAAACGCTCGCTGAAAAAACAAGGGCACTCAGAAAAAGGCTAATACGCATAATCTTTCTACATAGTTGAGTTGTCACACTTATCACCTTCTTTGATCATTTATAGACCCACTAGGTCCAGCAATTCTTGTCGGTATTGGCCTCGCGCCTCATCGTAAATAGGAGCTACCGTATCAACAAAGACCTGAACCTCTTCAGGCGTTAGATCAGCAATTTCCCCACCTGATTCCCGAATCGCTAATGCTGCAGCCTGTTCCTCCCCATCTTTTAAGCTACGCTGAAATGCCACGGCATCAATGACAGCTGCCTGCATCTCAAGCTGTAGTTCCTCTGGCCAAGACTCGAATGTAGGCCGATGTAAAAAAATTGGCCTAGAAATATAGAAATGGTTACTTGCAGTATGGAACTGATGAAAGTTATGCACACCGTAGGTCACCGTATTGGCGAATGGGTTCTCCTGAGCATCAAGTGTATTAGCCTTGACCCGTTCAATGGCCTCGGTCAGATCCATAATCTCTGGTTCAGCTCCAAGCAGCTCAAACGTGCGAGCATGCACCTGACTTGGCAGAACGCGTATTGTCATACCTTCCAAGTCTGATGGAGTCCTAACAGGCTTTATGCGGTTAGAAATATGCCTTAACCCATTTTCGAAATACCCGAGAATCCGATAATTGGTATGTGACTCAATACTCTCAGTAAGCAGTTCGCCTAAACGCCCATCCATAGCTTCGCGCGCTCTAATATTATCTGAAAAGAGAAATGGCAAATCCACTAATCCAAGATCAGATACTCGATCGGTAAGATAACTACTAGACTGGTACCCAAGAGTGAGTACACCCTCCTCCACAAGCTGAAGAATATCTAATCCACGATAACCAAGATCCATGATGTTATAAACGTATCTAACGTCCACTTCATCTCCAAAGCGTTCCTCAAGTCGATCACCTATTCGTTTAAGAGCTAAGCTAAAACTGGTTGTTGGAGGCCCATAACCAGACATAAGAATACGGTATGGTCCACTCCCTGAATCAGCCGTCTGAGCACTAGCCGACGTCATTCCAGCACCACCCACGCCTGCAATTGCTCCAAGCAGCGCTGAAGCCTGAAGAAAACGTCTTCTTAACATAAGGTTCTCCTACAAATCAGTCGCAATATTACACACCACTATTAGAATGTTAGCTCGGGAATATCTTCGAGAGGGGGTGGCTCGGGGATTGAACGAACATACTCATAGATTAGCCTGAGATCCTGATCGCTGAGCACATTTGGAGAATAAGCGGGCATCAGATTCGTACGACGTACAAATTGAGAAAATGCTTCAAAAGGATACAGTGTAGGTGCAATTCTAGGACCATGCGCTCCACCCTGCCCCTCATAGCTATGACACTGCCAGCACTGGTAAGTCTCAAAAAGTGCCTGACCTGTCATTACATCCTCAGAGTCTTGACCTATAGCCTTTACATCCCATAAGCATATGGCTGCTAACCCAAGAAGTGGGCAAAAACTCTTCATAATAGTCATCAGAACTCCCTATCGCGGCTGAGTTTGCACATGAACAAAGGCTGGCTCGCCTGCCTCCACAACGTCAAGTGCCCGTGCAATTGCCGGACCTATATCTTTCGGGTTCGAGTAGGGACCCTCTGACCAGACGCCCATACCTTCAACCACTTTTGCTAAATCTATTTCGGGATTACGCAGTTCATTGCCAATCCACGAACTGCCATCAACTCCTCTCTGCCGTCTGGCGGCCATACGTTGCAAGTGCATAAACTCCTGATGGTAACCTTGGTTATCATGAGTTACCGTCAACATCGGAATGTTATGGTGTGCAGCAGTCCAAAACGTACCAGGCACATACATCATGTCACCGTCACGCTGTACATTAATTGGCAGACGACCCTCAGGACGATGTGCTAAAGCGGCACCCAGTGCAGATGGGGCGCCATACCCTAGACCTGCGCCACCAGATCGCCCGATCCACTGATAGTGTTTGTCTATTGGCCAGAGTCGCCGCGCCCAACGGTTTTGTTGACCATCATCCGATACGAGCGCCCAGTCTCTATCCTTCACGACATTCCATAGTTCGGCATAGAGTCGGCCTGTACTAACAGGACTCGCATTCCATCCATAACGGGCCCAGTCCCTGTCTTGCTCTCGCTGACGAATATGTGCCGCTTGCCAACGCGCCTTTCTCTCTGCATTGGTAGCACGTCTTGAGCTGGACATAGCAGACTGCACCGCCTCTGTTAACCCAGGTAGTGTGGTCTGCGCATCACCAGCAATAGATAGATCTGTAGAAAAATAACGCTGAAAACTCTGGTAATTAGATTTTGTGAACAGATCTTTTACACCAATATCTATTACTCGAGCATCTGGTCGTGCTCTTCTTTGAACATCCTTATGGACACGGTCCCGCATGTTGTTAATAGTTCCCCATGTATCAAAAAGCTCTAATCCCAGAATGACGTCTGCCTGTGCCACAACATTTGCGGTCTGTGATAAATAATGGTTGCTTGGAAAATTCATCCGGCCAAACTGATTAACTACCGGCGCCTGCAAGGCTTCCGCCAAAGCAACTAGACGTTCGACACCCTCCTGATCATGAGCCATCAAATCAACCACTATTACCGGGTTTTCAGCCTCTACCAACCAACGAGCTGCTTCTTCAACCGCATTGGTATCACCACTAGGCGGCTGGGTAGGAGTCATTGCAGGCATAGGAGCCATCTGATTGCCCAGTTCTGCTTCCTGAAGATGCCCCTCCAACACGATCGCAACTGGGCCCATCGGTGGTGTCATAGCAATCTTGTAAGCACGAGCCATAGACTCAGAAAAATGTTGCAATGAAACTGGGCTATCGTCCCATTTAATATAATCGCGTATAACCCTTACACAATCCTGCGCTGAGTGTGACCACTCGACACCCGGACGCCGATGTGCGACATCAAGATGATTACCAGCAAGAATAACCATCGGACTACGATCACACCAAGCGTTATAAACAGCCATCGCAGCATGCTGTAATCCGACTGTTCCGTGAGCAAGCATTGCAAGAGGTCTGCCTGTAACTTTGTAGTAGCCATGAGCCATAGCAGTAGCTATCTCTTCATGAGTAGCCTCAATCAGCTCAGGAGATTTATTGCCCCCATAATTCACTATCGACTCGTGAATACCTCGGAAGCTTGATCCAGGGTTTGTGGTGATGTAATCAAATTCTAATTTCTTAAGAACATCTACCATAAAGTCAGAGCCAGGATTCTTAACAAAGTACTGCTCTGCTTCCTTAGCGCTGTATCCAACAGGTACGTCATACTCCATTGCTTCCTGTTGCGCACTTGGGGGCGTTACCGCAGCATGTGATGTCTGAGTAGATTCCTGAGTGACCGCTTTATTAGGCGCAGTTACAGATGCAGCTGCCAGACCTGCTGCAGTAGCAGATGAAAGAAACTGCCTACGATTGACACCCTTGCCTTCATTTTTTTTGTTTTCGGCTACATCGGATAAAAGTTTGTCTTTCGACTTCATTTTTTTAACCTCCAGTTAGGCGAGCCCCAGGCGCCCGCGGACGGTCCTTTAAGCATAGGACTTGAACGGACTCAATACCACTGCTTTTTATAACCTAAGCAACTATCCATCGTGCTTTTCAATATTCTTGTAAGCATTCAGATCAATATAAGCTGAATGATCGAGTAGTTGCTTCGATGGCTTAGCGTACCGAGACCGCAAGCCAAGCACGGCATCAATGCCTGCAATATCCATCTCACCAGCAGGAGTGAGACCAGTGGCTGGATTCAAAAGCTTTTGCATAACCGCATCAACTACGCCCAGTTTGATAGCAGGCATATTCTCCAGAAGAATCTCTTTTGCCTCCTCATAATTATTAGGATCCAGGGTCCACTCTAACGCGGTCAGATAACCTTTAATAAAACTAGCTATTTTCTCGGCATTGTTTTCCGCCCAGGTATGGTTTGCTGCAAAAATACCACCCTGATAGTTTGGCATTGTATTAAGGCTACTTTGCAAAACACGAAACCCATTCGCAACGGCAATACTTGTAAAAGGCTCTATAGTCAGTGTCCCCGCGTGTTCTCCGGAGCGAACTGACTCCCACCGCTTCGGCGTGGCTCCAACAGGAACTAGATTACAATCATCAATCGATAATCCTGCTGTCTCCATCATGTCGTAGAGCACGAAAGCAAACCCTGTTGCAAGCGCATCCAACGCTATAGAACGGCCTTTCAGATCCTCATATGTTCTTATATCAGGCGAAACCACAAAAGAAAGCTCAATACGGGTTGCGCCCATAAAGGCAAATAAATTCGGTGGTTCATCAAAGGCAATAGGACCTTGCCCTTCGCAATAGGCAACTACATTATCAAAAGCAGTGCCAGCAATATGAAATTTTCCTTTCACTAGATTTTCTATTTGATAAATTGAACTGGGAGTTGTCTCTAATTGAATATCTAGCCCAGCAGTTTTAAATAAACCAAACTGAAGTCCAACAAAAATTGGTAAATTTGGTGCGCCGGGAAAACAAATTAAATTGAGTTTTTCTTGAGAACTCATGAAACATCTCTACTGAGTTTCTGAGCTTCACGGATTGCAGTCCATACTCTAAAAGGAGTAGCCGGCATCTCAATATCTTTAACACCGTAGACCCTAAGCGCATTCACAATAGCGTTAATGACCACTGCAAGAGCCGACGTTGTTGGACCTTCGCCACCAGATTTAATGCCTAACGGATTCGTTGGCGAAAACACCTCATTAAAAGCCGTTGAAAACATTGGCAAATCATGGGCCCGAGGCAACGTATAATCCATCAATGATCCAGTAATTGGCTGACCAGAGTCCGGATCAATAACGCATTGTTCAAAAAGCGCCTGACCAAGGCCAGTTGCTATAGAGCCATGTGTCTGTCCATCAACAATTAAAGGATTGATCACACGCCCGACATCATCAACCGCGACATAACGTTCTACGGTCACCACGCCTGTATCTGGATCTACCTCAACTTCACAGGCAGCGCACCCGTTTGGAAATACCGCAACATCCATTTCATTTTCTCGCGTAACCGTAAGTCCATTTTCAAGATCATCTGGCAAATCGAATGATTTGACTGCTTCAGCAATCTCAAACCAACCGATAGTTTTAGCGAGTCGAGGAACGATAAAAACGCCATTCAACATCTCTACTTCCTCGCTATCAACCTCCAAAAGAAGAGATACAATTTTCCTGCCCTTATCCACTAAATCCTGACAACCGAGATAAATCACCGTACCAGCCTGCCTCATAGATCGACCCGAGTGCGATCCACCACCAGATTTCACGATATCAGTATCCCCAACAATAATTTTCACAAGATCTACGTCAATCCCCATAAAGTCAGCAGCAACCTGGGCAAAGCTAGTTTCCTGTCCCTGACCTGTCGGTTGAGTCCCAATAACAATCTCAACAACGCCCTCTGGCTTAACCGTAATATCAGTGCGTTCTCCAGGAGCACCAATTGAGGACTCAACGTAGTTTGCAAATCCTCTACCTAATAACTTTCCACAAGATTTCGCCTTCATTTCTCGGTCTGAAAAGTTTGACCAATCAATGAGTTCAAGCGCGATATCCATGCTCTTTTTATAATCACCACTGTCATAAGTAATTCCAAGCGGATTTGTATATGGCATGTCTCTGGAGGGAATAAGATTTTTTTGTCGAAGATCAATCGGATCAAAACCATACTCGTACGCAGCAGTGTCTATTAATCGCTCAAGAGAATGACACACCTCGGGGCGGCCTGAACTCCTATAAGCTTGGGTAGGAACAGTATTAGTAAATACTGCCCTTGCCTGTGCAGTTGCTGTGGGTATGGCATAACCTCCTGTTACAAGCGCGATACCTTTACCAAGCGGAGAAAGCGATACTATCCATGCCCCAACATTACTTAGATTTGATGCCCGATAACCCAAAAACTGACCATTCTCACTCAAGGCCAATTCAACACTGGTCTTAAGGTCGCGTCCCTGGTAGTCACTCAAGAATGATTCAGACCGTGTAGCTGTGAATTTTACCGCTCGACACAGCTTTTTTGCTGCCCAAAGAGTCAGAACAAACTCCGAATACACACGATTTTTAGTGCCGAAGTTTCCGCCTACATCAAAGCATAGGATTCTGAGATTTTCTGGGTTTTCTCCTAGTGTCTTGGCAATCTGATGCTTGTGCCGAACTGCTCCGTTACTACCTGCATACAACGTATAACGACCACTTGCTGGATTGAAATCAGCTAATGCGGCTCGGGGCTCCAAAGGAACGCCAGTAACCCTGCCAATATTGAACTGCATTCGAACAATATGATCCGCCTTATCAAAGGCAGCATCGGTAGTTTTTTCATCACCAAAAGTTGTATCAACACAAATATTGTCAGGAACATTATCCCAAATAGTTGGGGCATCGTTAGTTGCAGCCTCCTGGCTATCTGCAACCCATGGAATTGGATCGTAATCTACAAAAACAGCTTCAGCAGCATCAGTTGCTTGCATACGAGTTTCAGCGATCACCATTGCTACAGGCTCACCCACATAACGCACCTTATCAACGGACAAAAGTTCATGAGGACCCTCAAAAATCTTGCCGCCATCAGGCGCTGTAAGCTTAAGATCCGACCGAGTTGAAGGTACCGGATTGTGAGAAATAGGCCCTATACCCTCTTTTTTACAATCGATACCCGTAAGCACCAATAAAACGCCTGGCATTTCCCTTGCAGCAGATACATCAATATCCCGGATATGAGCATGAGGATAGAAGGAACGGACCATCACCGCATAAGCTTGTCCATCAAGATTGAAGTCATCACTAAATTGACCTTCACCACGGACAAGCCTTTCATCCTCTTTGCGAGGTATAGGCTTACCAATGGATTTAAAACTATCTTTATCGAAAGCGACTGTCATAAATACAATCTATTCATCATTATTCTCAACGACCCTTGCAGGCGTTTCCGGCACTATCCCTGCACGTCTACGATCTAAAGTTTGTGCTCCGCTTTCCGCCCATCGACCATTTACCGCATTCTGAGCAAAGTCTTCCCAAACATCGCTCCAATCACCCATCGAGTATCCATGCCAAGGTACCTTGGGTGACAATTTCGGCAAACCTAACTCTTCCCAAATAACACGAGCATTTTCCATATATTCTCGAGCTGGCAAGGCTAATGGCGTCATCTTGGTTTTACGTGTCGCATCCACTAGGATGCCTGATTCTTCACCTTGGCTACCTTTTGGTCCATGTCCGCGTTTCCTTCCTTTTACGATTCGTAGGTCATCAGCAGCATTCATGCGATAAGCAAGAGACCAAAAAATAGCATCCATGTTCAGAGTGTCAATGTCACTGCTAAGAGCAATAACTATTTTTCCACACTGCGCCTGTAAGGTTGATGCTCCCTCAAGTCCTCTCCAAATTTCCGTCCGTGGAGCATCGTCTTCAAAACGAAGGAAAATCACAGGTCTAATATTCGTCAGCGCCTCATGCATTGTCACGCTAAGTATTCCGCTTACCTTTAGATCATCTCTTAGGTGCGTCAAAAAAAGAGGCTCATATGCAACCCGTTTAATAACACTAGACTCACTTGGGGTAACTTGGCTCACTATAGAGGCTAAGACAGGGGAACGTTTTCTGGTAATTGCCGTCACCTGCATAGACATATTGAAGTCCTCTAATGCTACGTAACCATGACTCTCACCAAACGGTCCTTCTGGCTCAAGCAACTCTGTATCTATAAGCCCTTCAATTACAATTTCTGCATCGGCTGGAACTTCAAGATCTACCGTTACAGCCCTTGCGACCCGAATTGGAGCATTAACAAGACCACCTGCAACTCCCATCTCATCTTGACCAACCGCCAATTTTTGTGGGCCGCTATAAGCTACAGCAGGTGGGACGCCAATAGCGATGGCACAAGGCATAGGCTCTCCACGCTCCTTATACTTTTGCCAATGAAGGTATCCCCCAGCACCTCCTACACGTGTCGCCATCCTTATACCCAGCCTGTCACATGCCTTAAGCGCCCCACGGTATGTTCCCATGTTACGCACCCCAGTTTCTGGATCCTCCGTAATCACTATTGTTGCGACCAAATAAGGTGCTGAGTCATAACCGGGCGTGGAAACTGGAACAGGAAGACTTTCAAGACCATTTCCGCTCTTTAAACCCTCACCTTGAATAATAATGTCCTGACATGGAGGCTGCTCAATGACTACCGGTGAAATTGGGTTTGCGATAGCATGCATCCATCTAGAGCCAATATCTTCCACAGAAACGCCCATTCCTATTGCATAAATTTCTGGGGTTGTTGCGAGCGCACCAACCGCGACAGGCATATCGTACTTTTTACCCTCTCCATCAGTAACGTTCGTGAATAAAAATGCAGAACGCTCTGATTCAGGCACCCCACCCTGAAATTGCCACCGCACTAATGGGTGTAACTCGGTATCCTTGTTGATAGGTCGATCTACCCGCCTCAAAAGGCCGCGTGACTCTAATTCGGCAAGGTGATCTTGAAAATCTGGATAAGAAAGCTTGGTGTTGGCGTTCATTACTTAGAAAATGTCCTTCCCCGCAAAAAAGATAAACAATAAACTATCAAGAGCACTACGTGTATAAGAAGGTCTTCTGTTGCAAATAAAAAAACATTATTTTTTATTATTATCTCTTCTAGCTAGCAGTATTGGTTTTTCTCAAACAGCAGAAGATTTTTATGCTGGGCGAACAGTAACGATCCTTGTCGGATCAGGCGCTGGTGGCACAACAGACATTTCTAGTCGAGTTATTGCAGAACACCTCCAGCGACATATACCTGGCAACCCAACAATAATTGTACAAAATCTTCCTGGCGGAGGGAGCGTTACAATGACAAACTACCTTTACCGCTCAGCACCAAAGGATGGTTCAGTTCTAGGTTATTCACTCCCCGGCATTATCACTGCACAAATGATGGAACCGAGAAGGGCTAGGTTTGATGGACGAAAACTCAACTGGATTGGATCCGCACTGAAATACACAGGAATCATTTCGGTGATGAGTACGGCACCTGCTACTACCATTGAGCAAGCTAAAGACACAGAATTATTTATAGGAACAACAGGACGCGGCTCACCTGCTCATCAGTTCCCAATGATGGCGCAGGCACTACTCAATTTAAAGTTCAACATCGTTGCTGGCTATGAAAGCAGTAACGATGTTGTTTTTGCTATGGAAAGAGGAGAGGTTCATGGGCAATCAAGCAGTCTGCAGGCTTGGGCTATAACGCGTCCCAGTTGGCTTGCTGATGATCGAATAACACCTTTACTATATATGGGGCCACCCGATCCACTAGCAGAACCTGGCGTTCCATATCTTCGGCAATTAGTCTCTAGCACGAGGCAAAGGGCACTCGTGGATTTTATTGAGATAGGATCTCAGATGGGCTGGCCCTTGTTTGCACCACCTGACGTTCCTGTTAACCGAGTAGAAGCATTACGAGAAGCATTTAACTCACTCATGAATGACCCAGAATTTATTCGAGCAATTGACTTAACAGTTAGAGCAGAATTACAGCCAACTATAGGTAGTGAATTGACACTTTTTGTGGAAAAATCTCTAGAAACACCAGACATAATCCTGTCTGAAGCTAAATCAATTTTAGGACTCGACGGCAGATAAAACTATGTTTGAGATGGCACTAAGCGCGCTTGAAATTGTCTTTGATCCCTCACGGCTCATATTTGTTGCGTTAGGCGTGGTTATCGGTTTATCGCTCGGCGTTATTCCAGGGCTTAGCGGGATCGTTGGTCTATCATTACTTCTACCTTTTACATTCGATATGGACCCATTCACAGCACTTGCATTCTTAGTCGGACTACAAGCAGTTGTTGCTACATCAGACACCATTCCTGCCGTTTTGTTTGGTGTACCAGGTACCGTTGGATCAGCATCCACAATACTGGATGGCCACCCTATGGCGAAACAAGGTCTTGCGGCACGTGCGTTTGGTGCTGCTTTCTCTGCATCGCTACTGGGCGGGCTTTGCGGTGCACTTTTTCTTGCTTTAAGCATTCCTATTCTACGACCATTCATTCTTAGTTTTGGTTCGCCTGAACTTCTAGCCTTTTGCATATTTGGATTATCATTAATAGGTGTTCTCAGTGGTGGTAATCCACTCAAAGGGCTTGCAGCCGCAGCGGTTGGGCTGATGATTGCGACTGTTGGCGAGGAACCAAATACTGCGATTGAACGTTGGACTTTTGGATCTTTATACCTACTTGAGGGCATTCCACTTGTTCCTTTAGCGCTTGGTCTATTTGCGATTCCAGAAATAGCGGAGATGGCAATTGCCGGAAAAACCATGCGCAAAGAACATGGTGTTGCTAGCGCTTGGGGACAATTAGATGGAGTCAAAGACACGATATCAAATTTTTCTATCGTATTGCGCGGGTCTGGAATTGGAAGCGTTTTAGGTGCTGTACCAGGTATTGGGGCACCAGTAATTCCATGGATTGCCTATGGACATGCCATGCGGACAGAAAAAGGTGCCTCAGAAACTTTTGGTAAAGGTGATGTGCGCGGAGTAATTGCATCGGAAAGTTCGAGCAATGCCAAAGAAGGTGGCGCGCTTGTTTCTACTATTGCTTTTGGTGTTCCGGCTACTGCTGCTATGGCGTTATTACTTGGCGCATTTTTGATCCATGGGCTCTCTCCAGGGCCTGATATGCTCACGACTCGACTAGATGTCACATATACCCTGGTTTGGACAGTTGCGTTAGCCAATGTGCTTGGATGTGGAATCTGTTTCATCTTTGCACGACAGTTAGCAGCAATTGCACGTATAAGAGTTGGCATTCTGGCGCCTGTCGTACTTTCGATCATTTTCATTGGCGCTTTTCAAGCTACCCGACAGTGGGGGGATGTTTTTGCATTACTTGGCTTTGGATTGCTTGGCTGGGTGATGAAACGAGTGGACTGGCCAAGGCCCCCCCTATTACTTGGTCTTGTGCTTGGCGGGCTCTTAGAACGTTATATGTTTATTTCCTTTCAACGCTATGGATTTGACTGGTTATCTAGGCCAATCGTCATAGGCGTATTACTGATAACCGCCTATAGCATTTTAAAACCTTTTATTACCGATCTCATAAAGCGGCGTCGAAAAAAAGATACGCGTTATGTGCTTGAGTTTAAGCCAAATAGCATTGATTCAGCCTTCTGGTTTAATCTCGGAATTATCGTATTCTTTTTAATTGCAATCGTCGGTTCTTGGCAGTGGGACTTCGGTGCAAAACTGGTGCCACAGGTCATTGGCTGGCTAGGGCTTTTCCTTGTAAGTTGGCAACTAGCTGCAACATTATGTCTTAGAACAGAGTCACTCAACCCAGCAATGACTCCTGGGAACTCTGGATCCGATATAAAGCATTCAGATACACCATCAGAACTAGATCACTTAAGTAATAGTGAAATCAGACGACGCACTACTAGCTATTTTTCCTGGTGCTTGTTAACCCTTGCAACCGCTCTATTGATTGGGTTACTACCTGCAATACTGATATTCCTAATTAGCTACCTACGCATAGAATCAAAAGAAAGTTGGAAAATGACACTAGCTGTGGGTTTGGGCACATGGAGCGCCTCTTATTTGCTTTTTCATCAACTGCTTAGAGTTCCCTGGCCTGCATCATTTATTGGCGACCTCTTGCCAGGTTTACGAGCAATTGGAGCAACTAACCTACTTTAAAAAATGAAACGCTACTAATCGCTTATTGGCCATTTAAAAACAAAATGCCATCATCATCTCCATAAACAATATCGCCCGACTCACACCAGACATTCCCAATTTGAATTGGGATATTGGTCTGGCCTTCACCACGACGTACTGATTTCCGTGGCGTTACCCCAAGAGCCATGACTCCCAAACCAAGTTTGCTCAAAGCAACCTTATCTCTAACGGACCCATATACTATGATTCCTGCCCACCCCCTACGCTGTGCCTCATCAGCTAAAACATCCCCCACAAGGGCGCAACGTTGAGAACCTCCGCCATCAACTAACATTACCTTCCCTTTACCCTCCATAGCTACAAGCTCTTTGATTCTTGAATTGTCCTCAAAACACTTTACGGTAACCACGGTTCCACAAAACTGTCTTTCACCACCGAAGTTCAAAAGCGAAACAGTTGGGACACGAGCTACATCAAGGTGTTCGTCGTAGAGGTCACAAGTGGGCTTAAAGACAATATTCATTATGTGCTCCTTGCCTGCTGAAAGGGATGCAGAAAAGATTTTGTAAGCAATTATTAGCTAGTTCAAATGTAACGGGAAAAACCAAGTATCACAGCTATTTTACCAGTCGATTGCATAGATTTAACTATAAATAGAGAGCATAGTTTTGATGCTTAACCCAGGTTCAGTTAGTCTTGGAAGACTAAAACAAGTCGACTTATTAGATTCGATCGCCATGGGAACAAATTTAATGACTATAAAACACCTTTATAAGCTTGGCATGGGCTGCGGACTACTGCTACTACTCGCAGGTTGCTCTTCAGAAAATAGCGGGCCTAACGTCTCCCAAGCCCAAGCACCAGCGGCTATTGATACCCCAGCAACCAATATGGGCAACGCTGATGAAGCACCTCAATTTGAGGTGGATATCTCTTGGCCTCAGCAATTACCAAACGACTGGATTCTTGGACAAGTCTCTGGCATTGCTACGGACAGTCAGAACAACGTATGGATTATTCAGCGCCCACGCACACTTACCGCGCACGAACTTGGGGCTGTACAAAACCCGCCGGCAACAGAGTGCTGCTACCCAGCTCCCTCAGTTATTGCCTTTAATCCTGAAGGTGAAGTTATTCATGCCTGGGGTGGTCCCACATGGAATCAAGAACAATCGGTTCTTGATACATCTTATGGCTCAGCAAATACAGTCGACCCAGCCGGATGGGACTTGTCTGAAAATTGGCCAACTCAGGAACACGGAATTTTTATCGATCATGAAAACAATGTGTGGATTGGTGGCAATGGAAGTAGCGACCATGTCGTAATGAAATTCACATCGGAAGGTGAGCATCTTCTGACAATAGGTCAATGGAATGAAACACGTGGCAGTAACGATACCCAGCACCTTGGTCGACCTGCTGACGTAACTGTAGATATTGAAACTAATGAGGTCTACATTGCTGATGGCTACCTTAATCGGCGAGTCATAGTGTTTGATGCTAATACCGGTGAATACAAAAGACACTGGGGTGCTTTTGGAAACATCCCCGATGACACTATTGATATCTCAACTATGACACCCGTCAATGATTCCTGGCATAACCCGGTCCATGCCGTTCGAATATCTAATGATGGTCTTGTTTATATAGCCGACCGAGGTGGGAGCAGAATACACGTCTTCAATAAAGACGGTACTTTTGTACAAGAAGGTGTCTTTGCTCCATGGACAATCGTACAAGGAGCAGCCTGGGATATTGAGTTATCCCGAGACCCACAACAACAATGGCTCTTCGCAGCTGATGGGGCAAATATGAAGGTCTGGATTCTACGTCGAGAAGACATGGAAGTTGTAGGATCTTTTGGTCATGGTGGTAGACAAGCCGGTCAATTCAACTGGGTCCATAACATCACTGGTGACAGCTTTGGCAACCTATATACAGCTGAGGTAAACACAGGCAAACGTGTGCAAAAGTTTGTCCCTGTTGCGACCAATTAATAGGTGCAGATACGGAAACTTTTTGCCTAACATGAAACTGGAGAGGTCATCATGGCATATGAACTAATAGGTAAGAACTTTATACCGCCAGATATTCGAGGCAAGGTCACTGGGCGTGCAAAGTATGCGGAAGATTTCCGGGCTGAGGGGATGCTCTTTGCAAAACTATTTACAAGCCCTATTCCACATGCACGAGTCCGAAATCTTGATATCTCAGCTGCATTAGCTCTGGATGGCGTATTTGCAATTCTCACAGCCGATGATATTCCCTCTTCACAAATGCCTGCAATGCCTGCCACCCCGATACTCACAAATGAACCATCCTATGTGGGTGAACCAATACTAGCGGTTGCGGCCATTGACGAAACAACGGCTCATGACGCTATTGACCTTATTGAGCTAGATCTAGAGCCTCTTCCATTCACTGTAGATCCTCTAGAAAGTCTTTATCCTGGAGGCCCAAACGCACGTAGTGATGGCAACGTTGCAAGTCGTCGAATTGAGACACAAACTATAAAGTGGACCGCACAAGATTTTGCTGATGTTGAGGAAGGTCAATTGCCAATGGGGCAAGCAATTACTGAATGGGCCTATGGTGATATTGAAGCAGGATTTGAACAAGCAGCCGTCATCGTTGATGAAAGCTTTGTAACGGCAGGCCTCTCACATCACTGCATGGAACCACGTAGCTCTATGGCCTACTGGGAGAACGGGAGATGTTTTCTTCATGGGTCATCTCAAAGCCAAGGTTCAATGATTCCAGGGTTGCTCCGTTTACTCAATCTAGAACAAGAAAATCTAGTTTACATTGCCGAAACATGCGGTGGAGGGTTTGGCTCTAAAGGCGGCCCATACCCCACTATGGCAATACCCGCATTATTAAGCCAACAAACTGGCCGCCCAGTGATGTTACGTATTACACGTGCTGAGGAGTACGGCTTGGGAACAGCACGGCCAGGATTTCAAGGTCGACTAAAAATGGGGTTCCGGGCAGATGGTAGATTACTAGCGACAGATCTCTCTATCATTAATGAAAATGGCCCACATACAGGTTGGACTGATAACGACTCTGCAGCTGATTCTATCTCCTTACTATATCAACCTATGGCCATGAGATACCGAGGAATACCAGTAGAAACCAATACCCCTCCACGAGGCCCTCAGCGTGGACCTGGGCAGAATCAGATAGCTCAAGCCATAGAACCTTTGCTTAATAAAGCAGCAACAGAATTAGGTATTGACCAACTTACAATACGACGCATTAATGCAGCCGATAATGATGCAACAATTGGCGCTAACCAGGGACCACTAACCAGCGCTTATCAAGATGAAACCCTAGTGCAGGGTGCCGAGCTTTTTAATTGGGAGGAAAGAAGCGCGCGCAGTGGGCAACGTAATGGATCTAAGGTTATTGGCATTGGGATTGGTCAAAGTTATCACTCGGCTGGGCGAAATAGTTATGACGGCCTTGTGCGAATCACCCCTGACGGCAAACTACATATACATACTGGCGTTGGAAACCTAGGAACCTATTCACATACTGCAACATCGCGTGTTGCTGCAGAAGTTCTAAAATATAATTGGGATAATTGTATTGTCGTCCGTGGAGATAGTCGTAGACATCTAGCTTGGGCTCCAACGCAAACTGGCAGTAACACCTCCTTCACTTGTACCCGTACTGCTTATGTAGCTGCAATAGATGCATTGGAGAAACTAAAAGAAATAGCTGCGATGGAACTTGGTGGATCAGCTGATGACTATGACATTACAGATGAGACCGTTTTTCTGAAGTCAGATACCTCAACTAGCATAACTTTTGCTGCAGCAGCTCAGCGCGCTATCGAACTTGGTGGAAAATACTCTGGTCATGAAGCTCCTGCGGATATTCATGATGTTACACGCATGTCCGTCGCAGGACTTGCAGGCACAGGCCTCATTGGAGTAGCAAAAGATAATTTACGTCATGAAGGGGTTGCACCAGCCATCGCTACTGGTTTTGTAGAGATCGAATTAGATCTTGAAACAGGAAAATTCGATATTGTTGAATACGCCGCAGTGGCTGACTGCGGAACGGTATTACACCCCATGGGACTATCAAATCAAGTCAAGGGTGGCACAGTTATGGGACTTGGTATGGCATGCTCAGAACGCCATATCTATGATTCGCAAAGCGGACTGCCCGCTAATGTGGGATTTTACCAAGCTAAACCAATGTCCTACCTTGATGTTCCTTCTACTATGCAATGGGGTGCAGTTAATATTGCAGACCCGCAAAACCCGGTAGGTGCAAGAGGAGTTGGGGAGCCAGTAGAAGGTTGTGCATCTGCGGCAGTCTTATGTGCTATATCTGATGCTCTTGGTGGACATTATTTTAATCGAGCGCCTATCAGTCCTGACATGATTGTTAACGCTGCGGCAGGTCGATCTCAGTCCCATCTTCCGCTAGCAGTAAATACTGCCTAACAGGCCTTGAAGCAGCTTGCTGCTCTAGTTAAAACAGGACAATTCCGCTTGCGGCATAACCAGTGATAACTAAAACCTAATCATGACAGGCAATAACTAAAGCCCGCTGTATATTCTGCAACCCATGCAAGACACACCGGTACTAAAAGATATCGTATTACTAGGTGGCGGCCATAGCCATGTCGCAGTTCTACGGTCTTTTGGAATGCAGTCCCTAGCCGGAGTTCGACTAACATTAATCAATAGAGATATTGAAACTCCTTACTCAGGAATGTTGCCAGGCCTGATTGCTGGTCATTACACCGCTGACGAAGGACATATAGATCTCATCCCATTAACAAGATTTGCTGGTGCTCGGTTCATAAAAGATGACGTTATTGGAATTAATACTGAAAATCAGACCGTACTGCTGGGCAAACAGCCTCCGATCCCCTATGACCTCCTGTCTATCAATGTTGGATCCACTCCACACACGCATCAAATAGCCGGTCTAAAAAATAATGTCATTCCAGTAAAACCCATTAATCAGTTTTTAAATCATTGGGAAAAACTACAAGAACGAATATCCGCACAAAGGGACCATATAAAAATTGGAATCGTTGGTGGTGGCGTAGGTGGTGTTGAACTAACCTTAGCCATTGATCATTTCATTAAATCTTTAACGTTAAAACCAGACAATATCGATCTAACTTTAATAACAGCAAGCGAGGAAATTTTAGATGATCAAACAAAAAATGTTGCAAGACGCTTCAGACAATTATTAATAGAACGGGACGTTGAAATTCGCACCTCTACCGAAGTAACCGAGGTACGACCACGCAAAATAATAAGCGGTGATTTGGAATTAGAATTTGATGAAATTCTTTGGGTTACACAAGCCGGAGCACCAGCCTGGCTAAAAACCACGGGTCTTAAATTGGATGCTAATGGATTCATACTTACTAACAATCATCTTCAAAGCCTTTCGAATAACAATATTTTTGCTGTTGGTGATGTGGCTGCTATGGATAATCACCCAAGACCTAAAGCTGGCGTCTTTGCCGTAAGGCAAGCACCAGTTCTCACAAAAAACCTGCGTATAAGTCTTCTAGGGGGAAAGCTATTAGCCTATCGACCTCAACGTCACTTCCTAAAGCTAATAAGCACTGGCGATAAATCCGCTATCGCGACACGAGGAAAATGGTCAATGGAAGGTCGCTGGGTCTGGAATTGGAAAAACTGGATTGATACACATTTTATAGATAAATATAAAACTCTCCCAAAAATGCAGACTGACAAGGATTCGGTCCGTTCAGGTATAAACACGAAACTATTAAAATCAGCAGACACCCACATATCAGAAGAGAGCATGCGCTGTGGAGGGTGTAGTGCAAAGGTGGGTTCTGATGTGCTTTCGGCAGCACTTAAAGACCTGCCACTTACAGATAGAAATGATGTCGTCGTTGGTTTAGATCATCCAGATGATGCTGCCTTAGTTTCAGTTCCAAACGGAAAACTCTCTGTGCTCTCTGTTGATGCTTTTAGACCAATGGTATCGGATCCATACCTCTTTGGCCGAATCACTGCAAACCACTGTTTAGGAGATCTTTACGCAATGGGTGCAGAGCCCCAAAGTGCAATGGCCATTGTGACTTTGCCTTTATGGCCGGAGAACAAGCTTGTCAATGAACTTAGACAAATGTTGTTAGGTGCACTACAAACATTAAATACTGAAGGCGTATCTCTAGTAGGTGGGCATACGAGCGAAGGCTCAGAAACAACTCTTGGTTTTTCAGTTACTGGATTAATAGATAAAGATAAAAAATTACTTCGTAAAGCTTCGGTTCAACCAGGCGATAGTTTGATCCTAACAAAAGCCCTTGGCACTGGAACACTACTTGCTGCTCATATGCGCGCTGAGGCTAAGGGTCGTTGGATCAGTGCAGCAGTCAACTCTATGCTAGCTTCAAATCACAAAGCAGGAGTAATTATGCAAAGTCATAATGCAAGCGCTTGTACTGACATCACAGGTTTTGGGCTTGCTGGCCATCTGCTTGAGATGCTCAAAAATTCGAATAACACTGCAGCTATAAATATGGATGAACTTCCACCGATAGAAGGCGCTATTGATACTCTCAACCTTGGAATAGTCTCAACCCTTCACCCCCAAAATGAACGTTTCTCAAAACAAATTGAAATCTCTGATGAGGCACTTGCACATACTATATTTCCACTACTGTTTGATCCTCAAACTTCCGGGGGATTGCTTGGAGCAATTCCTGCTGAGCAGGCCGATTCCTGCCTAGCAGATCTGATAGCTCAGGGTTATGAGTCCAGTAAAATTATAGGCACAGTCATTCAGTCCGAGTCAGAGCAAAAAATAACCCTGAGAACCTAATGCTCATGGAATATATCTAACGGTAGAATGGCGGTTACACCAACATTAGGAACATCTACTAATTGCCCGATACGCAAATCCACTGCAACGCTTGCTACAATATATGCCTGCTGTGGTGTCAAATCGTAGGTATCGACCATGTAGTCGATAATTTCAAGTAGTGCGTTACGCGCAGCAAGTGAAATGTCCTTTGAAAGATTCTCCAGTGCTGCTACTTTGGGAGAATCCAAATAGTCCATATCTGGGGGCACTTCGCCAGCATCTTTTAATGGTAGCCCAGTAGTTGCATAAAACCGACGAGAAGGTATATCCATTAATCTTGCAGGACCTTCATAATGAGGGCCACGCTCTAATTTACGTCCGTCCTTAATAACCTCTGTAGTTAAAGTAACAGTAGCATCCATTTCGATCGCCGTACCAGCGACCTCACCATCACCCTGAGCAAAATGCAGATCACCAATACCGAGTCCACAGCCTTCGATATAACAGGGCAGGTAGATAGTGCTCCCCACACCCAGGTATCGAATATCCATATTGCCTCCGTGTTCACGCGGTGGCCCAGTACGCAAACATTCTCTATTTTTATTTGCTTGCTCTCCACAGATATTAGTAGGCGATGCATGTGCGGACTGCGGCAACGTAGATGCACCCCCCTGATCTGAAAGGGCCTGTTCCCGCGCAACGGTCTCTGCTATCTGCTCGGGCCCAGGTAAAACGGTAATAATGCCCGGAAAACTACTGTTTGGAATCCTTACGCCCGGCAAATCATCTGACACAGCTTCTTTACGATTAAGCCGCCACAACACACTGAAAGGTCCAGAAATATGGTCTCCAACAAATGCATTACCAGTAATTCTAGTCTGCCCAAAAAGACCAGGCTCTATATCTCTAATGGTGACAGCCAGAATATCCCCTGGCTCTGCTCCTTCTACATAAACGGGTCCTGTTAGTGGATGTACTGTCCCAAGTACAGGGTCAGAAAATCGTTCATCCACATAAGTGCTAGTCGGATCCAACTGAGCATCTATAGAATTACGTGTTTTTAATATAATCATCTGCCCAGGTTCAGCATGACCTGCCATCGGAATATCCGGATGGAGACGGTTAAAACAGTGGGGATCCTCACCACAATGCCACCCATTACCGCCGAGAATCAACACCTCATCCTGAGCATTTACACCAGCTACCCTAAATGACAGAACCAACACGAAAAAAAGACCGTATGTAGTTGTAACTAATTTTTTACAATTTATTTTCATAATTACTCTCAGAAGAATTGGTCTAGGCACTAAAACAAGTACCTAAACATACAACATTTTATCTAGGGGGAAGTAACTACTACTCTCCCACGCCTATAAATTGATAGCCATGCCAAAGACAGGGCTGCTATAACTAGGGCCGGCATAGCTGCTATCTGTACCGTCGACCAACCATAAAAATTTAGTAATACACCTGAAAGGAAAGAAGCCATCGATACGGTACCAAGCACTAGAAAATCATTTAGTCCTTGAACTTTAGCTCTTTCATTCGTCCTATATGTGCCTGACAATAATGTAGTGGCACCAATAAAGCTGAAATTCCAACCAAAACCAAGAAAGATCAGAGCCGCATAAAACTGCCCAAGCTCAACGCCAGACAGTCCGATAAAACAACTTACTCCGAGCATTAATAACCCTAAACCCATAACTCGTAAATTCCCGAAACGTGTAATTATCGTTCCAGTGAAAAAACTCGGGCCAAACATGAAAAAAGCATGCCAGCGAACCACATCAGCAGCTTGGCCAGAAGTAAATCCATGTTCAACCATAGCAAGGGCAGTTGAAGTCATAACAAGAGCCATTACTCCATATGAAATCATGCCGCAAAGTATGGCTATGATTGTCTCTGGCTGACGCACTACTACACCCAGCGGCCGACCAACTGTCACATCCTCATCATTAGACGCAGGCAAAGGAACATCTAAAAAAAGTACCCCTATCGCACCTATAATATTAAGAAGCACAACAACCGCATAAGCTCCGGCAAAAGGGGTAGGTGCAAAGAGATCGGAAAAGTTTTGTACAACTTCTGATCCAATTATTGCCCCCACAAGTCCACCGGCTAGAACCCAAGAGATTGCTTTAGGTCTAAAGGCATCTGATGCAGTATCTGCTGCAGCAAACCTATAAAACCCGTGAAATGAGTAGTAAACACCAGTAAAAATTGCACTAAACAGCAAAAGCCAGAAGCTGCTAATTAGTAGTGCCGTAGTTGCAAGTATTCCTCCGATGCAACCACCACACGCACCAACTAAAAAACCCACACGACGACCAACCTTACCCATAAAAAGAGAGGCTAAAGGGGCCCCAAATACAGCCGTAAACATGACCAAAGAAATTGGTAAGGTTGCCAACAGCGGGGTGTCCGCAAGCATAGCACCCGCTAATCCACTAAGTACGATGGTTATTTGTAGCTGTGATCCTAGGACGGCCTGTGCAAAAAACAGAACTGCTACATTTTTTTTGGCCCGACGATCGTCGCTTTCAAGATGTGTAACCAATCTATTCAACTACTCGATGGCGAGCAGTTGAACTTCAAATAATAACGTGGAATCTGGTGGGATAACATCGCCCGCCCCACGACTGCCATAACCTAGTTCTGGCGGAATTATTAGCTCTCTTTTTTCATCAATTAGCATGCCAGTAACACCTTGATCCCACCCAGCTATAACCCGACCGGCACCCAGCGGAAACCCGAATGGCCTGTTGCGATCAACAGAACTATCGAATTTCGTTCCACGCCCACCTTCACTATCTAGATCGTAAAGCCAACCCGTATAGTGCACGTTTACAAAATCACCCTCTTCAGCTGCGACACCGGACCCTTCCTGCGTGGTAGTCATTAGCAGCCCTGACTCCGTTGTGATTGTCTCGGGTCCAGCCATCTCTCCACCAGTACAAGCGCCTATTGAGAACAAGGCAATAAAAAGGCTCGAAAATGTTATTTTTTTCAATAAGAACTCAATATTCATACAATATATTCCTAAAGCTATGCTTTATAGGTTTTTATACTCTCTTAAAAGTTTCAGTTAACTGCATCATAAACAATCTGGCCTGCCATCATGGTCATCAATGGTTGAATATCACGAATCTCATCAATAGGAACACTGAGATAATCACGATCTAAGACCACTAGATCCGCATACTTTCCTACCTCAAGAGTGCCAATATCTCTCTCCATAAAAAGGATGTGCGCATTCGAACGGGTATGGGCTATCAAAGCTTCTTCCCTAGTAATCACTTCATCATCTTCATATTTACTGATATCAGGGAATACCTTTCCTGCAGTGTACTCCCAGATTGTATGAAAAGGGTTGTAGGTCGCGACAACAGTCCCATCTGAACCCAGCCCCCAAAGTATGCCGCTATCTTGAATCATACGAACAGGTGGTGAGGCCTTGCCTTCAACTCGAGGCTTAACAGTGTGATTAGCAAGAGTAATATTCCAACCAAGAGTCTTTGCTCTCTCAACTGTTTTCTGACTTATGAGGTCAACATGCCCCAATGTCCATCGCAAATCTCTGGTTGGATAGTCTTTGCTAATCTCTTCTGAAATTTCAAGCATCCGTAAAGCGGTGCTGTCCTGCATAGCGTGTTCGTTTATATACCAACCATTTTCTGCCGCCGCATAGGCAATAGTTTGAAAGGCATTATAAATTTCCTCAGAAAAGGGTTCATTCGAAGCCGTATTGTCATGTAATAACCCGTATACGTGCTCTCCGATTCCAAACATTCCGAATCTGTCTCCACGCTGAAACGGCGCCTCACGACCCAACATTTCAGCAGCCGCTATAGCAGTTCGTGGAGAATCAGCCCAATAACGTGCCGCATAGAACACTCGGACACTAAGCTCATTCTCTCTGTGTATGGCTTCAACTGGATCATAAGACCCGTCTAGGTATCCAACGTCGTAAGCGGTAGTAATACCAACACTATTGAGGTAATCATTAAAAGCTTTAACCTCTACCATCCGCTCCTCTAGCGTCTCGCCAAAAGGAAAATATTCCAATGCGGCATACATGACAGTACGCCCCTCTCTGCTATTAGTTCGGATTACAGATCCACCATCGTAGAGCTGTGGAACTTTTGGAGCTATTTCATTTACAGCCAAGGTATTCATATAAAATGTTCTATAGGTTTTTTGTATAAAAACCGGATTTTCAGGTGCAGCAGAATCGAGCTCTTCACGGGTAAAGCCACCAGGTTTGTCTGCGAACTGTTGCTCATGCCATCCACCTAAAATGAATATCCAACGGCCTGGACCAAGCTCCCCTGCCTTTGCACTAATTCGCGATAAAACTTCTTGCCGTGAAGTTATGCCGTGAATTCTGGTCTCATAGGCCGCGAAATTCGTACCTCGCAAATAATGAATATGGTTATCAATCAACCCTGGAATGACTGTCTTCCCTTCCAAATCAGTCTGCACCGTTGTAGTGGCGGCTAATCCCCGTATTTCATTGTTAGTGCCCACAGCAAGAATGCGTTCTCCATCTATGGCTATAGCCTCAGCAACCGTGAAATTGGCATCGACAGTTAGAATCTTAGCGTTATAAAAAATATGCTCAGGAACCTGGCTATATCCCAACATGGGGAAAAGTAATACGACAATCAAATAAATAGAATTTCTTATTAATAGATGCAATTGGGACTCCTCGGAGAGTGTTTTCAGAATAATTCCATCGACTTAAAACCTCTAAGTGACACAATTTAACACCCTTATTCATACGAGCGTGATAGTGTCTGGGTTCGTATAACCAAGTTGGCCAGTATGTTGGCTGAGTTTTGAACGGGAGAAAACTATGCGCTTCGTGCACATCCATCGATTTATTCCAATTACTCTCTTTCTGCTCGGTTTAAGCATTTCTAGCGAAAACTCTTTTGTTTATGCTCAAACACAATTTGAAAGACGTCCTATTACGAATGAGGCTTGGCTAGAGCCATTCCCACCGGTAAGGATTATTGGAAATCTTTACCATGTTGGAACAAACAATCTCGCTTCCTATCTAATAACCACCCCGGAAGGCCATATCCTTGTTAATACTGGTGCCTATGACTCAGCCGAGCTCATCCGGACCAATATTGAAGAATTGGGATTTGTATTCGAAGACATACAGATACTGCTTACCCAACAGGCTCATTGGGACCATGTAGCCGACCTTGCTGCTATCAAACGAACTACGGGTGCCCGAATGCTTGCGCATGAGGATGATGTAGCAGCACTGGAAGATGGCGGAAACACAGACTATAGATTCCCAGAAGGTCGAGGTACCCACTTTGAACCAGTTATGGTTGATGAACAGCTACAAGATGGCGATACGATCGAGCTCGGAGGAACTATCATCACTTTACATCATCATGGTGGTCATACCCGCGGCGCTAGCAGCTTCACCTTTGATAGTGTTGATGATGATGGAGAAACCTACTCAGTCCTTATTGTAAATATGGGCTCTATAAACAACGGCGTATCCTTACTAGATATGCCAGGTTTTCCCGAGATCGCAAACGCCTTTGAATCCACCTATGCTGCACAAAAATCATTGTCCAGAACCACCGACGTTTGGGTCTCATCTCATTCGAACCATTTCGACTTACATGAGAAGTTTTCCCCAGGAGATGCCTATGATCCCTCAAGATTTATAGACCCAGAAGGCTATAGAGAAAAAATCAGTTTTTATGAAAATGCCTACTTGACGCAATTTCAGCAAGAACGAGAGCAAGCTTCTGAGTAAGCTTATTAAACTGTAAAAAAAGTGGCGGAGGTGGATGGGAATCGAACCCACCAGCCGGGTTCGCCGGCTCACTGGTTTTGAAGACCAGGGGAGTCACCAGACTCCATTCACCTCCAAAAGGCTCAAAAAAATATAACCCTTATAAATCATCACTAATGCTCACGTATGCGACGCACATTACCAGCACGAGCAGTCACGCCTGTTGCATCTAAATGCTCTAATAACGGAATGATGTATTTCCGAGTAGTACCTAAATAGTCTCGAGCCTCAGAAACAGAGAACCCTACCGGATAGGGAAACTTATCTCGAAGCTGTTCCTCAACCTTATCTAATACATCACGGTGCAAAACAAAATTACTAGTGCGGTCATAGGTCTTTAACCTGATAAGTGTACCGATTTGAGTTAGGAATTTATAAGCATCTCGATTACTTATATTTTTCAACAATGCATCTACTGATGGTGATTCCAAACCAGCAGACATGAAATGTTCTTCAAGTTCAGTAGTAACAAGACGTTCATTTTCAGAAAGAACATCAAGAGGATCGAAATTTATTCGACTAAAAAAAACACCATTACTGCAGAGCTCGGATTCTTCCTCAAGCTCCCGAATAATCTGTAATAGAATCCTATTATCTGTTTTATTACTTAATAGACTAGAAATACCGCCAATTGTTAAACCTTGTTGCCGTGGGTTTTCCATATGAAATTTATCGATTATGGAAAGAACCTCTGTCTTTAACTCTTGGTAGCTTGTTTTATCGATAATCCTCAGTTCTTCAACTAGTACTGCATCATCGCTTTGAACTAGGATCTCCATATCTTTAGGATGAATCTCGAGGGTTTCACGCAAAGTTTCGATATCCATTCCAAGCACCCCTGCTGAGGCCAAAGTTGATCTGAATATTTCTGAAATATCTCCCTTAACTGTACTTTGAAGTCGGCTCATAACAGAACTATCAAAACGCTTATGTTGAGGTGGGTTTAGGTCTAATATTTGTCCTCCACCCAGTGTAAATACTGGAGAAATATTACGAATAACAAACCGTTCGGTGCGATGCGTAACCACATCACTATTACATATAAGCTGGGCTAGTCCAGTTGAACCTGACAGCAGAGTGTTCTTCTCAAGAAGTCTAACCTTGGCTATAACCTCGCTGGTTCCAAACATAACCCTCACTAAGCTTCCGTTTTTTAAATCATGTTTTAGATGTCCTAAGAGCTCTATATCGACATCAATTTTTTTTGTGACTTTAAGAAAGCCAGGTGACGACAAAACATTGCCACGTCTTAACTCCTCATGTTTCACATTCCTTAGATTTACGGCCACACGCTGACCGGGCATAGCCATATCTACGGACCTGTTATGGTTCTGTAGCCCTCTGATTGTTGCAGTATCTCCACTCGGAAGAACCTCAACAGACTGGTTAACCTCTAGGGTGCCTGACCTTAAAGTTCCAGTCACAACAGCACCAAAACCATGCATAGAAAATACCCGATCAACAGGCAGGAACGATCCCTCCGATGATTCAGTAGGAACACAAGAACTTGTCTCAAGTGAACCGCAGGCAGTTCTTAATTCCTTGAATCCCTCGCTTTTATCTACCGAAGTCTTTATTACTGATGCTTGTTCAAGGAAAGAGCCTCTAAGAATTGAGAAACCTCTCTCTCTACTAGTATCAATTCTTCATCCGTCACAAGATCAGTTTTGGTCAACACAACCAAACCACGATCTATACCAAGAAGTTTTGCGATATCAAAATGTTCTCGAGTCTGCGGCATCACCCCTTCATTTGATGCTATCACCAAAAGAACGCCGTCCATTCCAGTAGCGCCGGAAATCATCGCGCGAATAAAATCCTCATGACCAGGCACATCAATGAGATCGACTACAACGTCTGGAAACTCCAGGTAAGAAAACCCGAGCACAATAGACAGTCCCCGTTCTTTTTCTTCCTTTAAACGATCGGTCTCAATACCTGTGAGCTTTCTAACTAGGGCCGTCTTACCGTGATCTACGTGGCCTATAACTCCTAGCGTTAGCTGGCTTATCATCCGGCTATCTGGCGAAACGCTCTGACCAAATCATTAACGTCCTCAGGTAAAACTGTTCTCGGATCAACTATAAGAAAATCTTTCTTAACCCGCACAATCACAGGCGGATCAGTCTCACGTAACCTGCGCGCCAAACCCCCAGCACTCATGCCAGCCATTTCAATACGGAGAATACTGGTTGGTATCTCAGACATTGGCAAAGCACCACCCCCACCATAGCTAACATCGGTTACAACTGTCCCGGTAAGGCCAGGAATTTTGCGTAACTGACGGAGAAGATTTCTAGCTCGACGATCAACGCTTTTTTCTTCCTCATTGATCATACGTAGTACCGGAATTTTTTTAGCCGGATCATTTGGCGGTAGATATAACCTTAGAGTCGCAACCAAGGCCGCAAGCGATAATTTATCTATACGAAATGCTCTTAGCAGTGGGTTTTTCTTTATCGCATCTATAAGTTCAGTGCGGCCTAAAATAATTCCAGATTGTGGACCACCTAGTAACTTATCACCGCTAAAGGTCAGAATATCTGCACCATCAGCAACACTTTTTTGTACGAGTTGTTCAGTTATAGATACACCAGTTTTAATATCTGCTAATGCACCACTGCCAAGGTCCTGCATGAAAATTAATTCATTCTGCTGTGCAAGTGCCGCAAGCTCTCGAGAATCAGGTTTTTCACTAAACCCTATAATCTTATAGTTACTTGGATGCACCGAAAGTAAAACTCGTGTCTCGCTAGACAGCGCCTCAGCATAATCTTCAATTCGTGTCTTATTTGTAGTTCCGACTTCAACCATATTCGCGGTGCTCTTAGAAATGATCTCAGGGATACGAAATGACCCGCCGATCTCAACTAATTCACCTCGAGAAATAACAACCTCATGGCCAGATGCAAATGTGGAAAGAGCTAGAACAACCGTTGCTGCACAGTTATTCACAACCAACGCGGACTCTGCTCCCGTTATTCTGCAAAGTAATGATTCCACATGCTGGTAGCGGGAACCTCGTTGGCCACTGACAAGATCTAACTCAAGATTTGAGTAACCACGAGCTATACGCACCATAGCTTCTATTGCTTCATCAGCTAAAGGTGCACGGCCAAGGTTAGTATGAATAATCACTCCGGTTGCATTGATTATCCTACGTAAACTTGGTGTTCTTTTTCTTAAAAGATCACCACGCATAAGCGCCGCATATTCTGGGCTATTAAAATCAGGTAGTTCAATCAATCCGTTACTAAGCCCCTCGCGCACTTCATTTAAATGCTCACGCATAACATCAACCACCTCTGTACGCGCAAACTCCGCCATCAAAGAAATGCCTGTTTCTGAGGCGAGCCATTTATCAATCGCAGGAAGTTGTTCGAATAGGTTTTCAGACATATTCCACTAACCAATCATGTAACAGGGAACTATCTTACACCCGACCTACTTGAACATCTCTGAAAAAATAGAGCTTTCCAAGCTTAGAAAGATCACTCAAACAGTTGTTTTTAATGTTTAAAAAAACTGTTTCTGAATGTCATTGATTGCCACTTTGATAAAAGCGAGGCAGTCATGCTGATATCAGAGATAAAGAGTTTTCATCAAAGAAACTATTGTCTTTTCAAGAGATCAATATATGCTCAAATAAAACTAACTAATTGATATTTAAGTATATTATTATTTTTTTAATTAGTACGTTTTGCTAGCGCGCTCTCTAAAACACGGGCTACATGCCAGCCTTCACGAGCACTCCCATCCCGAATCTGACAACGACAACTAGTACCATCGGCTACGATGAGAGTGTCGTCACTAGCCTTTCGGATAGCAGGAAGAAGATCCAGTTCGGCCATTTTTATAGAGGTATCGTAATGTTCTGCCTCATAGCCAAATGCACCAGCCATACCACAACAGCTAGACTCAATAATCTCAACGTCAAGGTTCGGAATCCAACTAAGCACCTCTTTTACAGTAGGTACCAAACCAAATGCCTTCTGGTGACAATGCCCATGCACCAAAGCTTTCGGTTTTTCCAAGGCCTTAAGATCAAGTTTCATACGACCCGCAGCATTTTCAGCAATCAAGAACTCTTCAAAAAGCATTGATAGCTTTTCTAGAGCTTCCGTATCTTTGCCTGGCAGCATAGCGCCAAACTCATCCCGTAATGATAAAAGGCACGATGGCTCTAAACCCACAATTGGAATCCCCTGTTCAACGTAGGGCATCAATGTATCCAGAACCCGTTGAGCCTCTTTTTTAGCCTCATCAACAAGTCCATTACTGAGAAAAGTTCGTCCACAACACAACGGCCGTTTTTCATCTTTTGGAGTTGGGGTTATCACCTGGTATCCAGCTGACTCAAGCACTTGAACTGCTGCCCTTAGGTTTTCTGGTTCAAAATACCTATTGAATGTATCTGCAAATAAAACCACCTTGGAACCATTAGCGGTCATTTCATTAGATACATTTTTGAATATATCTTGACGCCATGCTGGGATAGACCTCTGCGATGCCAAGCCAAGAAAACGACGACGTAGCCCTCTAAACATTGGAATATTCTGCGCATTAAAAAGCCAAGATAGTCGAGCAGCCCAGCGTGCATAACGAGGTAGATAAGCAACCATTCGGCTTCTTAGGCTAAGGCCGTTTTGCTTATGATATTCATTCAAAAATTCAATTTTCATGCGCGCAACATCAACACCGGTAGGACACTCTCTTTTACACCCTTTACAACTTACGCATAACTCAAAAGTTTCATACATTTCTGGAGATGTCATAGCTCCCGATGATATTTGCCCTGTTAAAGCAAGACGTAATGCATTGGCTCGTCCCCTGGTGAGATGCTGTTCATCTTTTGTTACGCGGTATGATGGGCACATAACACCAGAACCAAATTTTCGACAGGTACCGTTGTTGTTACACATTTCAGTTGCGCGATAGAGACCACCCCATGCCGACCAATCTAATGCGTCATCACGGGGAACAGGCTTGTATTCAACGGGAAAACGCGTCAAAGACCGATCATCCATGCGAGGAGGATCAACAATCTTCCCTGGATTAAAGCGGCCATCTGGATCAAAGCACTGCTTAACTTCTCCGAAAGCACTGGCAATCTGTGAACCCAACATTGATTCAATAAATTCCGATCGCACAATTCCATCACCATGTTCACCGGACCAAGACCCCTTGAACTCCCGAACCAATTCATGAGCTGCACTTGCGATCTTCCTTAACTGCACAAGCCCAAGGTCAGTCTTGAGATTCAGGATTGGGCGAACATGCAAACAACCCACAGAAGCATGGGCATACCAAGTACCCGTAGTCCCATTCTCAGAAAAAACATCTGTAAGTCGTGCTGTATATTCGGCCAAATTATCTAGTGGAACAGCACAGTCTTCTACGAAAGAAATTGGCTTGCCATCACCCTTCATGGACATAACAATATTCAATGCAGCCTTACGAACATTCCATATCGAACGCTGCATTCCAGAGTCTTCGGCACGAACAACACCACCTGGATATCCTAGATCACCCATAACTTCTTCTAGATGATCTAGCTTTTTAAGCTGCTCATTCCGATCTTCCCCGGCGAACTCTACTATCAGGAGTGCGGCTGGTTCACCTCGCATAAAGGTTGCCATTGCACTATTGAACTCTGGGTTCTCACGAGCTAAGTCGATTACTGTTCGATCGATTAGTTCTACCGCTGCTGGCCCAAGTTCAACTAATGTCTTAGTCGATTCCATCGCAGCAGCAAATGTCGGAAAGTGACAGACGCCAGCAACCTTGTTAGCTGGAATAGGCTGAAGATCAAGATGCACCGAATCAAACCAGGCAAGGGTTCCCTCAGAACCTACTAGCAAATCTGAAAGTCTAGAATCAGGGAGCCCAAGTCGATTTAGATTATAGCCAGCAACATTGCGTAAGACCTTTGGTAGACGCCTATCCATCTCCTCTCGCTCACGCTCATAGAGTGATTGCATCTTTGTGTGGATATGGGCAACCCTTCCATCTTGAGCACTGGTGCTACCCGGACGCAATTTAATTTGGTCACCATCGGCTAAGAACGCATTAACACCTTTAACGTTATCAACCATTAGTCCGTAACGAATTGAATGAGCTCCAACACTATTATTACCGGTCATTCCACCTATAGTGGCTCGACTTGAAGTTGAAACATCCACTGGAAAAAACAAGCCATGAGGCTGTAAAAACTGATTTAAGTGATCGAGAACAATTCCAGGCTCTACCAGAATTTCGCGTTTTTCTTTATCGAAATGACGTACTGATGTTAGGTACTTACTTCCGTCCAACACGAGGGCTTTACCGATGGTTTGCCCACATTGTGAGGTGCCACCACCTCTTGGCAAAATGGCAATGTCATGTTCAGCAGCAATTTGTAAAGCACGTGTGACATCCTGAGCATTTTTAGGAACTGCTACACCCACCGGAAACACTTGATACATTGACGCATCGGTGGCGTAGCGACCACGGCTCAATGTGTCAAAATAAACCTCTCCCTCAATCTCCGACTCCAATCGCTTAGCGAGCGGAGAATTCACTGTGTAATCGGGGTGGCTCGACATTTATCGCCCTTCCTATACTCTTACTTGAACCAACTTAATATTTAAGGAAAAGATTAAATAATTAATACCTTACCTATTTTTACTATATCAGGATGACTCTCGGTTCCTAGCAAGCCAGCCATCAACTAATTCAACCGTACTATCAACATCAGCAGACTGCATACCTTGCGAGGCCCCAAGCGCCTGCACCAACTTATCGACCCTTTCTATATAAGGTGCTCCAGCCGCAAGCGCCCTGGCCGCTGATGAGGGATTTTTCAACGAAAGCGCTGCATTAGCATATTTTTCGAAAGGAACAAGATCATTACGATCAGCACCAAGTTTCACGCATAAATCAGCCACCCAGTTATAAACAGATTCTGAGCTACCTAAATCAGAGTGAACCGCTTCCCTGATTGGACGCATTTCCTCTGCCTGTATACAACGGTAATTACCAGCCAATAACATGCACCATTTAGCAAGAGGGACAAACACCGAATCATGCACACGCAATTTAACTGGTAACTCTACCGAGTTGCCCGCAGCATCGATACCGAATATTCTGAATATCCTGCTCTATCTGATTAAGAATGCTGGTATCAGCTTCTCCCTCAAAACGTGCAGACTTGAAATTAGTAGGCAAACCAACCTGAAGGACATTGCATTTTTCTTGTGGCGGACGAAATGCCTGTGGATCTGGGCTACACAGGGTAATGCGCGATGGGTCTACGTTGTCCCATACTGTTGGATCCGTATAGGAATCACGAATAGCGTCTGCATCAACCCCTGGGATACGCCTTAGAAAACTTAACGGAGGCATGTTCATGATGGACATGCATGGTTTACCCGATGCACCGACCTTACTTAACAAGTCCTTGACGACTGGGACACGATATTGCGGCTCCTGCATGGCAAGAACGATCAAATCATAGTCAGAGGGGTTGGCTTCTTCTGGACCACCAGCAGTGACAGTACCTGGCATCTCTTTTGTATTTAGCTCAACAGGCTGGTCAAGACCTCGAACCGGCAGTCGAATGATTGCGCCCTCACTGTTGATCAGTTCCGCTTCTTCAGGCAGACAAATGAGGTGAGCCGAATGGCCTGCGAGCGCTACCTTTGCACCCAGCAACGAGCCGTAAGAGGCACCGAAAAAAAGAATCTTATATTTGTCAGCCATGCTTCACTCCCGTATTGATCGAATTATCAGCCACCCCGGCTGCCCATTCCATAAAAATGTTTTTTACTAAACTGCTGAAAAGCCTCGAACTATAAAGGCCTTATTAAATAAAGCCTGCGGCCCACATGGCCCAAACTGTCATAAATGAAGTTATCCCACCCACGAGTGTTACCCCACCGTAGCCTAAGATTCCATCCTTTGCATCAAATCCGCTGAGGGAAGTGCAAACCCAGAAATAACTGGAATTGACGTACTTAATGATTACCGAACCACTTGCACCTGAAAGCATTGCAGCCTCCGGGGATAACCCTAGAGTACCCAGCATGGGGGCTACAAGTGCGCCTGCTGTAATCACTCCTACCGTGGTAGACCCAGTAATCATGTTACCGATAATGCCTATAACAAACGGTAAAAGAATTGATGGAAGACCGTAGGTCGCAAAAAACCCGGCAATGTAGTCCACTGCTGGAGTTGCCTTTAAAACCTCACTCAATGAACCTCCAAGCCCGGTCACCACTAGTATCATCGCAGAAACGCGAAGAGCATCTTCTACCCATGCGTTTTTTGCATCCTTTCGGTGTTCGGGCGTTCTAATATTTCTATAAGCAAGACAAACACCAACACTAAGCGCCATCACAGGCCAACCTATGTAAGCAAGTCCTGCTCTAATAATGTGATCCTGCTCCAGAAATAGTCGGGAAACACTTTGAGCAGAAATGAGTAAAATGGGTACGGCAATGGGCGCGTAGGAACTGAACACACCTGGCAAATTAGCCTTTGGATCATCTTCTAGTAAATTTTCGCCGGTGTACTTCTCAGCAGGCATTGTTTTGATTCTTGGGCCAATAATATATTGCCCATAGATCCAGCCTGAAAGAGCACCTACCAAACAGGCTATGCTGCCATACATGATAGTAGCGCCAATATCTGCCCCAACCAACGCCGCGGCTGCTAGGGGGCCTGGTGTCGGTGGCACAATGGCATGAGTTAATTGAAGAGCGCCTACTAGGCCCACCGACATAACGGCTACTGTAGTACCCATCATTTTAGCCGCCGAGTGCACCAGTGGATTGAGAATAACGTAGGCGACATCGGCAAAAATCGCGACTCCCAGGATCAGCCCCGTCAAAGTTAACGCTAGAGGCATCCGTTTAGAGCCAACCACACGAACCATTGAACGAGTAATTGTTTGGATCGCACCCGTATGGCGAAGTGCCTCAGCAATGATCGAACCCAATACAATCACCACACCAATAGATCCAAGGGTTGATCCGAATCCAGTCTCGAATGCGTCAATGAAATTATTCTGCTCTACTCCAGGTATCACGCCAAAAATAAGCAATGGAACCAATAGAGCAAGAAACACATGCCACCGCCACTTAGCGATAAGAAAAAGCAGCAGAATAATGACGCCCAAAAAAGCTAGTAGGGCAAGTAACGGACTAGTTACAACTGCTGTAGAAGAATCCATATAGTCTTACTCGGCGTTTTTAGCTAGATAATTAAGAGCCTCTTGTACACCACCAGAATTAAAAGGTATACCTGATAGCATTAGACCCATCTCAACACCAGAAAGTGTGCCCGCCAACATCAGCTCATTAAACCAGCCTAGATGCCCAATTCGGAACACCTTTCCTTTTACCTTTCCTAAACCGGTACCTAAGGGCATATCAAAATTCTCAAGAATTAACTGCCTCAAAACATCTGCATCATGTCCCTCAGGAAGCATCACAGCGGTTAAACTATTGGAATACTCATGAGGATTTAAAGCCAAATTCTCTAGACCCCAAGCATTAACTGCACATCGAGTTGCTGCTGCGAGCCGAGCATGTCGGGCAAATACATTTTCCAAACCTTCTTCGAAAAGCATGTCCAATGCTTCATCAAGCCCAAATAGCAGATTGGTAGCTGGCGTATATGGGAAAAAACCATTGCGATTAGACTCAAGTATCGCACTCCAAGTCCAATAAGATTTTGGCAAAGTTGCATTAGCTGATGCCTTAATTGCTTTTTCATTAAGCGCATTAAAACCCAGACCAGCCGGCAGCATAAGTCCTTTCTGTGACCCGCCGATGGTAACGTCGACACCCCACTCATCCTGGCGGAAATCATTAGAACAAAGCGAGGAAATAACATCCACCAGTAGCAGAGCGGGATGGTTTACGGCATCAATTGCCTCGCGAACTGCAGCAATATCGCTAACAACTCCTGTGGAGGTCTCATTCTGTACAACCGCCACTGCTTTTATGGATTGGTTTTTGTCCGCTACAAGCTTGTCTTTTATTGTCTGGGGATCTACCCCTTTACGCCAATCGCCCGGTATAAAGTCAATATCAAGACCCAGCTTTTCAGCAATATTACGCCAAAGCACGGCAAACTCGCCGGTTTCGACCATCAGCACCTTGTCCCCCGGACAGAGGGTATTAACCAGCGCAGCTTCCCATGCACCCGATCCAGAGGAAGGGTAAATTACTACTGGTCCGGAGCACTTAAATACCTTTTTGACCCGCTCTAGGAGTCCTAAAGCTAGTTCCTGAAATGCAGGTCCACGGTGATCAATAGTAGGTTGATCTAATCGCACGTAGTACTCTATCCGGGACATTACTAGGTCCTGGAATCTGCAAAAATTGACGGCCGTATTTGTTTGTCATGAAATTACCGTTATCTTCCTTATACCTTAACAAGCGCCTAGCGCAGG
>CAXYEE010000021.1:0-41231 GCA_964276105.1 uncultured Gammaproteobacteria bacterium | reverse complement strand
GATTGCGAATACACGATACCAATAAGTTGTTCCGGTAGTCACACTATTATCAACAGAAAAATTCTGTGGTCGCAGTGCCTACACTGGAATATGTGTCTTCAACCGTATGTTTTACGTTGGATATCATAACTGGTTTCCGTTGTATCACCCTCAGTCCAAGATAAAGTTACTGAAGCTAGTGATCCATTTGCAGTAACTGAATTAAAGGTTAAGACAGCAGTACCATCAGTAACTCGTCCACTCGTGTGAGTCGGTGCTACCGATGAAGTTATTTCAGACGGAAATCTTGTAAGATCATTGAATCTCCATCAGTAATGAATCGTGGATAAAACTATGATCAAGAATCTCATCTGTTTCAGCCTGTTAGTTTCACTGATTGCTTTGTCCACAGGCCTTGAATGCTCAGGAATCGGATGGCGAAACGCCCCGACCTTGAGCAGATTTCCGAAAGTGTGTTTCGCACGGTCCCATCGACCGGGTGCAGTAAACAGCATTGTGATCGTTACCGATGAAGGGCCTTATCGTTGTTGACGGCACTTGTCCGGGGGCGCAGGAGATCCGACTTGGCTAAAGCAGGAATTGGGTCGGCTCTACGACGTGCCCGTGAAATACGTCATCCTGAGCCATGATCACGAAGATCACATCTGCGATCTACATGTGTTCAACGACACTTCCGTGACCGTATCACACGCCCTTACGAGACAGCATATTGTGCGAGAAGGCCGCAATACGTCCGTGCCCGACGTTGTCTTTGACGAGGAGATGGAGATTCATCTCGGCGGTAAAAAGATTGTCTTGTACTACTTCGGTCCTACGCACAGTAATAACCTGATCCAGGTTCATTTTCCAGAAGAAGGGGTTCTGATAGCGCCGGATATTGCGCGTGCGCAGAGATCGCTGGCGCTGCCTGATTTTTAGGGATGCCGATATCGACAATCTCATCGAGACGCTCGGCGTGCTTGGAAAGCTGGATGACGTCGAGATTGTCATTCCGGGACACTGGGGGAGCCACCAATCAGGAGAGCTTATTAGAATACCATGACTATGTCCGTCGCTCTAAGAGATCGCGTGCTCGAAGAGATGATCGCCGGCGCCACAATCGAGCAGATACTTGAGCGCGTCACGATGGACGACTTCTCCGACTTATGGGAATATCGATGATCTGGCTTCGACCTAACGTTATCTCGATGTGGGACAAGATGTACCGGTATCGAGAGCCGAATCGGGATGGCCCCGGCGGTGAAAGACTCAGGCGGCATATACCAAGACGCTTACCCACTCGGGTTTCGGTCGGATATAGCAGTGCTGGTTCGAACCAGTAGTAAGCGAAAAAAATCAATAAGCCACCAAAGAGGAATTAAGTTGTCTAAACCTCATCTTTTGACTGCTATTCCCTGAACTTCAAATCGTGCGTCAAATAACAATGTGCCCGCGCCAATGAATGCACGCGCCGGGTATTCTTGCGTAAAAGAACGTCCGATAGACGTCGTTAAATGCCTGATAATAAGACACGTCAGAGCAGAATACCTGAATCGAAACCAGATCATCCATCGTCCATGCCGGCTGCTTCAAGATTAAGTTTAATCGCGTTCAAAACGTTTACGCGCCTCATCGGCAGGATCCTCTGGTACTTCTGAGTTTTCATCAAGGCCAATTGCTCCTGCTAAATACAGCGTATCCCTGATCAATACAGCGCCACTGTATGGCGGCACATCAGGGTCAGCCGCCGACCGGCCATCAATGTATGTTCGTGAATCCTGCGCATGTGTGTTGATCGAAACCAATGTGGCTAATACAAGTGTAAAAAGTTTTTACTATATTTCGAATATTCATTTTAAATTTTCCAAGCATACATTTTTGCTAAAATTTTCTAGGTTTAGCTTGATCTTTCCAAGCTTTCGTTTTTTAAGACTACATCTATATTGGTTCCATGCTCAATTCTGTTGAAAGGCTTTTTATAAGAGAAGAACGACCTGATTGCCTGAACCTAGACCTATGAATGTATACAAAACCATATACATATTGGATGGTATTCTATTGGTTTTTCTTCATCATGTATTTTGTGTAAAAGGAAGATATGTCAACAGATAAAAGTTCTAGTGTTGAATGCTACGGGTAAAGTTGGACGTAATGTTTGCCGGGGCACTGATTGAATCTGGCTTTGATGTGTTATGGCACTACAAGATCAAATAAAACTGCCCTAGTTAGTCAAGGAATTAAGCCAGTTCTGTGCAATTACACAGTAAGAACTGATTTAGATGGAGCTCTTGAGCAAAGTGGCGCTAAAAAAGTATTTGCGATGACTGATTATTTTGCTGCCGCTAAATCAAGTGCTGATGAAGAGATTCGTCAGGGACGTAATGCCATTGATGCGGCTAAGGCGGCTGGTGTAGATCATTTTACTTTTATGAGTGTCGCTGATGCAGAGTTTTTTAATGAGCGGGTTAAACACTTAAAAGCGAAGGTTTTTTTAGAAAAATACTTGCGTGATTCTGGTGTTCCATATTCGATATTAAGACCATGTGCATTTTTTGAGAATCTTGATGATCCAGCAAATTGGAATCCATTAAAGAAAGGTGTTGTAAAGTTTTTAACGGAACAGAATTGTAAATACTGTGCAACCTATGACATAGGCAGAGCCGCTGCAATTTTTTTTAAAAAACCTCACGATTGGCTGGGCAATACTCTTGATATAATTGGTTGGCAAGGTAATTTGCTGCAAGTGGCTGAAGCCCTATCTAAGGTCAGTGGAGTTCCCGTAAAAGCTAAGTTAATGATGCCAAAATTTTTTCGTAGTTTATTTCTTAAAGATTTACATCATATGTTTTTGTATTACGAGGAAGAAAAAGGACCACGAGGAACCCCAGAAGAATTTAAAAAAGTTTTACCAAGTGCCTTATCAGCAGAAGATTGGTTTCGCTTCCATGGTCGATATGCTAATGGCGAGAAGATTGTTGCTGAGACATAGACCATATCAACTGAAGTCTGATAGTAACTAAGCTAATGAGAATACTGGGAATTATTTCTTTTTTTTCTGGCGTATTTTTTATTATTTTTTTTCTCGCTCTATGGGCCATAGGAGAGTTGTCTTATGGCCCTCTTCTTATGGTGTTTTTATGTTGGGCTTTAGCCTTGTCCATATTTAAGGAGTAAGCCTTCTAAACTTTTTCATGTCATCTAAAGAGAGAAGGCTGGAGGCTATTTCTATAGGTATGTCTTACTACTAAGGCTTTATGCCATAAAGCTAAGTAAAATGAATACGCAGCCCTGAAGTATTGTTCAGGGCTGCGTCAATTCAACGTTCTTCTTTATGAAGGTATTACACTTGATCAACCTAACTAAACTTTATGGTTATCAGTTTTTATAACGCGTAATTAAATCTAATGCCGAAATTTCTTCCTGGTAATGGCACTTCATTTTTAACGAAAGACGTATGATTTCTAGCAACCTCATCTAGAAGATTATTTGCAAAGATGGATATGCTTAAATGGTTGCTTTCATTAAGAGCGATTGTTTTTGAGAATCGTGCATCTAATAATTGAAAGCCGGCGGTTGCTGTTTCAGTCTTTGCAATATCCGTCTGTCTATCAATATCTTTTAGATTAACGCTCCACTCAAGATCACCTCGGGAATAAACAGCGGAGTAAATATATCGTGCAGGAATCATCCTGGGTATATTATTGCCGTCTTTAAATTCTCCCGTGACTGAATCTCTTCCAAGAGACAAAGATAGATTGCCATCTCCTAATTCAAAAACCCTACCAATTTCTAGCTCATAACCACTAAGTTGAGCGTCTTTTTGAAGATAATTTGCAACAGTAAGTTTCTTTTTCTTTGCAGAAGAATCTAAAAGATAAATGAAATTGTCTATATGATTGTTATAAAAGCTCATCGAACCAAAAAAATCATCATTCTCAGCACTAAAAGTTAAATCAATATTTTTAGAGGTTTCGTTCTTTAAATTGGTATTACCAACTTCATACCTGCCTGTTGCCAAGTGAGCACCATTCATGAACAGTTCTACTGCTGTGGGAGCTCTTTCTACGCTTGAAACACTCATGTTCATGTTAAAGATGTCACCTATATACCGGCCGACGCTAAAAGCAACGCTTGAAGTGCTAGCGTCTTTACTAACGCTTTTAGCTGTACTGCCAGTAGTATCTGATCCTGTGATGATGATGTCATCAAGTCTGATTCCGGCATCAAGATCGTAGTTGCGGAGGTCTCTATGAATATAATAACCAATTGTATTTTCCTCGGTTTTTGTTGGCTTCATAAATGCCTCTTCACCGATTATTGAAATGTCTTCTTCAACAAAATTGAAAACGATTTTTTGTGAAAAAGAATCATTGGTGAGATCAAGAATTGCCCCATATTCCATTGCATCATTTTTGAAAATTGTAGGACCTTCTTCTTCATGTATGACGGCATGATCTGGAATATCAAAATTACCAAACTCAGATTCTTTATGTGCAAGACTTAAATTGAAACCGCCAAAATTATTCTGATAAGAAAGGTTTCGACTGTCACCACCACTGGCTGATTGACTCTCTATGCCTAGTTTAAATTCTTGCTCTGAGAAGTCTTGTCTGGCTATAGTGTTATCAACCACATTGACTATTCCCCCAATACCACCATTGGTATAAAGCAATGAAGTTGGTCCTCTAACGACTTCAATTTGTTGTATGTTGTTTAAGTCAATATCAACTATATGGTCTCCGCCTAGACCCGAGACGTCTCTTACAACCATGCCGCTATTAAGGACTTTAACGCGATTTCCTGATAATCCCCGCATAACAGGTTGTCCTACTGCTGAACCATAGTCTGTCGAACCAACGCCTAGAAGATTATCTAAGGCTTCACCTAAACTTTCGGTACCATAACCATTGATAGCGACACTATCGACGACATGGATTGGGTTTTCAATTTCGCTAATTAACTGATCTGTGAAAGAAGAAGTGACTCTTACCTCTTCGATCTCTTGTGCAAATATTATATTTGCAGATAGTGCACTCATTATGAGTACACTGCTGAAATAGGTTTTCATGGGGGCTCCCTGAAAAATAAATATTAAATTTTAGTGCAGAGACAAATTTAAAATTTTGGGGGTGCCCGTGATTGAAAGTTTTTAGGAGTTAAGGAGACGAAAACTTCTTTTATTTCAGATAAAAGAAGCTTGGATAAAGAAACTGTTGTAATTAGGGTTGATGATTCAACAGAATCAGATATGTCATTGTTACAAAACTGACATTCTATTTGGGAAGTTTCGCTCCCAGAATATGCATGATACGCAACATCTAAGGATGTTGAGGCCAGAAATAGAAAACTGGCTAAGAAAAAATAACGTCTTTTGCTTAGTAGAATCATTTATCGCGGCATACTTCATTTTGAGCAGCGATTAGTCAATATCGTTTTCCTGAATTAACAACATTTAATTTAAAAAATACGAATTTTTTGCAGATTTCTTAAAAGATTATAAATATATAATATTCACTAAATTAAATTGCTTATTTTCTATTAGCCTAGAATATATGTATTTATATTGAGAGATTAAGTTCAGTTGGCGGTTGTACTGGCAATAGGATCAATTAGACATTTTTTAAGAAAGCGGGCGCATATGAAAACGTTGAAGACACTTTGTGAAGCAGTCTGTTACATGGTGTTGATTAATCTGCTTGTAGCCTGTGAAACTAATAGCGATGCAATCGTTACTGTTGAGACTCAACCGGATGTCATTGAGTTTCTAACCGCCTTTGGGGAGGCGGGATCTTCTTCTAAGACAGCAAAAATTATTACACCAAAACTTGAAGAATATTTAGGTACTCCTATTGCATTGAAGTTTAGTCAAGGGCGATTTGCTGGCGTTGAGAGTCCTGCTAATGGGAAAACAATTGTCACCTCTACAATTGGTCTTATGGCGCTGCTTCCTGGAGTAGTGCCAGACTATCCTCTTGATCCTTTAACTGACTTGCGACCTATAACTCGCACAACTGGGACCCCAGATATGCTGGTTGTGCGTTCAGGTTTAGGGATTAATACAATTGAGGAACTTATTGCCTACACGAATGAAAATCCCGATGCGTTAACTTATTTTCATGTTTCTCCAACAAGCATTCATCGGCTGGAATTTGCTGCCTTGTTTGGTGAATTAGGGGTTCGCGCCACCCTGGATACAGCTCGTTCTAACGGTAATGAGGATGCCATGGCAGGAATTATGGACGGCACCTTAGATCTAATGGCTAGTACCTCACCTTATATGACCGAATTGATCAGTTCTGGTGCCGCCGTTCCTTTGGTGGTCATTCACCCTACGCGTATGCCGTTGTTTCCCGAGGTCCCAACCCTTTTGGAGCTGGGGGCCACAACAATGTCTTCAGGCTCCTGGGCTGGAGTCTTTGCACCTGGAGATACCTCTGATGAGAGCTTAGAACGCCTGTTCAAAGCCATAGAGTTTGCGATGGGCGACCCGGCGGTTGTCTCAGCAATTGGTGCGCTCGGTATGGAGGCCAATCTCAGTCAGTCTCCCGCTGATTTTTCGGGCTTTATAAATGCAGAGATGCAACGCTTAAGAGCCGCCGCTGAGGCGTATGGACTCAGAACAGATTAATCATGTATTCCTGTAATGAAAAGTGTTTTATTTAGGCTATTCAATTCTGAATTCAGTAGGCGTAGACTAATTATTATGATTCTAAGCTGTGGTTTGCTAGCCGATGCTTTGGGACGCGAGAGTAAAGCTAGTAATTCATTTATATTAGTAGCTTATAGAATAAAGTTAATGTAATTTCCAGGAGATTCAGTAATGAAAAATGGCTCATTGATACAGAGCGTCCAGCGGATTAAACAAGGTTTTGTCCTGTTGGTGGTTGTATTGGCTGCCGGTTGCGGTGGTAGCAGTGGTGGTGGTGGCGGTGCCGCAGCAACTGATACAGTCCCGGCCGCATTTAGCTTTACTGACCAAACAGGCGTGGCAAAGAGCACTGCAGTGACCTCAGCAGCTATTACAATTACTGGAATTAGTGCTGCTGCAACAATAGCCGTTACTGGAGGCACCTACCAAATCGGTAGTGGCTCTTTCACCAGTACTGCAGGCACAGTCACAACCGGCCAAACGGTAAAAGTTAAACACACCAGCTCTAGCACAGGTAACACGGCGGTAAATACTACGCTTACCGTTGGTGGCGTTTCAGATATTTTCACCTCAACCACTGTTGCGGACCCTATAGAAGGGGTAGCGCTTCCAAGTGAGATTGATATTGTTGAAACAAGTTAAGCGTTGATATATAGCTATTAAGTGAGATAAATATGAAGATTTTTATAGGATTGTTGGCGGCTTTTTCTCTGTTGACGGGGACGGTTTCAGCACAAACGGCATATCAAGATGACGTAACGGATTTTTATGTAGAGAACCAGGCGAATGAGTCTCTGGCTTTCGTGAATATGCTTATTTGCTACATGAGATCAATGGCTCCTGACAAGATGGTGAACAAGGGACCTTATATTGCGAATACTTATACAGATGAGTGTGAAGCAACGGATACTTCTTCGGATCAAGCTTCTGCTACGCCAACATCAGCTCAGAGTGCTAGTAATGCTGGGTCTGGTGCTGCAAGTGGCTCTGAGAAGGGTGGGGGGCATACAGTTGAAGCTAATGCCGTTACCGTCACAAGAGCTGACAACAACTCTCCGATGATGATTAGTGCTTGGGTTAATCAAGAGGCTGAAGAGGAAGATGGAGAGGTGATGGATCCGGCAGTTAGTATCTTTGTAAAGGGTACGCAAACAACGGCTCCTTCAGCATCGTCTAAATTTGGTACTTTCTCAATGGATGCTACTTATCTGGCCGCTGAGCCGTTTATGGGCATGGTAGCGAAAGGCGACAAGATGGGCGGTATGCGTCTGGAGGCCGATGGTTCTACAGTGAAATTCCGGGATCAGAGTAGTTTTGGTCCACCGGAGGCGCTTGTAGCTACCTTCAACTCTGACGGGGTGAGTGGTATATATAACGCAGAGGCTGGTGTGCCTTATGGAGGCGACTATGCAATGCTCCAAGTGGTTAATCAGTTTTCAATTACTGATTCCGGTAAAGCGTACTGTACTAAGTTTGTTTCGGCTAAAAGATTGGACTATGACGACCGTACCGAGACAGGTGCCCCAAAAACTTTCGACTACACGCCTACGGGCAGTGATGGGCTTACTACTGATGAGGTTTGTTTTTCGACGGCCGTTGAAGATGCCAAACGTAACGTGTGGAGATATGGTGTTTATAATGCTGATGGATCAAGGTATGAGCTAGGTCAGGGCGGCTTTCCAATGAAGGCCGAAGTCACGGTAGGTTCGGCGACCGAAACCGTGCATGCCTGGGGAGACTATTGGGGCGTACATGTTGATGATCGGTTTGCAAGTGCCGTCAAGTTTGTTGGAGACTCAAGTCCCACGACCTTCACCAAAGAACAATTCGCTGGTGAGTCAGGGACTCCGCCGACCTATCAGATCAAGCAAGCTCATTCTCGAATTTCAAAAATTTCAAAAACCTATGTAGCTCTCGACTCACTGGACAAAGCCAATGTAGTGATGTGGGTTGATAAATGGGATACGAACTGGAGCGGCAAGTATAATACGCTTGGTTTTACAGGGAGTAGTGGTGAGTATTCGGGAACGTATATGGCCTCTAGCAAAACTTGGACGTTCGACAAGAAAATAACCTTTACTTCTGGTTATAACGAAACAACCCTCGGCACTCCAATTTCATTTACTAATGCAACCTGGGTCTCCACTATGCAGAAGAGTTACGGTAGTGGCTCTGATACATGGACTGATAACAGAAACCTCTGGCTCTGGTCTCGTGATGAGGGCAAGTCTTATGAGATAGGAAAAAAATCTCTTGAGAACCCTACTGACTCAAGTTCAACAAATGGTATAGCTGTGGAATCCAGTGAAACGCTCACACCTAAAGATTTTCCAAGCTCGCTATTTTGTGTAGAACAGTGCCCAACGGCAGCAAAATTGACTGCGACCGTCAATGCAGCAAAGGCGCTCGGTAGCCCCGGCGGTACTGTTGTTAGTCCGTATGATGCGAATAACTGGCAGATCCTGCAAAGTGGATCAGATGCGGGTAACCAATTCCCAGGGATTTTAAGCTCAAATGTACAGACTTATACGATCACAGGTGTGCAGGTTAAGGATTCTACGGGCAATGAGGTTATGTTCGCCGCAGACATCGTAAATCCATCGGAACAGTTGAAAATGGCGAATTTCGCATGGCCTTGGGGCAGCACTGGCGAGCTTCAGTGGGGAGTGCGTACAGGAAAACTGTTCGCGACGCAGGCCGATTTGGATAAGTTAGAGTGTGAGAAGGCAGCGGATAGCTCTTATCGCGATACGCACCCGGTGTTCAATGCCTCTGCTAAGCGATACTGTCCAGATACTCTTTATTCTGATGACAGCACAATAACGACTTGGTATGAAATTAGTTTTGGTGCTAACCCCTGGGATCGACAAAAATTTCTAGTCGATCAGAGTACGAGTCAGGATGTTGTTTTTACTCCTCCAGTGACTCTTTATTACGACGTGCCTAATGAGACGAAGTATGGAGAGGATAAAGGTAAGAAAATCCGCCTTGAATACAATGGGTTTGGTGAACTCCAGGGTGTACCCGGTGAGGTTGTTGATACTACAACCGGTGAGAGCCTTGGCCAATACATTACAGAATGGAAAGAACAGTACCGTTACGTACAGCGTTTTCTCCTAGAGAATGATGCCTCAGGTAATCCGCCAACTGTTTCGACAGGTGGTGCTAGTCCGACTACCTACAAAGTTAAAGCTTTACAGGGAGACGAGTGGCTAACCCTTAAGCCGTCGGTTAAGGGAACACTCAATTATGTGGGCTCTGTCGGTGACCTGCCTGCTGAAAGTGTACTTGTGGAGGTTCACCCGGGTGCCACTGGTGGCGGTATCGGTGTGGAGCCAACAACTGGGTTTTTAAATTCAGGTAAGGCGGCGGTGATACATGGAGAGAAAGTTATTGCTGATTAATACTTTATTACTTAAAAAATAAGGAATTTTGGCGCTCAAGTATGAGCGCCATTTTTTTTGGATTTTGAGGGTTTAACCGACCTCTAGTTTGACTAAGGCCTCACAGCCTGAGAACTCTGCCCCATGGCTATCAAACACCAGACCACCCATGTAGCGCCTTACGGCTCCGAGAACGTTTGTAGGAGCTGTCTGAGACTCAAGTCCCTGAATAATGAGATCACCTCCTTTAGTAATATCGAACTTAACTGCAACGTCGTGCGTTCCTGTAGATGCTGATTTCTCTAATTCCCTTTTTAATCGAGGAAGTCTTTCTGCTCTGTTAAGGGCCGTCGATGGACAGGGCTCTGAATGTGAAAGCAACGATGGTGTCAGTTGTTCAATATGTTCAATCTGGTTAAGTTTTAAATCAACTTGAGATGCGTTATTAAGGGTTGCTTTAACCTCGTGTAGATCGGTCCTTAGTTCTTGCAGGGGAATTGAAATTAATGATAGATCGTTTTCTAGTGATGCCAGTCTCATCTCAAAACTTGTGGCCTGATTTTCTACGAGAAGTACGGCACCTGAGAAACCATGCTGCTGGGAACTAATTTCTGTCAATGCAGTGTCTATATGCGTTTTTGTGGAGTCTAGAGTCTTCTTCACTTCATTCAATTTCCTTGCATAGGAGTTGATTAAATTGTTTGAGCCCCTTATTAGATTTCCCATTTGTTCATTAGTAGTTGCTGTTTTCTCAGATAGGGCTCTAACATGAGCGACGGTTTTTTGTTCAAGGGCACTTAGACTTTCTTGTGTATCAATCCAAATAACATAATACGAAGTTACGCTAGTAATAAGCGTTACAACTAATGCCATTAAAAATACTTTAAACATCTTATTTGCTCCGTTTGATTAATATGAGCGACCTTGTCTTGAAAGGATTAGATTAGAAAAGGTCGTAATAGGCGCCTGGGTATTCAGACTGCACTCTATTTAGGAGTTCGAATGCCTCGGCATTGCCTGGGCGTATGGAGAGCGATTTTCCTGCTACCTTCTTGGCCTGTAAGTACTCCCCGATATCGGCAAACGCTGCAGCTCTCGTATTCAGTAGGGGCACATAAGTGGTTCTTGCAAAGGCTTCGGTCCACTTTATTGCTTCCTCTGGTTCGCCCAGTTTTCGATAAAGATGTCCTACTCTTGCGGCAACGGATACTTTGAAGTCTGTTACTTCGTAGGCTTTTCTGGCTAACGCCAGCGCCCTGAGTAGGTCGTTACGTTTTTCCGCTAGTTTTGAGGCTTGCAATATTTCAGGCACGCCAATGAGGGCCTCTTCCCTTAGGTGTAAATCATCTTCGGCCTGAGAATTCAATTGGTCCTGAATATATTGAGGCGCTTTTTTATAGCCACAGAACCAAATTCCCTCTCGCAAGTGATACTCTTTCCCTTCAAAATTTATGTCCATAAACCCGCCTTTTTGGTTTGTACAATTGACGTGTACCTAAAAATATTTTCTAAAGCTTGCTCCAGGAAAATGAATTTTTTGGTTCATGAAGGGCATGTTAGAGGGGTAAGGCAGCACCTCTGTGATTCAATCAGGCAGGTCAGCGATGAAAAATGACGAAAAATGCGGGTCTTAATGAGAGACACTGGAGTTATTGGCATTAAGGGTATTTGTGTCAAACTGGTTACACTTGTTATTAATTCAAACGCTAAAAGCATTAAGGAAATTCACAATGGAAATGTCGAATAGGGGTTTAATGATCTTTTTGGCTTGTGCTATGGGCGCTTTTTATGGGGCTGGGATCCCTGTGAACGCTGATGAATCTCGTAACATTGAACTTATTGGCTACCATGACATGCAAGGTCGTCAGGCGCTTCAGGTCACTACTAAGTCTGATTCTGCAAACGGCAACTGGGTCTATGTCGGGCATGTGCCGAATACACGAACCCGAGACGCCACCCTGAATCCAATTACTGGAAGAAATGAATGGAATGGGACATCTATTCTAGATATTACAGATCCTACTGAGCCTGAGTTGGTCTGGCATATACCAAACGAAGATAATGCAAACTCTCGTTTTGTTGGTGTGGTCTATGACTATGAGTTTGATTCTGAGCCTATGGGCCGGGACTATCTCATTCGGAACTCGGAAGTGGGAGATGATTTAAAGTTCCAGATTTTTGATATTACTGAAAGAGACTCAAATCCAACAGCAATAACATTGGTCTCAGAAATATCTGCTACACCTGAGAATTCATGTGGCCGAGGATGTGGGGGTACACTCATTAACCGGGCTCATAAAGGGCACTGGTCGCCGGATACTGGTCTTTTTTATAGTGCCTCTGGAGAGCCTGGATTTAGGACAACTATTGTTCACATATGGGATTTGAAAGACCCCAGAAATCCTCAATTTCTGAGTAGGGCCTGGTTGCCAGGGCAAAAGGATGGAGAAGAAGGCTTTGAGGAGCAGTACGTCCACCATCCTATTGTTGATGAAGAAAATGACCGAATGTATGCGGGTTTCCGGATAGGTAGTGGACATGTCGCTTCTTGGGATATATCAGATCCATCCGACCCTGAACTAGTATGGTCCTATGACACATCTCCACCTGGGAGGGGGCCTCACACTGTATCGCCTATTGTGTATGACAGGGTTCCAAACGTCACCGCAGCTGATGGCGAACTACCAAGAACTTATGCACTCGTTACAGATGAATATGATGGCTTAGAATGTCCGCATGGCATGAAGAGTCGCGTCTATATGTTTGATATAACACATGAAACAAACCCCATGCCTGTGTCAACCTGGCAAGTGCCAATTGGAAACTTTTGTGATATTGGTGGTAATTTTGGGCCCCATCAACATGCTGAGACGGTTAACGGACAAATCAATCGGTTTGAGGATAAATTGGCCTGGATTGCCTATCTCAATGCTGGTATTAGAGTTCTAGACCTTTCTGACCCACAAAATTTACGTGAGGTTGGCTATTACATCCCTAAAACTAATGCCAGTCCTCGGCCTTCTATGGCGCGTCCTACTCCAATTCAGCTAACGGATGTAGATATAGACCATCGGGGGCTTGCTTATGCTACGGACCGTTCAGGGGAGTCTTGTGTTGGACAAGATGATTTATGCAAAGGAACAGGACTGTTTGTGCTGGAGTATTCAAGAGACCGGCCATATATTCATAGGAGAATCAATAATAGACATTAATATATAATTATAACTATATGAATAATATATAGTATATTTATATTTTTATGGCGATTTTTTAGAAAATTATTAGGATCGTTGCTAATTATATGATACGCAGGGAGCGTTGATTTTTAGCATTAGTAGACCAGGGATAGGGAAAAAGACCTATGGATAGGCGGCTGTGTAAAAGCGCATTTGTAGCGTTAGTAATTGGGGTGCTGATAGCCGGGCCCGCGCCTGCCCAACAAACGACCCCCTTTAGAACTCGGAATCTTAGTCCGTTAGTTTCAGTCTTTGGGCTACCGGCATGGGAGTCGGGGCTTGTTGCAGGTGGAAAAGAATTTTCGGTCGTCAGCGAGGTTGGAAATCACTATCGGCTGGGAGGTAAGGGCACTGAAGAGCTGATTTTAGACGGGGAAACCTGGAGAACCAGTCTTTTTTACCGTTCGAGCCTTGGAGACAAGTGGGTTGTCGGTGTAGAACTCCCTTTTTATCAGAATTCTGGTGGTTTCCTGGATAATCTCATTGATGCTTGGCACTCATTTTTTAGATTGCCTGATGGTAATCGCAATCTCCGCATGGAAGATCAGTTGCGATACCTCTATAAGGATAATGGCTTTACAAGGTACTTTCTAGATAAACGAAGTAGCGGGATTGGTGATGTGCAGGTCAGCCTCTCCAGACAGCTATCAGGTGAGAGTGGTTTAGTTTTTAAGGGAACTTTAAAGCTACCTAGCGGCGACCCAGATATTCTTACAGGCAGTGGGGGGACTGATCTCTCATTTAGTGTTTTTCAGGAGAATTCAGCCATATTAGTTGGTATTCCCACCGGTCTGTATTGGGGCGCTGGATTGATGATGATCAATAATTCGGATCTTTTTACTGACCGTCAAGAAGATTGGGTAGCCTTTGGGACATTAGGTGCGGGTTGGTCTGTGCTTCAAAACTTTGGTTTAAAAGTGCAGTTTGATTCCCACAGTAAGTTTTATAACAGTGAGCTTGATGAAATGGGTAAGGCCTCCATTCAGGTTAGTGTGGGTGGTTGGTGGTCCTTAGATGAGCGCCGTCAATTGAATGTAGCAATTGGTGAAGACCTGATTGTGAGAACTTCGCCGGATATTTCGATAAACGTTGACTTTAGTTGGGGTTTCTAGCAAATGGATAAATTTTTCAGTAAGGCACTTAATAAACTGACATGTACTTTGCTTTTTAGCCTGATATTGACTTTAGTAGGTTGTAATCAACAAGGGGATCTCAGCCTTTCTGATTCAGCAGATCATCAGGAGACTGAAACTCTGGCAGCTCGTTTGTTAGGCGCCGATTTGGATCGGGGAGAGCTGCTGGCATACTCATGCAGGGCCTGTCATACGCTAGGTCCAGATGAAGACCATATGATAGGCCCGAACCTGTATGGGGTTTTTCATAGAACTGCGGGAAGTGTTGACGGTTTTGATTATTCTGATGTCCTACTAGAAGCTGATTTCATATGGACTCCTGGGATTCTTGATGAATGGCTTGCCGACTCAAATGGTTTTCTTCCTGGTAACAATATGCGATTTGCTGGATTTAGCTCAGGGGCAGATCGTGCTGATGCAATTGCTTACCTTTTGCAGGTAACGATGGATCCGGCTTTTTAAGCCTGGCCAACGTTGTTATGTCTCTTGTTTTTAGATTATTTTAAAGATGTTGTCGTTTTAGGCTCTAAAAAGCATGAATAAAAAGAATTTTGATGTTGTGGTTATAGGCGGTGGTCCTGCAGGTTATCCAGCTGCGATTAGAGCAGCGCAAAATGGATTATCAGTTGCTTGTGTGGACGAATGGAAAAATCGTGATGGAAGTGATGCTTTCGGTGGCACATGCTTAAATGCTGGCTGTATCCCATCAAAAGCGTTATTGGAGTCAACGGAGCTTTACTACCGTGCTGCGTCAGAATTTAAACAACATGGAATAGGACTTAACGATCTCGCTATCGATGTTGATGCGATGCAACTTCGAAAAGATAAAATCGTAAAGGAATTGACCGGTGGCATTGAGGTTCTATTTAAGACCAATGGTGTTACATCCTTCAAAGGTCATGCCCGTCTTTTACCTAAAAACCACGTTGAAGTGACGAATAAAAAAGCAGAGACATTTGTTCTGGTTGCAAAGGATGTAGTTCTTGCTACTGGTTCAGAACCAATAGAGTTACCCATGGCAAGTTTTGATGATCACTTGATTGTTGATTCCTGGGGTGCGCTGGATTTTGATGCTGTGCCAAGTACGCTAGGAATTATTGGTGCAGGTGTGATAGGCCTTGAGCTTGGCAGTGTATGGCAACGGTTAGGTGCTAAGGTTGTTATGTTAGAAGCGCTTGAGGAGTTTTTGCCCATGGTTGATAGGAAAATAGCAAAAGAGGCACAACGTGCTTTTAAGCGTCAGGGCCTCGATATTCGTCTCGGTTCAAAGGTAACTAGTGCAAAAAAAAATGATGATGGCGTCGAGGTGACCTATGAGGATACCAAAGGGCCTAGTAGCCTCGAAGTAGATAAACTTATAGTTTGCGTAGGCCGTAGACCTTTTACGAAAGGGCTGTTTGAGCCGGGGTTGAATATTGCGCTTGATGATAGAGGGTTCATAGAGGTAAATGAGCACTGTGGTACGAGTTTGCCAAAAGTATGGGCTGTAGGTGATGTAGTTCGAGGTCCGATGTTGGCCCATAAGGGAATGGAAGAGGGTGTCATGGTTGCAGACCTCATTGCTGGGAAAGTTGGTGAGGTTAATTACAATGCTATTCCCTCTGTGATTTATACGGCCCCGGAGATCGCTTGGGTTGGAAAAACAGAGTCAGAGGTTAAGGAACTAGGAAGACCTTATAAAGTTGGAACTTTTAGTTTTGCCGCGAATGGGCGTGCAAAAGGGATGCAACAGACAGAAGGGTTGGTCAAGTTAATTACAGATAAAACCGACGATGAACTACTTGGTGTCCATATTGTTGGGGCGATGGCTGGTGAGTTGATAGCAGAGGCAGTATTAGCAATAGAATTCTCGGCTTCCGGTGAAGATCTTCAGAGAATCTGTCATGCACACCCAACGTTGACCGAGGCTATTCATGAGGCAGCATTATCGGCTGATGGGCGTGCAATTCATGCCATAAACCGCTAAATCCACTTGGATGAGCTGTTACAGAATACTTTATGCTTCTCTTAAAGTTGGACATGTCTCCCACACCTCGCAAAATCTAGTTATCATAGGCTATGACAGAGGCTGATGGCCTACTGTCAATTAAGTTGCGGAGTACGTTTTCTGACTGACAGCCGCAGAGTGCGAGTCCCTTATTTGTCTGAAAACAGCTGGTTCAGATGCATGCAAGGAGCTTTGTAAATGGCGGGCCATAGTAAGTGGGCAAACATCCGATTTCGGAAGGGTGCTCAGGACGTCAAGCGCGGGAAGCTTTTTACCAAGCTGATCCGTGAAATTACAGTCGCCACGCGCGAAGCTGGGGGTGACCCTGACGCCAATCCACGATTGCGAGCTGCAATCGATAAGGCCAAATCCCAGAGTATGCCAAAGGATAATATTGATCGGGCCGTGAAACGGGGCTCGGGTGATATGGATGGGGTTGTCTATGAAGAGGTGCGTTATGAGGGCTATGGTCCTGGCGGTGCAGCCGTCATTGTTGATTGCCTCACTGATAACCGTAACAGAACTGTGGCCGAGGTCCGTCATGCATTTTCAAAGTCTGGTGGTAATTTAGGGGCTGATGGGTCTGTTGCTTATCTGTTTGAGAAAATTGGGTTTCTCAGTTACCCAACAGGTATGGATGAAGAGAGCCTCATGGAGGCGGCTATAGAAGCTGGAGCGGAAGATATTCTTTCTCATGATGATGGTTCGATGGAGGTTGTCAGTTTGCCAGAGAATTTTGAGTCAGTGCGAGATACCATGGTCGCAGTTGGTTTAGAACCAGAGCATGCCGAGGTCACGATGAGGGCATCTACCCAGGCCCAGTTAGAGACTAAGCAAGCTGAAAGTATGTTGAGGCTTCTGGATATATTCGATGAGCTTGATGACGTCCAACAGGTTTACTCAAATGCTGATATGCCTGATGACCTGCTCGAGGATGGCGAGTGAGCGGGACAACACGTATTCTCGGCATAGACCCAGGCTCACAAGTCACAGGTTATGGATTGATTGATGTGGGGCAGAAAGGAAATACTGCTAAGTTAGTGCATTCTGGTGAAGTTAAAACGAGTGGGGAGCACACGGATCGTTTACGACAAATCTTTGAGCAGATATTCCAGGTCGTTAAAGAGTACAGCCCGGATGAAGTCTCCGTAGAACGTGTGTTTGTTCACCGAAATGCTGATAGTGCATTAAAGCTTGGGCAAGCTCGTGCAGCCGCGTTGTGTTCAACCTTTGGGGCAGACTTGCCGATTTTTGAGTATGCGGCTCGACAGATAAAAAAGGCGGTAGTTGGGCGTGGTGGAGCTGATAAGACTCAGGTTCAGCATATGGTTAAGTTGGTATTAAGCATGCAGGATAAACCAAAATCTGATGAGGCTGATGCACTAGCAGCTGCACTATGCCATGCACATGCACGGGGTACACGGTCATTACTTGAGCAAGCGGCGGTTAATTTATGATTGGTTTTTTGAGGGGGACACTTGCATCAAAAAATCCTCCAGAACTTACATTGGATGTTGGTGGCGTTGGGTATGAATTAGAGGCGCCAATGTCTACTTTCTATCAGCTTCCAGATACAGGAGAACCAATTACGATACTTACTCATTTTCTTGTTAGGGATGATGCTCAATTATTGTATGGTTTCTCAACAGAATCAGAGAGAGCGCTATTTCGAAATTTATTGAAAGTTTCAGGTGTGGGTGGCCGGGTAGCTCTCGGCATACTTTCTGGTATTAGCGTGGAAGGCTTTCGTCGTTGTGTATTGGATCGTGATCTGATCACCCTGACTCGAATCCCAGGTATTGGACGTAAAACCGCTGAGCGCTTGATGGTAGAGATGAAAGACCGATTAAATATGACTGATGCTGATGGGTCGGAATCATCAGTTCTACAAGATGGGGCAGAGGGTCAAGCTCACGGCGCTCTTCTTGCCTTGGGATATAAGGCCTCGGAAGTTAGCAGGATGTTATCGGAGATTGATAAAACTCAAATGGGACCTGAAGAACTGATTAGAGAGGCGCTTAAACGCGTCCATGCAGGCTAGATATATGTCTGATCCAATTTTAGAAGGAACCAGCAGTAATGAGGATGAGGTTTTCGATCGCAAGGTCAGACCGCAAACGCTAGATGATGATGAGTACATTGGGCAGGAAAGTGTCAAGCGGCAAATGCGCATTTTTATTACCGCTGCTCGTAATAGATCTGAGGCTCTTGATCACACATTGATTTTTGGTCCACCCGGGCTTGGTAAGACAACCTTAGCGAATATTATTGCCAATGAAATTGGGGTTAACTTAAGACAAACATCAGGCCCTGTTCTTGAGAGACCTGGTGACTTAGCAGCGCTTCTGACAAACCTAGAGCCGAGAGACGTATTGTTTGTGGATGAAATTCATCGACTAAGTCCGGTTGTGGAGGAGGTGCTCTATCCGGCAATGGAAGACTTTCAACTGGACATCATGATAGGAGAGGGCCCTGGTGCTCGTTCCATAAAGTTGGACCTGCCGCCCTTTACATTAGTGGGTGCTACTACCCGTGCTGGCTTGCTTACATCTCCCTTGAGGGACAGATTTGGAATTGTTCAGAGATTAGAGTTCTATGGGAGTGATGAGCTTGCTCGGATAGTAGTGCGTACTGCCTCAATTCTTAAGTTACCTATCAATACAGAAGGAGCTAACGAAATTGCACGACGTTCTCGAGGTACTGCTCGGGTAGCAAACCGACTTCTGCGGCGGGTAAGAGACTTCGCAGAGGTTGAGGCAGATGGGGTGGTTAACGAGGAGGTAGCGCATGCTGCAATGGATTTACTGGAAGTTGATCCTAATGGTTTCGATATGATGGATCGTAAGTTTATGACAACTGTAATTGAGAAGTTTGAGGGTGGACCAGTTGGTATTGAAAGCTTAGCAGCTGCAATAGGCGAGGAGAGAGGTACGCTTGAGGACGTAGTTGAACCATACCTTATTCAGGAAGGGTTTCTTCAGAGAACATCACGCGGGCGTATTGCAACACGTAATGCTTATAAGCACTTTGGGTTTTCAGTGCCCAGTGAATCAAAAACACCTGGCTCGCCCGGACTTTTTGATTAAGAGTAAGTTGCTGAGGATGATGAACTACATTTTGCCTGTGAGAGTTTATTTGGAGGATACAGACGCCCAGGGCCTTGTTTACAACGCAAGCTATTTAAGATTTTTTGAAAGAGCTAGAACTGAGTGGCTTAGGGAGCATGGAATAGATCACCTGATGTTACGGGACTCAGAGGGTGTATCACTTGTTCTATCTGAGATTAAAGTAAGCTTTCGGATGCCCGCCCAATTGGATAATGTGTTACACGTGAGTGCAGAGTTAATAAAAGTAAGTAGTGTACGATTTGTTTTTAATCAGAGTGCCCGGCGAGAATCTCCAGACGGAGAGGTTTTGTGCCAAGCTGTTGCTGAAGTGGCATGCGTGGATGCCCTAACTGGAAGACCTAAGCGATTGCCGTCAGGTCTTGTCACCGATTTAAGAATAAACGAGCCAGAAGTATGAATACAGATTTGTCGATACTGACCCTGATAATGGATGCAAGCATTATAGTGAAGGCTGTGATGCTCTTGCTATTGGGCGCATCGATTTCCTCATGGGCAGTAATTATCGAGAAGAGTAAACTTTTAAAGCAATCCATTGATGCGGCCGATGATTTTGAGGCGGAGTTTTGGTCCGGTGGTGATCTTTACACTATGTACAAGAACATATCGAATGCTGATGGTGATCAGTTAGGTATGGCAGGAATTTTTAAGCATGGTTTTAGGGAGTTTGGGCGACTCAAGGATCAAAGCGTTATAAGCGCAGAACAAGTCGTGGAAGGTTCAAGGCGCTCCATGCGTGTTGCTCAACTTCGAGAGGTGGATAGATTAGAGAACCATCTTGCTTTTTTGGCAACGGTTGGTTCAACAAGTCCGTACATTGGATTGTTCGGCACTGTTTGGGGAATCATGAACTCCTTCCAGTCTTTGGCTAATGTACAGAGCGCCACTTTAGCGCTTGTAGCTCCTGGTATCGCTGAGGCCTTGATTGCGACAGCAATGGGTTTATTTGCAGCCATTCCTGCAGTTATTGCTTTCAACCGATACGCGGATAAGGTTGGGCGACTAGAGGTACGTTATGACACCTTCATGGAAGAGTTTTCTGCGATATTGCAGCGCCAGGCTTCAGCAAGTCGTGCATCGGAGTCTCAGTAATGAGCCGTATGAAAAACCGCCGACTTATGGGTGAAATTAATGTTGTTCCCTATATTGATGTGATGCTGGTATTGCTAATTATTTTTATGATTACGGCTCCTCTGTTAACCCAGGGTATTAAAGTGGATTTACCACAGGCCTCATCTGAGCCACTTCCACCAGAACTCATGGAGGGTAACGAGCCTTTAGTTCTAAGTATTAACGAGAGTGGCGAATTATTTCTCAATATAGGTGGTGATGAGGAGATGCCTATTGATGAGCAGACGGTCTTGAATAGAACTGCTGCAGTATTGCGGAGGAACGCAGAGACTCCGGTACTTGTTAAAGCCGATGAATCTGTTCCATACGGGCGTGTTGTTACCGGTATGGTACTTCTCCAACAGGCTGGTGCTGAAACCGTTGGTTTCATCACTGATCCTTTGGAGTTTTCACCAGATTCGTTCTGAGGTATTTCGAGAGGAGAACCGATGGGCTCTTTTTTCCAACAGCACCGATTATCAGTACTGATATCTATCGTATGCCATGTGGTGCTAGCAGCTACCCTGACTATAGGATTTAATCCATCCAGCCGTTCTCGTGCAAGACTTCCAGTAGAACAGCTAGCTATTGAGGCTATGATTGTCGATGAGTCGCAGCTCCAGCAGGAACTAGAACGTTTAGAGCAGATAGAGCAGGCAGAGGTGCGTCGTCAGCTGGAGCAAGAACAACAAGCCCGGGATAGAGCAGAGGCGGCTCGCCTCGAACGTGAGGATGAAGAACGCCGTTTAGAGGTTGCTCGTTTGGAAGCCGCTCAAGCAGAAAGACAAGAGGAGCTTCGTCTAGCTGATTTGCAACGGCAACGAGAGGAGGAGCAGGAACGTCTGCTTCAAGAAGCAGAGGAGGCAGAGCGGCGTGAGGCTGAGCGTGTTGCGGAATTAGAACGTCAGCGCGAACAAGAGGCGGAGAGACAGCGTCAGGAGGCTGCGGTAGCTGCGCAACGGGCAGAGATGGAAGCGGAGTTGCAAAGAGCGCTAGCGGTAGAGGATGACCGTCGGCGGGCACAAGAGGCTGGGTTGCTAGATGAGTATATTCGTCTGATTGAGAATCGGATCCAGCAAAACTGGATTCCTCCAGCGAGTGCGATCTCCGGGTTAGAATGTATTGTGAATGTTACACAAATTCCAAGTGGAGATGTCGTTGATGTGCAGGTTGGTCGTTGTACTGGTGATGATGCAGTGGTGAGGTCAATCGAAGCCGCGGTGCTACGTTCGTCCCCTTTGCCAAGACCACCAGTACCGTCACTGTTCGAAAGAAATCTCGAAGTAGTATTTAATCCAATAATGTAGTGAAGGAATACTGATTGTGGTGAGGATGAGAACTTTTCAAAAGCTATATAGCAAAAGACTTTTTGCCTGTTTAGTGAGCCTGTCCCTGATTTCTTCGGCAACAGCGCAGCTGAGGGTGGAGATTAGGCGTGGCGTAGAGCGGCCAGTGCCAATGGCTATAGTTCCTTTTTCTTGGGAAGGCCTTGGTACTGTGTCCCCATTTAATGTTTCAGGTTTAGTTACTGAAGACCTTGGTCAAAGCGGTCGTTTTGCTCCGATGGATGTGCGGGATATGGTTTCTCTGCCTTCGCTGCCAGAAGACGTACGTTTTCAGGATTGGCAGATTGTGGAGGTGGATTATTTGGTAATAGGTCGTGTGATTGAGGATACCTTTGACGCTTACACAATAGTCTTTCAGTTATATGATGTTTTGCGTGGTGAACCTATTGTTGGTTATCGTTTGACAGCCTCCGGTGCAGAGTTGCGAACTGCTAGTCATCGTATATCAGATATGATCTACGAAGAGTTAACAGGGCTTCCTGGAGTTTTTGGAACAAGTATTGCTTATGTAAGTGAGCAGCAGGAGAACAATGAAACACGATTTCGTTTGATTGTTTCTGATGCAGATGGTGCAAACCCCATTGTTGTGGCGGATTCACCTGAGCCACTAATGTCTCCAGCCTGGTCGCCCGATGGAAGACGGCTTGCGTACGTCTCGTTTGAAGGGGCTCAGTCGTCTATCTATATCCAGACTTTACGTACCGGGGCAAGGGAGCGTGTATCAGCAAGAGCTGGTATAAATGGAGCGCCAGTATTCTCTCCAGATGGAACACGCCTTGCACTGACCCTATCTAGGAGCGAGGGCAACTCTGATATCTATATGCTTGAGCTTGCCACGCAGGTTCTAACTCGTTTGACTCAACATTCTGCGATTGATACGGAGGCGGTTTGGGCTCCTGATGGTGAGAGTATCTACTTCACATCAGGTCGCGCAGGTGGCCCACAGATCTACCAGGTAGCAGCGATGGCTGGAGCAAGAGCACAAAGGGTTACTTTTGAGGGCAGCTATAATGCACGTCCCCGAATTTCCCCGGGTGGAGACAGGCTTGCAGTTGTCCATGAAGACAGGGGTAATTATAGAATAGCATTGGTTGATCCAGATACCGGGTTAACGCAGATCTTGAGTACTGGCCAGCAGGATGAATCGCCTAGCTTTGCGCCAAATGGAGCGCTGATTATCTATGCTACACAGGAAGGTGGGCGTGGGGTGTTAGCATCGGTTAGTACAGATGGGCGGATTCACCAGCAGATAGTGTCCGTAGCCGGTCAGGTGAGGGAGCCTGCCTGGTCTCCATTCCCAAGAATTTAACTTATTATCAGTTTTAGGTTTATATTATTAATCTTGTGACTTAACTTTTAGCATGAGGATCCAGTAATGACCCGATCATTAATAGTGCTTGCGTTGGTAACCTTAGCCGGCTGTGGCGGAGATAATGCCACTCTTCCTGATTCCGAATCCGACTCCGTGGCAGCGGGCGCGGAAAGTAATGCTAATAGTGTTGCAGGTGGTGCGATAACCACAGGGACGGGAGCCCTAGGCGGTCCTGATGTTTTCAGAGAAACCCCTGGCGAGGGAAGTGGACCAATATCTCGACTGGTTATTTACTTTGATTATGACCGCAGTGAAATCCGTTCTGATTTCAACAGTATGTTGGCCGCACATGGGGAGTATTTATCTGCAGATAATGCTGCTCAGGTTAGGCTAGAGGGCCACGCAGATGAGCGCGGGAGTCGAGAATACAATATTGGACTTGGCGAGCAGCGAGCTCAGGCAGTGCGCCGTATTCTGCTTCTCCAAGGTGCCTCAGGTGATCAGGTCGGTACGGTAAGTTATGGTGAGGAACGTCCTGCAATGAGCGGGAGTAATGATGAGGCCTATGGCATGAACAGACGTGTTGAGCTCGTTTATCGCTAATTTATTCCTCTGTCGTCATAACCTACAAATAGTGGTTTAAAGAATAATGAAAGAAGTCGCTTTTAGGGTGTTAGGAATACCCTTTTCTCTATGCCTAATATGCGCACTTGCCGGTTGTACCACAGCCCCGAGTGTTCAGGATCCTATTTATCTGAAGATGACTGATATGGAGGCCAGGTTAATACGTATGGAACGTATTATGGATAATCAAGGCCTGATCGAGCTAGCGACAAGCGTGGATCAGTTACGTGCAGAAACCCAAGCTTTGCGTGGTGATATAGAAACGATAGGGTTTCAATCTGAGGGCGCTGCTGGGCGCCAGCGTGAGTTATATGTAGATGTAGATACACGGATTCAAGCTTTGGAAGAGTTACAAACGCAAATCCTAAATCTGCAATCTACTGCGGCAGCAGTTAATACTTTCTCATCTCAGGGGTCAACGGTTTCCAGTCCTAATCTAGTTGGAAGTGAGCAGGAAAACTATCAAAAAGCCTTTGACCTTTTACGAGATGGTAGCTACGCGGAATCTGCAGATGCTTTTAATCAGTTTCTTGCTGTATTTTCCTCAAGCCCTCTCGCAGGCAATGCCCAGTACTGGTTGGCTGAAACCTATTACGTTCAGCGAGAGTTTTCTGCTGCACTGCCGGTTTTTCAGGGTGTGGCAGATAGATACCCTGAGTCAGCTAAGTTGCCGGATGCACTTTTAAAGATCGGGTATTGTAACTATGAGCTTGGACAGTTCGGTTTGGCAGAGAATGTATTGCAACGGGTCGCAAGGGATTTTCCTGCTACTACGGCAGCTCGGCTAGCGACGCAGAGACTTGAAACAATGATTCAGGAACAGGGTTGAGCTTGCTAGCCCTTCAAGACTCATATAAACCCAGCTAGAAAGCGGGTAATCCTAATGCCTAGAGCAGTTGTGCTTTTATCCGGGGGCTTAGATTCTGCAACCCTTCTGGCTATTGCTTTAGAGCAAGGTTTTGATTGCTACGCTCTCAGTTTTGATTATGGTCAACTACATGGAGCTGAGTTAGTTGCTGCAGCGGGCATTGCAAAAAAACTAGGTGTGCATGAGCATCGAGTAATGGATATTCCCATCGGTGCTCTTGGTGGATCGGCTCTAACAGATAATACTATCCCCGTTCCTGATAAGGGGGGTGTTGGGATCCCTGTAACCTATGTCCCTGCTCGTAATACGGTATTTTTATCTCTTGCCTTGGCATGGGCAGAGGTGCTGGACGCCAAGGCGATTTTTATAGGTGTGAATGCCATTGACTATTCTGGCTATCCTGACTGCCGTCCTGAGTTTGTTGCTGCTTTTCAAGCGCTATCCAATGTTGCGACTAAACAGGGAGTCGAGGGAAATCCTACTGTTATCAGGACCCCACTAATTGATTTGACTAAGGCAGAGATAATTTCTCAGGGTATTGGCTTAGGTTTGGACTATTCGATCACTGTATCGTGTTATCAGGCTGATTCATTAGGCCGGGCATGTCGGCGGTGTGACGCGTGTAATTTCAGAACCGAGGGTTTTAAGGTCGCAGGAGTTCCAGATCCGACGCGATATCAGGCAAGTGATGTTTGAACGGGTTTGTACTGATGTGGACATCCGGTATCATTCCGTGGCCGCTTTCATTGCCTGCCGTATATAGTTGAATCCATGGAACGGTTGAGGGGGTATAGCTCAGTTGGTAGAGCATCGGCCTTTTAAGCCGCTGGTCCCAGGTTCGAGTCCTGGTGCCCCCACCATCCTTGATCCCTAGTGTTTCTAGCGGATCTGGCTCGATATATTCATAGAGTATGCTGCACTGACTTAGAGAGATAAATAATGAAACTTATAGCTTCGAGATTTTTGGTTAAAGGGTTGTTTGCTGTAGCTGTTACGTTCGCTGGTTCATCACTTGTTTTAGGTGAAACGATAGCAGTTATAGGTACGGGTAATGTAGGTGGTGCGTTAGGTCCTCGATTTGCAACGCTTGGCCACAATATAATTTATGGTTCACGTGAACCAGATCGTCAGGATGTCCAGGCGCTTGTTACAAAGACAGGACATAACGCAACGGCAATGCTTCCAGCTGCTGCAGCGGCGGAAGCCGACATTGTTGTCATGGCTACGAAGTGGGCTCAGGCGGAAGTCGCACTTAAAAGTCTGGGTGATCTAGCCGGTAAAATCGTTCTTGATCCCAATAATCCGGTACGTGTTGATAGCGCGGGTAAGCGTTACCATGATGTTGATACCTCGGCTGGACAAATGATTCAGGATTGGGTGCCGGATGCAATGGTTGTTAAAGCATTCAATACTCTTGCTGCAGGTACTATGGCCAATCCAGACAGTGCTGGCGGCCCAGTAACGATTCCAATTGCAGGGAATGATTTAGAGGCTAAAGAGATGATTGCCAGCTTGATAACAGGCATAGGTTTTGAAGTCGTTGATATGGGCGACATCACTGCATCGCTAGTTCTTGAGAAAATGCTTGTTGAGCGTGGTAACGCAAACATAACTTTTAATTACTACTTCCGTCCTGTTCCTCAATAGTACGAGTAGGTTATTAACACTATATAAATTTGGCTAATGGAGAGGTTATATGAAAGTTTCTGATCATCCTTTGAATCGAAGAAGATTTTTGCAAACCATCGGTATGGCTGCAGGAACGTTAACACTTCAACCTATAGCCTGGGCGCAGGGACGTAAGGAAGTTTTTATAGCGGGTAAGCGTATTAAAACTGTTGATATACATGCCCATGCCTCGATAAAGGATGTAGAGGAAGTTATCAGTGGAACAGATTTGGAGAGGCGTATCGGAGGTCCAAGACTGCTTGATCCGTCTCGTCTAGTTATGATGAATGAATGGGGAATAGATGTTGCTGTTATAAGTGCAAATCAGTATTGGTGGTACCGTACCGATGACCGATCACTAGCAAGTGATATTGTTCGCGTTCAGGATGAAGGTTTTCAAGCGTGGTGCAATGAATACCCTGATCGATTTGTTGCGCTTACATCTCCCACCATCCAGTTTCCAGACCTAGCTGCGGAGCAGTTAGATTATGCGGTTAATGAACTTGGTTTTAGAGGTGCCTCGATGGCTGGCCACGTTAATGGTGTGGTACCTGCAGGTCCAGAATATGATGAGTTCTGGGCTAAAGCAGAAGAGCTTGACGTTCCTATTTTTGTTCACCCTGCTGGTTCAGATAACATAATCGAGGAGGGGGCACTGGACTATCCTGGGGATTTAGGGAATATCATTGGCAACCCATTGGAGACGACCTTCTTTTTGTCAAGACTGATACTTGATGGGACCTTAGACCGTTTCCCTGGTTTGAAAATATGTGGAGCTCATGGCGGTGGATATTTGCCATCCTATTTTGGTCGCACCGACGTAGCTTGTGATGCTGCTGGTGGTCCATCAATTAATTCCGAAGGTGAGTTTATTGGTAATGCTCCTATACAAGCTGACAATTGTCGTAACCAAAAGCCACCCAGAGAGTATTTAAGAACGCAGATCTTTGCGGACTCGATGGTGTTTTCTGATGAGGGGCTCCGTCATCTTGTTGCTGAAATGGGTCCAAGTCAGGTTGTTTACGGAACCGATATGCCACTAGGTTGGCCTGACACAATGGATTTGATTATTAATTCTTCCTATCTTAATAATTCTGAAAAGGAGGCAATTCTTGGAGGAAACCTTATTAGGATGTTGAAGATAGATAGGGCTATTTAACTTTGCAAACCTATAAGGTGTTTAGCCTAAAGTTGTAATAGCCAATATTTAGTTTGTTAAGGAATAAAAATGTTTAATCACGTTATGGTGGGTGCTGACGATATAGAAGCATCTAAAAAATTTTACGATGCAGCATTAGGAGCGCTTGGATATAGCCCAGGACATGTTGATAAGAAAGGGCGGGTTTGGTGGCGTACGGAAACAGGGGTGTTTGGTATAACAAAACCTATCGATGGTGAGTCAGCATCCCATGGCAATGGAAGTACTATTGCGTTTTTAATCGATAGCACTGAAGCTGGGAATAGATGGCATGCGGCCGGCATGGCAAATGGGGGAGTAGCTTGTGAGGATCCTCCTGGTATCCGAGATAACGGTTATTACTTGGCTTACCTCCGTGACCCTTGTGGTAATAAAATTTGTGCACTAGGAAAGCCCGATTAGATAAAACGGCTTAAGGGTTTGAGATGAAAAATACTCGCGTTAGAAATAACAGGAACATTTCACTAGTTACCACTGTCGTTAGTTTTTGTTTCTTGTTTTCGGTACAGAGCAGTTTCGCTCAATCATTTCCAAAAGCCTCTCCGGAGTCAGTCGGGTTATCGAGTGAGCGACTTGATCGTGTTGATGCGTTGTTTGAATCCTATATGTCGGATGACCGAATGGCAGGAGCTGTTATCGCAATAGCCAGGGATGGAAAGTTGGCACACTTTCAGAGCATCGGCGGTATGGATATGCAGGATACTGAACCGATGAGAGGAGATGCTATTTTTCGAATGGCCTCGATGACCAAACCGATCACCAGTACGGCGGTCTTGATGCTCTATGAGGAAGGACATTTTCAGCTTGAGGATCCGGTGTCGTGGTACATCCCTGAGTTAGTAGGAATGACCGCTGAATCAGAAGAGGATGGGCCAAACCGGGAGATGAGTATCCGTGATCTCTTGATGCATACATCAGGGTTGCCTGGAAATGGACAGGACCCAGAGCATAATGAGATCTGGCGTAACCTTAATCTGACTCTTCAGGAACAGGTAGCTGAGCTTGGGCAGCAGTCCCTTGCCTACAGTCCTGGGACGGACTGGAGGTATAGCGAGGCAACTAATGTATTGGGATACTTTATTGAGGTTTTATCTGGAAAGCCCTTTAACGTCTTTTTATCAGAAAGGATTTTTGGTCCCTTGGGCATGGTGGATACGGATTTTTTCGTACCTCAATATAAGGCCCATCGTTTGCCAGCGGTGTATGGAGGTACCAGAGAGGGAGTTACGGAGGAGCTTTGGGTAGAGCCTAGAGAAAGCGAACTTCGTATGCCAAAAGCACCACGTGGTACTGGCGGGTTATTCTCGACTGCCCATGATTACTTACGATTTTCACAGATGTTATTGAACGGAGGGGAGCTCGATGGTGTTCGGCTGTTAAGTCCTAAAACAGTTGAACTAATGGTCACTGATCACCTTCCGTCCCAGGTAAGTCTTCCCGATGATTTTGGTAGTCCTCGTTACAGCCTAGGGGGTTATGGTTTTGGGCTTGGTGTACGTGTCAGGACCAGCCTGTCTGAGTCTCAGTTTCTCGGTAACGTTGGTGAGTATGGTTGGGCTGGCGCTTATGGCACTTATTTCTTTATTGATCCAGAGGAAGACCTGGTAGCCATGTTTTTAGTCCAGTTACGAAGTTCTGCCTTTTATCCGATCCGTAGGCAATTTAATAACGCCGTCTACCAAGCACTAGTAAACTAATCAAAATGTCATGACATTTTTTGTTTTGATCGAACTTGGTAACTAGCTTTGTTTATTAGTGAAGGTAATAAGAACATTTCACTAGTTACCACTGTCGTTAGTTTTTGTTTCTTGTTTTCGGTACAGAGCAGTTTCGCTCAATCATTTCCAAAAGCCTCTCCGGAGTCAGTCGGGTTATCGAGTGAGCGACTTGATCGTGTTGATGCGTTGTTTGAATCCTATATGTCGGATGACCGAATGGCAGGAGCTGTTATCGCAATAGCCAGGGATGGAAAGTTGGCACACTTTCAGAGCATCGGCGGTATGGATATGCAGGATACTGAACCGATGAGAGGAGATGCTATTTTTCGAATGGCCTCGATGACCAAACCGATCACCAGTACGGCGGTCTTGATGCTCTATGAGGAAGGACATTTTCAGCTTGAGGATCCGGTGTCGTGGTACATCCCTGAGTTAGCAGGAATGACCGCTGAATCAGAAGAGGATGGGCCAAACCGGGAGATGAGTATCCGTGATCTCTTGATGCATACATCAGGGTTGCCTGGAAATGGACAGGACCCAGAGCATAATGAGATCTGGCGTAACCTTAATCTGACTCTTCAGGAACAGGTAGCTGAGCTTGGGCAGCAGTCCCTTGCCTACAGTCCTGGGACGGACTGGAGGTATAGCGAGGCAACTAATGTATTGGGATACTTTATTGAGGTTTTATCTGGAAAGCCCTTTAACGTCTTTTTATCAGAAAGGATTTTTGGTCCCTTGGGCATGGTGGATACGGATTTTTTCGTACCTCAATATAAGGCCCATCGTTTGCCAGCGGTGTACGGAGGTACCAGAGAGGGAGTTACGGAGGAGCTTTGGGTAGAGCCTAGAGAAAGCGAACTTCGTATGCCAAAAGCACCACGTGGTACTGGCGGGTTATTCTCGACTGCCCATGATTACTTACGATTTTCACAGATGTTATTGAACGGAGGGGAGCTCGATGGTGTTCGGCTGTTAAGTCCTAAAACAGTTGAACTAATGGTCACTGATCACCTTCCGTCTAATATGGATCTTCCTGGCGATTATGGTAATCCACTTTGCAGGATTATTGAGGTAGGCATATGCCAGGTGACCAATAACACTATTGATAGCCTAGGGGGTTATGGTTTTGGGCTTGGTGTGCGTGTCAGGAGCAGTCTGTCTGAATCTCAGTTTCTCGGTAACGTTGGTGAGTATGGTTGGGCTGGCGCTTATGGCACTTATTTCTTTATTGATCCAGAGGAAGACCTGGTAGCCATGTTTTTAGTCCAGTTACGCAGTTCTGGGTTTTTCCCGATTTTCAGGCAATTTAATAACGTGGTTTATCAATCGATAGTGAATTAATACATGGCGTTATAAACGTCTGCAGTAGGGTCTGCAGACGTTTATTGCTAAATAGTTTACTGATAAACATAGACTCGGACATGGCCAGCATCATCTAAGTCATTAGTTGAGCTATCTTGGTTCAAATCCAGTAAATAGGAGTCTTTGATAGCCAGAACCAGTAGCAGCTATATAAAGGTTTCCGTCTGCATCAGTTCTGGTTTGATGCCCGGGTCCAATTATTCCGTCACCTTCAATAGTTGTAATAATCTCAAGGGTTTGACGGTCAACCACCTTGTAGCCTGTACCACCGCCAACGTATAAGAATTGTTGTTCAGGGTCATGAGACAGGGCTAGGTTTCGTGCAAATGGGGCTTCCAACCAAACGAGTTGATCAATAAATTCACCTTCGAGTGTAAAGACCTGAACACGTCTGTGTTCCCGGTCTGCTACATAAACCATCCCATCGTTAGAAACACGGATAGCATGAACAATGCTTAGTTGATCTGGCCCCGGCCCAGGTTGAACCTCAACAGGGAGGTTTGGACATTCGTCTTTATCAACTGGGATATTACCGAAGGCGCCCCACATACGTTTGAAAGCTCCCGTGTCAGCATCAAAAACTATGACTCTATGGTTTCCATAACCATCAGCTACAAATATCTCATTAGTAGCAGCGTGTACAAATGAGTCTGCAGGTTCATGTAGGTTTCTGGTGTCGGAGTTTCCGCCACTCGCATTGCTCTGACCAATTTGCATTACTAGTTGACCATTAAGATTGAACTTTAATAATTGATCGTCTGCTTCGGGCTCAAGTCCAGGAAGGTTGCGAGCAGGGCAGTTGTTCCCACCTAGCCAAGCATGGTCTTGATCATCAATGTGTAATCCATGCTCACGTTGCGGCCAGTCATAGCCATTTCCATCGCCACCCCAAGCCCTGTAAAAACTGCCATCTGGGCTAAAACCAATAACTGGAGGTGCTGCCATATGGGCTTGTTCTGTAGGGAGTGTTCTTGGGCGATGTAGCAGCCATGCATTGCCTTCTGAATCAATATCCACACTTGAAACATCACCTAACATCCAACCTTCAGGTACCTGTGGCCAGTCTGGGTCTACCCGAAATGTAGGTATTACATCGGTTCCGCCCATTTCATTTGTGTTTTCTGTGACGTTAGATGCTTCCTCAGTTGGTTGACATCCTGATATAACAAGAGCGCCTAAGCTCATTAGAGCAGCAACACGTAAATCTTTAAATTCCATAATTTTCTCCTGATGAATTTTGAGCTGTTTTATTCCAGATCATCCGCAATTGCAGCAATCCCTAGTTCGGCACAGGCGGTATCAGCTGCCTGGCCGCCTCCTGCGCCGGAGACTCCGACAGCACCAACTGGTATATCACCGGCCATTATGGGCGCTCCTCCCCCCAACGGCACCACATGATTAAGCGCACGCTGCCCTGAGAGCTCGGAATCACCAGCGGTTAGATCTCTCCAATCTATAGAGTTTCTACGAAATGTTCTTGCGGTATAGGCTTTTCGATAAGCTAATTCCCAGTTATGTGGGGAGGATGTATCCGCCCGTACCTGCATCACTGGTTGACCTGAACGATCTACCACGGCAATTGTGACCGTGACCAAGTCACCAGGACGACTACACTCTGTAATGATTGTATCGATAATTAACCTAGCCTGGGAAACAGACACGTTTGGCTGCATAAGTAACTGTGCATGGGCGGGAATAGCGCTCAAAAACAGTACGAATATGGTCGCAACAAAGCGATAAAATATCGTGCTAGTTAACATTATCAGCCCCTTTTCTTATTAGTATTATTTGACTGAGTTCTGATTCTACAACCTCCTAGGGAGAGAACCAGCAAAATCTTTTCTAGAGTCTTATATATGATTCATTTTTTGTAAGACTTAAGAGTGATCTAAGGCATAACCTCGGTGAAGTCTGATTTGCGGATCAAACCATGCACTCCTTTAGTACGATCTACAACTTGTGATATTTCAAAGTCTGTTGCCGCACTCATGTAGGCAAAGGCAACAGCTCGATCGACGCCAAGATAAGATGATAGGAAATTAACCCCTTCACGAACCGCTTTCTTCATGGCCTCATCAAGGTCTGGATCAAGGCCAATTGGAATCCAATAATCATCCGTCTCTGCGAATGGCTGTGAGGCCGAATTTCTATTTGGGATGTCTGGATCACCTGATGCAAGTAATGTTAGACGAAAGGTAGCCCTTAGAGGTGCTTCCAGGGCAGTTAAAGCTACCTCTCCATCGCCCTGGGCATAGTGAGGGTCACCTGCATAAAACAGACCACCTGAAACTTGCACGGGCAAATAAAGTGTGGACCCCACACCTAGTTCGTTGATATCTAAGTTGCCCCCGTACTCGCCAGGAGGGACGGAGTTAACAGTGTTGGTTGTGTTTGCTGCAACTCCCATAATTCCCATAAAGGGATTAATTTCAAAGCGTATCTTTTCCCCGTTCCCCCCGGGAAGCACGGCATAGCTTTTATTATCTATATCCACTATCTCTGTGAACACAGAAACGTTGTTATAAAGCGCTGGGTTAGCAGCATTGGCCCCGGTTTCAGGACCATTGTTTTCAGGAAACTCACCGGGAAGAGACCCCTTGCCATGGCGGTTTGATATAACCCCATAAGGGACTCTAGGCAGGAGAGAGATAACCTCGATTTTAAGTGTATCTCCAGGCTCAGCCCCATCTATTGCCACAGGCCCAGTCACAATATGAGGACCATCCGAAATAAAATCATGCTCAATATTTGAGCTGGCTATTGTTCTGGCATCATCAAGAACCCCTTGTGAGGAGATACCATGACCTGCGAAATAATCGACAGGGTTACGTCCTTGGTCCTCAAGAATTCCTTCATGAGAAACGGTATCAAATATAACAATGGACCCGGAGGGCACGTTAATTATTGGGAGGGAATTGCTGTTAGGTAGGGAGCCCCATTGGATGGTGTTTAGTGTTGAAGGGATATATACGCCCAAGTCAGCTAGCTGACCAGGTTCATTCGCTAAAGGTTGTAAGGCACTTTCTCTGTCCTGTGCTCCAGCGCATAAAATCACTGACAAGCTAACCAGAGCAGAAATAATTATAAATCTCACCTGAAAGGTCTGCCCTGAAACGCTGATAATTTAGTTTTAACAGTCTTCATTATTTGTTATTCCATTTGTTTTCATGAAAAATAAAATTTTTACTATGATGAAAACAAGGTGATGCTTCTACATCATCCGGTCAATGATTCTTTTGCTTTGTTCCTCATTTAGTCCTAATGAGCGGCTACTAATTGCACCACCGTTTTCAAGAATAGGTTCTGCCTCGTGAAGGGCAGGTCGATCCTTTACATGATGAAATAGGCCCGTATAGATGGTGTCACCCCAGAGCATGGCTTTCTCGCAAGCGCTTTTCCAGTCGCTAGTATCATGTCCTTCATCTTCAAGCTTTTTAATGCGTGGTTTGAAGAATGCAAGGTCATTATCATGGTTAAACGTGATACATGGGCTGAATATGCTGATTAATGAAAAGCCCTTATGTTCTATAGCCTGCTGCATGAGCATTGAGAGATGTTTGGTATCGGCACTAAAGCCACGAGCGACAAATGTTGCTCCATTCATAATGGCTGAAGTTATTGGGTTAAAAGGAAACTCTACGCTCCCATGAGGGGAGCTTTTTGTTTTCATGTTTAGGGAACTGGTTGGAGATAACTGTCCAGTAGTAAGGCCGTATATCTCATTGTCCATAACGATATAGGTTAGATCTACGTTACGGCGGGCGGTATGCGTGAAGTGATTGCCGCCAATTCCATAGCCGTCACCATCCCCACCTGTTACAAAGACGTTAAGCTCATGGTTAGCCATCTTTGCTCCAGTCGCCACCGCCAACGCACGTCCATGCAGAGTATGCATGCCGTAGGAATTAAAGTATCCAGGAAAGTTCGATGAGCATCCAATCCCACTGACAGTCAGGATCTCATGGGGCTTGAGCCCTAAGTCAATGCAAGATTTTCGTAGGCTATTAAGTACACCAAAGTCTCCACAGCCAGCACACCAATCCGGGTCGACCTTGCCTTTAAAGTCATTGGCTTTTTGTGGCTCGAAGACGAGTGTGCGGGTATCTATACCATCCATTATGCGACCTCTCTAGACCATGATTTCCTGAACGGGGACAGAATGATTAGTTTTGCCATCTAGTTGTTCCAGAACCGCATCAACTATGTGATGAGGCATAAATGGCTCTCCGTCATATTTGCGTATATGTCCGTCTATGCTGAGGCCAGTTTCGCTACGCATGTAGCGATAGAACTGCCCAGAGTAATTGTTTTCTATAATGATAGTGCGCTTTGCATTCTCAACAATCTCGATTACTTTCTTGGAGTGGAAGGGGACGATCCATCTAATTGGAAGGTGGTTTACCTTAACCCCTTTCTCGGTAAGTTGTTCAATGGCCTCTTTTATTACACCGTATGTAGAGCCCCATCCAATTAAAGTTACCTCAGCATCTGTATCGCCCTCAAGGGTAGGGGCCTTTATTTTATCTGTGATATCTGCAATTTTTCGAGCGCGTTTTTCAACCATACGTCTTCTTTTATGAGGGTTAGTGTACTCATCACTAATTAGTACCCCATCCTGGTCGTGTTCATCGGTTGCTACCACATGCATATGACCTTTAAGGCCCGGTAGTGCGCGTGGAGAAACCCCGCTATCGGTGATTTTATATCTAAGGTATTCCTCATCAGATTCATCAGACTTATTGGTTGTAACGATCTCTCCCCGATTAATTTCAGGGTTCAAGTTTAGATCGTTAGGGTCAGTGCTAAACGTACCTTCCGCAATAAGTAAATCTGAAATGACTATGCCTGGGCATTGGTGCTGATCACATAGATTAAATAGCTCTGGAATAACATTGAATGAATCGAGAGCGTCGGTAGGGGCTACGATTAAACGCTCAAAGTCTCCTTGGCTAGCTCCGAGCGCTTGCCAAAGGTCTCCCTGTTCTGTTTTTGTTGGCACACCGGTTGAGGGTCCTGCTCGCTGTACGTTAATGAACACTGCTGGGATTTCCATCATTGAAGCAGCACCAACAGCTTCAGTCATTAGTGCAAAGCCGCCACCAGAGGTAGCGCACATTGCCCGTGCCCCAACATGTGCGGCACCAATAATCATGTTAGCCACAGCAATTTCATCCTCTGCCTGACGCACCATAATGTCTAACTCTCTCGCGTTTTTTGCCATCCAGTGCAAAACCCCTGTGGAGGGGCTCATGGGGTAGGCCGAATAAAACTTAACACCTGCCGCAGCACCGCCCATGGCCATAGCTTCATTACCAGTCCATAGGGCAAGTGGTTTAGGGCCGGTAGGTAGTGGATCTGGGTAGGCCTTGAAGTTCTCTTTTGCAAACTCATAGCCGGCTAATGCGGCAGTAGAGTTTTCCGTTACAACTGCATCTCCTTTGCGGCTAAATTGTAAGTTTAGTGAGTTTTCTAAGACGTCAAATTCTAGACCAACCAAGTAATTAATTGCCCCCAGTGCAATAGTGTTCTGAATAACCTTGTTCCGGCTTTTATTTGATAGTTCCTTTATTGGTAAGGGACATAGTTGTACGCCCGTTGCCAGCTCACCTGGTGTAATTTTGTCGCTATCATAAATAACACAGCCCCCAGATTTCATAAGACTGGAGTGGCGGTCCATTGTGTCTTGATTTAGGCAAATCAACATATTTAATGAATCACCGTGGGTATAAATAGCCTGGCTGCTTATCCTCATCGTTAAGAAGATATGACCGCCCCGTACAATTGATTGATAGGCGTTATAGGCGTAGAGAGAGAGGCCTCGACGAGTAAACATACGTGCAAGTATGTTGCCGGGGGTGGCGATACCTTGACCAGCTGCTCCACCAATGGCTAAAGAGAAATCAAATTGCCCTGAACTCATATTTCAGAGGTCTCCTTTAATGAAAAAATATAAAGGTTAATATAAGAGCTTGTATGCTAAGGACCTTTTTTAAGCTAAAGCAGAAAACACTACCTGTGTGTACTTTATACCATTATCTTGGGCTAATCGTAATATGGTATTACACTTATGGTTTACAAACATGATCTTCAAAGAGATAAAATCCTTTAATAGCTGATATAAACCGGTATTTTAGGGGTTTTATTCGTAGGCTAGTTCTTGGAAAATAGGTGTTGATATTATAGTTATGCTATAGAAACCGTTAGAATTGGTAGAAACGGGAATCTGCGATACAACTAAGGCGGAACTCCGTAGCTAAAGCATGGGTATTTTTATGGAAATAAATGCATAAAGCATTAAAGGGTATTCGAGCATGATGACTCGTTCAGCATTAATATTGAGTTTGAGTTTACTTCTAGTACAGGCGTGTGAAGCACAAACGCCGAATGTTAGTGAGACCTTAGAAGAAACTGCATTAGCGCTTGGAACTCTAAGGGGTGTTCAACGCCGGATGGATTCGATAAACACTCTACAGTTTTCAGGTAACGGCACATCTAATGTTCCAGGAAACAACGGTGAATGGACAAGCTATGAGCTCAGGGATGCCACGGTGGGTATCAATTACTTTATTCCTGCTATCCGAATGGATATGACGCTTATTGGGTCGGACGGAAACGAGGAGCGAGTAGTGCAGGTAGCTCGTGGTGATCGGGCTTGGGATGAGAGACTACCGGGTGTTGATCCTACGGATGTTTCTGATCAAGAGGTCCAGCAACGAGCGCAGCAGATTTGGTTAACGCCACATGGTGTAATTACAGCTGCTGTTCAAAATCCTGATAACGTTGTCATTGAAACCGAGTCTGGTCAGACGATAATCACTGTAGAAATTGATGGAATGCCGGTTACAGCTAGGCTTGATGAGAATGCGCGACCAGCAGTAGTAGAAATGATGGTTGAGCACCCAGTGCTAGGTGAGACGTTGCTTAGTGCAGAATATACTGATTATATTGATTGGCCTATTTTGGATGTATATTTTCCCTCTCAGATTGTTCACCGGTTAGGCGGTGAAATAACGCTTGAGATGACCGTGTCTGATTTTTTTCAAAACCCCTATGTTGTCTTTCCAACTCCAGAACAACTGAGCCGGAGCTCACAATGATTAAACTATTGAGAAACACTTTATTTATAGCAGCCACCTTATTTTTTTGTGGCCTACCAGCTTCGGCGCATCACGCTGTGCAGGCACAGTTTGATGTAAACAATACACATACATTTACAGGTCTTATGACTAAAGTGGAGTTTATTAACCCACATCCATATTTTTATTTGGATGTAGAAAGTCCTGATGGAGAAGTGGTTAATTGGGAAATTGAGTCTGTAGCACTTAACGCTCTTCGTCGCATGGGCCTTGTTAAGGAACTGCGTGTCGGGTTGGAGTATACGGTTGAGTACCACCCCGCACGTAATGGAGAGTCACAGGGATTAATGATGGCGATTACTTTGCCAACTGGTAACCGACTTCTTATGCGTAATGCGGAATAATATTTTCTCGCTGAAGTTTGGAACTATTGAAACAATGAACAGTGGCGCGATTGTCGAGGGAGTATGGGTATGAATAGGCAGGGTTGGTTGGTAACTCGTGTGGTAATGGCAATATTTGCATTGTCTTCGATATACATCGGGGCAATTCAAGCTCAGGAAACGCCAAGAACAGCAGATGGTCGACCAGATCTATCCGGGTTTTGGCATCCGGGCGCAATGGGTTTTCGCGGATTTGAAAATGAAGATGGGGATATTATTCTTAATCTTGAGGGCCGTGATAGTGATCTAGGAAATTTCGAAAAAGATTTTGCGGTTCTTGAAAGATCAAAGGCAAATAAACCTTTATATAAGCCAGAGCACTGGGACAGAATTCAGGATTTAGATTGGAATGGTTTAACGCTTGATCCGCTATTCGGTTGTAAACCAGCAGCAATTCCGCGTGTGGGACCACCCCATAAAATTGTTCAGACCCCTAACGAAATTATTTTTCTTTACGACACTAGAAACATCAATGCGTACCGAATTATTCCAATGGATGGACGGGAGCATCTTGACATACAGGTCAATGACACGACTTGGATGGGTTACTCAGTGGGTCGTTGGGAAGGCGATACGCTGGTAGTTGATTCGGTTGGGTTTAATGATGAGAGCTGGCTGGGTTGGATGGGCTATATCCATAGTTGGGATATGACTGTTACAGAGAGAATTCGCCGTGAAGGAAATACCCTTTACTGGGAAGCTACTGTGGACGATACCATGCTTATTGAGCCATGGGCTGTTGATCCAATTCAGAGAGAACTAAACGAAGATCCTGATGCTTTCTTTTTTGGAAACACAGGGTGTGAGGAGCGGGACGCAGACCGTATTGTTGATCCAACTGTTCGCGGATAATGACTATAAGAATACGTATCTAGGGGCTCTGTATAGCCCTTAATACATTACCTTCTGCCCTCTCAAGGTAGTCAAGAAAAACGCTAGGGTCATCGACTAAAGGATGTGGGTCTGTTGGGCCCCTGTCCAAAAATAGACTATGAAGTCCCTGAACTCCTCCTGGCGTGTTTACGTGTGTAGGTAATCGCACCTGTATTGGGGGTGACTGCTGGGCTAGCAGTTCAAACCGGCGTATGTTTCCCAAAACAGTTTGGTTTTTCCAGAAGTCATTCACTTGTGCGCCACCACCTCCAAAAATCACTGCACGATAATCCTCTCCCCCGTCAGATACCGTGAACTCCATGGATAGCACTCCCTCGGTATGCCCAGGAGTGATATAGAACTTCATAACCTGGTCCCCTAATTCTAGGGTGTCTCCATCCTGTATGACCATGTCCACCTCAGCAACATCCATGATGAACTCATTTGGTATATCTGTTTGGGCTCTTTTCCAGTCACCGGCGGTTAGGGCGACACGAGTATCAAAGTTATCTTGGTAGTAGGCATGACCAGCCATATGATCAAAATGTCCGTGTACCCCAAGCACATACTTAATATCCATAGGGTCGAAACCGAGTGTTCTTATATGCTCAACGCCAGTTTCTATATAGGGTGGGTGTAGTGAGTCTATAAGGATTAATCCATCATCAGTGACGAGCAGATAGGAGGATACCCATTGAATCCCAACGTAGTAGAGATTGTCGAAAATTTTAAAGGGTTCTGTACTTTTTTGTAGTTCTTCGTCTGCAAATATTTCACGTCTTTCTCGGGATACATAGCTGAAGTCAGTTAGCTCTAGTTCAGGAAAATCTTCGACAGTGAGCTGGGCATGGGCACTATGCCAATTAAAGGTAAGCATTACCGATAACGATATAAGCCCAGATATGAGTACACGTTTGAAATTTTTTAAATTGTATTTAAAAGGCATTTATATTTTCCTTTGCTCTAATTTTCTATGTTCATTCTGTGGTCCCAATGCTTACCTGCTGAGTCAAGAATAACTGAAAGGTCCTGGTTCAAGAGGTATCCATCGCTGATGAGTTTCATGGTGGATTCTGCAACTAAGCCTAAATACTCAGCACGACTTGAGTAGCGTTCTTCGATGGATGGACGTGGGTCTCCCTGAGCTTCTCGCTCAGAACGTGTTTTGGAGAAAGGTATGTAAAGCCCTGTTCCTGAGACCGGGTTTGTTGGTCTCCACCCAGTATATGTCGCAAGAGGTACAGCAATATCTGGGGATCGTAATCCGTCAATTTCATTACCGCTGGCATCGACTTGAGGAACCATAAAGGGGTAGGGGTGACTTGCATTAGGCGGCTCCTGACTAATAATCCCGTTGCTTCCTAACTCTGGTCCGAAATCAAGTGCATAGGCGGTACTGACCTCTGTTAGCACATTTAAACCCGGTATCTCGGGAAATTGAAAAGCTGTCGTCTCAACCAGTGTATCTTTCTCTAGGGTAGAGTAACGACTAGGGGGGGGGGTGGTTGGTTGTCATTAGTTATCCATCGGTCCATAGCAACTAACAGGCCACGAAGAAACCACCGGTAATCGTTAGGGTTGGGCTGAAGATCTTCATGTCCAGACATAGATGGAAAAGTTGCTGGGTAATGTTGCGTACCTGCAAAATCGTAGGTGCGTACGTTGTCCATAAGCGGCAGATCTTTTTTTCCATCTAAAGAGATGTGAGTTAATGCGCCAACAGACCGCCAATATTCAGTAGATGAGTTTGTATAGAAAATTTTTGGCATTGCGCTTGATGGAATGCTTGCCAAGAGACCATCAGAATTGCCAGTAGCTGGATCTGTTTGGGTAATATCAGCGAATGGGAAGACCCTATTAGGATACTCAAAAGCTCCTCCTGGGGCCCGAGATGCTTGAGCAAATCGTTGGTTAAAACTTCCTCGTGCTGCACCCGCAACATGCGCAATGATTCCATCAAAGACCTTGCGATTTTGTGTGTCTTCATTAAACCCATCATGAAGAAATGTTCTTAATAACCGCCCGCTTTGGGATGAGCCAAAAGTAATAGCACGATTAATATCTCCACTTGATATGCCAAGCTCACTGGTTGAGGAATATTTAAGTTGTGAGATGGTCTCACGGATCGCTGAGAGACCTAG
>CAXYEE010000020.1:0-33491 GCA_964276105.1 uncultured Gammaproteobacteria bacterium | reverse complement strand
GATGCTGACTATTGTGTGATTAAATCAAACTAATGCTTGTGAAGTTCTAGTGATATTCCAAACAGAATTGGTTGTCGAGACAGCCGGTCGCGGGACTTATGAAATTACGGACCGTATTAACACGGTATTAGCAGAGACTGTCGCAACAAGCGGATTGTGTCATCTGTTTATTAAACACACCAGTGCCTCGTTGATGCTTTGCGAAAATGCTGACCCGGATGTGCGTCGCGACTTAGAAACATTTATGAGCGATTTGGTGCTCGATGGTGATATTCGTTTTACACACACTGATGAGGGCCCGGATGACATGTCTGCCCACATTCGGAGCATATTGACACAGACGGACCTTACTGTTCCTGTTGGATTTAAACGGCTTGTATTGGGAACGTGGCAAGGGGTTTATCTCTGGGAGCATCGAGTAGGGTGCAATAAGCGTACCGTGGTGTTAACTGTTCAGAGTTAATGGAAATGCCAAGCTTATTAATAATTACCTAGGAAATTTATGCTCAAAATAATAAAAATATTGATAGAACATTGGAAAAAATAAAGCACGCAGCGCAGAATGAGAAAATAACGATTCAATATCAGAGGGGAAATAACAATGACTCTTAAAACATTGGATTCATGCAGACTTGTTATCACAGGAATTTTTGCTAGTTTTTTACTGGCAGCTTGTCAGTCTAGCGAAGAGGTTGAGGGTTCTGATATGCCTGTATCGAACACAAACTCCATGGAAGCATCAGTAGCTATGCCGCCTGATGTTATAGCGACTTATTCGACAGAGCATTTTGCTGGAAAGAGTGCGCATTACGTTGGTGGGGATTATGTATATGGGTATGGTGATCCGCCGGTAATGGGCGGTCAGATGTACGTAGATGTTTGGGAGCCAAATAACATTACTCAACCGTATCCAGTTGTTTTATTTCATGGGAATGGCCAAACAGGCGTGGGTTGGCAGCAAACGCCAGATGGTCGACCAGGGTGGGCATACTACCTGCTTGAACAAGGTTATGTCCTATATATGGTGGATTACCCAGCGCGGGGACGTTCCGCTTATTTACCAGGTGGAGTACATGGTGATCTTGGTATTCGCACAGCTGCCCAATTACAAACTATTTGGACCAATGTTGATGAGATGGGAGATTTTCCATTAAATAACAATCATACCCAGTGGCCTGGTGAAGGTGAGCCCGGTGATCCTGTGTTTGATGAATTTATTAAAACTCAGGTGCAATTTGCGGGACAGAGTACGACTCTTGCACGCCATGCGGCAATTGAATTGTTGCAAGAGATTGGTCCTGTAATTCTATTGACTCATTCGCAGGGAGGCGGTGTGGGTTTTGGCGTAACAGATGGAGCGCCTGGTCTTGTTAAGGCTCTAATTACGGTTGAACCTGGTGGCCCTCAAATAGGCCGAGTCAGTACATCTCAGGTCGCATACACTGGTGCTCCAGCAAATGCATGGGGTCCTGTCAATTACCCATTAACTTATGATCCGCCAGTAAGTGATCCATCTGAGCTTAATACTTATTTAGAAGAAGAGGCAGATCGTTCTGGAGAAGTTCCATGTTGGTTGCAAGAAGAGCCAGCAAAGCAATTAGTTAATTTTTTAGATGTGCCTATTTTATCGATGTCAGCAGATGGTACTTATCATCGTGTGTTCGATGCTTGTATTCCCAAGTGGCTTAATCAAGCGGGAGCACAAACAGATTTTTTCCGGCTTGAGGAAGTGGGAATCAGTGGTAACGGGCATATGATGCAATTAGAGCTAAATAGCGACGACATTATCGAGTTTATCCATGAGTGGATTCAAGAAAACGTTGAGTAATCTATCTGGATAGACAACTACTGCATATAAATGAGGAATAGGTTATGAGTGGAAGGCTGAAAATAGTTGTAGCGGGTGTATTAGGAGTTGTTATTACCTTAGTAGCTGGTAATGGATTAACTCAGTTTGCGGCTGTCCCTGGGGCTAAAGGAGGTCAAGATATGTTTGGACCTTATGATGTCGTACCAAACTGGCCTCAGGACCTTGCAGAGCTTCCGGGACATGCAGGTTGGACATATGGAGCAGGGCAAAGTGTTTTTGCTGAGAGCCCCGATAGAGTCTTCATTTTGCACAGAGGGGAGCTACCAAATATTGAGAGCCCTGCTCGTACAGTTTACCCTGAAGCTGGTCCAGCTCTATCTTTTCCAGTCGCACAGCTGCCATGGAGAAATGCTTCTGTAGGACCTAGAGCAAGTCTTCCAGGAGCATTAGATGGTGATGATACTGACCGTGGTGAGCATGGAGTAGATCATCGTTGGGAACACTGTTTAGTAGTAGTGAATGGTGACGGTGAAATTATCGAGGCCTGGACACAGTGGGATTCTCTATTTCGTCGTCCACATTATGTAACTATCAATCCATATGATCCTGAAAAACATGTTTGGGTTGTAGATGATTTTCGACATGCTATTTTTAAATTTACTAATGATGGATCGGAACTTGTTCAGACTATTGGAATACCAAACGTTAGCGGTGACGATGATTCGCATTTTTATCGTCCAACCTTTATGGCTTTTCTAGACGATTCTTTTTTTGTCGCAGATGGTTATGCGAATACGCGTGTTGTGAAGTTTGATAATGAAGGAAATTACCTAACCGAGTGGGGACAAGCTGGTAATCCTCCAAATGAAACTCGGCCTGGGTACATGAATAATGTTCATGGGGTTGCTGTAGACGTTCAGACAAGACAGGTTTTTGTTAATGATCGTGCGAATAATAGAGTTCAAGTTTTTGATGAGAATGGCGAATATCTTGATGAGTGGAGCTTTGGTGCAGAGCCTACTGATATCCACCTTTTTTACATTGGTGCTGATAATGTTCTATGGGCAGCGGACAGAGCAACAAACAAGATACTTGGATATAACCTCGAGGGAGACCTAATCTATTCATGGGGTACCTTTGGTGATTTTCCCGGGGGGCAGTGGGGTGTTCACGGAATGAGTGTTGATCAGGATGGTAATTTTTATATTGCTGAGGTTGGTAATGGCCGAGTCCAGAAATACATTCCAAGAACTGGCGCTCGACCAGAGACAATGATTGGCAAGCCAGTCTATTCGGCTTGGGAATAGAGAAAAGTCTGGAGCAAACAATGTGCTGAGCTTAGAAGCTCAGAGGAGAAAAAAATGAGTATTAGGAAATCTTTTCTAACCCTGGCTTTGGTTTTATTGACCTTCGAGGTTTTTGCTCAGTCCGCAAGGCCACCCGCTAGTATCCCAATGATGTCTATGGATAACGTTGCTCGGCAGGGTTTTTTCTATGCTGGTGGGGACTATGTCAATGTGGGTGATGAGATCACTATGGGGGGTGCTATGTATGTTGAGGTGATGGTGCCTCACGAAATTAAACACCCATACCCAATCGTCTTCCTTCATGGTGCAGGCCAGACTGGCGTGGATTTTATGCAAACTCCTGACGGGCGACCCGGTTGGGCATTCGATTTTCTTGAGATGGGCTATGTGGTCTATGTGCAGGATTTTCCTGCGCGAGGCAGATCCCAATATGTTCCTGGTGTTGATGGAGATATTCGTATTCGTAACGGACCTAATTTAGAGGAGATATTTACGGCATCTGCCGCTACAGCAGATTTTCCACAAGCTTCAAAACATACTCAGTGGCCTGGGACAGGGCGAATGGGAGACCCTATCGCTGATAATTTCATGAAGACCCAGGTGCAATTTATTGGTGGACGCCAGGCACAACTAACAATTGATGCGAATGTAGCACTGCTAGATATGATTGGTACGCCAGTTATTCTTCTTACCCATTCCCAAGGAGGTTGGTTTGGCTGGAATATTGCTGACGAACGTCCCGAGCTTGTTCATACCATCGTAACGTTAGAACCGGCAGCTCCCCCTATTAGAGGAGTTGATACATCTGCTGTGACCTACCGCGATGGAGGAGGGCTTTCATGGGGCGTAGGTAATACGCCTATTACCTATGATCCGCCTGCTAATGATTCTTCAGATCTTCAAGTTGAATTGCAGTCGCAGTCTGAAGGTCCCGGGCTTGTGCCCTGTTATCAGCAGGTTGAACCAGCTCGGCAGCTAGTTAATCTGGCAGATATCCCAGTGCTTTTTATGAATGGTGAAGGGGGCTATCATCGGATTTTTGATCATTGTCTTTCTAACTGGCTAAATCAGGCAGGAGTTCAGACCGAGTATGTCAGGATGGAGGATGTTGGGTTGCCTGGTAATGGTCATATGATGATGCTTGAGCTTAATAGCAAAGAAATTGCCGAATATATTCATAGTTGGTTAGAAGAAAACGTTCTTTGAGTTGCAAGTAAGTATCTCGGGGATTAGCAGGATTTGATGGTCATCGTTTCAGGTTTTATGATGCGTGATTTTGAACGCGATCCTTATCGTAATCTGTGTTCAAAATGGATTTCTCTTTAATCCGGATATTTGATGCAATCAGCTTTAAGAAAATATGAACAAGTACGATCAAGACCTCGGTAGAAACGAGGCTAATTATGTTTCATTGTCGCCGCTTAGCTTTATGCGTCGAGCGGCTGAGGTTTTCCCAGAACGTTTAGCGATTATTCATGGAGAAGAGAGGCGGACCTGGAGAGAGACTTTTTTGCGATGTCGGCGCCTATCGAGTGCTCTTACTTCTCGAGGAATAAAAAAGGGCGATACTGTTGCAGTCATGGCGCCAAATGTTCCGGCCCTTTTTGAAGCACACTTTGGTGTGCCTGCCAGTGGTGCTGTACTTAATGCGTTAAATATCCGATTAGATGCCGATATTATTGCCTTTATTCTTGAGCATGCAGAGGTGCGTGTACTGATCACAGACCGGGAATTCTCTGCTGTGATTTCAGAGGCCTTATCCAAGATTGATAATAAGCCTTTGGTGATTGATATAGATGATCCACTGGCTGAGTTTGGCGATCTCATTGGTGATCTGACTTATGAAGAACTTCTAGCAGAAGGTGAACCAACTGCAAACTGGAATTTACCGGATGATGAATGGGATGCGATTTCTCTAAACTATACCTCTGGGACGACGGGTAAACCGAAAGGGGTTGTTTACCATCACCGTGGGGCATACATGAATGCTGTTGGTAATATTCTTGCATGGGGCATGTCACCAAACCCTACATATTTGTGGACGCTCCCAATGTTTCATTGCAATGGGTGGTGTTTCCCGTGGTCGGTAGCTGCACTGTCCGGAACTAATGTCTGTCTCCGTGGCTTACGCCCGTCAGCGGTATTCGAGGCAATTGCTCAACATGGTGTGACCCACATGTGTGGTGCTCCAATAGTGATGAATATGTTGCTAAATTCACCTGAATCAAATTCTTTAGAGCTTGAACGCCGCATTCAGATGATGACAGCAGGTGCTGCGCCACCTGCGGCTGTGCTGGAGCGTATGGAAGCGCTTGGTTTTGATATTACACATACGTACGGACTGACTGAGGTTTATGGGCCAGTTACGGTATGTGATTGGCACGATGAATGGGATGATGAATCTGTGGCAGAGCGCGCTTTGTTGAAAGCTCGGCAAGGAGTTAAGTATGTAGTTCAGGAAGATTTTTTTGTGGCCGACCCGGATTCTTTGAAACCAGTTCCAGCAGATGGCGAAACTATGGGTGAACTTATGTTTCGAGGCAACGTTGTGATGAAAGGCTATTTAAAAAATCAACAAGCTACAACGGAGTCTTTCAGAGGGGGGGTATTCCATACGGGAGATCTTGGCGTCACACATGCTGACGGTTACATTGAAATTCGAGACCGGTCTAAGGACATTATAATTTCAGGCGGAGAGAATATTTCTTCGATTGAAGTGGAAGGCGTCTTGTACAGACACCCAGCAGTACTGGAGGCGGCAGTCGTAGCCCGAAAGGATGACCATTGGGGCGAGACACCTTGTGCTTTTGTCACGCTTAAAGTTGACCAGACCTTGTCAGAGCAGGAAGTTATTGATTTTTGTCGCGATAATATGGCGCACTATAAATGCCCGAAGACAGTGATTTTTATGGAGCTTCCTAAGACCTCGACGGGAAAAGTGCAAAAGTTCGTTTTACGCGAACGTGCCAATAATATCGACTAAGATGGGTTCTTTATCGCTGCAACTTCATTAGAGTTGAACCAGTAATTGCGATGAAGGCGTTAACCATTAAGCCGTATAGGCCAGGGTGGAATCCCCAGACCTTGCCATTTACCACGAAATCGAATGGACCAAAGGCAAGTCCAAGTGCAATCATAAGGCCTGCTATGAGACCAACCAGAACAGGGGTTTTTCTTAGACAAGGGAAATGAATTCCAAGCATGAATGCCGGTGCTAGCTGAACTAACACGTCGAATTTTCGATCAATAAGGGCAATTAGAGAAGCATGGTCCTTCAAAAACAGAGCAAGTAATACAAGCAGACTGACAACTAGCCATGAACACCGTTTGCCGATCTTGGTGAGTCTGGGCTGGTCTGCGTCAGAGGTGATATGTACCGCATATATGTCCTTCGTGAACATTGATGATATTGAAAGCATGGCAGAATCTGCTGTCGACATGAGTGCGGCGAGCACGGCACTGAAGATGACCACAACCACCGTATAACCAAGCAGTGAGTTTTCCTGAATAATTCTTAATAATCTCGCTAAAACTTGATCTGTAGCGGCCCCTTCTAGACCCGGGATATAGGCTAGAGCGTAGATTCCAGCAATAACAGCAATTAGTGCGGTAGTGAATGGCATAAATGCCATCATGGCGAGACTTCGATTCATTATGCGGCTTGATTTTGCGGCATAGATTCTCTGAATTGCATGAGGATACAGAGCCCCTCCCATACCGAGGACTAAAATATAGCTTAGCCATTCTCGAAGCATTGCTGGAACGGGCCTTGCAACCTTAAATGAATCAGATGATATAGCTATCTTCTCAGTGGCTGCTGATAATGGACCAAATTGGTCGAACAGCAGCAGAAGTAGTACAAAAAAGCTAATCATGAGTATGCTGCCTTGTATGACATCCGTCCAAGCGATAGCACGAATTCCACCAAGAGTGCCGTAGGTCAACATGACTAGGGCAAGCCCAACAACACCGTAGTTATATGCTTGATCGCCATAACTAGGACCAGCTAACCCCTGAAGAGCTCGTCCCATCGTCATCAGTTGAGCCAATAGATAGTTGCTCAATGCGATGATCATAACGATAGATCCAATCAAGGAGATGGCTTTGGATTGATATCGATCTTCGAGATAATCCGTCGGGGTTACATAACCCCGAGAGCGAGACAGGTTATGCAGTTTTGGAGCAAACGCCAAGTAAAAAACGATGATTGCTAGCATGTAATGAACGGCAATTAACCAACCAAAACCAACCCTGTAGGTTGCACCAGCCACACCAAAGAAAGTATTGCCGCTGTACTGTGTTGCGTAGAGAGTTAGAAGCAGGACGATGAACCCGAATCCCCGTCCAGCTAAGTAGAAATCTTGGAGCGTATCTTCTCTACGAGCAGCCCGCCCAGCCCATCCTAAGAGTAGGAGGGAGGCGAGATAAAGTGTAATAAATACCCATGCGCCGGGCCCAAAGGGGAGGATGTCATTCATCAGGGAACATCATTCTCTGTATTGCTTAGAAACACCCAGGCAGTAAAAATCGATGTAGTGAACAAAACTATAAGTGTTGAAATAACCCAGAGAGGTAAACCGTAAATATGCCGTATATCGTTTGCTGGCCAATACCAAGGAATTGCCAGTGTTAAGAGAATTAAATAAATGGCAACGATCCAGAAGCGTGGTTGTTTGGGTTTTTCCACGTATATTTTTCCAGTGAGGCGTAAGTACTCAATCTACTATGGAATATCTTGAAAGTAATCTTCTGTATAGCCAAAGATTGAGAACATAATGGATGAACACTCTAACCTAGAGTAGTATCAGGCAGATATCGAATAGCCGAATAAAAATATAATAAATTGGCGCCATGTAATGCAAGTGGTATTGAGGCGCCAAAAACTCGGGAGAAACTCATGTTTGTCGCTACGTATCGTAGGGTAATCACCTTTTTAACTGCTATCTGTTTCGCTTTGGCCGCAGGATGCAGCGCCCAAGATGGCGCCCAAGATGGCGCCCAAAGTAGTGTCCAAGATGGCACCCAAGATGGAAATTTCCAGTTTCGGCTGGAAGAGGCGCGAATTGACGACGTTCATCAAGCTATTCAGGGAGGGCAGCTTACTTGCCAAGGCCTTGTGCAGATGTACATTGATCGTGCTCAAGCCTATAACGGTGTTACAAATCAATTAGTTACAAGCGATGGAGAACCAGTCGCTTCTGCGTTTGGTATGGTGCGCGCAGGTTCGGAAGTGGAATACCCTACTGAAACAAGGTCGATCACCGAATTTCTACCTAATTTTGAAGACTACCAGGGACCTCCAATTGAGTTTGGACGCATGGAACCAACGGCTTCCGATCCTTCTGTCCAGGCACAGTACGGAATGACTGTAGGTATTCCGAATGCAGGACAAACCAATTCTCTTGGAACTTTGAATATTCGTGGCGAACGATCGGTTACTTGTAAAGGCGATGCTGACCGACATCCGGCAATCGGCCCACTGCCTGCTAATGCGCCAGCCGTGTGCGAGGATTTTCGACAATATCCAGATGCTCTTGAAGTAGCAATGCAACTGGATACGGAATATGGCACTGAACCAGATCTGAACACTATGCCCATGTATTGCATTCCGTTCAGTCTTAAAGATCCTTTTGATACAAAGGATATGCGTACAACAGCGGCCGCGGATGCAAGGTATGACATTGATTTTGCGCCAACCGACCATACCTTGGTTGCTCAGCTTCGTGAGAAAGGAGCAATTATTTATGCTAAGGCGGTTAATACTGAATACAACGGCCGTGGTTGTGGACGAAGTGGTTGTAATCCTGGTGGAAGCAATGAGCCAACTATGGTTTTACCATCGACTTTAGGTTTCCAGCGTAGTTCTTGGTCGGGCAATCCAAGCAATGTGTACGACACCACAAGAGCCCCTTCGATTGGCTCCAGTTCAGGTTCTGCGGTATCGGTTAGCAGTAATCTTGCAATGTGTAGCCTGTGCGAGGAAACGAGCATGTCCTGCCGAGGACCAGCAAATCATAATTCGGTGTCATTAATTCTTCCTCATAAAGCCTTGGTTTCCTTTCTCGGTAACGCGATTGGTTCAGATATTTATTTTGATCGCACCGGGATTCACTGTCGCTGGATAGGTGATTCAGCCAAAGTGCTAGACGCGATGAAGGATTCACAGGAAGGCTATTACGACCCGCGAGACATGTGGACTACTGTTCCTAGGGCTAGCATTTTGGAGGATGGTTACGCTAGGCATATTGTGGAAGATGCGCAAGAGGGGGCACTTCGCGGTATACGTATCGGAATAATTCGAGAATCTATGCTGACTTTCCCGGGCGTCCGTGCAGATGAGCCGATCGCTAATGCTGCGGCAAGTGAAATCAAAGAAGTGCTTGGGGGGATGCTTGGTGCAACTCTGGTGGAATCCGTGGATCCGCTGTGGCCAGATGATCCTGAAATTGAGAACATGACTCCCTCGTATACAGATGCTCTGGCGCAACTTGTTCCAGTGCTTTTCCCCGATATGCTGTACTGGCTTGACAGTGATGGACAGCCGTTATTTCCTGATTTTGCGGCAAGTATTACACCCACGGAATTTGCCCCTGGCATTGTCCATGGTTCCGGTGAGATGAGTCCAATCGATTATATGGTGGCGCTTGCTGAGGGTGAAGTGCCAGTTCCTGAGGGATTTAATTTACGATCTATTCTAACGATGGGTTTGTCAAATGCTTTTAAATTCCATGTAAACCAGTATCTTGCGCGCCGTTCTGCAGATTGGGAGGAGCGGGGTTATAACGAGACCCTAAATGATTTTGCTACTCTGAATGAACGTTCTAAGTTTTGGGGAGATGATGCAAGGGCTTGGTTTAAGAACTGGGAAGAGAAGGAAGACATACGCCGCTCACTTGGAGAACGTCAGGGAATTGATGAACGTGTGAAGTTGCGTGAGCTCCTACGTCGAGTCGAGATGAAAGTGATGATGGAGAATGACCTAGATCTCGTCGTGCGTCTTCATAGCTCATTGGTTCCAGGAAAAATAGGTCTATCGCCGCAACCGCAACCTGAAGGTGATTTTCGTGGGGAATTACAATCGGGGCCCTATGCAGGGTTGACTGAAGTGCTTATACCAGCAGGTTATGTGCAGACAGCCTATGATCCGGTGTTCACGCTTAGTGAGGATCATCAGCGTTATATCCCGACAAACAATAATTCGGCTACAACAGCCTCAGGACCGGGATTGCCATTTTCGTTGGTTTTCAGGGCAGAACCTGGTCAAGAGGATGTAATTCTGAGAGTAGCCTCGTCCTATCAATCGGCTTCAAACCGTCGCGTTTCACCACCGGCTTTCCCGCCCTTACAAGGGGAACCGTAACGAGAAAGCTAATCTGATTAGATAAACTTCTATGGGCTTCGTAAAAAAGAAAATGGCTTTGAAATGTCTGTTAGCTTGTGTCTTTTATATGGCACTACTGTTATCCGCTAGGGCTCATCATGCGGAGATAGGTATAGACACGGAAAGTCTGGTTGAGTTTGAAGGTAGAGTTATCGAATTTAGCTGGAGAAATCCTCACGTCTATATAGTCGTGAATTTAGCTGAAGACGAAACACAGTGGACGGTGCAGACGTCATCAACTCTCACGATGACGCGTGTTGGTTGGAACCGTGATTCACTTTCTGTAGGAGATTACGTGACCGTGCGAGCTAACCCTGCTCAGGATGGCCGGTCATATGGCATTCTGCGAACGATAGAAAAAGAAGGCGGGATCGTTCTGCCAACATCATTTGATAGTGATTCTGGGGAACCGTTGCTCAATCAGCCACAGGTTACAGCCCTTGCTGAGACTATGTCAGGACGCTGGAGGGCAGATACTTCTCAGCTTGAAACTTATCCAGGTGGTTTTGATGGTTTTTTTCATGCCAACATGAATCTAACAGAAAAGGGCTTAACTGCTCAGAGTGAGTACGATGCCCTTTCTGTTGATAATCCAGCATCTCGTTGTATCGGGCCTCCGGCGCCAGCACTTATTATTTATACAAATCTTTATCCTCTCGAGATTGAGGTTAATAGTGAAGAAAATACCGTTGTATTTCGAACTGAGTATTTTGATGAAGTGCGGACGGTCTATATGGATGGGAGGGAGCATCCTAATAGTGGTATAAGGTTTCCTGGTGGTCATTCAATTGGACGATGGGAAGGGGAAGAACTTGTTGTAGATACCAGACTGTTTTCAGATCATCGTTCACCATACCAAATTGGTGTTCCCTCAGGATCTGAGAAGCGCCTCATAGAGCGTTATAAGTTAATTGATGAAGGAGCCCGCATTTTAGTTGAATTTGTGCTGGAAGATCCGGAGTACATGCTAGATCCTTTAGTGCATAGGCGGGAGCTAATCTATTCTCCAGATGTTGAAATGGTGCGATTTGATTGTAACCAGGAGTCAACTCAGCGATTCTTGCCGGGCTGATCTACTATTTCTAAGTTTGTTGTTTCAAGTAGATTCTCATAACTACTGTCCCATGACCTTCATAACAGGATGTCCTGCAATGACATCTTTACTCATCAGTTTTTCATGGTTAGTAATTTGCTCTGCTTTTTCAATTACTTTTTTGGCGATTTTATGTGGTACAAATACGAGACCAGTGCCATCGGCTATTACAAAATCACCTGGGCTAACATTAATATCGCCCACTTGAATTGCAATATTTACTGCAGATTCATAAATTCTTCCTCTAGCGGTTTTTGGGGTGGTTGAACGAGAAAAAACAGGGAGCCCTAGTTCCTCATATTCATCAATGTCTCGGGCTGGACCTTCAATGATAACTCCTCTGATCCCCTTGGCTTTCGCGGCAGTGGCTAATAGTCCACCCCAGCCAGCAGCCTCGATACCACTTCTTTGTTCCACGACAATAATATCTTCAGATGTACTTGCCTCGATAGATCTTGTTCCTAAGTGGTGTTTTGAGCTTTTTTGAGGTTTTCCAGCAGATAGTTTGACCGTCTGTACACGACCACTGATTCTAGAGGTCGTTGAACGTCGAGTAATATCAGATACCACTCCAACCAAGCCAAAACTATCCAGTGAATCAGAGATTGCGCAGGTATCTAGGCGCTCTAGCCTTTTTAGTAAATCTCTATCGCTCATCTTAATCTATCCATTTTTATATTTAATCCCAAAGGCTTTATTCAAAGTTTGACAAAAAGAGTGCTAAAACGCGATTAATCAATTAACGTTGATTATAAATTTAGAGAAAAATATTTTTTATCAGATAGATTAAGTATTAAATAGAATGAAATATTAGAGTATGGGCTCTTAGTCTCTGCTCGGTGTAATATTACTCATTAGTGGTATATCAATTTTTTAGGGGTGTTCATGATAATTATTCGTCCTAAGTATAAGTTTGATATTGCTCGGTATATTTCGCAAAAACTATTTGTTTTTGGGATTTTTCTCCTCGGTAGTATCCTGGTTTTAACGGGGTGCTCAACGGGCGACTCGCCTATTGATTCTGAGCCTCTTTCTCCTGCTAGCCCCTTAGCTGGTTTATCTGGTGTTTGGAGTACAAATAGCTTTGATACTTTAGATAGCCCAGATTGGGATATTGTGGGGCAGTTTTCAAGCAGGTTGACTGTTGAAACCTATGAGTATCTTGAAACGCTTCTCTACAACCCAGTTAATGATCACCTATCCGCATCTGAGATTATTGATTCTCTTGAGGAACATACTTTTGCAGTAATTGATGACCGGCTTACTGAAACAGGTCATTCTGTAGGGGATGCTTTTGATCTTGCCGATGATCCAGCAATTCAGTGTGAACGTTTTGGGATTTTTCGAACTGTATTGCATTCGGATCCAATTAAGTTTGAGGTCTTAGAAGATAGAATTATTATTACAGGCGAAGATTTAACTGTGGATCGTACGGTTTATATGGATGGTCGTGCTCATCCAGAGGATGGCATCCAGAGTACTGTAGGACATTCTATAGGTTGGTACGAAGGACAGACATTAGTTGTTGAAACCACGAATATCTCTACAAACTTGGCAGATGATTCGCTTGCTATACACAATAGCGACCAGGCTAGAGGCACTGAACGATATTCGATTAGTCCCAATGGTAGAAACTTGGATGTGGAGCTCACCATCTATGACCCTGTAATGTTCCGTGAACCTTTGATAATTAGACGCCCACGTGTTTTAACGCCAGATGTGGAATTGGACCGACAGCCCTGTGAGGCGATATCAGGGCAATTCTAAGGGGACAATGAGTTGAATAATAAAATATTAAGTTTTTTCTTTATCATGATTTTGGGAATGCCCTATGCATCAGCGCATCATAATTTTGCTGCGCATTATCGGACTGAGGAGATGGTGCAGATTTCGGGTGTTGTAACAGAATTCCGTTTTGTAAACCCGCATGCTCGAGTGTATGTTGAAACTACAAGTTCCGCAGGAAACACAGAGATTTGGATGGTTGAGGGAGATGCCTCAGTTGCACTTAGAAGATCTGGTTGGAGTGCAGATCAACTCAAGCCTGGAGATCGGGTCGAGATCACGGGGAACCCATCTCGTAGTGGGGCTAATATGCTTGGTTGGAAGACACTCAGATTGGCTGATGGAGTTGATATTGGTGGGGGCAGTCAGCGTTTACAGGAACGATTAAGTATTCTGGATGCTAGCTTGTCACAGTTTCGAGAGCAGCGCGGACAATAATCTTTGCTATTTAAAAAATATGAGTCCACTTAGGTTTTCAAAGGATAGTGCTAATGAAATTAGCTTCTAGATTTTTATTTAGCTTTCTGGTGTTGGGCTTGATAAGTTCAAATAGTTTCTTGTATGCACAGGAAACTCCCTCGTTACGGATTTATAGTTCTAATGGAGTAAAAGGCGTTTTAGAAGATTTGCAGAGTGATATTGAGCGCGCTATAGAAACAACCCTTAGCTTTGAGTTTAGTACCTCAAGAACCTTAGCTGATAAGGTTTCTATGGGAGAATTATTTGATATTGTCATTCTCACCCCGGCATTAATTGATGAGTTAGCTGAGTTAGAAAAAATAGATATAAAAGCTCGTTACAGATTTGCACAGGTGGGAGTTGGTGTGGGCTCTAGAGAAGGCGTACCAATGAAAAGTGTAGAGACTTTGAATGACCTTCGGGAAACGCTACTTGGAGCTGAGTCAATAGCATATGGGGCAAATGGTCAGAGTCGTCGTACCAATGAAGCAAGTTTTTCTGCTCTTGGTGTTACAGCAGAAGTAAGAGAAAAAAGCAGATTAACTGGGCCAGGTGAGGGGCCTGGGCTTGTAGCAGAAGGTGAGGTTGAATTAGTGTTGACTCTGGTAAGCGAACTTATTCGAGCGCCTGGCGTTCAATTTCTTGGAGCCTTGCCATCGGAACTTCAAAGGTATATTCAATTTGAAGCGGCTTTGGGTATCGCAACAAAAAATTCAGCTAAAGGAAGAGAGTTTATTGATTTTCTGTCGAGCCCTGATTTTCATGATGTTTTGAAAGATCATGGTTTAGACCCTATTAGCCAGTAATTTTTTAAAGATTGACTAATCTAAATAAAATGTATTGTAGAGATTTGAATCATGATTATTAAAACTTGGCTGGAGATATGTATCTTAAAAAACGCCTTAAATTGGAGGGGAAAATGTTAAGACTTAGAATCCTTGTATCTATAATGGTTTTATCAGTAATGATTCCTTCTATGGTGTTGTCTCAGCACGGTATGTTAGGAGGAATTCCTATGAGTTTCTTCGTTACCAGTGAAACTATTGGGAACGGAGGTAATTTAGGGGGGTTAGAAGGGGCTGATGCCCATTGCCAAAAACTTGCTACCGCCGTGGGTGCAGGTGATCAAACATGGCGGGCCTATCTCAGTACCCAGGCTAGACCCGGAGCACCAGCGATTAATGCCCGTGATCGTATTGGGAGTGGGCCATGGCACAATTATGATGGGGTTATGATTGCTAGTAGTGTTGCTCATTTACATGGAGATACCATAGAGATTGCACGAATGGGCAACAATTTACATAAACAGAGCGGGCTAACGGAGAAAGGGGCTATCGTACCTGGTCTGTATGACTATCTTGACCCCAGGGATATTGATTGGGAGTACGTTAAGAACACACCCTATTCCAATCGGCATGAAGTATTAACAGGATCTCAGCCTGACGGTCGAGCATATCCGCCAGATATTGATTACACCTGTGATAATTGGACTAGTAATGAAGACCCTGATTCCGAATTGGGAGTTCCTGGTTTATACGGTGGTCCAGGTAGGCCTAATGTTCAGATTGGGTTTCCTGATCGGGAAGGTGGTGGGAATGGTTCTTGGAATTCATCACATGGAACTCGTGGTTGTAGTCAGGCGGCATTACCTAAGACACATGGTATCGGCCAATTCTACTGCTTTGGTCTTACAGGAGAAAACGAATGAATAAAGTTTTATTAGCTGTTGTTTTATCAGTAACTTTTTTTGTAATTGAGTCTCCTGTATTGATGGCTCAAGGTGTGGGGTATCATGCCTTGAGACATTTCATTCCATCAGAACTCATGTCTTTTTTTGTTACTAGTGAACCAATTGGGAATGGCGGAGATCTAGGTGGTTTAGAAGGTGCTGATGCCCATTGTCAAAGGTTGGCTACCAATGCTGGGGCAGGCCATCGTACCTGGCGTGCTTATCTTAGCACTCAGGCTCGGCCCGGCAAGCCAGCAATAAACGCACGCGACAGAATTGGTGATGGTCCCTGGTATCACGCAAGAGGTCTTCTGCGTAGACCTATAAAGACATCAGAAATTCATGGGGATACTTTGGTTGAAGCACAACGAGGATCTAATTTGTTTAAGGCTTATGCTCTTACAGAGAAGGGTAACGAAATTAATGGGGTTGGTGATCCAATGCCAAACCTACACACTATGCTAACTGGTACTCGACCGGATGGTCGAGCCTTCACAGAAGAGGCTGATCGCACTTGTAATAACTGGACCAGCAATAGTGGTGGTGCTGCACAAGTAGGACATTCCGATCGCATCGGTCATGGAAACCAGTCATGGAATTCTTCACATTCTGCTGCAGGCTGTAGTCAGGCAGATTTTGCTAGTTGGAATGGGGCTGGTTTGTTCTATTGTTTTGCTATTGATTAATATCGCGAAAGAGTTATTTCAATTATAAAGATTAGATCAGATAGTAAAAGCTAATTACTGTCGAAGGATTTAAGATTGAATGAGCTAAAACGAGTTCTGATCTTATTGATATTCATGGGGGCTGTGACTGAGCTGCAGTCACAAGAATCTCCTCACATGATTCTTTTAAATGGAAAAATAGTTACTGTAGATGATTTTTTTTCTATTCAACAGGCGGTGGCTATACAGGGCGAACGTATTGCTGCGGTTGGGAGTGATGAGACTATTCAGTCTCTTGCAGGTCCTGAAACGCTTATAGTTGATTTGGAAGGACGTACAGTAATCCCTGGATTAATTGATAACCATAATCATGTGATTAGGGCGACTGAATACTGGCCTAATGAGGCTAGGCTTGATGGTATATCCAGCCGCGTCGAAGCGCTTGCTCAGCTTGAAGCCAAGGCAAGCGAACTTTCAGATGGAGAGTGGCTAATGTCACTTGGTGGTTGGACAGAAAACCAATTTTCTGGAGATAAATCTGACTTTACCTTGAAAGAGCTTGATGAGATTGCTTCCAACAGGCCAGTATTTATCCAATCTACCTATGACCATGCATTTGGTAACACGGCATGGTTTGATCAAATGGGTATTACTCTTCAGGCAGGTTTTGCTGAGAGATCAAGTGCCACAGGATTAGCCTCTTATGTTGTACGTGATGAAAATGGTATGGCCACAGGCCGCTTGAATGGTGGAATGCCAATGGTTGTGTCAGCGATTGAGCATTTTCCTGTTGTAACGGCAGAACGACAAAAAGAGGCAATTAGTGAGACCTTTACTTATCTCAATAGTATCGGACTGACAACTGTTTATGATCCAGCAGGTGCGGGTATTAAGGATGATAGTTATGCTCGAATTGAAGCGCTTTTGGTAGAAAGCGGTCTGACGGTAAGAGTTTTTTATACGCTTTCACCGCTTACCTTTGAACAACGCCTAGCTCAGGATGCGGTACAGAAAATCATAGATGAAATTGACGGAAAGAAACCGTTTCAAGGAAATCATGAGCTTGACATGATTGCTATAGGGGAGTCTTACTATTCTCCCTTTCATAGGGATAGCCTATTTACTCCTACCAACCCAACTACAGCTGATCTTGAAGCAGGTCGTCGCATTTTATCTGCTGCTGCACAGGGTGGCTGGTCTGTTCAGACACATTCATCTCGGCCAGAAACCATCGATATTCTTCTCGATGTAATTGAAACAGTAAATATGGATTTTCCCCTACGTCAATTGAGATGGTCAATTACGCATGCAGATATGGTTGGTAGAGAACAGATTGAACGTATGCGACATCTTGGTATGAATCTTCAGATGCGTAGCATCTCGGTGCTCCATCAACCGCGACGTGGTGTTTTGATTGAACAAATGGGTGAAGATGGATATAGAGTTCCTCCGCTCCGGATGATTCAGGAGAGTGGTTTACCATGGGGGTTAGGGACTGATGGCACTAAAGCAGCTCAGATCAATCCATTTATAACCCTTTGGTGGGCAGTTACCGGGCTAGCACTAAATGGTGAGTTGGTATTGAATGAAACATTATCCCGAGAAGAGGCCTTAATAGCACATACGCGTTCAAATGCTTATCTAATGTTCCAGGAAGGCAATATTGGCTCAATTCGTCCAGGGTTGCTCGCAGATATTCTTGTGCTTGATCGTGATTATTTGACAGTGACTGAGAATGAAATCAAGGATATTAAGCCAGTAGCAACGATTGTTGGAGGTAAAGTTGCTTGGGGTTCTCTTTAAAGAGTTTCTATTTGAGTTACAGCTCTTCTAGCATACGAGCAAGCTCATCAATATCTGGTGTTTCGTGGCGAGCCCCTAAATTAATACACTCATATTCTTGTAGCTCTTCATGTGGTGCCCAGACCCATTCTCGGCCAAGAGTAAAAGGCTGCGTATAGTTAACTGGGTCATCAACTATAAGCTCCATTTTTAAGTCATTTTCTCCTGATTCTCGCCAGTATCTTTCAGTAATTTTTGCGTTAGAACTGACCGGGTATCCTCTGTTATTACGTATATTTTTAGAGGTAAAAAGTGTTGTTTCGATAGTCAGAATATTTTCAATCCAACGACCCGAAGAATGCCCAAGCGCTGTATGAGAGTTTTCTGCATAGGTATTCAGGTTATCCATATGGATAGTACGTGTCGTGTTTCCTCTTTCATAACTAATAATTACTCTATTTCCTTCATCCGAAAATTCCATTGGGCTATTGGACCAAAGAATTCCAGGCATAAGATCTGGGGTACAGTCATTTGTCTGACTGGGAGAGTCAGCGAGTGGATCATAAGAATTAAAAGCCAGTAGCCCCTCTGTCGTAAAGGGATAAGTATCAGGCTCTGAAACAGGTACTACTGCAACGAAAGCAGGAGGTGCATATATGCCAGAGAAATCTATACTAGGGTTTGTATTATTTTGAGTATTAGCTGTTGCAGATATAATGCAGTTTATGAAAATAGAAAAAACAATAAATCTCATTATCATTACCTCGACTAAGTTATAGTCTCTGGTGCTACTTAGTTTTGAACATCTTTTGCTATTTATAAGCTTATATATAGCAAGTCCTCAGTATATTGCAAAGAACACAGTGGAATAATTCTAGTAATACTTCAAGGGTTAATATGTTTTTACTGTCACATATATACCGCTAACTTATAGTTTTGAAAAATTATGATGTGATAATTCTAGGGGGTGGCGCAGCGGGGCTTATGTGTGCCATAGCAGCAGCTAGTCGTAACCGTCGTGTTGTTGTGCTCGAGAGCTCGAATAAAGTTGGAAAAAAAATACTGATGTCGGGTGGTGGGCGTTGTAACTTTACTAATCTGAACTGTGATTCTTCCCAATTCATTTCCTCTAATAATAAATTTTGTATCTCAGCTCTGAGTAGGTATACACAGTGGGATTTTATTGCGTTAGCCGAAAAGCATGGGATTCCATACCATGAAAAAAAATCTGGCCAACTTTTTTGCAATCAATCTTCAAAGGACATTGTTGCTATGTTGATGGCGGAATGTCGGCAGGCAGATGTTTCTATATTGACGCACTGTGAGACTACTGCAGTTGAATATAATGGGAATTACCTAGTCTCATGTAATGGAAATCAGTTTTCTGCAGAATCACTGGTAATAGCCACTGGAGGACTATCTATTCCAAAAATGGGTGCAACAGACTTTGGTTATAAGTTGGCTAAGCAGTTTGGATTGAAGGTATGTGAAACCCGTGCAGGCCTTGTTCCATTTACATTTACCGGCGCTATGCAAGAATTAACGACTCGCCTTTCTGGGGTTAGTTTGTATGCTGTCCTTAGTACTGATAATGCAACCTTCACGGAAGATCTTTTATTTACGCATCGCGGTCTAAGTGGTCCAGTGGCACTTCAACTTTCTAGTTATTGGATCCCCGGTAGTGAGATTAGCCTAAATCTTCTACCACGGTGTAAGGCTGGCTTGTTATTGCTAAATGCAAAAATAGAACAACCAACTGTTAGGTTACGGTCTTTTTTATCTGGTGTATTGCCTAGAGCATTAGTGCTTGAACTAGAAAAACTGTGGTGGCAGTCAGAGTCAGAAAAACTTTTAACCGAAATTTCCGATATGTTTCTACGGCAGGTAGCCTATCAATTGCACAATTGGAAGGTGAGACCTGCAGCTACCGAGGGTTATCGTACGGCAGAGGTCACACTAGGCGGGGTTCATACCGATGAACTTTCTTCAAAGACCATGGAAAGTAAACGTCAGCCCGGTTTGTACTGTATAGGAGAGGTGGTGGATGTGACAGGGCACCTAGGAGGATTCAATTTTCAGTGGGCCTGGGCATCCGCACAGGCTGCAGGCAAGGCAGTCTGAATTAGTCTCTACCGTCTGTACTGATATTGGAACTTGTCTCTAGTTATAGAGAAATATGCGATTAGTATAGGTAATGGTAATAAATTAATTTTTTATGCAGTAGTATCGTTTTTATTTAAGACTTTAGGTTTTTTCTAATATATCAGTAGTTATAAAAAAGGCATGAACATGAAAAAAATCGCGGTTTTTGTTGATGTTCAGAACATATATTACACAACGCGACAAGCATTTAACCGGCAATTTAATTATCAAAAATTATGGCAACTTATTAGTGAGAAAGGTGAAATAGTAGCTGCAACGGCTTATGCAACAGATCGTGGGGATCAGAAGCAGATTAACTTCCAGAATGCATTAAAAAATATAGGCTATAGCGTAAAACTTAAGCCATATATTCAACGTAGTGACGGTTCAGCAAAAGGCGATTGGGATGTGGGCATTGCGATTGATGTTTTAGATGCTGCGAAGAATGCTGATATCGTGGTTTTATTATCTGGAGATGGAGATTTTGATTTATTGCTTCAAAAAATCAGGAAAGATTATTCCGTTTATGCTGAAGTTTATGGTGTGCGATCATTGACTGCCAATGCGCTGATCGATTCCGCTGATCAATTCCATGAGATTAATGAAGGATTGTTGCTGTAAATAGGAGTTGCTATCAAAAAACTCTCATAGACTCTGGCTTGGTGACCTATAGTTAAGTTTACAGAAAGATTTTCTAACTATGAAAAACGAAGTAGATAAGCTGTTAAATCGGCACAAGCTGCTCGTTCATTCTGAACGTAAGCGTGTAATCTCACATGTGCAAAGGAAGGATGGGAGTTGGATAGTAAATACAATCATGCTGGAGGAGTACTCTGTTCCTTTTAGGTTTAAGCGTAAAAACGCATACAAAAACCTTAAAGGAATGTTTGTTAGTCTAACGTACTATCCAAAGACTGAGACCGTTGCCGGTATTGAAATGGAAATGATGAACGTCGTTCGCATTAGAACGACGTAGGTATATTGTTATATTTGTAACTACGGTAAGTGAATAGCAGTAACTAGCCAGTTTCCTTAGGGCGCATAACGCACCTACCAGTACAGAATTAAATGCTTTGATAGATAAGTCTTTTGACTTCTGGGAAAGTAGAACGGAGTAAAGTTTAAGCACGGAAAGTAGGATAAATTGAGATCAATTGGCCGGATCATTGTAAGTGCGCAATAATTGCGTGGTTTTTAACAAGTGGGGCCGTAGCTCAGTTGGGAGAGCGCTGCGTTCGCAATGCAGAGGTCGAGAGTTCGAATCTCTTCGGCTCCACCATTTCATCCTTTCTCGTCAATAACTTACACAGAGAAATCTTCTAGGGTTCGAATACCTAATCCGAGAAAAATCAAACGTTGCACAGTTTTTCAGGTCGCTGTAATGTCTAGCGAATACTTAATGACGTAGGGATAAGTTATGCCTTGGTGGGGATGGGTCATCATAGGAACTTTACTTTTTAGTGCTGAGCTATTTGCAATTGGCGCTGGGTTCTATCTGGTATTCATTGGCGCCGGTGCCATCACTGTTGGCGTGGTTATGTTATTCGGAATCAATCTGCCGGTATGGGGACAGGTACTGCTATTTGCGATCCTATCAATCGCCTCAATGCTGTTACTTCGGCGCCAGCTTTATGACAAACTAAGATTTCGAACACCAGATCCTGTTGACTCCTTAGTGGGTGATCGAGTGATCATGTCCGACTACCTCGCACCTGGTGAGTCTTGTCGAACGCAGCATAGAGGGTCGACCTGGACTGCGGTCAACGTCGGCAATAAACCAATTGCAGCAGGGGATAGTGCCTCAATAGGTAGCATTGACGGATTTACACTAAACGTAGAAAACGACGAAATATAGGGGAATTATGGAAAGCTTTTACGTTGGATTGGTTATTGCGGTTTTAGCAATTATTGTCATTGCAAAGACTGCAATCATTGTTCCTCAGCAGAGCGCCTATATTGTGGAACTACTGGGAAAGTATAATCGAACGACCTCCGCAGGATTTCATATCCTGATCCCTTTTATTGAAAGGATTGCTTATAAACATAGCCTTAAGGAGGAGGCGATCGACATAGCGGAGCAGGTGTGCATTACTCGTGATAATGTGCAAGTAGGTATCGATGGCGTCCTCTATATGCAGGTGCTCGACGCCCGCCTTGCGTCCTATGGTATTACGAATTATGCCTTCGCAATCGCGCAGCTGGCTCAGACAACCCTGAGAAGCGAGATCGGAAAAATTGTATTGGATCGTACCTTCGAGGAACGGGCCGCTATTAACGCGAATGTTGTTAATGAATTGGACAAGGCTTCCGAGTCATGGGGGGTTAAGGTCTTAAGATACGAAATTAAGAATATTAATCCGCCATCCGATGTCCTTGGGGCGATGGAAAAACAAATGCGTGCCGAGCGAGAGAAGCGCGCCGTGATTCTAACTTCTGAAGGAGAACGGGACGCGATAATCAATCAGGCAGAAGGTGAGAAACAACACGTAATAAAGGCGTCAGAAGCTGCTCAACAGCAGCAAATAAATGAAGCAGCTGGTGAGGCGGAGGCGATACTCGCGATCGCAACAGCAACAGCTGAAGGCCTTCGTCAGGTCGGCGAAGCAGTTGCCGGTGAGGGTGGTCGTGAGGCCATGCAGCTTAGAGTCGCTGAGGGCTATGTAACTCAGTTTGGGAATCTTGCTAAGGAGGCTAATACCTTGGTGGTTCCAGCAAATCTTAGTGATGTTGCTGGAATGATCGCACTCGCGACAAAGGTGTTTGATCAAGGAAAAACGGATACTAATGCCTAATGTTTGGTACGAGCTAAAGCGTTGTATGCCGGGTTATAAACGGGATGGTATGGAATGGGATTCTTGTAAAGATAATTCAGCAGGTATACGCAAGAAAATCTACATCTAGTTGAGAATTGAACTCGTGCTTTTCCAGCTCTGATTCGCACTCTTATGGGGATCAGACTTTAGAAAGCGAATCAGTTCCATATGAAATCTATCGGGAATTTCAAAAGCAGGTGCGTGACCAATTTCTGGGAAAAGCACTAATTCAGCATTTTGCAACTGTTCTGCTACATGGCGTGCCCGTGCTGGGTAATCATCTACAAGTTGGTCTTCAGCTCCTCCGATGACCAGAGCTTTTGTTGCAATATGTTGCCATTCATATGCCACGGGATCCTCAAAGATAAGCATCCTTTGGGCTGCCCGCACGCGTGCCATTCGTGGCCAGTCGCCACTTAAAGTCAGGCCATATTGAACCTGAACCCAATGAAGGTATTCTTCCTTCCATCCTCCCGGGTAGTAGCGGACATGATTTCGCAGGACTGTTTCATAATTTGTCTCAAGTGCTCGTTCATACGCTAATTCAGGATCTATCCACTCGTTACCGGGGCGTTGGTCTGTCAGACCTATTTGATTGACCATGACAACATGAGAAGTTATCTCTGGGTAAGTTGATGCAAATCGTGTTGCTACCATGCCGCCCATAGAATGGCCAACGATTGCGGCATACTCAATATTTAAATGATCAAGTAGCAATTTGGTATGACGTGCAGGCATATGAAGGTTGTAATGAATGTCGGGCTTAGATGATCGTCCGAAACCCAGTCGATCAATGGCTATTACTCTAAAACCTTCTTGATGTAGTGCCTTGATAGTTATCTCGAATGCTGCAGCAAAAAAATTTAGGCCATGGAATAAAACTACCGTCTGTCCGTTTGGGGTTCCAACCGGCCTTACATCCATATAGGCCATTCGATAATCTTTGCCACTAAGACTTATTGGTAAGTAATCGACAGAAAAAGGATATCTGATATTGGAGTAATCAATTGCTGTTGCTTCCCAGTCGGATGATGGTTCAGCAGGCGGTTGAGCCTGTGTTAAAGCAGTTATGCCAGATAGGGCAGCAAATCCTATGACAATTTTCAAGTAAATTGATAGACGTATAATGCTTTGCATAAGTTTTCTCCCTTCTTGACGTGGGATTTCTATATTACTGGTAATGGACTGGGTGTGTGGTGATTCGTATGCGAGTTTCCATATAGGTAATTGAATCCCCATCAATATCGCTAAACCAGTGAGGAGTACCAGGTTGTAGAACCAATATATCTCCTGCATTTACTTTTCGGGTCAACCCACCACTAATACCCTTTTCACTTCTTACAACATCAAGGTTAGCTGATTCGGATAGAGGCAGTTCAAGCCGTCCACCTGTTACGAGGGTTCCACTACCTTCTAAAATCCTGTAAATCTCGGTGCTATAGGGATGGTAAATCGCATACTGAACGACCGCACTACTACGGCGTCTTATAGTGATTCCGGGCGAAACGCTCACTCCCCAACCTCCTGCAGAAGCTGATGCTGCTTCAGCCTGAGCCAGTTCCATCAAGATATTCCCGTTAGACTTGAAGATAGCAGGAGGGGCAACTGATTCTTGTGCTGAGATGCTAAAGCCGAATATCGATAAAAACAGAAGTTTGAGACTTAAACTTTTCATTGTTATCTCCCTATGAGCCTGATGATTAACTTTGGCAGCTATCGAATTCCTAGATACTTGTGTACCTGAAGCGACAGTTCCCATGGTTGTCCACGGTTATTTAATCTGTCAATCAATGACATAGTTTGTTCGCTATTACACTTTCCATTAGACCATAGCGGTTGAAGGTAGTAGTTCCAGAACCGAGTATGTTGATAGTATGCTAGTACCTCGTCTTCTTTTTGATTAGTGATAACCAGCTTAAGTTCTTGGCCATAGGATTGCTTCAACTCTGTAGCAGGAGCTTTAGGACTGACCGTTAACCAATCCCATTGAGCATTCACTCTGCGTGTGCCGCTGGTTTGTATGTTGACCTTTCCGCCAAGACGTTGAATAGAGGAAACTAGATATGAGAGTGCTTCAGGTTGGTCACAGGGTTCGCCGCCAGTAACACATACCCAGCCACTTGCCCCTACGGTATCAAGGGCTTCTTTGGCGAGTGCATCTATGGACTGTTCTCCAGTAAGTACAGTTGATACGCTCCAATCTGTATCGCATAAATCACTTTGTGATGGATGTAGAGGACATTCCTTAACGGCACAACCAGCAAATCGTATAAAAAACATTCGTTTACCAGTAAGGTGCCCCTCCCCTTGGATGCTACAAAATGTTTCTGCTAACGCTAACTTCACTTGATATTTATCTCTTTTAAATGGAAATGTGAAAGATTGATTATCCCACACTTATTTTTGATGACGGTACTATAATACATACCCAAATTTTTCGGATGGAGTTGAAAGATGCTGGCAAGAGTTTTGATCCTTATAACTGCTATTTTGGTCATAGTTCAACCTAGTTCAGGACATCACTCACATGCTAATTATGACATGACAGAGTACCGCGAAGTATCAGGCACCGTGAATGATATTCTTTGGATTAACCCTCATATTTGGATTTTTCTTGAAATGTCTGATGAAGATGGGCAGTTGATTCAGTGGGCGATGGAAGGCGCTACGCCTGGGCAGTTAGCAAGAAATGGTGTAACCCGTGATACGGTTAAATTGGGTGATACGATCTCTGCTCGTTGTCATCAAATGCAAGATGATTCGAATGGATGTCTACTTGGATATCTGACGGGGACAGATGGTGTTGAAAGGCTTTGGGATTAGATTTTTCTGGAAAATCTAAAAGAACATAAGGAAATTAAACGTATGATAAATTCCCATCGATTTATTCCAACAATCTTATTAACAATGATTTCTATGCCTTGCCTAGCCCAAGACTGGGTTGAGTATGTACATAGAACCGACCTTTTTGCAGTGACGTTCCCATCAATACCTCAGGTTGAGGAAGTAATGCGACTCTCTGCACATGGGGTGCCTTTTCCGGCTAGGATTTACTCTGCTCAGCGGGGTCCTAGTAGCTATTCTCTAACGGTGATTGACTATACTGATGCTCAAGCAAGACATCGTGAAAGACCTGATCAGACTGATGCAAGTTCAGGCGCTATGTTTTGGGTTATGGATGTCCGAGCATCATTAGCTCATGCCGCTCAGAGCATTCGTGAAAGGATTAATGAAGCCGGAGGTGAATTAACATACGAAGGTTGGGCAGATATTGATAAGGTGGAGGGGCATCAAATGCAACTTACTAATGCTGACCAGTCGCGTACTTATATTGGACTTCACCTTAATAACAGTCGACTTTATATTCTTGAGGCAACAGCCCCTCAAAATTATCCGCCAGTCGCTTGGTTTCAACAGTCTCTTCAATTTATTAATGAAGAAGGTATGCGAGTTCGTTATATGTTTGATGCTAATGGGCAAAGAACGGATACAAGAATTACTCCACTTGCAGAGGCGCTTGAGGGTACAGAGCGCGTGGTTGTGGAATAGAAAATAAAAAATCAATAAAAGAGAGAGAATTATGAATTTTCATGCCTTGATTTTTTTTATTGGTTTTCTAATAACTTCGTTATCTTTTTCTCAAAGTAATCCAGAGTTTGTATCGCTTCGTCCCATAGTTGCTGCGGTATACACACCAAACACCGACCCTGAGCCACATATCGCATTTTTAGTGGCCCATCGAACAGGAAATAGTCTTGATAATGTCGCGTGTAAAGAGCTGGCAAGACGGGGATTCATGGCGCTCTGTTTTAATACACGCTTTGTTAATAATGAAACTGAGGTTGATTGGGAGCAGCTAGCTCTTGATGTCAAAATCGCCGTAGACTTTGCTCGTAATAAACCTGGAATAGAAAAAGTTGTATTGCTTGGTCACAGTGGAGGTTCGCCCCTCATGTCTTTTTATCAGGCGGTTGCAGAGAAGGGCGTATCGTTTTGTAAGGGACTGAATAAGTTGGTTGAGTGTGGTGAAGAACTAGCTAATCTTATGCCTGCTGATGGGATGGTTTATCCAGATGCTCATCCCGGAAATGGCGTTCAAGCATTACATGGGCTCAATCCATCTCTTTCAATCGTTGATGGACAGGTAGTCGTAGATAAGGCGTTGGATCCATTTGATCCAGATAATGGATTCAATGCAAATGGGGCATCGAAATACTCGGAAGAATTTCGTAACCGATATTATCAGGCGCAGTCGCGTGCTATGAATGCAAAGATTGCAGAGGTAGAAGCACTTCGGGATAGTATAGAAACAGGTAAGCATATCTATCCAGATGAAGATATTGTGCTTGTGCCGTTTGATGCTCAGGCAGGAGCAGCACGTTTGGATGCTTATGACCCTTCAATTCCAGAGACAATGAGTACGGCACAGCCACGTAAGTTTCTAAGGAATGATGGTGAGATTGTAATGCAAGTCGCGCTTAGCGTTGCTTTACCAAAACCACATCAGGCTAGAGTTAATCGAACATTTAGGGGTGGCGTAAAGGTGCTGACGACTAAGTCTTTTTTAAGTGCTAATGCTGTGCGTTCAACTCATGCTATGAATGATATTGACCATTGTTCTACCAACGCGTCTACAAATTGTGCGGTTGCTAATATAGAAGCGCCAACATTGATTGCTGCAATGGGTGCCTATAACCATATTCGTTTTCAGGAACTAATGTATGAGAATTCGCCAGCACAGGATAAGGATTTTATCGTTATTGAAGGCGCCCGCCATGGCTATACTCCCTGCACAGCCTGTGAGAACAATTTGGGGCAATACTCCAATTCTTTAAAAAATTTATTTGATTATATTGAGCAGTGGGCTAACGCAAGATTTTAATTGTACTAAGACCGATTGATTGGTGCCTTTGATCTAAGGATCAAAACCGATTATTTGCCCACGTTCTACTCGAGTTGTACTACCATCAGGTCGAAGCTCATATCGAACTCTTGCGCCGTTTTCATCTAGAAATCTTAAGGATTGTTGAAACTGTACTGGTGGTGGCATACGAGGCGGAACGGTTCCTTCTAGGATATATAGCCGACTTACCTGGCCATGTAGGTAGATTGCGGCAAAGGTACGTGAGCCATCTGGATTACTGAGCTGCAATTGATGTCCTTCGACGTTTTCTAAATGTCCCCAGGCATCATAAGTGACCTCTCCATCTCGCTGACGAAACTCAGTAGCAGCACGTGCTACAGAGGCTCGCTGATCAGTAATCCATCGATTACGGCCGCGTAATTGTTCTGATTCACGCTCATTCTCTAGCTTTTTTGCATGTACTGTCTGTGACTGACTAAAATCTACAACGGTAATTTTATAGTAACTGCCGCGGTTAGATACTTCATAAGTTCGTGCTGGAAACTCAGCCTCGAGTTCTGAGTGGTAGATAATTGTTTGTATTTCTGGGGAACCGGGCAGATTTATAGTGAAAAGATCTTCCTCGTTTATGTATTCAATCCAGCCTTGTGCTTGCGTAGCTGAAGCTAATAGTAGAAAAAATGTAATAGAGAAAGGTTGAGAAAAACGCATTTTTTTCCTTTGCTATATAGTTAATAGAGTGTCAATAAAAAATATTCGATGCTATCTAACAGACCCATTGACCTGAGCATAGTCGAGTTCGTTCTCCATCTGGAGTCAATTGATAACGAATGCGCCTCCCTTCGTCATCTAGAAAACCAAGTGATTGCTGAAATAAGCTTTGAGGAGGAAATCCCGCAGGAACCGTCGCCTCCATCATGTATAGTCGATTAGCATGTAGATATAAACCTGCATACGTGCTTGAACCATCCATGTTTGAAATAACAATGTTAAGACCTTCAACTAGATCAATATGATGCCAATTGTCATAGAGAATTTTGCCACCTCGTTCACGGAGTTTTGAGGCCTCATAAGGTACTGACCCTCTTTGATCATATAACCATAGAGAGGAAACAGGAGCATCATCAGTTTTATCAATTAACTCAGTATATTTTTCCTCACCGCCTCTAAAATCGATGATCATTAGAGAGAGAAGACCTCCATTTTCTTGGACTGAATAAGTTCTGCCGGGAAATGTAGCACCATATTCAGAAATGTAGTCAAAATTTTGAATATCCGGTTCGCGAGGGAAGTTAATGATAAACCGGTGTTCCTGGTCTGTGTATAGAATCCAACCTTGTGAAAAGCTTATAGCTGGCATTGCAACAATTAATGTTATTAAAATTATTTTTAGATTGCGCATCATCACTCTCCAAACTAATAGTGATTAAAACAGATTTTTTAGTCGTACTCACCCTCTGTTCCGTCTTCAGTTTTTAAAAAACCAAATAGACAAGCAGGTGTACCTGCTTTTAATGGGTGGCAGCGCACAGAAATTTTATCTCCTACCTTTACACTGTCTTCAGTCCAGCCTTTTCTAGAGAGTGCGCTGAGCCCACCCCCTTCTAAAGCCCAAATTGTTGGGATGTTATTTTCACCAATAACCTCCATGTAGATCCAGGCGTGTGGATTCATCCAGTGTGCCTCAGTTACAGTCCCCTCCATGTCTACATATTGTGTAAGGTCATAGTTGCCATGAGAATGGTGTGTATAGACAGGCATTGTCCAGATGGCTATTCCGATCGCTATAAAGCCTCGAGTCATTGAAGAAAACATGATACTTGTCCTCCCTATAGAGAAAACCATTCTATCTCTATTTTTAAGTGAACACCTTAACCAGCAGATGGCAGAGCTGCAACGAATTCTTCCATGCGTCTTAGCATAGCTGAATCGGGTAACGGCCCGATACCGCCAGCAAGATTATCAATCAGATTAGTGGGTTTGCTGGTAGCCGGCGTTACTACAGTTACTGCTGGGTGTGCGATCACGTATTTGAGAAAGAATTGTGCCCAACTATTAGCATTAAATTCTTGTGCCCATTCTGGCACTTGATGCCCAGCTACGCGGCTCCATAATCTCGTTCTTCCAAATGGTTGGTAGATAATCACAGCGATACCACGGTCTTGAGCTAGTGGCAGAATTGTTTCTGCAGCCGCCGGGTTATCAACCGCATAATCAATTCCAATAAAGTCTAGAGTCTCATCACGCATAGCTTGAATTAGTTCATCATTGCGATCAGGAGTGTCATAGGTGATACCGATATACCTGGCTCGTCCCTCATCTTTTAATTGCTGAATCATAGGTAATTGGGTTTTTATGTCCCCAAGATTATGAATTTGCATAAGATCAATCGGAGATTTTCCGATTCGATCAAAGGAATCTTGAATTTGCTGTTGAGTCACATCTGGATAAGATGGTCCCCACTCTGGTTTTGCTGAATTAACTTTAGTAGACCAGAAGAGTTGTTCTTCAATGCCAAGATCTTGGGCTAGTTGTCCTGATATTCCCTCGGATGGTCCATAAGCTTCTGCTGTATCAAATACTGTGCCTCCATTTAGGTAAAGCGTTCTCATGACTTCACGAAGCGTCTCAATATCACCGCTATCAGCAAGGCGACCAAAGCTGCCAGCGCCGCCGAGCCCAATAATGGGTATCGTTTCACCAGAGGAGGGTATTTCTCGTGCAAGTAATGTGGCTGTTTGGCCATGAACTAATTGGAAGGGAAAAGCTATTGAGCCAGCTGCGGCAGCAGCACTTTTAATACAGTCGCGTCGTGTAAGCATTGTCTAAGTAATTCATTAAAGTAGGAATAGAATACAAATCTTACCAGAACGATGCCTACCAAATAAAACGAGGTTGCCAATAATGATGGATTATTTTCGCATTGCAGTTGACCGTGGTGGGTGCTACTTTGCTATTACCTAAGTGAATCAAGAAAAAGTCAGATGCTACGTTTCTACTTTGTTTTATTACTATCGTCATTGATTAGTTTTGCACAGGCCCATCATGGGGCAGCCCAATCTTATGATGTGGATACTCTCATTACGGTCGAGGGTGAAATTTTATCGGTTTCTTGGCGAAACCCTCATGTAACCATGGAACTTCAGCGTACAGATGAGGTCGGGGGTACAGAACTCTGGCAAATAGAAGCCTCAACCGCTAATCGTTTAGAGCGTATTGGGATTAGCCGAGATGTTGTTTCAGTGGGGTCTAAAGTGGCTTTTACCGGAGCGCCATCCCGACATGGGTTGAATGCTCTGGCTGCCTGGATAATGACTCTGGAAAATGGTCAAGAGCTACCGATATGGCCGCAAAGGGCCAGACGTATGGGCCGCACAGTTGATCTTGCTCCAGTTGATACTGCAATAGTGGAGGCGAGTACGGCCAATGCGAATGGGATTTTCCGGGTTTGGAGCCGTCCAGATATAAGCGGGCAGTTGCTTGAGGGGGGGTATCTTCCTTTTACTGAAGAGGCATTATTAGCTCAAGAGGGTTGGAATCCTTTAGTTGATGATCTTGTATTGCGATGCATCGCTCGCGGAATGCCATCTATTATGAATAACCCACAACCTATGGAGTTCATTGATAATGGAAGTTCTATTGTGCTTAGAATAGAGGAATGGGACGCAGAGAGGGTGATTCATCTAGATCAAGATGAATTTCCAGTGAATGAGTCTGCCTCAGGTCTTGGCTACTCTATAGGCCGATGGGAAGACAATACGCTGGTTGTAAATACGACACATATCAATGATCCGTATTTTGACGATATAGGTACTCCTCAAGGGAATTCATCTGTAGTTGAAGAGCGGTTTACGCTTAGTGAAGATGAAACACGACTAGATTATGAGTCTATCCATGTGGATCCCGAGACTTTTACCGACGCTGCCAGACAAACAGGTTATTGGAATTGGATCCCCGGCGAACAAGTTAAGCCCTATAACTGTACGGTGGATTGAGGATCACTGGTTTTGATAAGAATAAGTTAGTCACAATAAACTAGCGACTGTTTTGGTATCTTGTCTGATGCACAATAATATTAGCCAAATGTGAAGTTGTTTTAATCTAGGTAGCGAGCATGAATAAAAAAATAATTTTCATTGTTACCCTGATTTTTCTGGTTTTTTCTAATGCTGGTAGCTCACAGGTTACAGCACCTAAAATTATGTTGCATAGCTTAGAAAACCTTGAAAGTCGTAATATGGAGGATGGACGTGTTACTCGAAGAATTTCGGGTGACGCTATCGGTCTTATCCGGGTTGAATGGCCTGCTGGTACTATAACTACGCCTCACAATCATGCAAATGAACTAATTGTTCTCTTAATTGAAGGTCGCTTGAGGGCCTTGGGTGGGGAGACTGAATATATTCTCATGCCTGGAGATCTTGTGGTTGTTCCTGCATACGTTGAACATGGCTATGAGGCACTAGAAGATTCGATCACTATAGAAGCTGTGGGGCCAGGATAAAGTTCTAGCGCTAGGTTTTTGATTAAAGAATTCAGGTGAAATATGGTAGCTAGGTCGGGAGGGCGAATTTTAGTAGATCAGCTGCGCATTCATGGCACACAGCATGTGTATGGTGTTCCTGGTGAAAGCTACTTGGCTTTGCTTGATGCCCTTCATGATGTTCCTGAACTAAAGTTTTTTGTATGCCGCCAGGAAGGTGGTGCAGCCATGATGGCCGAGGCGGATGCTAAGCTAACTGGGCGCCCTGGGGTATGTATGGTGACCCGTGGTCCTGGCGCTACTAATGCTAGCGCTGGCATTCATATTGCTCATCAAGATTCAACACCTTTGATTCTTTTGGTCGGTCAGGTAGCCCGTAGCATGATGGGAAGAGAGGCCTTTCAGGAAATAGATTTTAGACATATGTATGGCCCACTTTCCAAATGGGCTGCACAAATTGATGACCCAGCGAGAATTCCAGAAATGATGGCCCGAGCCTTTTCTATTGCTAGTTCAGGGCGTCCTGGGCCTGTTGTTCTAGCGCTACCTGAGGACATGCTTGCCGAAACTTCTGACGTTAGAGATGCTGAACCAGTTCGAACTTCCCAGGCATGTCCTGACCCTAAATCTATTCGGGCGTTTTCAGAAATACTACAAACCTCTCAGCGTCCTATGCTTATAGTCGGCGGTGGTGGATGGGATGAAACTGCTGTTGGAAACATTAAGGCTTTTGCAGAGAGGACAAAAATCCCCATCGTAACTTCTTTCCGTCGCCAAGATTATTTCGATAATAATCACTCATCCTTTGCGGGTTATTTAGGAATTGGGATTAATCCAAAACTTGCTCAACGTGTTAAGGATGCTGATTTATTGATCGTTCTTGGTGCGCGCCTTAGCGAGGTTCCCACTAGCGGTTACTCATTGCTTAAGATTCCAGTGCCAGATCAGAACCTTGTGCATGTTCATGCTGACCCGGAAGAACTTGGGCGTGTTTATCAAGCCCAGTTACCTATTAATGCAGATCCACGTGCTATGGCTGCTGTTTTACATGATGTGGCTGTAGGTGATGGGGCCGAGCGTTGGGCAGATTGGTTAAAGGGTGCTAACAGTGACTGTCAAAACTATAGTAGAGCAATAAAAACGCCAGGTAACTTACAGATGAGCGAAGTGATGACACA
>CAXYEE010000019.1:0-49934 GCA_964276105.1 uncultured Gammaproteobacteria bacterium | reverse complement strand
TACGAAGGGTAGATGCTCTACGAACTACTGAAGAAAAAGTTGAGCTTGTAGAGGTTGGTTTTTTACGACTTGACCTTGACCGCATGATCGCCTCCTGGAAGGGCAGCATAATTTCCTTCACAGTCACTGAGTTCTGGATTGTGCACGCACTTGTTAAGCGCCCTGGATGGGTCAAGAAAAGGGTTCAGTTACTTAAAGATTCACGTCAAACTGAACACATAAGTGAAGATAGCGTGACTTCCCAAGTTAAACGAATTCGTAAAAAATTTCTCGAGATCGACCCAAAATTTAAAGCAATAAATGCTGTCTATGGTACTGGTTATCGCTGGCTCAGCGATGATTCCACACCTGAGGACTGATCATGTCACTTCGAGCCCAACTATTAGGTTTAGGGGCACTAATAACACTATCTTTACCTTGGGTTACCTATCTATATGTACAGGGATCTGAAGGATCTTTGCGAGACACCACAGAAACCTTACTTAGAGACGAGGCCATTTCCATTGCTCAAACTCTTGGTAATCAGGCACTAGAGCCAACTTGGAATATCAATGTCGATCTTGACTCTGGTAATACGCTGTATGCGCACAAATTGGATAGTCAACCAGAGTTAGATGGCAACAGAGAAGACTGGCAACTACCAGATAATATGGCAAATTTTAAAGTAGGCCAGAACGGAGAGCTCTGGCTTGGTTTATACGAGTTCAATCTGAATTTGTTTCTAAGCATTAGCGACAATAATCTGACCGATGAATCCTCCGGCGCAGTTGAATCAAATGTGGATAAGGTCATTCTTCTAGTTGAGGGTGGTGAAAACCTTGCGCTACTCCTCCATCCAGCATTACAGGAGGCACAGCTTAGCAAACCCCCAGAGTGGGCCATATCAGATGAATATGAAGATCGAGTTCAGTTTTCTTGGAAAGAAACCCAAAGTGGACATGCAATCGAAGTATTGATGCCTCTGCAAATAGGTAGCCAGCCTATTAAACGTATCGGAGTTGCCATCATCAACACTAATGAAGGGGATATCGCAAATGATGCAAACTCTTGGTCTAGTTTAATTGAGCCAAGTCAAATACTGCGGTTATGGCAAGGTGAGGATCAGCCAGGAAAATTATTTTATCCACAGATAAAACTAGCTTCGGCTATTAGACAGGTCTTTGATCAGCAAGATCAGCCAAATCGGCGCCTTCGTGTAGCAAGTACGGAGGGCTGGATATTATTTGACGGAGGATCTGTTAACCCTCTAGGAGATACCGCTAATAATATACCGCTAAGCTTTAGTGAAAGTTTTTATAGCTTCATTATCCGTCGTAGCGACCCTCGTTACGATACGCTTGAAGTCCCATATGCCAGAGGTAAACTTTCCGATACAACATTACGCACAGCGATAAATGGAGAGTCTGAATGGTATTCGCATAGCACTGAGGGAAGTGCCATTGTAATGGCCTCATCTCCTATTTATAACATCACCGAATCTGGATCAGAATTAATGGTGGGCTCGGTAATACTAGAACAAAGTAATTCAGCAATCCTAACTCTGAATAATACAAGAATGGTACGTTTTATGACCTCTACCCTTGTGCTCACCTTGCTAGTATTTGCTGCCCTACTCAGCTATGCCACATGGCTGTCCATCAGGGTGCAAAAACTAGCTCAAGCGGCTGACAATGCGCTTGGACCAAAAGGAGAAATTCATCCAGACCTACCAGACAGCAAAGCAAGAGACGAAATAGGTGAGCTTTCACGCAGTTTTACTACCCTACTTGATCAAGCTGATAAAAATATAAATTATCAATTCACACTTAACGACAAACTTTCTCATGAACTTCGTACTCCTCTCTCCATAGTTGCCACCTCCCTGGAGCACATCGAACATGAATCTCAAGATAGTAACCTTATTCCTTATCTTGAGAGGCTACGAAAAGGTGTAGAGCGTCTAGAAATTACTTTAGAAAAAATGAGCGCAGCTACTCGAACAAAACAGACAATATCGGATACCCCACTAGAGAATATTGACTTGCTTGAAGTGCTCCCAGGTTGCATAGAAGCCTATAGCGACATCTATGGAAATCGTTTCAAGTTTGAGCAAACTGCGCTACGAACAAATATAGACGGGTCTGGTGAACTCATAGAGCAAATGTTAGACAAGCTCATCGATAATGCTGTTAGTTTCAGCAAGGACAACAGTCCTATTAATATTCTATTGAGCGGCAAAAAAGATCAGATTTTATTATCTGTGACCAACAAGGGGCCACTACTACCTGAAAAAATAAGGGATCAACTTTTCGATCCATTAGTTTCCATGCGTGAAACACATAGTGACAGTTTACACCTAGGGCATGGCCTCTATATCGTGAGACTGATTGCCGAACACCTTAATGGAAAGGTTGAAGCTAATAACCTTGAAGACGGGACAGGGGTTAGATTTGGGATTGTATTGCCCGTGAGCGTGAGTTAACTAACTTGATCATGCTTCTAGACTGCAGTCTACTCCTGTACCAGCAAGACCACAGTAACCATTAGGATTTTTAGCTAAATACTGTTGGTGGTACTCCTCGGCATAATATAGCTCTGCAGCAGGAACTATCTCTGTTGTTATATCACCATAACCAGACGTATTTAATAAGGGTTGATACTCGCATTGGCTAGAGCTGGCCATTCCTAACTGTGAATCAGTGAACGCGTAGATACCAGACCTGTATTGCGTTCCCACATCTCCACCCTGGCGCATACCTTGTGTTGGATTATGTGATTCCCAAAATAGTTTTAATAATTTGTTATAACTAATTTGTTCAGGCTGGTAGACAACTAGAACAACCTCCGCATGTCCGGTCAGGCCACTACATACCTCTTCATATGTTGGGTTTTCAGAAACGCCCCCTGAATAACCAACCGCTGTAGAATAAACGCCTTCTAACTCCCAAAATAAACGCTCTGCGCCCCAGAAACAGCCCATAGCTAACATGGCCTGCTCAGTATTTTCTGGGAAAGGCGCCTTTATCCGGCTTCCAAGGACAAAGTGATTTTCTGAAGTAGCTAAGGGTTGTGAACGTCCAGCTAGAAAACTTCCAGTCATATCAACCTGCAGCTGAACCCATGGTCATCCCTGGCGCAGGAAGAGAGCTACTTCCCATAAGGTATTGATCAATTGATCTTGCTGCACCACGTCCCTCATTAATTGCCCAAACAACCAATGATTGGCCTCTTCTACAATCACCGGCTGCAAACACACCAGATACACTGGTCTCGAATTTTCCATGCTCAGCTAAATAATTAGATTTTGGGTCTAGGGAAACTCCCAAAGGCTCTGATACGTAAGTCTCAGGTCCTAAAAATCCCATCGCGAGCAAAACCAAATCAGCTTTCAACGTCTGGTCCGTGCCGTCAATTTCCGTCATAACAGGAGCCCCAGTTTTTCTGCTCCAGTCAATGCCTATGGTATGAAGAGAATCAACCCTTTCACCATTGTTCCCGGACAGACGTTTGGATAGCACGCTGTAGGCTCTAGGATCATCGCCAAACTGTGCAATCGTTTCTTCATGAGCGTAATCAGTACGAAAAATAAGCGGCCAGTCTGGCCAAGGGTTATCTGAGGCGCGCTTCAAAGGAGGCTGATCTAACAATTCCAAATTTACCAAACTACGGCATCCGTGGCGAAGCGCCGTACCAATGCAGTCTGCCCCAGTATCTCCACCGCCGATGACTATCACATCAAGGCCCTTAGCATTGATAAAACGACCATCCTTAAGATTACTGTCTAATAGACTTCGGGTGTTTGCGGTAAGAAATTCCATTGCAAAGTGAACACCCGTTAACTCTCTGCCAGGCACTCCCAAATCCCTTGGATTAGTAGCACCGTTTGCTAATAGAAGCGCATCATGGTCGGTCTTTAGCTCCACCGGATCTATGTTCCTCCCCACATCGACTCCAGTGTGGAAGTTAATGCCTGCTGAACGCATCAAATCTATTCTTCTGTCTACAACGCTTTTATCTAGCTTCATATTCGGAATGCCATACATCAGCAAACCCCCGATGCGATCCTCCCGCTCGTAAACTGTTACCTCATGCCCAGATTTGTTTAGTTGATCGGCTGCAGCAAGACCTGCAGGTCCAGAACCAACAATCGCTACTTTTTTGCCTGATCTTTCTCGGGGTGATTGATGATGCACCCACCCTTCCTCAAACCCTCGGTCAATAATCGCATTCTCTATATTCTTAATAGTGACAGCAGGATCCGTAATACCTAACACACACGCACCCTCGCATGGGGCCGGACAGGTTCTTCCAGTAAACTCTGGGAAATTATTTGTCTTATGAAGGCTATCAAGAGCCTCCTGCCATCGCCCCTGATAAACCAAGTCATTCCATTCAGGGATTAGATTATCTATCGGACAACCACTATCTGATTGACAAAAGGGAACGCCACAATCCATGCAACGGGCTCCCTGCCTCTTAAGGTTTTTTTCAATCGGTTTAGTGTAAATTTCATTAAAGTCACCCACACGATCATTCGCATCCCGATAGGGAACAATTTTTCTAGGATATTCCAAAAAACCAGAAGGCTTACCCATCCCAACTATTCCTTCACCGATGCATGCTGGGAAGTATCATCATCGTCAATTATTGCCAGCTCCATTTCTTCATCATGTTTTTTTCGTTCCACAAGAACACGTTTATAGTCAGTTGGCATAATTTTTATGAATTCTCCTAAAACATCAGGCCAGCTATCGAGTATTTCAGCTGCAACAGTTGAATCAGTGTACTGCTTATGTAGCTCAATAAGTTCCCTTAGTTCTACTATGTCCTCATCGGCATCTATTGCTTCTAGATCAACCGTGCCCTTATTACACCGCTCCTCAAAAGTCTTATGAGGATCCCAAACGTAAGCGATTCCTCCGGACATGCCAGCAGCAAAATTTAAGCCAGTCGGTCCTAAAATTACTGCTCGACCACCCGTCATATATTCACATGCATGATCCCCAACACCTTCTACAACTGCCCTAGCTCCACTATTACGAACACAAAATCGCTCGGCTGCAAGACCACGGAAAAAGGCACGTCCACCAGTTGCACCATAGAGCGCAACGTTACCAATAATTACGTTCTCTTCTGGAACAAAGGAACTTTCTTTAGGTGGGTAAATAATTAAACGGCCTCCCGATAACCCCTTACCCACATAATCATTACTGTCACCCTCAAGCTCCAAAGTAATGCCCCTAGCTAAAAAAGCCCCAAAACTCTGTCCCGCAGAACCATTAAATTTAAAATGAATAGTGTCAATTGGAAGCGCCCGCTCACCCCAAGTTTTAACAACCTCATGACTAAGCATTGTGCCAACTGTGCGATTGATATTTAGAATTGGGAGTTCTTGGTTAATTTTTTTGCCATGATGTATTGCATCAGCGGCTAGTTCAATTAATTTGTTATCAAGAGCATTTTCAAGACCATGATCTTGCTTCTGCGTACACCGAACTTCGACTTTCTGATGAGGCTTGACCGCTGCTGTAAGAATAGGCGTTAAATCAATGCCATCTGATTTCCAGTGATCTATAGCATCTCTCTTTTCTAGAAGATCCACACGTCCGATCATATCGTCCATACGACGAAACCCAAGACTTGCCATATGCTGGCGCGCTTCCTCAGCAATCATGAAAAGGTAATTGACTACATGTTCAGCTGTACCAGCAAATTTTTTCCTCAATACTGGATCCTGGGTAGCAATACCAACTGGACAGGTATTCAAATGACATTTACGCATCATGATACAACCGAGAGCAATCAGAGGACCGGTCGAAAAGCCCATCTCTTCGGCTCCAAGCAGAGCCGCAATAACAACGTCGCGACCAGTTTTCAAACCACCATCAGTCTGCAAAACAACCCGACTTCTAAGATTATTTAAAACCAGTGTTTGATGAGTTTCAGCAATACCTAGTTCCCAAGGCAAACCAGCATGTTTGATACTCGTCAGCGGAGATGCACCAGTCCCCCCCGAATCGCCTGATATCAATATATGATCTGCATGGGCCTTAGCAACACCAGCAGCAATCGTGCCAACACCAACCTCAGAAACCAGTTTTACACTTATTCGTGCTGAGGGATTAGCGTTTTTTAGATCATGAATCAATTGAGCGAGATCCTCAATTGAATAAATATCATGGTGCGGTGGCGGACTAATTAAACCCACGCCTGGTGTTGAATATCGGATTCGTGCAATAACTTCATCTACCTTACGCCCTGGAAGCTCCCCACCCTCACCAGGTTTGGCGCCCTGAGCCATTTTTATCTGCAATTCATCAGCATTTGCAAGGTACCAAATTGTGACACCAAAACGACCAGAAGCTATCTGCTTTATGGCTGAACGTCTCGAATCGCCAGAGGGCATTTGCTTATAGCGCTCTGGGTCTTCACCGCCTTCACCAGTATTACTTTTGCCACCCACACGATTAAGGGCTACAGCAAGAGACTCATGCGCTTCAGCAGAAATAGAGCCGAAGCTCATTGCACCAGTACAAAACCGCTTCACTATATCTTTTGCCGGCTCTACATCCTCTAAACGAATAGCTGGGTTAACACCGGCCTTAAACCTTAGCAGTCCCCGCAGAGTGCAATTTGCCCGGGCCTCATCATTAGCCTGTTCTGCAAATTTTTCATAGGCACCCTGATCACCAGAACGAGCTGCCGATTGAAGTGAAGAAATAACGATCGGGTCCCAACCATGACGCTCACCTGCACTACGCCAGTGAAACTCTCCTGGGTTTGGCAAAGCATTAAGTTGGTCTTGAATTTTATTAGGATATCCCAACGCATGCCTTCTCAGTGCTTCCTGCTCCAATACGTTAAGACCTACACCCTGCAACCTGCTTGCCGTCCCTACGAAACAGCGGTCAATTACCTCATCAGCAAGTCCAACTGCCTCAAAAATCTGAGCACCTTTGTAAGATTGGAGTGTAGAAATCCCCATCTTTGCCATTACTTTCAACATTCCCTTGCCAACACCCTTACGGTACGCAGAAACAACTAAGCTATCGTTTTTATGTGCTTCCTCGTCCAGGAGACCATCACGCCTTGCTTGCCAAAGCGATTCAAAGGCTAGATAGGGATTAATGGCATCTGCGCCATAACCGATCAGCAGACAGTGATGATGGACCTCTCGCGCTTCTCCAGTCTCAACAACCAATCCGATACGGGTTCTTTTTGCGCGCTGAACAAGGTGATGATGCACAGCTCCGCATGCAGCCAGCGCGCTTATAGATACATGGTCTTTATCGATCATTCGGTCTGACAAGACAACTAAGCTATAACCTTCATCAATAGCTTTTTCAGCCTCGAGGCATACCCTATTGATCGCGCGCGACATTTCCCCTGCACCCTTATAACGATCAAAGGTTATATCAATCGTTTTCGATCTCCAGCCACGATGATCCATGTATTTAATGGCTGCAAGCTCTTCATTTGTAATTATCGGGTGTTTTAACCGTAGCCTGTGAGCATGCTTTCTTGTAATTTCTAAAAGATTAGGTTCTGGCCCTATATAACACTCCAAGGACATGATGATTTCTTCACGGATCGAATCTATTGGTGGATTCGTAACCTGCGCAAACAACTGCTTGAAATAATCGTACAGCATTCGCGGCTTATCGCTTAAGCATGCAAGTGTGGAATCATTACCCATGGAACCAACTGGATCGCGAAGCTGCTCGACCAGTGGTTTTAGCATGAATTGCATGGTTTCCGCTGTGTAACCAAATGCTTGCATTCGATGCATAAGGTTTTCTTGATCAAGTCCTAGGGCCCTAGGTTCTGGCAAAAGAGGACGCAGAGATAGTCGTTCATCATTTAGCCATTCACCATAAGGTTCTCGACTTGCAAACTGCTGTTTAAGTTCCTCATCTGGCACCAGCCGGCCAGCAACAAAATCAATGAGAAACATTCTTCCTGGTTCTAATCTTCCCTTGAACTTCACCATGTCGTTATCAAGTGGCAAGACGCCGACTTCGCTTGCCATGATGACCCGATCATCATGTGTTAGATAATAGCGACTAGGTCGTAGTCCATTACGGTCTAAAACAGCCCCAATATAGTTGCCATCAGTAAAGGCTATCGACGCTGGGCCATCCCATGGCTCCATTGCACAGGAGTGAAATTCGTAGAAATCCCTCTTCTCTTTAGGCATAAGCTCATTTTTTTGCCACGCCTCGGGAACCATCATCATGACTGACTCTTGAAGTGTACGACCTGTCATGAGCAGGAACTCAAGCGCATTATCGAATACACCAGAATCCGAACAATCCGGCTCAACCACAGGAAATAATTCTTCAATTGATTCGCCAAATAAATCGCTTTGAGCGACACCCTCACGTGCTGTCATCCAGTTGACATTGCCACGTAAAGTATTGATTTCTCCATTGTGAGACATAAAGCGATTCGGTTGTGCACGATCCCAACTTGGAAAAGTGTTAGTCGAAAAGCGCGAGTGAACCATAGCCAAGTGGGTCTCATAATCTTCCTCTTGAAGGTCAGAGAAGTAAGTTATCAGCTGAGTTGGAGTCAACATACCTTTGTAAATAAGGACCTTGGTTGACAAACTGCATACGTAGAAGGCTTTTGCTTGTTCTAAGTCTGGATTGGAACGGAAGAGATGGCTAGCTCGCTTGCGAATTAAATAAAGTTTGCGTTCAAAAGCATCACCCTCTAGACCATCTCCTGCCGCTATAAGTACCTGCTCTATCTGCGGCGCTGCTTCTAACGCTGTTGGGCCTAGATCAGCTTCCTTGGGATTTGTAGGCACCATGCGCCAACCAACTAAAGATTGGCCTTCTTCATCGCAGATCCTTGCAAACTCTTTTTTACACCACTCCCTTTCAGATTCAATGGTTGGCAAAAACACGACCCCCGCGGAAAACCTACCAGGCTCTGGAAGTTCTATACCTAACTCTTCTCGCGCTACTCTAGTTAAAAAAGCATAAGGAAGTGCTGTCAAGATTCCAGCTCCATCACCAGAATTTTCCTCAGCGCCACGAGCACCACGATGATCCATACGGCAAAGAAGATGCTCAGCATCACGAATAATCTGGTGACTGGGATGTCCTTTTACATGTGCAATAAACCCAACGCCACAACTATCCCGCTCCTGATCGGGGGAGTACAAACCTTGTGCCGGCGGAAATGCATTCCCCGACTTAATATCGTGACTTAGAGTCATACTATCCCTTGGCGGAGCCAATGCTCCCCCTCGTTTATAGGGCTTCTCGGCTGCCCAATACCGTTGATTATGGCTGGCCGCAAAGTTCCCGATACGGCCCCGTTATTCCTGAGTACGCCGTCTTTGGTGGCTCTTATGGGCCTATGCCTGACTAGATTATAGCACCGCCTAAAAACTCTACCATGAACAAATTATTAAAAAAGAGTCTAGAGAAAAAGATTTTTATGATATTTTTCATATAGTTGCCATGCTATTAGAGCTATCACTATTTAAAATTCAGACTAGTTATAACTAACCTATAAAGAGAAACGCAGCGCGCTGAAATGCGCCTGTACAATGGGCCTTTGAGCTTATTTAATAGAGCAATCTACTCTATGAAATAGGAATATATGACTAATATGCCAAAAAAGGTGCCAGACTTTGCATAATCAATCTATGCGGCCCGTTGCCATTGTCGGAAGTGGAAGGCTACCTTTCGCACGCTCACATACAGCCTATCGTCAATGCTCTAATCAAGAAATGATGAGTAAAGTACTGTCATCAATAGTTGATCAGTTTGATCTCAGGGGACAACGCATTGGTGAAGTCTCACTTGGTGCGGTCATAAACCATTCTAAAGACTGGAATCTCGCCCGGGAATCAACACTATCATCAGGATTATCCCCCGAAACACCAGCTTTTAGCATACAGCGTGCATGCGGAACTAGCCTCTCCGCTGCAATCATTATTGGCGCTAAAATTTCTACCGGTTTAATAGATGCAGGGATAGCAGGCGGCACAGACACAATTAGCGATCTGCCCATTGTTTACCCAGAAGCATATAGGTCAATATTGATTGAAAGCGCGCGTGGCAAAACGCTTACACAAAAAATCAAGCCTTGGTTGAATTTACGTCCACGCCACTTCAAACCAACTTATCCCAGCGTGATAGAGCCACGGACCAATCTATCCATGGGTGAAAGCATGGAACAAACGGCTAAACAGTGGCAGTTAACCAGAAAAGACCTGGATTCCTATGCACTTAAAAGTCATAGTAAAGCTGCATCAGCCCAAGATGAGGGCTTTTATGATGATCTCATCGTTGGATATAGAGGCCTACTTAAAGACAATAACGTCCGGGCAGATACGAGCCTGGAGCAACTTGCAAAGCTTAATCCTGTGTTCGATATAAGTGAACATGGGATCATGACAGCTGGAAATAGTACGCCATTGACCGATGGGGCTTCGGCTGTTCTTTTAGCTACAGAGGAATGGGCTAGAGAACGAGGGCTTCCAATACTAGCTTATATGACGCACTCACGAACTACAGCTGTAGATTTTATCAACCAAGAGGGGCTTTTAATGGCCCCTGCTTATGCTGTATCAGATATGCTTAAAGAAGCTGCTCTCTCGTTACAAGATTTTGACTATTATGAAATCCATGAGGCATTCGCAGCTCAGGTTTTAGCTACTTTAAAAGCATGGGAATGCGAAAAATTTTGCTCAGAGCGATTAGGAAGAGATGCCCCCCTTGGCATAATTGATCATAAAAAACTGAATGTAAAAGGGGGAAGCGTGGCGATAGGTCATCCTTTTGCGGCCACTGGTACACGTATTTTAGGCACGCTAGCTAAATTACTAAATCAAAGAGGCTCAGGGAGGGGCTTAGCATCCGTATGTACTGCTGGCGGAATGGGCGTTACTGCCATCCTAGAAGCAAGTTAATTCTTATAGAAAGGCAATAAATGGATAGCATACTGGGAATACTGATTGCTCTTAACAGCATCATCTGGCATGACATTGTCTTGATAATACTGCTCGGTACCGGAGTCATTTTCACTATATGGAGTGGGTTTTGTCAGTATCGAGCTCTGACGCATGGAGTTCTGGTGCTCCGCGGCACCTACGATGACCCTAATCACCCGGGAGCAATAAATCATTTTCAGGCATTATCTGCTGCCCTATCAGCTACGGTTGGTCTCGGTAATATTGGTGGCGTCGCTTTAGCTATTGCACTGGGTGGACCAGGTGCGATTTTCTGGATGTGGGTAGTTGGTTTATTTGGTATGGCTATCAAGCTGACGGAAGTCAGCTTATCTATGCTCTATCGAAATACAGAAGATCCCGATAATCCACATGGAGGTCCCATGTGGGTAGTCAGCAAAGGGCTAGGTAAATTAAACCCTAAGCTTGCTCCTTTAGGTAAATTTATAGGTGGGTTTTTTTGTCTCACATTACTAATTTCAACAGCAACCGGCGGAAACATGTTTCAAGCGTGGAACGTGGGAGAAATCACTGAAGAATATTTTGGCATTCCCAGTATTTTGACTGGCATTACCCTAGCGATACTCGTTGGAATGGTGATTATTGGGGGCATTAAGCGTATAGGCGCTGTTGCGGGACGCCTTGTACCATTTATGGTAACGCTTTATTTGCTTGCAGGGTTATTTGTACTCATCTCCAATGCCGGGGACATACCTTCCATGTTGGCTTTGATAGTACGGTCAGCATTTATCCCTCAGGAAATGACTGGTGCATTCATAGGAGGTACAGCGGGCTACGCATTTCTTTTTGGCATGAAGCGGGCACTTTTCTCAAACGAAGCGGGGCAAGGAACATCCCCCATAGCACACTCTGCTGCAAAAACAGATGAGCCTGTTAGAGAAGCAATGGTTGCTGGACTGGAACCATTTATTGACACAATTGTTGTTTGTACATTCACCGCTTTGGTTATTCTCTCAACAGGTGTATGGAATCGAGCTCCCGAAGCCCAACTCGATACGCTTCCCGCCTTCTCGTTAATAGATACCGACAGTTGGGCTCTAGAAACAGTCCCTGCGCCACAACGTATGAACGATGAATGGAACCAAGGTGACCTGGTTTTTATCATCGTTAATGCAGATGCTAATCCGCAATCTGGCAATAATGCGCATCGCCTTGAAGGACGTGTGGAAGGAATGATAGATGAAGAAAACCTTAGTGGCGGGCTGGTCATTGTATGGGACCGACTGAGTAGCGAATCACGCCCCACCATCAACGAAACTGGCATCTATGCAACCTATGTAGGTGCAACACTAACTGCTAAAGCGTTTGATTCTGTAATTCCGGGTCTCGGTAAATGGCTTATAACACTGGCAGTATGGTTATTCGCAATTTCAACGATGATTTCCTGGAGCTACTATGGCGAACAGGGAGTGGTTTTCTTATTTGGTGACCGTATGGTTCTTACGTATAAATTTGCTTACTGTGCACTCATCATTATTGCAACCTGGGGGTTCATAGAATCAGACGCTGATCTTGATAATCTTACAGGCGTGGGCACCGGCGTAATGTTATGGGCTAATGTCCCTATTATGTGGCTATTCGTTAACCAGGCTATGCGTTCCTATCATGACTATATTCATCGACTAAAAACTGGACAGCTAAAACATAACTCTATGTGAGATTTAGGTTATCTGACATCCTATTCATAACCAAGAATTACAGGTCCCTTTAAAAAGAATCTCTATAGCATGCAATAAAAAATAAAAATTCGTTTACTTAAGAGTAGATAAACCTAAACGATGAATTTGCTGTCTATCAAATTTGATTCGTTGCACCTCACCAAAACCCTTGTAAATCATCCGGCTCAGCAAAAGCATGAGGTTACGGCTTTTTCTCGACCTGCCTCCAGAAACATTTATTGTAGAGTTGTTACTCTCTCGTGTTTCTGAGGCTTCGACAATTGCTGGCTCCAATACGAATATTGGCGTGGCATGCTTCCATGTTCTTTGAATAAATTTATCTACAGGGGCTGTGAATATTTTGCTGACAGTCAATAGTGACTTAGCAGCTTTCGGACTAATTGCGTAAGCCGTCATGGACTGAGGAGGATCGGAAAGAAACTTGAGGCTGTGATTGCGAAGGTTCAGGACATTGTAAGTTCTCGGCCGTAACCGCTTTAGAACAGATGAGTTCCGTTTCGAAGACTCAAGACGAATGAAGCCAAATGTATTTATGTGCTCACCAACTTCATCTATCGTTTGAGAAAACAAAGGATTGAGCTTAAAGTCATCCTCTAAAATAACAATCGGCTCATTAAGCATCACCGACCTCTTCCAAAGAGCCAGATGACTTGCATAACATCCAATTTCCTCAGGCAAAGGATCTCGTAGGGCATTCAAACGAAATTTCCAATAATCAATCTTACTAAATGCATGCATTGAATCAGAAAGTCCCTGGACAGCATCGAAAAACTCGTACGAGAGTTCCGTTTTTCTTAACTGTGTTTTTGCCATTTCACGCCGCTTTGTTGCGGACTTGAGGCTGATTATGAATATCTTCACTACTAGTACTCCAGTGAATTCATAAGGCTAGATGCAAGCAATATAAAATCCCAGTCCTCTTACGTTTTAGTTAAAGCTAATAGGCGTTCATAGATTCTACTGTAACTCAGCGAAATCGATTCCGCGTGCTTCAAATGCCTCCGTAGCAAGACTTCCAGCATTGACGGCAGCAGGCCAGCCTGCATAGAAAGTCACATGCAAGATAATCTCCGAAATTTCCTGAGGCGTTACACCATTTTCATCAAGAGCTCTATTAATATGAGTTCTAAGTTGATTGGTCGCATAAAGCGACTGATTAACTGCAACCGTAATAAGACTGCGATCGCGTTTAGAAAGCAATGGCCTCTCCCAAATATCCCCATACAAGAGACTATTACGTAACTCGCCTAATCTAGGTACGGCTGCATAAGAGTCGCTCAGGGTATTGGGAATCATAATATCCAACCCAGCTGGTGACTCAGGAAGTACGCCTAAAGGCAAGCCGCGCCTTTCAAATACCTCAGCAGCTGTTAACGATGCCTGCACGCCAGTTGGCCAACCTGTATAGAAAGTCACATGCAAAATAATCTCCGAGATTTCTTCAGGTGATAAACCATTATCCAACCCTCTCGGAATATGGATTGCCAGTTCATCTCGTGTCAATGCTTGTAGCACTGCGATAGTTATAAGACTTCTATCGCGTTTAGAGAGTTGTGGACGCTCCCAAATCTCCCCATAAACTAATGAATCACGAAGACTCCCAAGGTAAGGAGATCCGGCGTAAAGATCAGACGATGGTAGGGCAGGTAAATCACTCTCCTCGGATGTCGCCTGAGACGGGACATCCGAAGTACAAGCTCCCATGAACATCAGCAAAACGCTTGTGCAAACTAACACTAATGTTTCACGGCAAATAGTCATTTTTGTCTCCGATTAACCTAAAGCTCCCGAAGGACAGCATCCAAACTTTCCTGAGCATCTCCAAACAACATACGTGTATTTTCCTTAAAAAATAGTGGGTTCTGAACGCCAGCATAACCTGTTGCCATACTACGTTTTAACACTACTGTTGTTTTACCTTTCCATACCTCAAGAACTGGCATACCTGCTATAGGACTGTCCGGTTCTTCCTGAGCTGAAGGATTAACGATGTCATTTGCACCAATAACGATAGACACATCCACACTTGGGAAATCCTGATTTATTTCATCCATCTCAAACACTATGTCATATGGAACCCTTGCTTCAGCAAGCAGCACATTCATGTGGCCAGGCATACGGCCCGCAACGGGATGAATACCAAAGCGAATATTAATTCCTTTACTACGAAGAATCTTTGTGATTTCACAAACAGTATGCTGAGCCTGAGCCACAGCCATGCCATAACCTGGGATAATAATTATGTCTTTAGCACTAGAGAGTAGGTTTGCTACCTCAATAGGTTCAACTGCAACGGCATCTCCTTGATTAGCACCATCACTTATTGAGGCACTACCAGAAGTTCCAAAACCACCAGCTATAACCGCAAGGAACTTTCTGTTCATTGCTCGACACATAATATAACTTAGTATTGCCCCACTGCTGCCTACCAAAGCCCCCGTTACGATAAGAAGGTTATTACTCAACATAAACCCAGTAGCTGCAGCCGCCCAGCCAGAATAACTGTTAAGCATTGACACCACGACTGGCATATCAGCACCACCGATTGCCATGACCATGTGAATTCCAAATAACAGCGCCACAACGGTCATTATGAGCAAAGCGTCTAACCCCGGAGTTGTTCCAATACCTGCATTAGCTGACTCATTCACAAATTGCCAGCCCATCACAATAGTTACAATAAGTAATCCTAGGCTGAACCAATGACGTCCGGGAAGCGCAAGAGGTACGCCACTTATTTTCCCGCTCAGCTTTCCGAATGCAATCACCGAGCCGGAAAATGTAACTGCTCCTATCAATATACTTAGGTAAACCTCTATATCGTGGATGGTTTGTTCAGCACCTTCAAAATGAACCTCTGGGTCCATAAAGTTTGCAAACCCCACTAAAACAGCAGCGAGTCCAACTAGGCTATGGAGAATAGCTACCAACTCTGGCATCTGCGTCATCTGGACGCGCCGTGCAAGAATAATGCCGATAGCACCACCAACTATAAGGCCTAAAACTAATAACAAATGATGATCTGTAACCACACCCAACACTGTGGCTAGGAGCGCAATACTCATGCCAACCATACCGTAGAGGTTTCCTCTTCGAGCTGTCTCGGGGTGGCTCAACCCCCGGAGCGCAAGAATGAACAAAATCATAGCTCCTATATAAGCGACTGTAACGACTCCTGACATTTCAGCTCCTTATTTTCGGAACATTTCTAGCATACGACGTGTCACTGCAAACCCGCCGGCAATGTTTATGCTTGTAATTAATATTGTGATACCAGCCATCCACATAATTGGACTCTCCGCCGAACTAACTTGTAGTAGAGCTCCTATTATTATGATGCTAGAAATAGAATTTGTTACGCTCATTAGAGGCGTATGAAGAGCGGGGGTTACATTCCATATCACCATATAACCTATAAAACAGGCGAGCACGAAAACCGTAAAATGCTCTAGAAAAGACGGTGGTGCTACGGCCCCAATCCCTAATAGGGCTAAAACCGCCATACTCAAAGATAAAAGGGGCATCAGGCGTGATGGCTTAGGATCAGCGATTGAAGTTGGATCGGAAATGCTAAGTTTTTCTGGCGCCTTCTTTTTTTCTACCGATAGCTTAGGCGCTGGGGGCGGCCATGTGATTTTGTGGTTCTTAACAACCGTTGCACCTCGTATAACTTCATCATCCATGTTAACAATGAGTTGCCCATCTTTTTCAGGACACATATCCGTAAGCAAGTGTCGCAAATTAGTACCATAAAGCTGACTGGACTGTGAAGCTAATCGGCTGGGTAGATCTGTATACCCAATAATTGAAACACCCTCTTTTTTTACTACTTTATCGGCTTCTGTTAGAGCGCAATTACCTCCCTGCTCTGCTGCCAAGTCTACGATGACGCTACCTGCCTTCATAGAATGAACCATTTCAGAAGTAATTAGTTCGGGTGCGGGCTTGCCCGGAATCAAAGCCGTAGTAATTATGATATCCACATCTTTTGCTTGATCAGCAAATAATGCCATTTCTGCTCTTATAAACTCCTCGCTCATGGTTTTGGCGTACCCGCCCTCACCCGAAGCGTCTTCCTCAAAATCTAGCAGTAAAAATTCTCCATCCATGCTTTCAACCTGCTCTTTCACCTCCGGGCGCGTGTCAAAAGCACGTACAATTGCGCCCATTGCTCTAGCTGTACCGATAGCGGCGAGCCCTGCAACACCCGCCCCAATAACCAAGACCTTCGCTGGTGGAATCTTGCCGGCCGCTGTGATCTGCCCAGTAAAAAATCGCCCAAAGTGCTGAGCTGCCTCTATAACCGCTCGGTACCCAGCTATATTAGCCATCGAACTTAGCGCATCCATCTTTTGGGCTCTGGAAATGCGCGGAATGCTATCCATAGCAAGAGTCGTCACACCCTTAGCAGCTAAAGTCTCAAGTAAATCAGAATTCTGCGCAGGCCATAGAAAGGAAATTAGTACCTGGCCCGATTTCAATAACTCTATTTCTTCGTCTTCGGGGGGTCGCACCTTGATAATAATGTCGCTATCAGACCAAATAGACGAAGGATCATTGTGAATATCCACCCCTACCGCATGGAAAGCTGAATCTTCAAAACTAGCCGCTTCCCCTGCCCCAGCTTCCATCGCAATTGAAAATCCTAGCTTTTGTATTTCTGTGGCCACATCCGGTGTAGCTGCAACGCGCTTTTCGCCATGACGAATTTCTCTAGGTATCCCTATTCTCATAATCGATCTCCGACTACCGCATGCTCACTAAATATATTAGTAAACAGATATTTCATAAAAGCTGTCAATACAAGCTTTTTTGTAAGTTATTCTTGGCTGAGTGGTTAACTTAGACAGAGATTGTAAACTTAGACGATGCCCATGCAACTAAAGATTTGCCTTATCAACATCATAACTCCATTGCATGGGATGAATGGATGACCAAAAGTTCATTTGTTCAGGTTGCAATTCCCGTTCCTCTCGTAGGCCAATTAGACTACCAATGGACAAAATCTGATCCACTGCCATCTCTTGGCTGCAGAGTACGTGTTCCACTCGGTAGAAGAGAAAAAATTGGTATTGTAACTTGCCATATTGATAAACCCAGCTTGGATCCAAGCCGCATTAAGGAAATTCTAGAAACGCTAGATACAGAACCTGTACTAAATACAGAGTTATTTGATTTGCTGTGTTGGTGCGCCAAGTACTACCACCATCCAGTTGGTGAGGTGTTAACCCATGCGCTGCCAACACTGCTTCGTCAAGGCCGTCCTGCTCAAGCCAGCGAAAAGTTTTGGGAATTAACTAAAACTGGAAGAGCATTATCTAACGAAAAATATTTAGGTAAATTACAAATACGGGTCATTGATTTACTGCGGCACTCTGATCAAATGAGTGCGCAGGAACTTCTAGATGCGGGTATCAAAGGTAGTGTCCTAAATCGTATGGCTGCCCGTGGATGGGCCCAATATTCAAAAAAACCTTGTCTGATGAAATCAGGCACTAGGCCAACTGACTCCCCTTTAGAATTAACTGTTGAACAACACAAATGTGTTAGTGCTATTGCAGATGCAGCTGAAGGTTATGCGGCTTACTTGCTTCAAGGAGTTACAGGCAGTGGAAAAACTGAAGTATATATGCATCTCATTTCGAGCCAACTTCAAGTTGGCCGACAAAGCTTATTGTTAGTCCCAGAGATTGGATTGACTCCACAGCTTTTAAAACGATTGGAAAATCGTTTTGGATCCTGTCTCGCCGTTATGCACTCCGGTCTCACGGCAGCCGAACGTCTTGAAGCTTGGAGAATAACTCGCTCGGGGGAAGCAAAAATAATCCTTGGCACAAGATCAGCCATATTTGCTCCTCTCGTCAACGCCGGTCTAATCATTGTTGACGAAGAACATGACTCTTCATATAAACAACAGGATGGGTTTAAATATTCTGCAAGAGATCTTGCTGTTCTTAGAGCGCGTGGACTCAATATTCCCGTACTCTTAGCCTCAGCTACACCATCACTTGAAAGCATCCATAACGTCATACATGGGCGCTACCAAAAGTTACGGATGGATAATCAAATAGGATCAGCTGGAAAACCAAATATACAGATAATCGATATGAACGTTCATGCAGAGCGGCATGGACTTTCCACACCGCTTATAACGGCAATAGAGCGCCATCTATCTTTAGATCAACAAGTTCTTTTATTTCTCAACCGCCGTGGATTCGCTCCAGTACTCTTATGTACTGCATGCGGTACCGTGGAAGAATGCGATCAATGTGATGCACGTATGACATTGCACGCTAGAATTGGTCAACTTTGGTGTCACCACTGCGGCCGAACTCGTCCATTAACATGGGGCTGTAGTATCTGTGCTACCGAACGAATTGCCGTTGGAGCTGGAACTCAGAGAATTACTGATGAATTGCAGGCCTTATTTCCTGAAATAAAAATCGCTCGATTAGATCGAGATGTTACCTCTAATAAAGGAAGTCTTGAATCTATTCTTGCAGATGTGACGCATGGCGACACTCAAATTATAGTAGGCACCCAAATGCTGACAAAGGGACATGATTTTCCAAAAGTAACACTCGTAGGTGTGCTAAGTGCAGATCAAGGCCTATTTGGAACTGACTTCCGATGCAGCGAAAGGTTAGCCCAAATGTTGTTACAAGTTGCAGGGAGAGCCGGCCGACGAGATCAGCAGGGTGAAGTTCTTATACAAAGTCATTATCCATCTCACCCCCTCTTAGCAACGCTTGTGCAACAAGACTACGATGCATTCGGAAAGCTTGCTTTAACAGAACGTGAGGCTGCTACCTGGCCGCCTTTTTCATATTTAATAGTTTGGCGTGCGGAGGCAATAAATAAAAAAACAGCCCATGCATTTCTTGAGCGCATCGCTTCTACTGCTAGAAATATGACCGATAGCATAAAAATACTCGGCCCAGCGGCGCCAAGTATGGAGAAACGAGGGAACCGTTTTCGAGCACAACTTCTTTTCCAACATAATTCCCGGAAGACTCTTCATGACCTAACAAGTAATATGCTACTACTTGTTCGTGATTGGCCTCAGGCTAGACGTATTCGCTGGTCGATTGATGTTGACCCAGCTGAGTTATAGCTTCAGGTAGAATCCATTAATCGTAACTATCTGGCTGACATTTTGCGTTCTCAAATTAAAAATTTTTTCAAAGAAACTATGGCAGATTTTTATTCTGCGCATAAATTAGACTCTAACTATGATCTACAGCTAGAAAGAACTCGCGACCCTAAACATGGGGATTTCACAACTAATATCGCGATGAGACTAGCTAAAGAACTTGGGCAGTCGCCCCGAGAATTAGCTGAGACGTTAATAAAACATATCCCTCAATCAGAACTCATCGAAAAAGTTCAAGTCGCCGGCCCTGGATTTATCAATTTTAATGTTTCAACTAATACTTACTATAAAGAGCTCATCGATATACTCAGATTAGGTTCAAGCTATGGCTGCTCCAGTTTTGGTAACAATCAGCGCGTGCTTGTAGAATATGTATCAGCTAATCCAACAGGACCACTACATGTTGGCCATGGGCGCCACGCCGCTTATGGAGCGTCCCTAGCTAATCTGCTCCGAGCAACTGGCCATGATGTAAAAGAAGAATATTATGTGAATGACGCAGGACGTCAAATGGACATACTCACTATCAGTGTGTGGCTAAGGCATCTCCAACTAAACGGTATGGAGGTCAGTTTCCCTAAAAATGCATATCAGGGCGATTACGTCATAGATATCGCGAAACAAATAAAAATTAAGCTATGCGAAAAATTCTCTACTGAAAATATAACGTCCCTAAACGAAATACTTTGTGATTTAGAAAATGATGGCGAAAAATTACTCGATAAACTTATTTCTAAAGCAAAAGATATTCTTGGCGTAGAAAAATTCCATAATCTTTTAAAAAAAGCTTTGGATAATGTTCTAACTGATATCAAAGCTGATTTATTGGAGTTTGGAGTCAAGCCTGACATTTGGTATTCAGAGGCAAGTCTGGATGAAAAAGGCTCAGTAGAGCGTGCTTTAACTCTTTTAAATGAAAAAAAGCTGTTGGATATACGCGACGGAGCTACCTGGTTCAAAGCAACAGAATATGGTGATGAAAAAGATCGGGTAGTTGTACGAGAAAATGGCTCTACTACCTATTTTGCCTCTGATATTGCATACCACCTCGAGAAAAAAAGACGCGGGTTTGATGTCCTTTTAGATGTTCTTGGTGCAGACCACCATGGCTATGTTGCAAGGGTGCGTGCTGGTCTGGAAGCTATGGGAGAACCAGCTGATTCCCTAGAAGTCAGATTAGTACAGTTCGTAAGTCTTTATCGTGGACGTGAAAAGGTCCAGATGTCGACCCGATCTGGTAAATATGTCACGTTAAGGGAGCTTCGCGAAGAAGTTGGCAATGATGCAGCTCGTTTTTATTATGTTTCTCGATCTAACGAGCAACATCTAGACTTTGACTTAGAACTTGCGAAAGAACAGTCTAATGATAATCCCGTTTATTATGTCCAATATGCTCATGCAAGAATAAGTAGCCTTATTAAAAAAATGGGCCAAGAAGGATTTCAGCATCAGCTACATAGCATCAATGGCCTGGATCCATTAACGGAAGACAACGAAAGAAATTTATTAGTACATTTGAGTCGATATCCAGAAGTTATCGAACTTGCCTCTATTAACCGTGCACCACAAAATCTAGTGCATTATCTGCGTAGTCTGTCAGCTGATTTTCATTCGTACTATAACGCGAATAAAATGCTAGTCGAAAATGAACAACTTCGTAATGCACGTATAAGTCTTGCTCTAGGAGTACGACAGGTTCTCTATAACGGACTAACACTATTAGGCGTGAACGCTCCTAATAGAATGTAAAAAAGCAATATGAAGCCCGACATAAAACATCCTACAATTAAAGCTTCTCAGAACACCACTGGCTGGCTATGGATGCTTTCTGGCCTGAGTCTTGGATTAATTATTGCTGCGGCAATCTATATAAATAATAGACATGAAATTGATGAAGTCAGTGCTTATATGCCCAACCAAATGCCTATTGAATCTCGACTAGAACCCGCCCCAGAGACTCCAGTAGCCCCAGAGGTTGTAGTAATAGAGCATCCCGCAGATGGATTTACATTCTACGAAATACTACCCAAAGAAAATCCGCAAATAGAGTCTGAAATAAGCCCTATTAGTGTGGTGAATCAAACAAATATGGAGGCTAACAATCTATATATCCTGCAAGTGGGTTCTTTTAAGGTATCCGCAGACGCCGAACGTATGAGAACAAACTTAGCACTACTGAATATTGAATCTAATATTCAAAAAGTCACCGTTGAATCCAATAACTACCATCGTGTCATTATCGGTCCTATTGGTGAAATTAGTGAACTGAACAGCATACGTGAACAGCTATCCGATGCGAATATAGATGTTTACATGCGAACAGTTTCTGATTAGTCATCTAAAGCCGAAATATAATTTATTTTTCTGGGCCTGCTTGACGGAAATCGATACCCAAAGAACGTAATTTACGATAAAGATGAGTCCGCTCCATTCCTACGCGCTTAGCAAGTTGCCCTACTTTCCCATTACATAATGTAAGTTGCTGGCGTAGATAATCACGCTCAAAATGTTCTCTAGCTTCTCTTAGCGGCATTGACAACAAATCTTGTTTGATAAATGACTCTTCCAATTGAGAGTCAGGGAGCAACTGAGCTTCCACCTCAGCCAGTGAAATTTCCTCTTCTGCGCCTAGTATCAAAAGACGACTCACCATGTTTTTTAGTTCTCGAATATTACCAGGCCATGGATAGTTACGAAGTCTATTTTGAGCTGCCACGCTAAATCTCCTGAAAGGCAAATTTTCAGCATCCACGAGAAAATCCACGTAATAACGTAATAACTCTGGCACATCTTCTAAATATGCCCGTAAAGGTGGCACGCGCACCACAATAATACCAAGATGGGACAGGAGCTCTTTATGAAATTCATTTGAGTTTTGTTCAAACCCAGGTGGAACACCAGATAAAATACGAACATCTAGTAGACGTTCAGTTGTGCTCTCAGCTGGCCGGTAGCGCCCCTGCTCCAGAATACGTGACAACAATTGCTGCATAGTTTGTGACATATCCTGTAGGTCATTGATAAAAAAAATGCCTTTGTCTGCTTGCTCAAGCAACCCTGGCTCCCTTCCATTCCCTAACAATAAAGACGTGCTATTTGTAGAATGTTCGCTACTACCCATAGCATTAACAAAAGACTCTGTAGCTCGACTGCTAAGGCTTGCTAAATATCTAGCAAATACTTCTCTACCACTTCCCGGCTCTCCAGAAAAAATCGTATGGGCATCATGATGAGCAACTCGAGCAACCTGCTCTCGCAATGCCCTTATAGTTTCGCTTTTGCCAATAGGGGTTACCATTGGGGGTAACAAATTGCGGCGCTGTTCACTAGTTCGATTCTGAGCTAGTGCTTTTTCCACAGTGCGCAACAGTTTTGCTAAAGACACCGGTTTTTCTATGAAATCAAGTGCGCCTAGCCGAGTTGCCTCGATAGCTGCATCAACAGTGCCATGGCCAGACATCATCACAATTGCCCCGAGTTCACCTGCCTCAGACCACTCCTTAAGTAATGATATGCCGTCAGTATCAGGCATCCAGATATCAAGCAGCACCAGATCAAATTTTTGTTTTTTCTTAGCTGCTCTAGCAGTGGTTGCATCCTCAGCAGTTGTTACCTCATAACCCTCTTCGCTTAAAATTTCTTCAAGCAAAAGACGAATATTAGATTCATCATCTACTACCAATATTCGCGAATTATTCATGAGCACTTCCTATTTTTTCGCGGCGGCGTGCCCTCAGCAGTAATTCATCGCCCGACTCAACTGTAATAGGCAAAAGCACATTAATCTCAGCACCACCTGTCTGTCTATTCCGCGCCGTAATACGCCCTCCATGCTCCTCCACAAGCTTTTTAACAATAGCCAAACCTAAACCGGTTCCTTTGGCCTTGCTCGTAACATAAGGATCAAACGCCTCCTCAACAATCTCCTCTAAAAAGCCTGTACCAACATCCTCAACTTTAATATCCACAAGCTCCATTTCCTCATCACATATGTAGCGAGTTGATATTTTTAAGCTAGGCTCAGGCGTATTCTCCATTGCTTCAAGAGCGTTACGAATGAGATTATGAAAGACTTGCCTCATCCGTCCAGCATCTGCCTCTACAGCAGGAATGTCTTGAAGATCAAGTTTCAGATCTAGAGGGATATCTTGATGTTGATATAGATCAGCTACTTCTGCAATCACTTCGTTAAGATCAAAGCGAGTCAGTTCCATATCAGGAGTTCGAGCGTATTCGCTAAAAGCGTTCACCATCTCCTTCATGCCCTCAACCTGTTGAATGATGGTGTGAGTAGCCTTATCAAGCAACTCTGGATCAGCATCCATTGAACCCAAATAACGCCGTCTTAAACGCTCAGCAGATAATTGAATTGGAGTTAATGGGTTTTTTATTTCATGTGCAAGCCTTCTTGCAACTTCACCCCAAGCGGCATCCCTCTGGGCTTGTAGTAATGCAGTAATATCGTCGAATACAACTACATATCCGCCCGGCTCATTAAGCTCGGCGGGAAGTGCAGCACAAGCACACGTCAGGACTCTTCGCCCTACCTCACTACGAAGAACAATCTGCTCACGCCAATCACTATTACCTTGATCTAAATGACCTTGCGCTACACTGAAAAATTGAGAAAGCAGAAGATGCGTTTTCGACAACTCTTGTAAGGATTCACCAATATGAGATTCAAGGTCCAAGCTAAGAATTGCTCCTGCAGACTGATTTGCAGTCCGAATACGCATATCAGCCTCTAAAGACACCACGCCAGTAGAAAGCCTAGCCAGAATTGCCTCAAGCTTGCCACGCTCATTCTCAACTTGTTGCTGACTTTGTTGTGTTTCAGTAGAAGCAGTTGCAAGTCGCCGAGTCATATCATTAAAGGAACTTACAAGAAAACCAATTTCATCTCGTGCTGGTGTCGGGACCTGTGTCTCAAAGTCACCGCGTGCTACCGCGCGAGTTCCAGCCATAAGCTGTTGAATAGGCTCCACCAAACGACGTGCAGAAAAAAAAGCACCATATACGGCTACAAGAAAACCACTAAGCAAAACAATACTTAGTGTTGCGGTAAGACTGGTTTTTAAGGGGGCACGTAAGAAAGACAACTCTGCATACTGATCATAACTAGCCTCTGCATTTCCTACCAACTCACTCAACTGACGCTCAACTGCAAATGTCGCCAATAAGATGTCAGGTTCACTCCTGAGGCTAATGTCACCAGACATGATATTTACTGCCGCTAGAATATTAATACCACCATCAGCCCTAGGCTCGAGTCCGACGTAGGAGCCCGTAGTCGACTGGCTTATCTGAAAAAGCAATTCACTACTAGGGTATTCAGGCGTCAATGCCAACGATGGATCTCCGGCAATAGTTGCTAGTATTTGGTCATTTGCCGCACGGGAAAAAATGGTTAATTCTAATGCTTCACTTTCCCGCCGCAGATCACTCAGTTGACCAACCAGATCAGCTGTTTGATTTACCGAAAGCTGTTGAGCAATGAGCCTCGCTTCGGTTAAATCTTCCGCCATGTGGACATCCAGAGCACTGCGGCTTAACTCTAAAGCTGATTCAAGCCCTTCCTCAATATCCAGACTAAACCAATTATCGATACCTCGATTAATAAACTGTAGAGAAAACGCATAGATAACTACCAAGGGCACAGCTGATAGAACAATCAGCAATGACACCATTCGAACTTTTAAGCGTGCTCCTGGTACATGCTTTCGATAATCTCGTATCAATCCCACAAGATTCCCAATAATCAGCAGCATCAATACGGCAATACCGATGAAGCTGGCAATGAGAATTCCATTTTGCAAGCTGGATAATGTTGTTGAGTCTTGAGCTATCTGCGAAAACCATATGAGCACCGAAAGCCAGAGCAGAAGGCAGACACTTATAGTCAGTAGGATTGCTGCCCTTCTTAATCGTCTAGTTGCCATCGATACCAATCACTGCTTATAGACCAATCAGGTCGCCAAAATGCAAGGAAACGCAAAGGACCTGGAAAATCCTCTGTGCTTAGAAGGGCACGAATACGAACATCATAAGTTTGTTCTGAATCAAGTAGCGCCGCATCAATCAATGGGAGTTCCATGATTCGGCCTAAATCATTTAATGCAGAGAATAAGGTGGAAAAAGTAGTTTGCTCTTCCGTATTCAGATTCAGAATAATGTATCTCTCGCTTACTGAATGATATTGGATTTGGTAACTTTGCCTAAGTTCGCCTATTTCTTCGTCAGCCCAATACCAGCGAGGATTAATGAACTGCACATCTATATCAATTATGAGAGGCACACCAGAATCTAGCGCCTCACGAGCCGCGCTTGGCAACCGATACTCTATCCACGCATCGAGATAATAGACACCAGTATTTAAAGTGACGCTAGCAGAACGCACATCAAAGCTCCCTGGATCTTCCTGAGCATAGCCTTCTGATTGAAAAATCAGAAAAGCCATGAACACTAAAATCCAATTGGAGTGATAACCATCACCATTTTTTGTGGACACTATTTTTTTTATCTGATCTCTATCCATGCAAATTTATTTGGTCCTACTTCTACATCCAAGCATAGTAGAAAACGCCCATATTACCCTCCCTAGGCATGATCTGCCGGCTGCTTACAGACTGTGCAGCCAGGTTGCTGTCCTTTCCAAGGCTATTTCTATTAGTTGTTAGCAATTAAACCTCGTACCTTCAAGCGAATTGGCATTAAGATAATCTTTTGCTGAAACCACTTTTCCTCCGGGCGATTGAAGTTTTAATATACGCAGTACACCTTGGCCAGTCGCGACTTCTATCATATGTTTTTTGATATCAATAACTGAGCCTGGAGGGGCAGTGCTTTGCTTAGCAAGTGCCTCTGCTTCCCAAATACGTAGGCGCTTACCATCAACTGTTACAGCCTCAGAAATTGGCCAAGGATTAAAAGCTCGCACCTGGCATGCTAATTTTTCCGCTGCCTGGTTCCAATCTATAGCTGCATCTGCCTTATTAATCTTGGGTGCAAAGGTTGCTTGTAATTTATTTTGCGACACTGATGGCAACGCACCACTTACAATTTCTGGTAATAGTTCGCCAAGAAATTTTGCGCCTAGATTTGACAGTCGATCATGAAGACTACCTGCATTCTCATGTTTTCCTATAGACAAAGGGTGTCGCCCATAAACGGGTCCGGCATCTAAACCGCTGTTAATCTGCATAATGCTCACGCCAGTCTGAATCTCGCCTGCAAGAATGGCATGTTGTATAGGAGAAGCCCCGCGCCATCGGGGTAAAAGGGAAGCATGCACATTTATGGCGCCTAAACGTGGCCAATTAAGCAGCCAATTAGGGAGTAATAGTCCGTATGCCACCACAATCATCAGGTCTGGAGTAACTATTCCATGTTCTACAAAAGCAGCTTCCCTTAACTTTAACGGCTGCATTACCTCAAGCCCATGTGTGAGCGCCTCTGTTTTTACCGAACTTTGCGCTAACTTGCGTCCTCTCCCAGAGGGTCGATCAGGCTGAGTTAGAACAAGAGGTATATCTATACCCAGATTCAAAAGTAATCGTAATGAGGGTACCGCAAAATCCGGTGTTCCAGCAAAAACGATTTTACAGGGATTCATCCCGAAGAATCAGATAACAGGGGTTAGTGAACGGTCACTGGATTCATGCTTTGGTGCATGCCTAACTTTTTTAATTAGCTTTTTGTTAAGGCGATCTCGTTTTAGAGCAGAAAGGTAATCAACAAAAAGTTTTCCCTCTAAATGATCCATTTCATGCTGGACGCATATGGCAAGCAGTCCATCTAAGTCATGCTCAATTATTCCGCCATTCTCATCCAAAGCTTTTACCTTAATGCGCTCCGCTCGACTTACTGATTCGAAAACATCTGGAACGGAAAGACACCCCTCTTCATAGCTAATCTCTCCCTCTGAACTGAGAATCTCTGGATTAATAAAGCACATCGGCTGATTACGTTCCTCGGAAATATCAATCACTAAAACGCGCTTATGGATATTAACCTGCGTAGCCGCTAGCCCAATACCAGGGGCGTCATACATTGTATCTAGCATATCCGTCACTAGCGCCCGAATCTCTTCGTTTACTGTTGTAACGGGTTTTGCACAAATTCGTAGCCGCGGATCCGGATACTCAAGTATTGAAAGTAACGCCATCTTATTTCGCCTGAAGCTTTATACGCCTAGCAGAATTAGACTAAACCTCTGATTAAATCAGGTTAACCGCATTCTGACGGTCAATAATATCTATATTTTGTATACGCACCTACTATATATACGGATTATAACAGTTGGCGGGGAAAGACCACTCTCAGCATTATGCCTCAACAAGGGAATCTGAAAAATCAGCTCAAAATTGACGACAGCAAAGCTTTCATACATGCTCCGGCGATCGGAGAACTGTCAAAATCAATAAAAGACGTTCTTTAGCCTTGCCTTTAAAAGAGGAGACCATGAAAGAAACTGTTCTAGACGTGCTTATGTATCTATTCGAATCGTTCGTAGATGGCGGTGAAGAACCTGACCCTAATCGTAGTGATTTACGTGATGAATTAGAGCGTGCGGGGTTCGGAGAACGTGAAATTGAACGCGCATTGGATTGGCTTGATGGTCTAAATGCCACAGACATTGAAACAGGTGTAAATGCATCACGCACTACCACAATCAGAGTCTATGACCAACTGGAAAAAACCCGCATAGACACACATTGCAGGGGCTATCTGCTGCATCTTGAGCAAATTGGAATACTTACAGCTCCCCAACGTGAGCTAGTTGTAGATCGATTGCTTGCGCTCGGCTCAGATGATATTGATATAGACCAAATTAAATGGGTTGTTATGATGGTTTTGTTTAGTCAGCCAGGCCAAGAACAAGCTTACGCACAAATGGAAGATTTGGTTTTTGCTGAAGAACCAGTCTGCCTACATTAACGCTAATGCCCCATGATATAACCGACTAGGTAAATGTTGATAGCTATTACATCACTATGAGCAAGAACCTTGTCCTCGTCGAATCCCCGGCTAAGGGAAAAACTATCGAGAAATATCTCGGTCCAGACTTTAAGGTGCTTGCAACTTATGGGCATGTTAGAGACCTTATTTCTAAAACTGGTGCTGTGACCCCTGATCAGGGCTTCTCGATGAACTATGCAATTAGTGAAGGCAGCGAACAGCATCTTGCAAAAATCTCGGCAGCCATAAAAAAAGCCGAAACGCTTTATTTGGCAACTGATCTAGACCGTGAAGGCGAAGCGATTGCCTGGCACGTACAAGAAATCCTCAAAGAACGAAACCTTCTAAACAATAAAAAGGTACATCGCGTTGTTTTTAATGCTGTCACCAAACGAGCCGTCCAAAATTCAATAAATAGCCCTCGGATAGTTTCCGAACCTCTGGTTAATGCTTATAAAGCCCGCCGCGCCCTCGATCATCTAATCGGGTTTCACTTGTCACCTTTGATGTGGGAAAAAATAGCGCCAAAGCTATCAGCCGGTCGTGTCCAAAGCCCAGCACTACGTCTTATTGTGGAACGTGAAGAACAGATTTCAGCATTTAAGCCACGAGAATACTGGACTATTGCTGCTATCGCAGGGTACAAGGATGATGTTTTTAGAGCACGCTTATCCAAATATAGTGGAGAGAAAACCGAACAGTTTTCCTTCACTGATGAGGAAACCGTCAAGCAGGTTGAAGATGCAATTAAAACCTCCGCTGATGGAATTCTAACTGTTGGTAAGGTAGAAAAAAAACAGAGGCAGCGTAAACCAACGGCACCTTTCATAACGTCTACCCTCCAGCAAGAGGCCTCACGTAAGCTTGGTTTTAGCGCAAGACAAACTATGTCGACTGCCCAAAAACTCTATGAAGGGATTGATGTTGGTGGTGGTTCTGTAGGTCTGATTACTTATATGAGAACAGACTCAGTCACACTCGCTGCGGAATCTATAACCGAAATTAGAGCTCTTATCAAAGATCGTTATGGCCAGGATAATTTGCCAGACGAACCTCGCACTTATCAAACTAATACCCAAAATGCTCAAGAAGCTCATGAGGCGATAAGGCCCACATCAGTCTCTAGAATTCCGGCAGATCTGGAAAGCAAGCTAAACCCTGATCAATATCGACTCTATGACCTAATATGGAAACGCACTATTGCATCGCAGATGAGCAATGCCATTTTTGATACAGTCGGACTCGATATTTTTCTCGGAAAAAATCGGGAAGGCGATATAACATTTCGTGCAACTGGCCAAGTACTAATTAAACCAGGCTTTATGACCGTGTATCAGGAAGGTATAGATGACAAGGTAAGTGATGAAAACGACCGTATTCTGCCACCACTCTCGGAAGGAGATCATCTTCAGTTAAAGGAACTATCGAGTGAGCAACATTTCACCGAACCACCGCCACGTTACTCAGAAGCAACACTAGTAAAAGAACTGGAGAAATGCGGTATCGGTCGGCCCTCTACTTATGCAAATATAATCTCCACGCTTCGTACTCGTGAATACGTAGAACTAGAAAACCGGCGTTTTACACCGACAGAGCTTGGGAAGGTTGTTAGCCGATTTCTCTCGGGTAATTTTCCTCAGTATGTTGATTATGAGTTCACGGCAAAAATGGAAAGCGATCTAGACGCCATATCAAGAGGTGAGGGTGAATGGGTTCCGTTACTTCAAGAATTTTGGGGACCATTTCATGATCAAATTGAGCTTATTAGAAGTACGGTTACACGTGATGATCAGGCTAGGTCTTTAGGAGATGACCCTAAAACTGGTCGTCCAATGACCGTGAGAATGGCTCGCTTTGGCCCGGTTGTTCAAATCGGAACAAAAGATGATGAAGAAAAACCATTATTTGCAGGTCTACGCCCTGGCCAAAAAATGGATACCATCACCCATGACGAGGCATTGGAGCTTTTCAAACTTCCTAGGGATTTAGGCGAAACAGCTGATGGCGAGACTGTCTCAGCTAGCATTGGACGATTCGGACCATATGTTCGCTATGGCAATAAGTTTGTCTCTATTAAAGAGGACGACCCCTATACCATAGCCTTACCGCGTGCTCTTGAACTCATCGAAGAGAAAAAAATATTCGATGCAAATAGAATAATTCAAGATTTTACGGATGCAGGGATCCAGGTATTAAATGGTCGCTACGGCCCATATGTGACAAACAAAAAAAAGAACGCAAAAATTCCAAAGGATAAAGACCCTAAACAGCTGTCACTTGAAGAGTGTGAGGAATTGATTGCTGCGGCACCGGAACGTAAAGGCCGACGTGGCTCTAAGAAAGCTGTAGGAGGCAAAAAGACGACTACTAAAAAAAACGGCTTCAAAGAAGAAAAAGAAGACTCGGAGAAAAAAAACCGCAACAAAAAAACCCTAGTATGAAGAAAAAACAGCAGCTACTAGTGAACTATTGTCCCTACGAGGCAGTTAGGCTCAGTCCTATCAAGGCACATCAGACAGACCACATTCGATGTTAGATATTCAATTGCAAAAAGCAGTCAAGGCATTGTTGGCGGGTGGACTGATTGCTTATCCAACCGAAGCCGTTTATGGATTGGGCTGCATACCCTCGCATCGTGAGACAGTAACTCGCCTTCTCACAATCAAGAAGAGATCATGGCGGAAAGGTCTAACGCTGATCGCTTCGAATCTCGAGCAGCTTGAGCCTCTGATTATCCTGCCTTCTGGCAAACTGGGAGAAGAAATTCTAAAAAGCTGGCCTGGTCCCTTCACATGGATAGTGGATGCACGACATGAGGCTTTACCATGGATTAGCGGTGGGCGAGATACGCTAGCCGTTAGAGTAACAAACCACCCGATAGCACGTACACTCTGTGAACAAATTGGGGGGCCTCTAGTCTCAACAAGTGCAAACCACTCTGGACAACCGCCATTACGGGATGTTCTTCAGGTCCAGAAGAAATTTGGATCTGAATTGGATTATATTCTTGGAGGAGAGGTTGGTGAACTTAAGCAGCCTACAGTTATAAAGGATGGGCGCAGTGGCGAATTACTTCGTGAGGGCTAGTAATTAGACTATTTTAAGTTTGGAAAGGAGCAGTCATAAAAAATGACGGACCGGTACGCAGTTGTCGGCTACCCGATCGAGCATAGCCAATCTCCGATGATCCACAGATCATTTGCTTGCCTGACAGGTGAAGAACTTTCCTACAACCTCCTGTCAGCAAAACCATCTTCCTTTGAGGGTGCTATAAAAGAATTTGCTGCCTCCGGCGGTAAAGGACTCAACATAACACTCCCTCACAAAGAGGCCGCCTTCAAACTAGCCAATGAACTTGGTCCGGAAGCACAAAAAGCCAAGGCCGTTAATACATTGACTATAAGTTCGCCAACAGAAATTCGTGGCGATAATACAGATGGAATAGGACTGCTAAGAGATCTAACTATAAACCATGGTTTAAGTCTTAAAGACAAAAGCGTTTTAATACTAGGTGCTGGTGGTGCTGCGAGAGGCATAATACCGCCCTTAATGGAGTCTAATATTGGCAAGATAGCGCTCGCCAATCGCACTATAAAAAAAGCAAGAAATCTTGCAGAAGTTTTTAGTGCGGCTAATAAAATATCTGTTTATGCTTTCGAAAAGCTACATAAAATAGAGCCATATGATGTTGTTATAAATGCTACCTCTGCTGGAATAAAAGGTGAAAAATTTGAACTTCCATCGAACTGTATTAATACGGGTACGTTCTGTTATGACCTCTCATATAGTTCAACACAGACGCCTTTTTCTACCTGGGCATATAAAAATGGCGTAAGAAATATAGCAGATGGATGGGGAATGCTTATAGAGCAAGCCGCTGAGTCATTTCGAATTTGGCGTGGAATTAGGCCTGATACAAATACTTTGCTAAAACAGACACCAACTAGATAGCTGTCTTTAAAAACTATCTCATAGTTACTAATTCTTCTGCACTCGTTGGATGAATCGCTAGCGTATTATCAAAATCAGACTTAACAGCGCCCATGGATATGGCAACGGCAAAACCCTGAAGCATTTCATCAGCACCCGCGCCTATTATGTGACATCCAACTACTCGTTCCTCTTTACCCACAGTAACCAATTTCATCAGCGTTTTGGGTTTATGCTCTGTTAATGCGTTATACATAGGAACAAATTCTGATGTATAAACACGCACGGAATCACTACCAAATAAAGACCCTGCCTCGATTTCCGTTTTTCCAACTGTACCCACCGGCGGGTGAGAAAAAATCACAGTCGGAACAATGTCATAGTTCAAGTGTCTTTCTGACTGAGCATTGAAGACCCTATCAGCCAATCTTCGTCCAGCAGCAATGGCTACCGGAGTAAGTTGTGCTTTCCCAGTAACATCTCCAACAGCATATACACCGCTAGTACTAGTATTCTGATAGCGGTCTACAACTATATAACCTCTATCATCAACTTTAACACCAGCATTTTTTAGAGTCAGAAAATGAGTGTTTGGAGACCTACCAATAGCCCATAAGAGAGAGTCAAAATTATCAAATGTGCGCCCATCCTCCATAGTTAGAGCTAGACCTTTTTCATGTTGAACACTTTGAGGTACCGCTTGATTAATTACTTCAATACCAGTTGAACGCATATGTTCTAAAAGGTGGCTTCCTAGTTTTTCTTCAAAAGAACGTAATACGCTGTCATAACGGAGAAACTGTACAACATGACTACCCAAGGCATTCAAAACACCTGCTAACTCCACAGCAATGTAACCGCTACCTATTATTCCTACGCGTTGGGGTATTTTCTCAAGATCAAAAAATCCGTCTGAAGTAATTCCAAAATTAGCCCCAGGTATCTCAGGTACAATCGGAAAGCCCCCTGTAGCTATAAGAATATTTTCAGCATGCAATTTATCCCCACCTTCCGTTTCTATTTCTGTTGCCGAGATAAATTTGCCCCGGCCTTGTATTAGATCGATTGATTTTTTCTCTAAATTGCTCTGATAGATACCATTCAAGCGTTTTATGTAAGCATCCCTTTTCTGCTTCAAAACGGTCCAATCATGGTCATGACGGGAAATTTGAAACCCATAATCTGCTGCATCGTCTATTTCTTGTGAAATCTGAGCAGCATTCCACATTACCTTTTTAGGTACACATCCAACGTTCACGCAGGTTCCGCCTAGGCGAGCTGGTTCGATGACAACAACACGAGCCCCATATTCGGATGCTCTTTGCGCAGCCGCCAGGCCACCACTACCACCTCCAAGCACGATGAGATCGTATTTGTTCACAAAAGTATTTCCAATGCTGGTATGAAAATGGAGCTTAACAGGAAAAATATATTTATCGTTTCCACTTATCTTTTATTCCTAAATACGGTAGCTCTGTATGCTAGATTAGGTGCTTTTTTGGGGTAACTAGTGAAAAATCCGTTGCTTGAGTCTGTGGGTCTACCGGTTTTTAGTTCTATTCAGGCAAAACATGTTGATGAAGCTGTTCAGCACACACTAGAAAACCTACGGTCCAGGCTAGCTAAGGCAGAGGCTTGCGCAACCCCCTCTTTTGAAACTGCGGAAGAAATAGAACGCATTCAAGATGCAATCCATCGAGTATGGGGGCCCATAACGCATTTGAATTCAGTAATTTCTAATACAGAGTTAAGAGATGCCTACAATAAATGCTTACCAATGATTTCAGAATTTGGAACTGAGATTGCACAAAGTAAAAAGCTTTGGTCCTTGTTTTCTCGATTAGAAAAGGAAATAGACTCGAGCCATACAACTAAACGGCAGCTTATCTCCCATACCCTTCGAGAATTCAAACTAGCTGGTGTTAGTTTGCCAAACGAAATCAAGAAAAAATTCAAAGAGCTAGTTAAAAAACTTGTGCAATGTCAGGCCTCCTTTGAACAAAACCTGATGGACGCGACCGACGCCTTTAAATACCATGAAGCTGACGAAACGCAATTAAAGGGGATCCCAAATACGATCCTTTTGCGGGGCAAAGAGCTTGCTGAAAAAGAAGGTCGAACCGGCTGGTTACTCACTCTTGACCCTCCCACATACCAAGCAATTATGGCCCATGCAGATAATGCAGACCTTAGGGCTCTTTATTACGAAGCATGGGTGACTCGCGCATCTGACCAAGGACCGCAGGCTGGAAGTTGGGATAACCGTGGGCTAATTGAAGAAATATCAGAACTGCGTCATGAATCAGCAGTTCTATTAGGTTTTAGTAGCTATGCAGAACTTTCACTTGCAACCAAAATGGCGAGCTCTACCAAAGAAGTTCTAGAGTTCCTTCAAGAACTCGCGAAAAAAAGTCGGCCAGTAGCTCAAATGGAACTTGATGAGCTGGAGTCTTTTGCAGGAAGGCGTTTGAACCCCTGGGATATATCCTATTTTTCTGAAAAACTCCGTCAATCACGTTTCGGGCTATCCGATAATGAATTAAGGCCATATTTTCCTCTGCCAACCGTCATTGCAGGGTTATTTGACGTCGCAGAAAAGCTCTTTGGGATCAAGGTTAGCGCTCAAAGTGATGTGGAAACCTGGCATCCCGACGTAACTTACTATGAAGTTTTTTTGGCGAATGGATCGCCTATCGGAGGGTTCTTTACAGACCTTTTTTCTCGACAAAACAAACGGGGCGGCGCATGGATGGATGAATGCCTCGTGAAATCCGAACTGGAGGAACTAAGCCAACGACCGGTAGCTTATTTAGTATGTAACTTTAGCCCACCATCAGGCTCTGATCCCTCATTACTAACTCATGACGATGTCGTCACGCTTTTTCATGAATTCGGACATACGCTACATCACCTATTGACCGAAGTTGATTATCCATCACTGTCCGGTATAAATGGGGTGCCCTGGGATGCAGTAGAACTACCAAGTCAATTTCTAGAAAACTATGCTTGGGCGCCTGAGGTACTACCCCTAATTTCAGGGCACTATCGAACAGGGAAGGCTCTGCCTGCGAAAATAATAAAAACATTGAATGCGAGTCGTTCATTTCAGGCTGGACTCGCTATGATAAGACAGCTTGAATTTGCTCTTTTTGATTTCAGACTGCATGCTGAATATGACCCTACTCAGGGATCATTAGCAGAGAAGATTCTGGAAACCGTTCGAAGTGAAGTGGCTATTATGAAAGTTCCAACATTCAACCGCTTCGCCAATAGTTTCTCTCATGTCTTTGGTGGTAGTTATGCTGCTGGCTACTACAGCTATAAATGGGCAGAGGTATTGGCAGCTGACGCGTTCTCCGCATTCAAGGACCCGGGCATTTTTGATGAAGCGACAGCAACCAGGTTCCAGCGCTGTATATTGGCAACCGGTGGAAGCCGTGAAGCGATTGATAACTTTAAGAATTTTCGTGGACGTTTGCCCAGTTTAGATCCCTTACTCCTCCAAGACGGTATCCTAACGAAGAAGGTTGTCGGATTATGAAAATTGCAACATGGAATGTGAATAGTCTTAGGGTTCGTCTTGAGCAGGTAATAGAATGGCTTGAGCGGTTACAGCCAGATGTTCTTGGGCTTCAGGAAACCAAAATGACAGACGAGAATTTTCCTGTAAGCGCATTTGAGAAAATTGGTTATACGACTGTTTTTAGTGGTCAACCTACGTATAACGGGGTTGCTTTAATATCTCGCCAACCTCCCCAAGATGTAACAATGGGATTAGATAGTTTTTCCGACCCACAGAAGAGGGTGCTGGGAGCCACTTTTAATAACATGAGGGTTTTCAACCTATATGTGCCAAATGGACAAAGCGTTGACTCCGATAAATACGAGTACAAACTAGAGTGGCTTAATGCTTTGGATTCTCAACTACAAGCCGAATCACAATCTCATGAACTTGTACTGGCAATGGGGGATTTCAATATTGCACCGGAAGACCTTGATGTACATGACCCTGCTACCTGGGAAGGGAAAGTGCTTTGTAGCCCAAAAGAGCGTGCCGCGTTAACTAAAATACAGTCTGCTGGCTATAAAGATACGTTTCGCTTATTTGAACAACCTGAAAAAAGTTTTAGTTGGTGGGATTACCGTGCAGCAGCTTTCCGTAGAAACATGGGAATGCGTATTGACTTAATCCTCGCTTCAAAAAAGCTAAGTGATCTTTGTACTGGATGTTCCATTGATGTTGAACCCAGAAAAAATGAACGCCCTTCAGACCATACACCGGTTATTGCTGAGTTCCGGAATATATAGCTTCAAAGAATTATAAATCACACAACTAAGCTAATTGAGTGCTCTTATCATTATTACTCAACCAGACTTTATAATCGGCATCATTCACTACATATGACCAATGCAAAAGCGACTGCTGTATCCGTCTACTCACATCCTGACTCAACGCAATAGAACATCCGCATCGATTTATCTGAGAATAGATACGATTCCTCCAACGCCCTTTTAGTCCACAGAATGCTGACCATCTTTTTATTTGACGCTCATCGTCCTCATGTCTTCGACCCATATAGTACTTGCAGTACCACTCAAACCAGCCTCTAGGATCATCTTTATGGATCCAGCCCTTCTCCTCCCATTCCCTTTGAGATTGACCTGACTTTATTTTAAAAAAGTTAACCTCAATTCTGTATTTTTTAGAACAATAAGAATTTTTATCTATCCCTTCAAACCAATCATCAGGGAACTCTTTACAATCAATAAGCTCGCTAAAATAAGTCCCTCCAAATATACCTTTATGAAGCATTTCTTTAGGTGTTAGCATTGGATTAAATGTCATACATAAGAGCCTAATTTTTAAAAATGATAAGTTTAAAGCTCAGTGTACCGAACCACTCTCACCTGATAAATAAATGAATTCTCGACCTAATTTCACCTGCCGACTTTGTGGACACATTGATCTAAAGCCGTTCTATTCTCTTGGACAAAAGGGACAGTTTAAATATTTTCGTTGTCTAAATTGTACGCTAGTCAACTACGATTTAAGCGGTGGCCTTGATCAAAGTCAGTATATTGATTTAACTGATCCAACAGACAATTGGGCACAGAAAAACTATGACAAAGATGCTTCTTGGCGTTTTATCAACAAACAGCTTCCTAAACCAGGAAAATTTTTGGATGTTGGGTGCGGTACCGGCCGGCTCCTTTATTTAGCTCAAAACGCCGGCTGGGATACTTATGGACTTGAATTGTCTTCTGAAGCCGCAAAGACCGCTGTTGATAGACTAAAAGTGCCAGTAATAATTGGGGATTTCTTAACTGTTGAAGCGGAGCCTGATAAATATGATTTGATAACTTTGCGCCACGTGCTTGAACACTTAGTAGATCCTATATTAGCACTACAAAAAATTAACTTTAGGCTAAAAACTAATGGGTATGCTCTGTTCGAAATGCCAAATATAGATGCCCTAGATATGCGATTGAAACGTATGCTTGCTAATACTGGCATCCATAAAAAACAGTTCTCCAAAGATTTCTTGCCAGGGCATTGTAATGAATTCTGTCGAGCTTCCTTTCAGTTTTTACTAGAAAAAACCGGTTTCAGGCTTATACGTTGGGAAACGTATTCTAAGAAGCCAGTTGTAAATTTTTTATATAGACATCTACACATCGGTAACAAAGCACGCGCACTAGTAACTAAAACTCATGGCCTTACTTCACAATGATTTAGATTGTAAGAAGTTTCTTTGCGTTTCTTGAAAAAAGATAAGAAATGTAGAAACCTTCTTGGGTTGATTCGGTTACCTCTTTATCCATTACTGATAACCAAGGAATTCCGGCAAGACCAGATTGCCCTACAGAACCTTTTACCTTGTATAGTCTTGTGTCAACGAGGTCCTCTAACTCTGAAACGATAGTTTTTATTATGAGTTGATAGACTGCGTGGTCTTTAGTTACATAAAATCTAAATTTATCATCTACGATTGTCATGCATGCAGTTACATAATTTTCCCAGTTTTTGGAAAACTCTATGAGGTGCTGCTTTAAGTTTGTTTCAGTCATTAAACTCCGAATATTTGACTGATTTTCCCTTGGATTTTTCTATAGGGTATTTCTCTTCATTTTCTTTGATTTTATCTAATGAGGATTTTTCTAAATCAATATCTAGGATGTCTACTAATTTAACGAGATAGTTAAATATATCTGCTATTTCTTTGCCAACCTGTTCTCTTTTCTTTGGATCTTTTATTTCAGACAAACCACCATCGTTAGACCACTGAAATATTTCTAAAAGTTCAGCAACCTCTACAGAAAGTGCCGTAGCAAGATTTTTCGGATTATGGAATTGTTCCCAATCTCTGTCTTTGGAAAACTTTCTTAACTTTGATTTAACTTTTTCTAAATCCAAACCCCCCCCCTGTGCAACCTACTCAACCGTGACTGATTTAGCAAGATTACGAGGTTGATCTACGTCAGTCCCTTTCAATAAAGCCGTATGGTACGCAAGTAACTGTAATGGCACTGTATAAAGCAAAGGCTCCTGAATTGAGTGTACATGAGCTGGCATTCGAAGAATTTGAATCCCTTTCTCATCTCCTAAATCAACGGCTGGGTCAGCAAAGACATAAAGTTTTCCACCTCTGGCTCTAACCTCCGCTAGATTAGATTTAAGTTTTTCTAGAAGTTCATTATTTGGTGCTATAGCCACCACTGGCATATTGTCATCTACTAAAGCTAAAGGACCATGTTTTAATTCCCCCGCTGCATAGGCTTCGGCATGGATATAAGAAATTTCTTTTAACTTTAGAGCGCCTTCCATAGCAATTGGGTTTAGGGCACCACGACCAAGGAATAACGCATGTTGTTTGTTAGCAAAGTCTTTAGAAAGCTCAGCTATAGCACCATCTAGAAGCAGACTTTGCTCAATCAAGCCGGGTATTTCAGCGAGTTGTGTGACTAACTCATGCTCCTTATTCAGATCTAATCCCTGGTGTCTCGCCACTACAATTGTAAGCATAAGTAACGCTGCAAGCTGAGTAGTAAAAGCCTTAGTTGAGGCAACTCCTATTTCCTGACCAGCTCGAGTCATCAATACCAAATCAGACTCTCTAGTCAAAGAGCTCTCGGACACATTGCAGATTGCTAGCGTTGCGAGATAATCCAATTTTTTTGCCGCCCGCAGAGCAGCAAGGGTATCGGCCGTTTCCCCCGACTGAGAAATAGTCACAAAAAGCGTATTTTCTAATACAACTGGTTTACGGTAACGGTACTCGCTCGCTATATCCACGGTGCATGGCAATCTAGCAAGCTCCTCGAGCTGACTTCTAGCAACCAGTCCAGCATGATAGCTAGTACCGCAAGCAACAATATGTATGCTTTCCACTTTACTAAGTATTTCTTCAGCATTATCCCCAAAAACTTCATCAGAAATACTGCCATTGATTATACGATCGTCGAGTGTGCTTATAAGGGCAGCTGGTTGTTCATGGATTTCTTTTTCCATGTAGTGTTTATAGCTACCGCGATCAGCATGATCTGCTGTATGTTCACTTTCTCGAATAGGCCTCTCTACCTCTGCGCCCTGTGGATCGTATATTTTCACCGAGTCCTGACTTAAGACAGCTAGATCACCCTCTTCTAAAAACTGAAATCGATTTGTCTCTGGTAGCAACGCACTAACATCAGATGCGACAAAATTCTCTCCTTTGCCAAGCCCAATAACTGCTGGTGTACCAGAACGTGCTATGTATAAAACGTTAGGCTCATGAACATGCATCACAACTATTGATGCATATCCCCCGTCAAGCTCCTGTAACGTTTGAGTAACGGCTTTCTGCATATCACCAGTACTAGACAAGTGAAAACGCACACGGTGTGCAATAACCTCACTATCAGTTTCTGAGGAAAACTCAAAACCGCTAGCCTCAAGCTTACTGCGTAACTCCGTATGGTTCTCAATAATCCCGTTATGAACCACAGCAATCTCATTGCCAGACACATGAGGATGAGCATTGCTCTCGCTCGGCGAGCCATGAGTAGCCCAACGCGTGTGAGCAATACCTATTTCACCAATGAGTGGGTTTTTAATAAGAGCATTTTCTAATCCTTTAACTTTACCTAATCGCCTCAAGCGCCCAAGCTTTTTATTCTGGATCACGGCTATTCCAGCGGAATCATATCCACGGTACTCAAGGCGTCGCAGCCCCTCTAATAGAACGGGTATCACGTTACGTTGTGATACAGCACCAACAATTCCACACATTAGGACTTGCCCTCTAAAAAATACTAATAAAATCGCAGCTAAAGCAGCAAGGGATTAATAGTCCTAACCATGCTTTAGCGAGAAGGCTTTCTCGGCCTTTTCCACCCCTTAATAATAGACTGCTGACTGCGAGCAACAGCCAGTGTTTTTTCAGGAATATTTTTGGTAATAGTTGAGCCTGCAGCGATAGTAGCCCCATCTGCAACCTCTAAAGGCGCAACTAGCATAACCCCTGAACCTACAAAAACTTTATTTCCAATGATTGTTCGGTGTTTCAAGGCTCCATCGTAATTACACGTAATCGTTCCCGCACCAATATTGGTATTCTCTCCAATGTGACTATCGCCGAGATAGCTTAGATGGTTCATCTTACTGCCCACGCCAACAGTACTTGCCTTAACCTCAACAAAGTTACCAACTTTCACTCGCTTATCGAATTCCGTACCTGGCCTTAGCCGTGCAAAAGGGCCAATCTCACATTCTGTGCCAGCTTTAATACCCTCTATGACACAGTGCTCGCGGACGATGCAATCATTACCCAAAATACTATCCGAGATAATGGTGTTAGGGCCTATGCGTACGCGATCACCTAATTCGACATCGCCTAAAAATACAGCTCCCACATCAATAAAAACGTCTCTACCAACCGTTAAAGAGCCACGGAGATCAAAGCGCTCAGGGTCTGCTAAGGTAGCGCCCTGAACCATCATTTCTTGCGCTTGGCGTCTTTGTAAAATTCTCTCTGCCTGAGAAAGCTGGACGCGGTCATTAATGCCTATAATCTCTTCGGCATTGTCAACAATCTCGCCAAAGACAGGCGCTCCTTCTGCAACGGCTATTGAGATTATCTCTGTCAAATAGAATTCGCCCTGCTGGTTATTAGCGTTTAATTTTTTTATCCAACCGTGAATAGCCTCTCCAGGGACCACCATAAGGCCGGTATTTATTTCTTTAACTAATCTCTGTTCAGAGGTCGCATCCTTTTCTTCAACGATCTCAATAACCTCGTTTGAACTATTACGCAACACTCTTCCATAACCTTCCGGATTGCTTAATTTAGCCGTTAATAAAGCAATTCCTCCTTTTATGGCTGCTTTAAGAAGTTTTTTTAGGCTTGCCTCTGTTATTAAAGGCACATCCCCGAAAAGTATCAGGACCTGATTATCTTTAGGGATATTAGGGAGCGCCTGTTTTAAAGCATGTCCGGTACCGAGTTGCTCAGCCTGAAACGTCCAGTCTACTGTCGATGTTTCAAATTCTTTTCGAACTAGGTCACCACCATGTCCATAAACAATATTTATGGATTGTGAACCGAGTGCACTAGCAGTAGCTAGCACATGCGATAAGATGCTTCGGCCGCCGAGCGGTTGCAACACCTTTGGCAGGTCTGAATTCATTCGCTTTCCCTGACCAGCCGCCAAAATTACGGTCGTTAGAGCCACGATAGGGCGTCCTCCGATGTATTACTGACTGATGGGAATGATAACGTGCTTATGAGGCTGATGGTGCTTTAACGTCTACCTTTAAGCTTCTCGGCTGCCCGATAACGGGCCTCCGCCTCAACCAAATCTCTTTGTGCCTGTTCAATGTCGATCTCACCATGACTGCCTTCAAGAGCTTCACGCGCACGTTCCCGAGCAGCAAGTGCGGCGTCTTCATCAAGATCCTCGGCGCGCAAGGCACTATCTGCTAAAACAGTAACCTGTTTTGGTTGCACCTCAAGAATCCCACCGGTGACAAAGAAAAATTGTTCCTCTCCATCCAGCGGATGAACCCGGACTTCGCCAGGTTTAAGCTTAGTCAATAGTGGTGCATGACGAGGAGCTACGCCGATCTCACCCAACTGTCCGGGGGCAAAAACCATTTCAGCCTCTCCTGAAAAAATCTCCCCTTCAGCGCTGACAATATCTACTTTAATGCTAGTCATAGTTGGCTTCCCAAAGCTTATTGCAAAGCCTTGCCCTGCTCTTCAGCCTCTTCAATTGAGCCAACCATATAGAAAGCCTGTTCTGGCAGATGATCGTATTCTCCCGCAACAATAGCCTTGAAACTACTAACAGTTTCCTTCAGCGGTACGTACTTTCCAGGTGTGCCAGTAAATGTTTCTGCAACGGCAAATGGCTGCGATAAGAACCGTTGTATCTTTCTGGCACGTTGGACTACTAGCTTGTCATTTTCTGACAATTCATCCATGCCCAGAATAGCGATAATATCTTGCAGCTCTTTATAACGCTGTAAGACTGCCTGCACTGATCGAGCAGTCTGATAGTGCTCATCACCAACAACGTTAGGATCAAGTAACCGACTCGTCGAATCTAGCGGATCTACCGCTGGATAAATACCTAGCTCTGCAATCTGCCTAGACAAAACTAGCGTCGCATCTAAGTGAGCAAAAGTGGTAGCCGGAGATGGGTCAGTCAGGTCATCTGCCGGAACATAAACAGCCTGGAAGGAAGTAATAGAGCCTGTACTAGTAGAAGTAATCCGCTCCTGCAAAACGCCCATTTCTTCAGCCAACGTGGGCTGATAACCCACGGCTGAAGGCATACGACCTAACAAAGCTGAGACTTCTGTTCCAGCAAGCGTATAACGGTATATGTTATCGATAAACATAAGGACATCTCGTCCTTCATCCCTGAATCCTTCAGCAATCGTCAGGCCAGTCAGCGCTACCCGGAGACGGTTTCCAGGTGGCTCATTCATCTGCCCATAAACCAAGGAAACCTTGTCAAGAACCTTAGAATCTTTCATCTCATGATAAAAATCATTTCCCTCTCGGGTACGCTCACCAACACCTGCAAACACAGAATAACCACCATGCTCTTTTGCAATGTTATTGATTAGCTCCATGAGGGTAACCGTCTTACCGACACCTGCACCACCAAATAGGCCAATTTTTCCACCCTTAGCGATTGGCATAATTAGATCAATGACCTTTACGCCCGTCTCTAATAATTCGGTTGTCGTTGCCTGCTCCTCAAAGGACGGTGGGTTTCGATGAATGGGCAAACGGGTCTCTTCTCCAATCTCGCCGCCTTTATCAATGGGATTGCCCAATACATCCATAATCCGCCCAAGCGTCTTCTCACCAACTGGTACCGTAATAGGCTGTCCGGTATTTTTAACTGGCAACCCGCGCTTTATGCCTTCACTTGCGCCCATGGCAATAGTGCGCACAACGCCATCACCGAGTTGCTGCTGCACTTCAAGCGTGAGGTTTGCCTCATCAAGCGTAAGCGCATCATAGATCTTCGGTATAGCATCTCTTGGAAATTCGACGTCTACAACAGCGCCGATGATCTGAACAATCGTACCCGTACTCATGTCTTCTTAACCTTCCTGTTTTAGACGGCGGCTGCGCCGCCAACAATTTCCGAAATTTCTTGAGTGATCGCCGCCTGGCGCGCCTTGTTATAGGCAACCTGCAACTGATCAATAAATTTCCCCGCGTTATCTGTTGCTGATTTCATTGCAACCATCTTGGATGCCATCTCACAGGCAATATTCTCAACTACTGCTCTATAAATCTGCGCTTCCACATAGCGCTCAAGCACATCCGTCAACAACTCTGCCGCATCTGGCTCATAAATATAGTCCCAATGCTGTTGCAATTCTTTCGAATCGACAGACTCCACTGGAAGCAGGGTTGCAATTTTTGGTGTCTGGCTCATTGTATTAACAAATATATTATGAGCCAAAAATAGCCTGTCTATCTTTTCTGCCTTATAAGCGTCAGTCATTACCGTTATCGCTCCGATAAGGTCAGACATCTTCGGTACATCTCCTAAGTGAGTCGCTACAGAAACAATATTTGTTTTTAGGCGGCGAAAAAATGCTACGCCTTTTGCGCCCAGTATGCAGAGATCTACCTCAACCCCCTTGTCTTGCCAACCCTTTATATCATTTAAGAGAGCACGAAAAACATTAACGTTAAGAGATCCACACAAACCCCTATCAGATGTGACAACAAGATACCCCACACGCTTGACTTCACGCTCTTCAAGATAGGGATTATGAAAATCAGGGCTCGCCTGAGATAAATGTCCAATCACGCGGCGAATGCCTTCTGCATATGGTCTAGCAGCCTTCATACGGTCTTGCGTCTTCCGTAATTTGGAAGCTGCCACCATCTCCATAGCGCTAGTGATCTTCTGCGTATTTTTAACGCTAGTGATCTTAGTGCGTATTTCTTTGCCAACTGCCATCTATTCTAACCTTGTCTTAGTAGTTCGATTTTAGGGTTGCCCTTTTAGTAGGCTCCAGAAGCCTTAAACTCATCAAGTAAACCTTTAAGACCTGCCTGAATATCGTCGTCAAAATCACCAGTAGCATTAATTTTTTCTATCAACTCAGGCGCATTGGCATGTGAATAAGCGTGCAGTGCTTCTTCAAAAGCTACGACGCTTTCAACATCCACATCGTCGAGGTACCCTTCATTGGCAGCATATAGCGAGATTGCCATATCAGCTACTGGTAGCGGAGAGTATTGCGGCTGTTTCATCAACTCAGTAACTCGTTGGCCACGCTCGAGCTGTCGACGTGTAGCCTCATCAAGATCCGAAGCAAACTGAGAGAAGGCAGCTAGTTCACGATATTGTGCAAGCGCAAGTCGAATGCCACCACCAAGTTTTTTGATTATCTGTGTCTGAGCTGCTCCACCCACTCGCGAGACAGATAATCCAGCGTTTATGGCGGGTCTAATACCAGCATTGAATAAATCCGTTTCCAAGAAAATCTGTCCGTCTGTAATAGAAATAACATTTGTTGGCACAAACGCAGAAACATCTCCTGCCTGAGTTTCAATAATAGGCAATGCTGTAAGTGAACCGGTCTTCCCCTTTATTTCACCATCTGTAGCCTCTTCTACATAACTGGCAGTAACTCGGGCAGCTCGCTCTAAAAGTCTAGAGTGAAGATAAAAAACATCGCCAGGATATGCCTCTCGACCAGGCGGTCTCCTTAGCAGCAGAGACACTTGTCGGTATGCCCAGGCCTGCTTTGTTAGATCATCATAAATAATCAGCGCATCCTCACCACGGTCGCGAAAGTATTCGCCCATAGCACAACCAGCATATGGTGCAATGTACTGCATAGCAGCTGATTCAGAGGCGGAAGCGGATACCACTATGGTGTGCTCCATGGCGCCTTCTTGCTCGAGACGACCGATAACATTAGCTACCGTTGAGTTCTTCTGGCCAATAGCAACATAAATACATTTGATGCCACTGCCCTTCTGATTGATTATTGCATCAATTGCGACGGCACTCTTGCCGGTTTGACGGTCGCCGATAATAAGCTCGCGCTGCCCACGCCCTATAGGAACCATGGAATCGATTGACTTCAATCCAGTTTGTACCGGCTGATTAACAGATTGTCGATCAATAACTCCAGGGGCAACCTTTTCTATGGGCGATGTCGAAACCGCATCAATTGTGCCCTTGCCATCAATGGGGCTTCCCAAAGAATTAACCGCCCTTCCAAGCAACCCTTCTCCAACCGGAACCTCAAGAATTCTTCCCGTTGTCTTTACGCTATCACCCTCGGAAATATGCTTATATTCGCCAAGCACTACAGCTCCAACAGAGTCCTGTTCAAGATTAAGTGCAAGTCCGAAGCTTCCTCCGGGAAACTCAATCATCTCACCATACTGAACGTCTGCCAGCCCGTGTATGCGGACGATACCGTCCATCAGTGCAATGACTGTTCCAACGTCACGCGCTTCCGATTTAGCATCAAAATTTTCAATTCGCTGCTTAATCAGATCACTAATTTCGGATGCTTTAAGTGCCATCTACATTCCCCTTACAAAGCGAGCGTGTCCGCCAGCTCGCTCAACCGACTTTTCACAGATCCATCGATAACCTGGCCTTCGGCATAAATAACTGCCCCACCAATAAGCGCCAAGTCTTCTTTAAGTTCAAGCTCAACTGCCCTACCCAGCTTATGTTCTAAACTGGTCTTTATTTGCTCTACCACTTTCTCATCCACGCCCGTGGCGGTAACGAGTTGTACTTTTACCGTATTCTCTGCCCAGGCCTTAAGCTGTTCGAACTGGGCGGCAACTTCCGGTATGACTCCCAAGCGTTCATTCTCCGCGAGCAACCGAAGAAAATTTTCGCCGCGCCCGGAGGAAAATAGCTTTGCTTTGCCGGTTTCCATACAGACACTCTGAAGAAAACGAACGCGCTCATCATCGTCTAAATCTCGCCTGGATAAGAACTCCCTTGCATCGCTATTACCCATAATCTCAGCGACCATGTTTAACGCTGTTGACCAAACCGAGAGTTCTTCATCCGCATTAGCTAGCTCAAATATGGCGCGAGCGTAGGGACGTGCAAGTGTGCTGGTGTCAGCCATTCTTTTCCCTACAAGCTAGCCGCAAGGCGATCAAGAAGATCACGATGAGCAGATTCATCTATTTCCCGTGAAAGAATTTTTTCAGCACCAGCAATTGCTATGGTCGCAACTTGTTGCCGAAGTTCATCCCGGGCGCGATTAATTTCTACTTCAAGTTCTGACTCCGCGCTATCTAACCGTTTACGTTTCTCAGACTCTCCCTCGGACCGGGCTTCATCAACAATACCGTTGGCACGAGAACTTGCCTTACTGAGAATATCGCGTGCCTGATTCCGCGCTTCTTCAACAATTTTCCCAGCCTCTTCGCCAGCCTGCTTCAAGTCATCCTGGCCCTTCTCTGCTGCAGCAAGACCATCTGCAATAGTCTGCTCCCGTTCTTCCATCGCCCCCCTGATCAATGGCCAGACAAAGGACATGGTGAACCAGACCAAAAGGCCAAAGACCAACATCTGCGCGAAAAGCGTGACGTTAATGCTCACAATTTGCCTCCAGAAAAAAGACGGTCTAGCCGCTTAAAGGTCCGAGAAATGGATTGGCGAACGTAAAAAATAACGCTATGCCAACACCAATCATAGTTACCGCATCCAGCAAACCTGCCACGATAAACATTTTAATCTGCAACATAGGCACGAGTTCTGGTTGCCTAGCCGCTCCTTCTAAAAATCGCCCGCCCAACAAGCCAAAACCGATAGCTGTTCCTAAGGCGCCCATGCCTATAAGAATGGCCACTGCAACGGCGGTTCCTGCTTGTACTAATGCTATGCTTTCCATGGTTTCTCCTATCCTAAGTCCAGAAAGGCCTTAAGGCCTTCAAGAATTCTAAGTTAATGTTCCTCGTGAGCCATACTCAGATAAACAATCGTCAACATCATAAATATGAATGCCTGCAGAGTAATGATCATTATGTGAAAAATCGCCCAGGCAAGCCCAAGAATGACCTGGATGATGAACAATGTAATGGTTCCTAGCGACGTGAGGTTGTCTGCCAAAGAGTATGCACCTGCAGATAATGTAAATACAGCGATCAGAAGAAAAATTAGTTCTCCAGCATAAAGATTTCCGAATAATCGAAGCGCGAGAGATATCGGCTTCGCTAACTCCTCAACAACCTTTAAAAGAAAATTGAACGGCATCATCCATTTGCCAAAAGGATGCAGAAACATCTCTTTTGCAAAACCACCAATCCCCTTAATCTTAATGCTATAGAAGATCATCAGAAAAAAAACACTAATAGACATTCCGAGGGTAATATTTGGGTCTGTGGTTGGAACAACCTTCATATATTCAATGCCGGCGGTTTCCCCCAATCGCGGCAGAAGATCCACGGGCACAAGATCCATGAAGTTCATTAGGAATATCCAACAAAATACAGTCAGTGCCAACGGGGCTATGAGCTTACTAGAACCGTGAAAACTGTCTTTAACCTGTGTGTCTACAAAATCCACTATCAGTTCTACAAAATTTTGCCAGGACCCAGGCACAGCCGAGGTAGCTTTTCTGGCCGCTAAATAAAAGCTCCCCGCAAATACAATACCGAGAATCACAGCATAGAACATGCTGTCCCAGTTTAAATTCCAGAAACCAAGCGCCCCCTGATCAAGGTGATGCGCACTCTCATTGGACAAGTTAGTCAAATGATGAAGGATATACTCAGCAGCTGGGGTTGGACCCTCATTGATGTCGTGGGCATCTTCCATGTCTAGCCTTTAATCATCTCTGTTACGCACCAGTCATCCCAAGTCAAATAGGCGATCTTAAGAGCGCCACCCAATAAACCAGTAGGGTTGCCGCAAAACACCCCAGCATCGGCCCAAACGAAACCTCAATGCTTTTCAATACCAATCCGAAAAGGGCCACGGTCAGCGCGAGCTTGAGGAACTCCCCTCGATAGACCCGCTTAAGGATCTTTTCAGGCTCAGCACCTCCACCTATTCGGAATATGCTAACTACCATACAGAGGCTGGTCAGCGTCCCAATCCCTCCGCCCATAAGAGCTGAAATCGCAGTTCGAGGACCACCTATCAAAAATCCAATCACCGATATCAGCAGCGTTACTCCAAACTGAAAAATCACAATACTCAGAGCCGCCCGGCGCGCCTTTAGGTGCAGGTCTTCAATATCGAACTGCTCTTCAAGCTCACTCAACAAAATCTCAGCCACCATGTTCAGAGGGCGCCAGAAAAAAACTTGTCCACTCGTTAATTGACTCTTCAACTAACGCCGAACAAAGAAAAAGCCACTTTCGTGGCATTAGTTACTTAGGGACTAAAACTGCCTGATAACGGGCGCATTCTAAGTTCTTGTTTCTGCTTGATCAAGATCGGCGTGTAAGATGATCAATGATTCCTTCTAGTTCCTCTAAACTATGGTAACGAATAGTCAGACGGCCTCCTGAAGGAGCGTGCTGTATACGCACATTTGCTCCCAGTTTTTCACCTAAATCCGTTTCTAATCGTTGGATATCCGGATCTTTTGTAAGGCCCCTCTTTTCTCCGCTATTTTCAGTAGGCGGCCTTGAAAAACGCTGAACTGCGCGCTCAGTCTGTCTTACGCTCCAGCCCTCCTTAATAATTTGTCCTGCTAATGTCATTTGACCTTGAGGAGATGAAAGCGCGAGCA
>CAXYEE010000018.1:0-57101 GCA_964276105.1 uncultured Gammaproteobacteria bacterium | reverse complement strand
GCGTACCGCCCATCCAGCCTAATCCATATTTCCAGGAGGCAGGGTTAAGGCCTGGTTCGCGGTCAAATGTTTCTACACTCGTTGCAGTTTCCCAATTGATGGTACGTGTGTAGTTCGTCATTGGGATGCGCGTCCAATCAACATTCCGGGCATTTTCATACACCTCTCCTACTGCGCCACTGTAACCTGCACCTGAAAATGTAACGCATTGGAAATTTTGTTCGCCAATTTCTTCAGACGCTGCTTCGAGCAGCGGCATTGGGTCAACAAACCCCGGCGGAAATTCCTGTGCTTGCACCGAAATACCTACAAACAGAAACAGCATAGAAAGGACCCAGAGCTTTTTCATTATATTTCCTCCACGGAGACTTCTTTTTTTTGTGTAGCCAACTCGCGAAGCGAGACAGCTTGCTAGTAGCAATCTTAACGCGGTTTGGAGGATGAATGTCTGCTTTTAACAGAAAGTCAGTATTTGGACTGAGTCTAAATTGTCTTTAGTGGATGATTGCTTTGGGGGAAACTGGAGGTTCGAGCAAAGCTTCAACATCGTGGGAGTTGCGAATCTCATCTTATTCATCCAGTGTTGATAGCTAATGTCGAACAATAATAGGTACGTATGCTCTAACAACTGATGCGTACTGAGCCATGTCATTTGCGGGGAGGAAAGCGATTATGGTCCCACTAACAGTAAACGGGGTAAGTCACGAGTTCGATGGTGATCCAAATATGCCTATTCTATGGTATTTGCGGGATGAGTTAGGTTTGGCTGGCACTAAATTTGGCTGCGGAATGGCTCTGTGTGGCGCCTGTACTGTGCATATTGATGGTCGCGCGATTCGAGCTTGCGTCACGCCCGTAAGTGCTGCGGATAGCAAGGAGGTCACCACGATCGAAGGTCTTGATCCGGATGGTAATCACCCCGTTCAGCGCGCCTGGCGGTCTCACAATGTGCCCCAGTGTGGTTACTGCCAGTCTGGACAGATAATGCAGGCTGCGTCCCTTCTTGCCGAGAACCCTGATCCTACCGATGAAGAGGTAATCGATGGTATGCAGGGAAATATTTGTCGGTGTGGCACCTATCAACGAATCTTCGCGGCAGTTCGTACTGCTGCTTCGGAGGTGTAGCGTGGCCCAGATAATACATGTCAGTCGACGGCAATTCATTCAGTCGACCGGGCTTGGTGCGGTTCTGGTTTTAGGTGCTCAGATCAGAAAGAACTCAATTTTCACGGTCGCTCATGCACAGTCAGCCACCTCAGTACAGCCCAACCTTTTTGTCAGCATTGATTTGGATGGGACCGTAACAATTACATGCAGTCGTTCGGAGATGGGGCAGGGAGTTAGAACTGGTATTCCGATGATTCTCGCAGACGAACTGGAAGCGGACTGGTCACGTGTCAATATCTGGCAGGCGCCGGGCGACGAGACGAAATACGACCCGGCTGGAAAGGACGGCCAGAATACCGATGGCTCACGTAGTACCCGGCATCATTTCGAGATTATGCGCGAACTTGGGGCATCGGCGCGAAATTTATTGGAGAGAGCTGCAGCGGTAGAATGGGATGTGGACGCAAGCGAGGTGTATGCGAAGCATCATCGTCTCTATCACACTAGTTCTGGCAGATCCTTCGACTTTGGTGAACTCGTCGATGCCGCTGCGAATTTATCCTTACCGACCGAAGGGAATACCCCAGCGCCGAGACTTAAACATCCATCGGAGTGGAAATACATTGGTAAAAACTTACCGATGGTCGACAATTTCGATATGAGTACTGGCGGTGCTGTCTATGGTGCGGATGTATCTCTACCGGGCATGAAAATCGCGGTCATTTCAAGATCGCCTGTTTACCGTGGCAGAGTCAGATCATTCAACGCAATAGAGGCATTACAGGTTTCCGGCGTCGAGCAAGTCATCGAGATACCGGCCATGGCTGATGATACGCCTACCGAATTTCGGGCTTTGGGCGGTGTTGCTGTCATAGGGACGAATACCTGGTCAGTCATGGAAGGTCGAAGCAAGTTAGAGATCGAATGGGATGACGGTCCTTTTACAGCCCATGATTCAAGTACTTTCGATGACGCACTGCGAGAGTCGGCACGCCAGGGCGGCTCAGTGATTCGTAGGCGAGGGGATGTCGACGAGGCATTGTCTAATTCTGATAGCATCGTTGAATCAGAGTATTTCGTGCCTTATCTCGTACATACACCGATGGAGCCACCAGTTGCGATCGTGGACGCCACAGTCCGGCCGGTTCAGGTTTGGGCGGCGACGCAATCACCGAATGAAACACGCCAGTATGTCGCCGAAGCTTTAGGCCTCAAAAAAACTGATGTGGAATGCCACATCACGCTGCTTGGTGGCAGCTTTGGTCGTAAGTCTAAACCGGATTTTGCATGCGAAGCAGCCATCTTATCCGAAGCCGTCGGCGCGCCAGTGCGTGTTCAATGGACTCGGGAAGATGAAGTTCGGAACGGCTATTATCATGCTGCAAGCGCTCAGTACATTAAGGCAGGATTGGACGCCTCCGGTAACATTACCGCCTGGCATCATAGTGCAGCTTGGCCTTCGATGATGGCGCTCTGGGCTCCCGATGTGAAAGCTGCTTCCACATTGGAAGCCGGACTGGGGCTAATCGACCTTCCCTATAATAATATTCCGAATCTTCAGATAGAGACCGGTGAGGCTGACGCTATGATCCGAGTAGGATGGTACCGTTCCGTTAATAACATCCAGCATTCGTTTGCTACCAATTGTTTTGTGAATGAGCTAGCCACGGCGGCGGGAAGGGATCCATTGGATTTCATGCTTGGGTTAATCGGTGATGCGGACGAAATGGATTTGACTGAGGATGGTGTGGAAGAGATATGGAATTACGGTGACTCCATTGATGATTGGCCGATCATGCCAAAACGCCTTTCAAACGTTTTGCGAACTGTCGCGCAGAAATCAGGGTACGGGAAGCAAATGGCGGACGGTCACGGTCTCGGGCTCGCATGCCATCGATCGTTTCACAGTTATGTTGCAATCGCGGTACACGTAGTCGTGCGCGACAACGGATCTTTGCATGTCCCGCAGGTAGACGTAGCAATTGACTGCGGCCGTTATGTCAATCCTGAAGGTGTACGCAAGCAAATCGAGGGAGCAGTAGTTTTCGGCCATACTATTGCCCGTCATGGAAAGATAACGACGAGTAGAGGTGTCGTGGAGCAAAGCAATTTTCATGATTACCCTTTGACCCGTATTGGAGACACACCGCTCGATGTTCGTGTTGAGATAGTCGACGATTATGTCCATCTTCGTTCCTGTGGTGTCGGGGAGCCGGGGGTACCTCCTTATGCTCCTGCTTTGGCGAACGCTATTTTTGCTGCCACCGGAAAGCGACATCGAGCGTTACCACTAACTGATGACGCTATTTCGGTTTAGTCTTCGGGCCAGTCGATAAACCACTGTGAGTTCGGCAAACAGCTTTGGCCTTTATCGCGGGCGCGCGGCATTGTAAGTTTTGTGGTTATTTGTATTTTTTTAGGGTGATGATGCATCTGCGTTGTCGCCGGAAACCTCAAGCGAGCACTAAAGGACTGTGAAATGGCGGAGGGAGTGGGATTCGAACCCACGGACGGTACAAGCCCGTCACTTGATTTCGAATCAAGCCCGTTCGACCACTCCGGCATCCCTCCAAGCGGAAATCTATCAGCTGAAGAGCGATGCAGCAATGCTAAGGGTTAAGAAGTATTTAACGAATTGTTAGGTTGGCAGTAATGTATCCAAGCGAAACAGCGATCAGGCATAGTGCTACCGAAAGGAAAACATGCATTCCTGCTGAAAGCCAGTATCCATCTTTGGCTAAGATAAATGTTTGTAGGCTGAAGGCTGAGAAAGTTGTATAGCCCCCGAGGACGCCAATAATAAAAAAGTTTCTTATATCTGATGCTAAAAAAAACCGGCTTTCTGGCGGTATGAGTGCTGCTATAAAGCCAATAGCTAATGAACCAATGACGTTCACTAGGATAGTCCCCCAGGGAAAAGACTCGCCAAATACACGGATGATTAGGCTGGAGCAGAAATGCCTTCCCATGCCTCCAATAGCACTGCCGAGTCCGATCCATAAATAGGTCATTGCATGTCGTAGGGTAACATCGACTGTAGAAAATTAATGGAAAACTTTATGGATATAGAAACAGCTCTAAATCAAATAGTGAATATCGTGGGCCGGCGTGGCTTGATGAAAGGTGCTGATGCTGATCCATACCTTCAGGATGAACGAGCCCTGTTTCATGGCGAAGCGGCGTTGGTTGTGAAACCAGCTTCTGTTGAGGAGTGTTCCCAGGTTATTACTATTGCACAAGATTGTGGTATCGGGATTATTCCCCAGGGTGGGAATACAGGCTATTGCGGTGGCGCAACGCCATTTGATTCAAAGAGGCAAATTATACTGAACCTGTCCCGAATGAATAATATTCGTGAGGTTGATCCGGTCAATTTCACGATGACCGTAGAGGCAGGGATGGTTCTAGCAGCTGCGCATACAGTGGCTCAAAACCATAACTTAATGTTTCCCCTTAGCATGGGTTCTCAAGGGTCTTGTCAGATCGGAGGGGTGTTATCGACAAATGCAGGTGGTATTTCAGTGCTTCGTTATGGGAGCGCTCGAGATCTAGTGTTAGGTCTTGAGGCTGTGTTACCAAATGGAGAAATTTTGTCTGAACTAAAGGGATTACGTAAAGACAATACAGGATATGATTTAAAGGGACTTTTTTTGGGTGCTGAAGGGACGCTAGGAGTCATAACAGCGGCTGTTCTGAAGCTCTTCCCGGAGCCGCGTAGCCGGCAAACAGCTTTGCTCGGGGTGGCTACTCCTCAGGCAGCATGTGATCTTCTTGCGCAAGCACGGCAAGACAGTGATGAGCAAGTAATTTCAGCTGAATACATCTCGCGTGAATCATTAAATATGGTTTTAGCTAAGATAGAGGGCACGCGTGATCCATTCGATGAGGCTGTACGTCATGTTTTATTGCTTGAGTTAGCAACGTCTCAAAGTGAGACTGAATTAAGAAATATTCTTGAGAATATTCTTCAAACAGGTGTTGCTTCTGGCAAAGTTATAGATGGTGTTGTAGCTCAATCTGTGCGACAAGCATTAGAGTTTTGGAAGTTGAGAGAATCCATACCAGAAGCAGAACGATGCATAGGTGGGTCAGTTAAGCATGATATTTCTGTGCGCATTTCTCAAATCCCTGAATTTTTAGATAAAGCGGAAAAGATGCTTAATGCGATTGCTCCACACCGTTTGTCGGTGTTTGGGCATATTGGTGATGGAAACCTGCACTACAACCTACTTCCCCCAACTGGTAGCACTTTAGAATCCTTTAAAGAGGGCCCTGCCCAGAAATTATCGGATAGCGTGCACGATCTTGCTGTGATGCTAGGCGGTAGCTTCAGTGCAGAGCATGGAGTAGGAGTTTTAAAATGCGATGAATTTAGAAAATATAAGTCTCCGGTCTCTATTGGCCTTATGCGCACTCTTAAAGATGCCTTAGATCCTAGGGGAATTATGAATCCGGGTAAGCTTCTTGGGTAAAGCTTTATCTGAATGGACGCTTGATGAAAAACTTGCTCTATTAAAGTTTAAATTTTAGATTTAGTATGAGCGCTCTTAAAACCATTCTTGATAACTCTACCCTTATGCTAAGCTTTGCTTCGCTAAGCTAATTACGTACCTAAAAAATCAATGGCAGCTAAACCAATATACAAAGTAACGTTTATGAATCAGGGAAAGGTCTATGAGATCTATGCTCAGACAGTTACTCATGGAAATCTATTTGGTTTTATTGAGGTTGAAAAGCTTATTTTTGACGCTCGTTCTAGCGTTGTTGTTGACCCGTCAGAGGAGCGTATTAAAACAGAGTTCTCTGGTGTGAATAGAACCTATCTACCTCTTCACTCGGTTCTTCGTATAGATGAGGTTGAAAAACAAGGTATCAGCAAAATTACTGATGCCGAAGGTGGGAATGTAACTCAGTTTCCGGTCCCCATGTTTACACCTCCCGGCGAAGGTGGTCATGGGGGAGCAGGGGATAAGTAACTAGTGACGTTGAGATTCGCTTCTCTTGGAAGCGGAAGCCGCGGCAATTCAGTGCTGGTGGAGTCTAATTCAACACTTCTAATGGTAGATTGCGGCCTTACGGTGAAAGCAGTTGAGAAGAGGCTGCACGCGTTGGGTAGGGATCCTAAGGATGTTGAGGCCTTGCTAGTTACTCATGAGCATTCTGACCATATTAAGGGGGTGCCACCATTTGTCAGTCGTTATGGCACTCCTGTCTGGATGACGCATGGCACTGCTGTTACCTCTGCTGCGGAGAAGATAACAAATGCGAATGTATTTAATTGCGATCAGATGTTCAAAATTGGCACTTTCGAAGTGCAGCCTTTTCCCGTACCTCATGATGCGCGTGACCCAGTTCAGTTCGTTTTTCAAACGGATGGTAGAAAATTGGGAATCCTTACTGACACTGGGCATATCACTCCGCATATTACTCAGTGTCTAGCAAATTGTGATGCCCTTGCCTTAGAGTGTAATCATGATATTGATACTTTGAGGAAGGGCGTATATCCGGAGCGTTTGAAAGCAAGAATTGCTTCCTCACTTGGGCATCTGAACAATGGACAGGCAGCAGAATTACTTGATGTGGTGGGACATAAAGGTTTGCAGTGGGTTATGGCGTTGCATTTAAGTGGGCAGAATAATAGTTTTGACCTTGTTAATGAGGCTTTAGCAAAAAAACTTGCTCAGCCGGCCCAATTTTTGCATGTTGCCACACAAAATGAACCAAGCGAATGGATAGAGATAGAGTGATTAGAAGCACGCAGTATTCCCAGTGTCCATTAATTAAACATTTATTAGTTTTATGAGTATGTTGCGTTTGGCTGGTCCTGCAGCCGAGACAATTTTTCGCCTCAATAAGTTAACTGAGCAGCTTAGGTTATGCACAGATGTTATTTCTGGTGTATCTGTACGCTTTATTCACTTTATCCATGAAGAAAAACCGCTGGATAACAGTGAGAAAAAGGTGCTTGAAGCTCTACTTACTTATGGCAAAGTAGTTGACCCATTTGAAAGTGACCATGAGGTGCTAGTGGTTCCTAGAGTTGGAACTATTTCACCATGGGCTTCCAAGGCGACGGATATTGCACGTAATTGTGGGTTGCCAATTCGACGGGTTGAACGTGGACGTGCTTATGCTCTTCAGCTAAAAAGGCCTCTTATTGGCGAGGAACTGTATAGCATCTTTCCGCATATTCATGACCGCATGACTGAAACCGTACTTCTCGAGTTCCCGTCCGAGAGTGTTTTGTTTGCAGAGCAAAACCCACGTCCAATAAACCATATTGATTTGCTTGGTGAGGGTAAGACTGCGTTGGATGATGCCAATCAGCAATTGGGTCTTGCTCTTTCATCTGATGAGATTGGGTATTTAGCAGAACAGTTTTCTCGATTTGGAAGAAATCCCACAGATGTTGAACTCATGATGTTTGCCCAGGCGAACTCAGAACATTGTCGTCACAAGGTTTTCAATGCTTCGTGGTTGATTGATGGAAAAAAGGCTAAAAAGAGTCTATTCCAGATGATTAAAAATACACATGCTTGCAGTCCTGATGGGGTCCTATCTGCCTACTCCGATAATGCTGCGGTTATTGAAGGATCTGATGCTGAGTGGTGGGTGCCGGATGCTTCCTCTCTTCTTTACCAGAAAATCAAAGAGCCTGTGCATCTGGTAATGAAGGTGGAGACTCATAACCACCCAACAGCTATTTCTCCGTTTCCAGGAGCAGCGACTGGGTCTGGTGGAGAAATTCGAGATGAAGGTGCGACTGGTAGAGGCGCAAAACCAAAAGCTGGCCTGACTGGTTTCAGCGTCTCACATTTAGACATTCCTGAGTGGAACCGTCCTTGGGAAAATTCTAAGGTAGGTAAACCTGACCGAATTGCTTCTCCTCTTCAAATAATGCTGGAAGCTCCTATCGGTGGAGCCCAGTTTAATAACGAATTTGGCCGGCCCAATTTGGCCGGTTACTTTCGAACGTGTCTCTTAGATACGAATGGAGAGTGGCGTGGGTACCATAAGCCCATCATGATTGCTGGTGGACTTGGAAATATCCGAGGGCCGCACGTAGACAAGTGTGAGGCACCAGTTGGGGCAAAGCTTATAGTGCTTGGTGGTCCGGCTATGTTGATTGGCCTGGGTGGTGGTGCTGCGTCCTCACAAGGTAGTGGTAGCAGTGAGGAAGAACTTGATTTTGCCTCTGTCCAAAGAGGCAACCCAGAGATGCAAAGACGAGCTCAAGAAGTCATTGATACATGCTGTGGTCTTGGGAATGCAAACCCTATCTTATCAATCCATGATATTGGAGCAGGTGGGCTTTCTAATGCTGTGCCGGAAATCGTTGATCAGAGTCATCGTGGGGCAATTATTGAATTACGTGAGGTGCCTAATGATGAATTTGGGATGAGCCCAATGGAGTTGTGGTGCAATGAGTCTCAGGAGCGCTACATGTTAGCTGTGGGCGCTGAAGAACTGGAAAAGTTTACTTATATATGTAAGAGAGAACGCTGTCCCTATGCTGTTATAGGCGAACTAACTGAAGAAGCAGAACTACGAGTGCTGGATGCCGAGTTTAAAAATGAGCCTGTTTCTATGCCTATGCAGGTTTTGTTTGGTAATCCACCAAAAATGGTCCGTGAAGCAACAACTGTAGAGGTTCTCCCAGAACCATGGAATCATGATGAAATAAATCTAGACGACGCTATTCAGCGAGTTCTTTCTTTTCCTGCTGTAGCTGATAAATCATTTCTTATTCATATAGGTGACCGTAGTGTTGGTGGTTTGTCTGCTCGTGATCAGTTAGTTGGTCCATGGCAGGTTCCGGTAAGCGATGTGGCGGTAACTACGTCTAGCTATACAGGCTATACCGGCGAAGCCATGTCTATGGGGGAGCGTACTCCAGTAGCAATAATGGCGGGGACTGCATCGGCACGGTTGGCCGTTGGTGAAGCAGTTACTAATCTTGCTGCAGCCGATGTTTCTAAGCTCTCAGATATACGCTTATCAGCAAATTGGATGGCTGCTGCTGGCCATGGTAGTGATGATTATGCGTTATTTGAAATGGTCAAAACCATTGGTGAGGAAATATGTCCGGCATTAGGAATTGCGATTCCTGTTGGCAAGGATTCATTATCAATGAAGACGTCTTGGCATTCTAATGGAGAGGAGCATGCGGTTACTGCGCCGGTATCACTTATTGTGTCAGCTTTTGCACCCGTTCTTGATGTGCGAGAGACACTTACACCTCAATTAAATCTATCTGAGGGTGATACAGTTTTGATGCTATTTGACCTGTCTAATGGTCAACAACGCCTTGGTGGATCAGTATTAGCGCAGTGTTTCAGTCGGTTTGGGGGGGAACCTCCTGACTTAGATGATCCCGATTTAATAGTCAGGTTTTTTGATGCACAGAGAGTGCTTCGAGAAAAGAATTTATTGCTTGCTTATCACGATCGGTCTGATGGTGGTTTGTTCGCAACTCTTGTGGAGATGGCCTTTGCTAGCCGCAGTGGCTTGAATATTCAGCTACCTAAAAACATCTCTGATGTGCTTGCGTATTTATTTAATGAAGAGCTTGGTGTGGTTATGCAGGTTAGATGTAGTGATCTTCCTGCCGTCCGGGCTGTTTGTAGTGAATATGATCTGGGTGAGTGCGCCATTGTGGCTAATCCAGCTAGACATGGTGAGATAGTTATTGAGCGTGAAGGTTTCAATCTCTTCAAGGCGTCACGTACACGTCTGCACCGTTGGTGGTCAGAACTTACTTATAGGATGCAAAGTCTTAGGGATGACCCAGATTGTGCTACTGAGGCTTATGATGAATTATTAGATGAAAAAGATCCGGGCCTTAATGCCGATCTAACCTTTAAGCTTGTCGATCATAAAAGTACGCGTTCAGATAATCGTCCTAAAGTTGCAATCCTCCGTGAGCAGGGTGTTAACAGCCAGCGGGAAATGGCCGCGGCATTTGATCGTGCAGGCTTTGATGCTTATGACGTCCACATGACAGACCTTTTTTCAGGTCGACTTGGTCTAGATGATTTTAGTGGTGTTGTTGCATGTGGAGGGTTTTCTTATGGAGATGTGCTTGGTGCCGGAGAAGGTTGGGCAAAATCGATACTGTATAACGATACTGTTCGGGATAAATTTGAGGAATATTTTCGACGAGAAGATAGCTTTGTTTTTGGAGTGTGCAACGGATGTCAGATGCTTGCTTCGCTAAAGAATTTAATTCCTGGTACAGATCATTGGCCGCATTTTGTTCGTAATCGATCTGATCAGTTCGAAGCACGCTTATCTTTGGTTTATGTAGAGCCAAGCCCATCAATCTTGTTAAGAGGAATGAATGGTTCACGCATGCCTATAGTAACCTCTCATGGTGAAGGACAAGCCGAGTTTAGATCCGATGAGGCTCTTCATGCTTGCGATAGCAAGTTTACTTGTGTGCGCTACGTTGATAATTACGGTAATACTGCAGATAGCTACCCTTCTAATCCCAATGGGTCTCCTCGCGGTATTGCTGGACTAACCAGTGAAAATGGTCGAGTCACAATTATGATGCCCCATCCTGAGCGTGTTTTTCGAACAATACAAAATTCTTGGCATCCACCTGAATGGGGCGAAAATTCGCCTTGGTACAAACTTTTTGTAAACGCACGTGATTGGGTAGATACAAGGTAATGACATTAGAAAAACTTAAGTTATATTTGCAGTTAATTTAGGATATACAGCGTTTTATTCAGTTAGGCGTTTGTATCGTATCCTTTTAGGTTGATCGGCATCTTCCCCCTTTCGTCGTCTTAGGTCTGCTGAGTAGTCTGCGTAATTTCCTTCATAGAAGACGACCTCGCTGTTGCCCTCAAAAGCTAGTATGTGGGTTGCAATACGGTCAAGAAACCAACGATCGTGTGAAATGACTACTACACAGCCTGGAAAGTTCAATAATGCTTCTTCTAGTGCTCTTAAGGTTTCAATATCGAGATCATTAGTGGGCTCGTCTAATAACAAAAGGTTGCCCCCAGAACGTAACAGTTTTGCTAAATGAACTCGATTTCGTTCTCCGCCTGAAAGTAGATGCATTTTTTTCTGTTGATCGGATCCGCGGAAATTAAAGCGTCCGACATAGGCTCTCGAGGGAGTTTCATATTGACCAATTTTGATTGTGTCTTGATTATTAGATATCTCTTCCCAGACCGTTTTCTCAGGATCTAGGGTATCTCGGGACTGGTCAACATAAGCGATTTCTACTGAATCCCCTATGCGAATTTCTCCTGCATCCGGCTGCTCATCGCCCATAAGCATTCGAAAGAGTGTTGTTTTGCCTGCACCATTCGGTCCTATGACTCCTACGATGCCGCCTGGTGGGAGATTGAAAGAGATGTTCTCAAAAAGAACTCTGTTGGTAAATGACTTGCTAAGTCCGTTGGCTTCAACAACCAGATCGCCTAATCTTGGTCCAGGAGCAATATAAATTTCATTTGTTTCATTGCGTTCTTGGAAATCTTTAGAGCTTAGTTCTTCAAAACGTTGCATGCGTGCTTTTGACTTGGCATGTCTTGCCTTAGGATTGCTCTTAACCCAATCCAGTTCGGCTCTGATGGTTTTTTGATGCGCTGCTTGCCGACTTTCTTCGATTTTTAAACGTTGATCTTTCTGTTCAAGCCATGAGGAATAGTTTCCTTCCCAGGGAATCCCATAACCACGGTCAAGTTCTAGTATCCAACCGGCGACATTGTCAAGAAAATATCGATCATGAGTAACAGCAATGACTGTTCCAGAGTATTCAGACAAAAAACGTTCAATCCAAGCAACAGATTCGGCATCAAGATGGTTAGTTGGCTCATCTAGCAGAAGCATGTCAGGGCTTGCTAAGAGCAGTCTGCATAGCGCAACCCGACGACGCTCACCTCCAGATAGTGTTGATACATCTGCATCCCAAGGTGGTAAGCGTAGTGCATCAGCTGCGACTTCTAGTTTTCGTTCTAGCTCCCAACCCCCTGCAGCATCAATCGCATCCTGAAGTTTGCCTTGTTCAGAAAGAAGTTCATTCATTTCTTCGTCAGTCATGGGTTCGGCAAATCGTTCACTTATAATATCAAAACGGTTAAGTAGTGCGCTCAACTCTTCAACACCTTCTTCTACGTTTTCACGGACATTTTTTTTTGGGTTTAGTTGTGGTTCTTGTGGAAGAAAACCAATATTGATTCCAGATTGTGAGCGGGCTTCTCCATCAAACTCTTTGTCTTCACCAGCCATGATCCTTAGGAGCGTTGACTTTCCGGCGCCATTTAACCCAAGAACACCAATTTTTGCTCCTGGAAAAAAACTTAAGCTGATATCACGGAGGATATACTGTTTTGGGGGAACCACCTTAGATAGTTGGTTCGTGGTATAGATGTATTGGGCCATGACGTACCTAGTCTTCGTTTAGATGCGGGATAATACTGTAAGGTTTAGTAAAAGTAGCAGTTATTTCCCATTTGAAGATTAATCTAAGTAGGATATTTAAATGTCAGACCAAGTTATCGTTATATATGGAGAGGAGCTAGCAAAATACGGTTTTCCGAATAGGCATCCTTTTGGAACGGATCGCTACGATGTTTTCATGAATGAGCTAAATGAGTCGCCAAACGAGGCGTATATTATCCGGCGTCTCTCCAGGCTCGCAGAACGGAATGAGATTGAGCGCTTTCACACTTCGGATTATGTCGATCGTGTTATTGAGCTTTCTGCTATTGGTTCTGGATATCTTGATGCGGGTGATACCCCTGCTTATCCAGGTGTCTATGAAGCTGCTTCCCATGCTGTTGGCGGAACCCTTAACGCGTTAACTGCAATTATGGAGGGGGAGATTCCTAGAGCTTTCATTCCAATTGGGGGCCTCCATCATGCTGCTCGCAATAGTGCCGCTGGTTTTTGTGTGTTTAATGATTGTGGAGTAGCTATTGAGGTTGCAATGAGCGTTTATGGTTTGGAGCGAGTTGCTTATGTTGATATCGATGCCCATCACGGGGATGGGGTCTTCTATGGTTTTGAAGCGGACCCTCGAGCGTTATTTGCGGATATACATGAGGATGGACGTTTTCTATACCCAGGCACGGGCGCAAGGAGCGAAACAGGCCGTGGACCAGCTGAGGGCACAAAGCTGAATATTCCAATGCAACCCGGTTCCGATGATCAGGCATTCCTTGAAGCATGGGGTGAAGTTGAGGCTTATATAGAGGCATCAGAGCCGCAGCTTATACTTTTGAATGCGGGCGCTGATTCTTTGGCGGGCGATCCAATCACTCATCTTGAGTACAGTGAGAATGCCCATGGTCATGCTGCTGCTCGACTTCGACAATTTGCGGATCGCTTCTGTGAAGGACGCATTCTCGGAATGGGTGGTGGTGGTTATAATCGTGTCAATCTTGCAAGGGCATGGACTCGGGTAGTGGAAAGTTTTGCCGATCCTACGGTTAGTAACTTTTAAGCACACAAACCATCCTGTCTTAGCGGTACAATTCTAAACAGTTTAATTAAGGACCATTTCTACAGCATAGGAAGCTAATGATGCACAAGGACGATTACCAGATTAAAGGGTTTGACCATGCTTTATTTGAGGCGATGGAGGCAGAACGATGTCGCCAGGAAGAGCATATAGAACTTATCGCCTCGGAGAATTTTGCAAGCCCTCGTGTACTTGAAGCTCAGGGCTCAGTCTTAACAAACAAATATGCTGAGGGTTATCCGGGTCGACGTTACTACGCTGGATGTGAACATGTTGATGTTGCAGAACAGTTAGCGATTGATAGAGCAAAGCAACTTTTTCATGCTGATTACGCTAATGTCCAGCCACATTCAGGTTCTCAAGCTAATGCCGCCGCCTATCTTGCGATGATGAAGCCAGGTGACAGGCTATTAGGCATGAGTCTGTCTCATGGAGGGCATTTAACGCATGGGTCAAAGGTTAACTTTTCAGGAAAGATATTTGAGGTTTTTCAGTACGGTATTGATGAAGAGAGCGGGAAAATCAATTATGACACAGTCCGTGAATTGGCAATTAAGCATAAACCTAAAGTTATAGTAGCCGGGTTTTCTGCCTATTCCAGAATTATTGATTGGCAACGTTTTCGAGATGTTGCTGATGAGGTTAATGCTTATTTATTGGTTGATATGGCCCATGTTGCTGGTCTTGTTGCAGCAGGTCTTTATCCGAACCCGGTCTCAATTGCGGATGTGACTACTACTACCACACACAAAACTCTTCGTGGACCCCGGGGTGGATTAATACTTGCACGTGAGAATGCTGAATTAACAAAACGGTTTAATTCTTTAGTGTTTCCAGGTATTCAGGGGGGTCCTCTGATGCATGTGATTGCTGCAAAGGCAGTTGCGTTATTGGAGGCGCTTGAACCAGAGTTTAAGACCTATCAGAAACAGGTAGTGGAAAATGCACGCTGTATGGCTCAGACGCTTATTGAACGAGGTTACAAAATTGTCTCGGGAGGGACTGATAATCATTTGATGTTAGTTGATCTCATCAAGCAGGACATCACTGGGCAAGCGGCTGAGGATGCTCTCAGTCAGTCCAATATCACAGTTAATAAAAATGCAGTGCCAAATGACCCTCGGCCTCCTCGCGTAACAAGTGGTCTTAGAATCGGGACTCCTGCCATCACAACGAGAGGGTTTCAGGTATCAGAAACCGCACAGATCACTAATTGGATTGCAGATGTTTTAGATGTATTACATGACGAAAAGAAAACAGATGTTGTAACCAAAAAAGTACGTTCTGATGTTATTGAGTTATGCAGCCGCTTTCCTGTTTATGAGGAAGGTTAAAGCCCGCTAATCGGGGGGAACTTTTGCATTGTCCATTTTGTAATAATGATGAAACAAAGGTTATTGATTCACGTTTAGCTGGTGAAGGATGGCAGGTGCGTAGACGACGCGAGTGTCAACAATGCGGTGAGCGTTATACGACCTTTGAGACAGCTGAGCTTGTTATGCCTCATGTCATTAAACGTGATGATAGTCGTGAGCCTTTTGATCAGGTGAAGCTACGAAGTGGCATGTTAAGAGCTTTAGAAAAAAGACCTGTAAAAAGCGAGGATATTGAAAAAAGCATAGAGCGCTTGACGCACCTTCTCCAGACAATGGGTGAACGTGAGGTTTCCGGCCGACTAATTGGTGACATGGTCATGGAGGAGCTGCGCAGCCTAGATCAGGTAGCCTACGTACGTTACGCATCGGTATACCGAAGTTTTCAGGATATTACAGAGTTTCAGAGAGAGATTGAAAAACTTCAATCACTCCCTAGTCTAGTTGACCGTGAGCAAATGTCACTTTTGTCTGATGATGAAAGTTGATGACAGGGGTAGATGATAAGGCTTATATGGCTCGAGCAGTGCAGTTAGCACGCAAGGGACTATATACAACCGATCCAAACCCCAGAGTTGGTTGTGTTTTAGTTAAAGCCGGTGAAATTATTGGTGAAGGTTGGCATGAGCGAGCAGGCAACTCTCATGCAGAAATAATGGCCTTGGAACAGGCTGGCCGAGAAGCCCTAAATGCAACAGTCTTCGTTACTTTGGAGCCCTGCTGCCATACCGGACGAACTGGGCCTTGCGTTGAGGCCCTGATTGATGCGGGGGTTTCACGTGTAGTGTGTTCAACTATAGATCCAAACCCATTAGTTTCTGGAGAAGGATTGAGGAGGCTTAAAGAGGCTGGAATTGTCATTGAGAACGGGTTACTTGAAGATTTAACAGCGAGTTTAAATCCAGGTTATCTAATGAGAATGAAGCATGGACGGCCCTTTGTAAGAAGCAAGCTTGCGGTTAGTTTAGATGGAGGTACTGCCCTTGCAAGTGGTGAAAGTCAGTGGATTACTGGTGAGGATTCTCGAACTGATGTTCATAATTGGCGAGCTCGATCTAGTGCTGTAGTCACAGGGATTGGTACTGTACTTAAAGATGATCCTTCACTAAATGCAAGATTGACAGATTTAAGCGAAGACGTTTTGCAGCCCCTTCGAATAATCGTTGATTCTCACCTTCAAACACCGGACTCGGCAAAGTTAATAGATTTGCCCGGAGACACCATTGTTTTTACGAAACAGTCTACTTTATCGAATGCACAGTCCGAAGCTAAGGCGCTTAGAGATAAAGGGGTTATGATTGAGGGTGTTTCTGGAGTTAAGCAATGTGACCTGAGGCAGGTTATTGAGCGTTTGGGAGAGTTAGAAATCAATGAGGTTTGGGTTGAAGCTGGAGCTCAGTTGAACGGAGCCCTTCTGGAGGCAGGGTTAGTTGATGAGTTGGTCATATATATTGCCCCTCATCTGCTTGGCGCTGACTCTTATGGAATGTTTTGTATAGAGCCTTTAGCAAGCCTTGAACACCGCATCCGAGTTACGTATGAGGATATAAGTAGAATTGGCGAGGATATTAGGATCATTGCGTGTTTAGCGGAATAGTAAAAGGCACTGGCCAAGTTTTAGAGCATATAGATATCGATGATGATCGACGTTTAACCATTGGATTTAAAGGTGTAGGTTTATCAGAGCTTAGGTCGGGAGCCAGTGTTGCTGTCAATGGTGCATGTTTGACCGTGGTCGATACTAAAGATGAAGTTTTTACGGCAGACGTTTCCCTTGAGACATTATCTAAGACTACCCTTGGTAACTGGAAGATAGGGGATAAGGTTAATCTCGAGAGTTCTTTGGTATTAGGTGATTCACTTGATGGTCATTTTGTGACAGGACATGTGGACGGGATCGGGTATGTAGAGAGTTTAGTGGAGTCTGGTCGATCGATTGTGTTTGGAATTCGAACCGGGGTGGAGCTTGCTCCTTTCTTAGCTCATAAGGGTTCAATCGCAGTTGATGGGATTAGCTTGACGGTCAATGATATTGAAAATTCAATATTCCATGTGAATATTATTCCGCATACTCGCGATATTACAGTGATTGCCGGGTATCGTATTGGTACCACTGTTAATATTGAGATTGATATCATTGCTCGGTATCTAGAGAAGTTTGCTAAACGCGAGACAAACCCACAGAGCATAAATATAGATTTACTTAAGAATCATGGTTACACGAGTTAAGAATGAGTCTGCCTGGTCCGGGCTGAACAGCACGGAAGAAATTATTGCTGATCTTCGGGACGGCAAGATGGTTATCATCATGGATGATGAGGATCGTGAGAACGAAGGTGACTTAATTATGGTTGCCAGTAAAGTGCGTTCTGAAGACATTAACTTTATGGCGAGATATGGTCGCGGGTTGATTTGCCTTACGTTGACAGGCGATCGTTGTGAACAGTTACGATTACCATTGATGGTTAGTGATACAGAGCGAAGCCGAGGCACTAATTTTACAGTTTCTATTGAGGCAGCTGAGGGAATAACCACAGGGATTTCAGCACATGATCGGGCTTGTACGATAAGAGCTGCTGTAGCTCTGGAGGCAAGGCCAGATGATCTCCGGCAACCTGGACATGTGTTTCCTCTTAAGGCTCAGTCTGGAGGCGTATTAAGTCGTGCCGGTCATACAGAGGCAGGTTGTGATTTAGTTAGATTAGCAGGATTCGAGCCAGCGGCAGCAATTGTAGAGATCCTTAATGATGATGGATCGATGGCCCGTAGAGATGACCTATTGAAATTCGCACGTCAACATGATTTAAAGATCGGTAGCATCGCTGAATTAATCAGCTATAGACTTTCTAAGGAAGAGTCTGTTGAAGCCATTGCAGAGCACACAGTTGATACTGATTTCGGCCCCTTTCGACTAGTGTGCATGGAAGATCATATTAATCGTACTGTACATTTAGCCTTGGTCCGAGGTGAACCTAATGCTGAGACACCCACTTTAGTTCGGGTGCATATACAAGATACTCTTAGTGATGTTATTGGCATTAAGGATTCGAAGTTAGGGTGGCCGTTACGGGATGCAATGCAATTAATAGCAGAGGAAGGTTGCGGTGTTGTGGTAATTCTTCGTCAGGAAGAGCTTCCCAAAAACCTTATGCAGACATTCAGAGGACTTCAGGAAAAGCAGGATGAGCTTTTGATTGGGCGTGATCATACTGCTGAGCTCAAGACATACGGTACTGGGGCTCAAATTCTTAGGTCGTTAGGAGTACAGAAGATGAGAGTTTTGAGTGCCCCGAAAAATATGTATGCTATTTCTGGTTTTGGATTGGAAATAGTTGAATACATATCTTCTGAAGGCAGTTCTGTTAAGGATGACGTAAAGTAGTAGTTATGGATGAACGAATAATAAATACTGAAGGTAATCTAAACGGACATGGCCTGCGTTTCGGAATTGTAGCCTCGAGGTTTAATGATTTTATCGTTGACCGTCTCATCAGTGCGGCAGTAGATACTTTAATTAAGCATGGTACGAATACAGCAGACATTGAGCTTGTTAGAGTTCCAGGCGCTTTTGAGATTTCTTTAGCGCTACAAAAATTGGCAGAATCTAAGCGCCATGATGCTTTAATCGCACTTGGTTGTGTTATTCGTGGTGATACTCCTCATTTTGAGCATGTTGCTACTCAGGCAGCCAATGGTATTAATCAGGTAATGTTGACCCATGGTTTGCCGATAGGGTTTGGAGTTCTTGCAGTTGATACTATCGAGCAGGCAATTGAACGCGCAGGAGCTAAGGCAGGAAATAAAGGTGTAGATGCTGCCTTAACTACTATTGAGATGGCCTCATTGCTCAGACAGCTTGAGCGCTGAGCAATAGTCCAAAAAATACTCGTGAAAGATGAAAGCTCAGTGCGTTCAAGGCGTGGTGCACGCGAACTTATTGTAAAAGCCCTATATCAGTGGCAGCTCGCTGACCATAGTGAAAGTGAAATTAGAAGGCAGTTTGCAGGCAAATCAGAGTATGACCGCATAGATCAAGACTATTTTAAAGACCTTCTCGGTATGATCTTGAATAATATTAAGTTTCTTGACGGCGTTATTGAAAAGCATGCAGATCGCGAAGTAAAACAACTGGACGCAATTACTCGAGCAGTGCTTTTATTATCTATAGCGGAATTAAGTGAGCGGCGCGATATTCCAACAAAGGTCTCTATTAATGAAGCGGTGGAACTAGCAAAGCGCTATGGGCCTAAGGACTGCTTTAGGTTTATAAATGCCGTTCTTGATAGGTTTTCAAAAGAAGATCATAAGCCGTAGTTAAATGAAACCTATGGGACAAGATGAGTTTCAAGTCATTTCGAAGTACTTTCAGCGACCAACTGAGGATTCTGCTGTTTTATTAGGTATAGGGGATGATGCAGCAGTTGTGGACGTGGCTGGTCTGATGGTTGTTACAACCGATACGATGGTATCAGGCGTACATTTCCCTAGTGAAACATCTGGGGACATTGTTGGTTATCGGGTGCTTGCAGCTAATTTAAGTGATTTGGCTGCAATGGGGGCAGAGCCACGTTGGTGCACTCTCACCTTGACTATGGAAAATGCTCAGGATGAGTGGTTAGCTAACTTCTCGACAGGTTTTTTTGGTTTAGCAAATGAATACGGCGTTAGCCTAATAGGCGGAGATTTAACGCGTGGGCCACTGGTTGTGACTGCTCAGCTTTTTGGTCTTGGTAAAAAGGATCATCTTTTGACTCGGAGTGGCGGTAATGTTGATGATCAGATATATGTGACTGGTTCCCTAGGTGATAGTGCTGCAGGGCTTTCTTTAATTAGTAAGGGTATTGCAGATGCAAGCGATAGTCATCAGGTTCTAAAAAATCGTTTTCTACGGCCAACCCCCCGAGTATCTGCAGGTATTGCAATGCGTGGTATTGCTAATGCCGCCATCGATATCTCAGATGGTCTACTAGCTGATCTTGGACATATTTGTGAGGCGAGCGGCTGTGGAGCTGTAATTGATGTTGAGCGATTACCTTTATCAGAGGAATTACGGACACTTTTTTCGTTGGAAGCAGCTCAAAACTTTGCGATATGCGGAGGAGAAGACTATGAGTTATGTTTTACAGCATCCTCAGAAGATGGACCGGCTATTAAGAAGTGCTTAGAGTCGTCAGGAATTAAGGCCTATCCTATCGGTCAGCTTGTAGAGCAGCCGGGAGTGGTATGTCGTCGGTCGGGTAAGCCTTTTATGCCAGCTTCAACCGGGTATCTACACTTTACTTGAGGATAAGTAAGTGAGCTTGTTGGCGCTCATATCCTATAGTTGCTTTACTATAATTCGGTCTTCTCAAAAGATGCTGGTTCGGCATCAGCCGTCTTTTTTAACAGAATTTCTACCTTTTGTTCTGCTTCTTTTAGGGTAGCTTGGCATTCTCGAGTAAGATTTATTCCCAGCTCAAAATGTTTGAGAGATTCTTCCAAAGATAGATCGCCGCTTTCCAGCTGTACTACCAACTTTTCCAGCTTTTCCAGTGATCTTTCAAGCACCCCGACGCTTCTTTCTTTTGTGCTGGCCATATTAGTGTAGTTCTCAGTCTATGAAATGGCGTCACGTTACACAGAGCTGTTTTAGCCGTCAAACTAAAATAGTAAAATCCCGGTTGACAGACTTTGGGTGGAGTATTACATTACTCATTCAATTAGACTCAGTCTAAACTTATAGTCTAATAGCTGATGTGCTGATCCAGCCAACCTAATAGAGCCCATTCATGAGGAGAACAGAATGAATCTGAAGGATAGCCAGACTGAACAGAATCTTAAGGATGCATTTGCCGGAGAATCTCAGGCAAATAGACGCTACTTATATTTTGCTTCAAAGGCTGATGTAGAAGGATATAACGACGTAGCAACGGTTTTCCGATCTACTGCTGAAGGAGAAACAGGGCATGCTCATGGTCACCTAGAGTATCTCGAAGAAGTTGGTGATCCAGCTACCGGGCTTCCAATTGGACCAACTGGGGATAATTTAAAGGCGGCGGTAGCAGGAGAAACCCACGAGTACACCGATATGTATCCTGGTATGGCAAAAACTGCTCGAGATGAGGGTTTTGAAGAGATTGCTGATTGGTTTGAAACGTTAGCAAAAGCTGAACGTTCTCATGCTAATCGCTTTCAGAAGGCTCTAGATAACCTCGACGACTGAGTTATGGTGCCGTCTTTTTTAGGCGGCACTTACTTCTAGTGACTAATAAAAAAATAACCCATCGCGAGGGAAGTCTCGAGGCTCCTACTCGACACCCTATCTCTTGGAAAGATCCAGATTATTATGATGAGAGTTCCCTAGAAGGGGAACTTGAGCGGGTGTTCGATATCTGTCATGGGTGTAGGCGCTGCTTTAACCTATGCCATTCTTTTCCTACCCTATTTGATATGGTAGATGAGTCTAAAACGGGAGAGCTTGATTCAGTACGAAAGGAAGCTTACTGGGATGTCGTAGAGCATTGTTATCTATGTGATATGTGTTTTATGACCAAGTGTCCCTACGTTCCTCCGCATGAATGGGCTGTAGATTTTCCGCATCTAATGTTGAGGGCGAAGGCTAAAACATTTCACGATGGCAAGGCTAAACGTCGTGATAAATTTCTAAGTTCAACTGATAAAGTAGGCCGATTAGCGGGGATACCGGTAGTTGCCCAGACCATCAATGCGGTTAATAAATCTAATATTGGCCGGCGACTTTTACAGCAAGTGGTTGGCATTGATTCAGAGGCTTGTATCCCCAAGTATCACTCAAATTCAGCCCGTCGTCGTTTGAAGAAAACATTAGGGAAGGAAAGCCTTTCAGAGAGTAAAACTAATGCTAAGGCTCTAATATTTACCACTTGTTATGGTAATTGGAACCAACCTGGTTTGGTTGAGGACTTGAATGCAGTTTTTAAACATAACAATGTTACAACATCTCTTATGAGGCAAGAGAGTTGTTGTGGCATGCCAAAACTTGAGCTTGGAGATTTAGAGGCGGTAGAACGTTTAAAGAATGAAAATATAGAAGAGCTATTCTCATGGGCTGAGAAGGGGTGGGACTTGGTTGCCCCAGTTCCATCCTGTGTGCTGATGTTCAAAAAAGAGTTACCGTTGCTTTTTCCGCAGGACAAAAAAGTTGAGATCGTTGCTAAAGCTTTTTACGATCCTTTTGAGTACCTGATGCTTAAGCACAAAGCAGGACAGCTCATGACCAGTTTCCCGAATAGCTTGGGAAAAATTAGCTATCAAGTTCCCTGCCATCTAAGAGTTCAAAATATTGGTTTGAAAACGCGCGATGTTCTTGAGTTGGTTCCGGGCACTCAGGTGGACGTTATTGAGCGATGTTCTGGCCATGATGGAACATATGCGGTGAAGAAAGAGTATGGAAAAATTGCTAGGAAAATAGCTCGACCCGCCGCACGCCAAGTAAATAAAGGGCAAGCTGATCATTTTACAAGTGACTGCCCAATGGCGGCTGAGCATATTGCATTAGTATCGGATGAGGCAGTTGCAACAAACCCTATGCAGCTTTTACGCCAAGCATATGGGATTTAGCATAGAAGGTATAAAACGGAGAAATTTATTGTGAGCAGTCTGCAGAGTTCAGATCTTATGGGGCTAGAGGAATACCACAAAGTTCGTGATGAGTTTCGCGCAAAAATTCTTGCGCATAAACGAAATAGGAATTTAGCTATTGGTCCTAACGCCACCCTATATTTTGAGGATTTATTGACTATTCAGTACCAGGTTCAGGAAATGCTTAGAATAGAGCGGATATTCGAATCTGCGGCTATTGAAGAGGAGTTGGAAGCATATGTTCCTCTCATTCCTGATGGCTCTAATTTTAAAGCAACATTTATGGTTGAATTTCCTGACCCGGAAGAGCGTCATCGTGAACTCGCTCGTCTGATTGGTATAGAGGATAAGGTTTATATTCAAGTCTCGGGATATGATCGTGTATATGCGATTGCTGATGAGGATCTTGAACGAGCTAATGATGAGAAAACATCAGCAGTTCATTTTCTCCGTTTTGAGATGAATTCTTCCATGGTTCAATCATTGAAAGACTCTGCCGAAATATGTATCGGTATTGATCATCCAAATTACTGTCATTCTGTTAAAACGGTCTCCATTGCGGTGCGTTCTGCCCTTTTAGCTGATCTCGATTAGTCCAACTAAAAGGCATTACAGTCGGTATGCTCTTGCCTATCAATACGATTGTGGTTTCCTTGAAGGTTAGAATGGGATTTGATGAGTAAGAATTATAGTGCTGCCGACATAGAAGTTTTAAGTGGACTAGATCCTGTGCGCCGTCGACCTGGTATGTACACTGATACCGCTAGACCCAATCATCTAGTACATGAAGTTGTTGATAATAGCGTCGATGAGGCTATCGAAGGCTATGCAAAGCGAATTGACGTTAAGCTTTATCATGATGGTTCAGTAGAGGTTGCGGACGACGGTCGTGGTATGCCGGTTGATATGCACCCAAAAGAGAAAATCCCAGGTGTAGAGTTAATCCTGACCAAGCTTCATGCGGGCGGCAAGTTTTCAAATAAGAGCTATCGCTTTTCTGGGGGTTTACATGGCGTAGGCGTTTCTGTTGTGAATGCCTTATCCAAAAACCTAGAAATATGGATTCGGCGCGAAAGCAAAGAATTCAATATGAGTTTCGTCAACGGAAAAAGAAGTGGAAAGCTCAATGTGATAGGTAAAGTAGGCAAAGGAAATACGGGTACAAGGTTGCGATTTTGGCCAGATACCAAGTACTTTGATAGTCCTAATATTTCTCTTTCTAATCTTAAGCATGCGTTAAGGGCTAAAGCAGTTCTTTGTCCTGGACTGGATGTTCGATTGGAGATCGAAAAACCTCAAGAAAAAATTCGATGGCAATATAGCGGTGGATTGGAAGAGTATCTACAAGAAACTCTTGAAGATGGAGCATGGCTTCCTGAACAACCTTTTACTAATAGTCTTGAAACAAAGAGAGAGACTGTTGACTGGGGACTTGTTTGGAGAACTGATCAAGCCACACCAATTAATGAAAGTTATGTAAATCTTATACCTACACCTCAGGGCGGTACGCATGTCAATGGGTTACGGGCGGGATTGACTGAAGCGCTTAGAGAGTTTTGTGAGTTTAGGAATCTATTGCCTCGTGGAGTCAAGTTGGCGCCTGAGGATATCTGGGAGGGGGTAGCTTTTATTCTTTCAGTGAAGATGGAGGATCCTCAGTTTTCTGGTCAAACCAAGGAGAGATTGGGTTCGCGTGAGTGTGCAGGGCTCGTTAGTAGTATCGTAAAGGATTCGTTTTCTGTGTGGCTTAATGAACATCCAGAAACTGGTGATGAGATAGCACAGCTTGCGGTCAATAATGCCCAAGCGCGTTTAAAGGCATCAAAAAAAATCATTCGTAAGCGCGTAGTTTCTGGTCCTGCTTTACCGGGGAAGCTTGCTGATTGCACAAGTCAGGAGCCGGGTTTAACAGAATTATTTCTTGTAGAAGGGGATTCTGCTGGCGGTTCCGCGAAACAAGCAAGAGATAGAGAGACTCAGGCGGTTATGCCATTACGCGGTAAGATTTTAAATACGTGGGAGGTTGATTCTAGCGAAATACTTGCTTCACAGGAGGTTCATAGTATTAGTATCGCCCTTGGTGTTGATCCGGGAGCGGAGAATCTTGAAGAGTTGCGTTATCACAAAGTCTGTATTTTAGCTGATGCAGATTCTGATGGGCTTCATATTGCAGCGCTTCTATGTGCGCTTTTCCTACGGCATTTTCGTAACCTTGTACTAGCCGGCCACGTTTTTGTCGCTATGCCACCTTTATACCGTGTGGATGTTGGTAAAGAGGTTTTTTACGCATTAGATGATGCTGAGCGGGATATGATTCTTGCTCGAATTCAAGTTGAGAAAAAGACAGGAAAGGTAACTGTAACTCGATTTAAAGGTCTCGGTGAAATGAATCCTTCCCAACTTCGGGTAACGACAATGGCTCGGGAAACTCGAAGGCTTGTGCAGCTTACGCTCACTACCGGTGATAAAGCAGATCAAATGTTGGATATGCTACTTGCTAAAAAACGAGCAACTGATCGTAAAACATGGCTTCAGGAGAAGGGCAACCTTGCCGATATATAAAATTACAAGCTACCACTTTTTTTGGTGACTGATTTCAGGGTGTATTAATGAAAGAGCAAGAACTGAATTTTGAGGGTATAGAACAGGTACCTCTTGTCACCTTCACGGAGAAGGCCTACCTCGATTACTCGATGTACGTAATTCTCGACCGAGCCCTACCGCACATTGGAGATGGGTTGAAACCGGTACAGAGACGAATAATTTATTCGATGAGCGATTTAGGAATGTCTGCGGCCTCGAAACCAAAAAAAGCGGCAAGAGCTGTCGGAGATGTAATTGGCAAGTTCCATCCCCATGGTGATAGCGCATGTTATGAGGCAATGGTGCATATGGCTCAGCCATTTTCTTTCCGTTATCCGGTTATTGATGGTCATGGAAACTGGGGATCTCAGGATGATCCAAAGTCTTTTGCTGCAATGCGTTATACAGAGGCACGACTTACACGTTATGCGCAGGTGCTTCTCTCGGAAGTTGGGCACGGTACAGTTGATTGGTTACCTAATTTTGATGGTACGTTGAAGGAGCCAATTCTTCTGCCAGCCCGTCTTCCAAATCTTTTACTCAATGGTACTAGCGGTATTGCGGTAGGTATGTCTACAGACGTTCCTCCTCACAATATGCGAGAAATTACTAGCGCCTTGATAAGACTGCTTGATCAGCCCAAGACTTCGCTTGAAACGCTCTTGAAACATATCAAGGGGCCGGATTTCCCGACAGGTGGAGAGCTAGTATCACCATTCGAAGATATCCTGGAAATTTACAAGACCGGAGTGGGAACTCTCAAGCTGCGGGCGTGTTATGAGATTCAGAAAGGTGACATTGTTATTACGGAATTGCCGTTTCAGGTATCTGGTGCAAAAATTTTAGAACAGATCGCCGCTCAGATGCGCACTAAGAAACTACCTATGGTTGAGGATTTGCGTGATGAATCGGATCATGAGTGCCCAATTCGTTTGGTAATATCCCCTCGCTCAAACAGAGTTGATAAAGAGGCGCTAATGGGGCATCTCTTTGCTACCACAGAGCTAGAGCGAACGATTCGAGTGAACTTTAATGTGATAGCGCTAGACGGTCGTCCGAAGGTATTTGGATTGAAATCGATGTTAGAGGAATGGTTAGCGTTCCGCATTGATACAGTAAAGCGCCGTCTTACATACCGTCTTAAACGAGTTATGGACAGAATTCACACACTGGATGGTTTGCTTATTGCTTATCTGAATATAGATGAGGTTATTAAGATTATCCGTGAGACGGATGATCCAGAACACGAACTTATTAAGAGTTTTAAGGTTAGTGATATTCAGGCTCAAGCTATTATGGATCTCCGACTAAAAAACTTAGCAAAGCTTGAAGAAATAAAAATTCGGGGTGAACAAGAAACTCTTTCAGAGGAGAAGGCAGATTTAGAAAAAATACTTCAGTCCAGAAAGCGCTTAACAAATACGATAAAAGAAGAGTTGTTAACTCTGTCAGAGGAGCAAGGTGATGAGCGTCGTACACTTATAGTAGAGCGTAGTATGGCACGTGCTATTGATGAGTCTGAACTTGTAACCAGTGAGCTTGTAACCGTTGTGTTGTCGGAGAGAGGGTGGGCGCGTGCTGCAAAGGGTCATGAGGTAGATCCGGAAACATTAAGTTATCGCTCCGGCGATCAATTTTTAGCTGCTGTAACCGGACGCAGTAACCAGCTCTCAGTTTTTATTGATAGCACCGGTCGAGCCTATAGCGTATCAACGCATACTTTACCCTCAGCCCGTGGACAGGGTGAGCCCTTGTCGGGCCGTCTTAAACCACCCGATGGGTCAAATTTCAGGTCTGTATTAATAGGAGAGAGTGATTCCAAATGGGTATTAGCTTCTTCAGCCGGTTATGGGTTCGTTGTGAAATTAAAAGATTTACACTCAAGAAATAAGGCTGGCAAGTTTGTATTGACTGTGTCAAAAAAATCAAGGGTACTACAATCTGCGAAAATTCAAGAAGGGAATGAGTATCTTGCCGCAGTTTCTAGTGATGGTCGGCTACTAGTGTTTTCTTTAGAGGATCTACCAGAGCTTTCTCGTGGGAAGGGAAATAAAGTATTAGCTCTACCAAAAAACTCAGATGTGAATATGATCGCAATAGCTGCATTCACTGAGGGGCAGTCTATTAGAGTAATATCTGGGCAAAGACATATGACTCTCAAGCCATCGAATCTAGATGAATATTTTGGTTACCGTGGTAGGCGGGGCTTGGCTCTTCCTCGCGGTTATCGGAAGGTCGATCGTTTCATCGTAGAGTGAATAGACGTCGGGTAGAATAACCCTAGGAATCAAACCTATTAGTCAAAAGCAAAAAATTGTTGCTAATAGAACTTATCATTTGCCAATTGGCATGGAGGTAGAACGCATGAAATTAAGACGTTTAATCCGCAAATTACTTTGCGTATCAGTGGCAGCTCTGATGTATACAAATGCTGCAATGTCGGAAACGATCGCTATGATTGGTACTGGTAATCTTGGTAGCGCCCTTGGACCAGCATTTGCTAGTTTAGGGCATGAAATTATTTATGGGTCACGTAATCCAGAACGTGCAGAAATTAAAGATCTAGTGGCTCGCACAGGTAATGGCGCCTCAGCAACTGGGCAGCCGGAGGCAGCGGCTAGAGCTGACATAGTTGTGCTAGCGGTGCCATGGAATGCCATAGAAGGTTTGATGAGCAACCTGGGGAACTTATCTGGGAAGATTATTCTCGATCCAACAAATCCTAGAATGGTCGGTGAGGATGGCTTAAGGGACTTTTCTGTGGCCCCCTCTAATGCTGAGTGGGTACAGAGGTGGGCGCCTGAGGCAAGGGTGGTTAAGGCGTTCAATACAATGAATTGGGCTACGATGATCAATCCTCAATCTGCTGGCGGTTCTGTGAGCATTCCAATTGTTGGAGATGATGCTGAAGCTAAGGTTTTGGTCGCTAGTTTAGTTGAAGGAATTGGTCTTCACCCTATGGATTTTGGACCACTACGTTATGCTAGTGTCCTTGAGGGTATGTATATAGTTTGGGGTAATGCAAGAACAGTAGGTACGCCCTTCAATTATTATTTCCAACCACAAGAGGACTAAATGTCTACTTAATAGCTCTTTATTATCCGATATGAGTTATAAGATTAGGCGATAATTTTTTTGCTTAACTCGCCTGGTACTTCACGTACTAATCGTGGAACCAGATAACCTGGAAGCCGATGCCTAAGTTCTGCTATTAATTGTTCAGCACGTTTTGCATCAACATTAAAATGTGCTGAGCCCTCTACGGGGTCAAGAAGATTTAGGTAGTAAGGCAGCACACCGCATCTAAATAGGCTTCTGCTAAGCTCTTCAAGTTGGTAAACATCATCATTTATACCCTTCAGAATTACTGATTGATTTAGTAACTGAGTGCCGCTTGAGGCAAGTTTTTGCATAGAGTTATAAACAGCTTCGTTTATCTCATTGGCATGATTAGAATGCACAATAAGTACGGTTTTTAGACTAGTCTGAGATAGAAGTTCAAGTAATATGGTATCTATACGTTCGGGGAGAATGATCGGAAACCGAGTATGAATTCTCAGTGTTGTTACGGCTGCTAGCGATTCTATCTGTGAAATTAATTCTGCCAGACGACGGTTTGAAAGGCTAAGAGGATCCCCTCCTGAAAGGATTACTTCTGTAATATCATCATTCTCTTTAAGAGCAATTATCGCCTTTGACCAGTTTTGCTTGCTTGCAAGTTGATTTGAGTATGGGAAATGGCGTCGAAAACAATAACGACAATGAATTGGGCATGCTTCCGTTGTTATAAGCAGGGCCCGACCAGCATATTTTTGTACCACGCCATGTTTTGAAAAATTGGTTTCTAAAAGTGGATTACGGTTGAATCCTGGAACGTGTAACTGTTCCTGAGTTTGTGGAAGGATTTGCAAAAATAGTGGGTCTTTAGGGTCTCCTTTGCGCATCCTTGCAATGAATGAGTGGGGTACAAGTAGAGGAAACTCATTAGTGTTTGGGTCAAATGCCTTAATATTGTCTGGGTTTAATTCTAATATTTTTAATAATTCAGGAAGTCTGCGTACCGCCATACGAAGGGCTTGTTGCCAATCTTCTGTATGGGTTTTATCAGAAATTTTCATATCAAATTTTTTGGGGCTACCTAATATTAGGTATTTAGTTGAGCGTGACTAGAATTCGTTTCCTTTGTGCTTGCAGCTATCATTATCTGATTCTTTTGTAACACATAAATTCAAAGAGACAAATGGCTAGCTATAACACCAGTGAGTTCCGTGGCGGACTTAAAATTATTATTGATGGAGACCCATGCGCAATCATAGAAAATGAGTTTGTGAAACCTGGGAAGGGTCAGGCATTCAGTCGGGTAAAAATTCGTAATTTAAAAACAGGTCGAGTTGTTGATCGTACCTTTAAATCAGGCGACTCTGTTGAGGTTGCTGATGTCCATGAACAGAATATGCAATATCTCTATGCAGATGGAGAGTTTTGGCATTTTATGGTTCCAGATACGTATGAACAAATTGCTGCTGATGAAAAGGCTATAGCTGATGCTCAGCAGTGGCTAAAAGAAGAGGATATATGCCTTGTTACTCTATGGAATGGCGCACCACTTCTTGTGACACCGTCTAATTTTGTCGAACTTGCCGTTGTTGAAACAGATCCAGGTTTGCGTGGAGATACTGCTCAAGGGGGCGTTAAGCCTGCAAAGCTTGAAACAGGCGCTGTAGTTCGAGTTCCTCTTTTTGTGGAACAGGGGGAAGTTATTCGTGTGGACACTAGAAATGGTGAATATGTTTCACGCGTAAAGGAATGAATAGAGTTTTGCTTCGCTCATTTTATAGATTAGTGATCCACTGGGTGAGCAAAGCTCATCGTCTGGGAAAGATCATCAAGTCCAATAATAATCGCTAGCAGTCTATCTAATCCTACAGCGACACCTGAGCACCTCGGTAAGCCATAGGAAAGTGCTGATATAAAGGCCTCATCTATTGGTGGAACATGATGTCCAGCCGCATATCGACGTTGCTGCTCGGTTTCAAAACGCTTTTTTTGTTCTGAAGCATCCGTTAATTCATCAAAACCATTCGCTAGCTCAATGCCTCCTAGTAACATCTCAAACCGTGCTGCAACTGGAGGAGTTCCTGGCTTGATACGAGCAAGAGCTGCTTGATCTTGTGGAAACTCATAGACGAAAGTGATTGCTTCTTTATTAAGCTGCGGAGTAATTGCTGAACTGAATGCTAGATCAAGCACTTCATCGTTTGCTAAGTTTTTTGGGACATCAAAACCTTTTTTTACAAGTTTTTGCTGAAGGGCGGATAAGTCGGACTCGATGTCGATATCAAGAAATTTTAGAAATGCTTCACGGTAGGTTATCCGTAAGGTTTCTGGTAAAGGCCTAAAAGTTTGTAGGACTGTCTTCACTAAATCCTCAACTTCATTCATGAGGTCTAGGTCGTTCCAACCTACCCTATACCATTCTAATAAAGAAAATTCCGGTTGATGCCAACGACCAAGTTCTTTATCTCGAAAGACTCTAGAAATTTGATATATATCGCCATAACCAGCTGCTAATAGCCGTTTCATAGGGAGCTCAGGTGAGCTTGAAAGGTACAACGATTGTTTGCCAAGAGCTTGAGCCGATGCGGTAATTGATTCTATTTGAAAATCTGTTGCTCCAGCCTTCGATAGAGTTGGAGTTTCAACTTCTAGTACATTGCGGGTTGCAAAAAATGATCTAATTTTAGCCAACATTTCAGCTCGTGCGCACAAAGTATCCCTTGTGGCTGTTGGTTTCCACTTAGCCAAGCGACTTATCCCTTTTTAGGTAGCTAATGCGACTGTACCAATCATCTCTGCCATGTTCACTTGTTGTCCTTGTTCCAGTCCAGAATGCCAGAAGAACCTATCAGAAGGCATAATTAGGATTACAGTAGATCCTAGGTTAAATCTCCCGATTTCTTCACCGCGCTTATATTTTCTTACATGGTTTTTATTTTCATCCCAAACTTTAGGTTTGCCGCTAATAATTTCACCTAGCCAACGAATGCTTATGCTAGATACGTTTAGTGCGCCGACAAGTACTAATGCCATTTCACCAGCATTAGTTTTAAACCATGTAATGACCCGTTCATTGTGACAGTAAAGTCCCCGTATAGAGGATGCAGTGGCTTCATTCACGCTAAAGCGTCTTCCAGGAATATAGCGCGTTTTAGTTACTGTCCCAGATATAGGAAGGTGTACACGATGATATTGGCTTGGGGAAAGGTATAGCGTTGCATAGCTGATCTGATTTGATAGGTTAAGACCTGTTGTTTCCCCAAGAAGCTCCTCAATGCTGTAGTTGATACCTTTTGCTTGAATTAATGTCCCATTTTTAGCAACACCAAACTGTGTTAGATAACCGTCAACTGGCGAAATCACTGTGCTTTCATCGCCGACTATTGGTCGGCAGCCATTTTTTAAGCGACGAGTAAAAAACGCATTAAAACTCTCATAACTGGAGAGATCCTGTTCCTCTGCCTCATCTAGGTTGATTCGATAATGTTTATGAAACCACTTAATGAGAATGTTTTTGAAAGCGGGCCAGGTACATCGAGTGGTGTGATAGACAACTATTGACATAAGCCGCTGGGGCAGTATGTATTGTGCCCATACCATAAGCGATCGTTTCATGAAGTAGATTGTTCTAAATAGTTCGCTTTAGAATTTAAATAGTGTTGACGGATATTTACAAAATCATTAGCAATTATCTCAGCTTCATGAGGTGGGCTAAAAACAGCAATCAGCTTTTTTTCCGGACTAATCACATAAATAGTAGGGTTATGAGTTACCGAATAAAATTGTTCGCCGGGTTGATGTTGAGTATGCACAATTACACCAAGAGCTTTTAATAATGGGTCTAGGGCCTCTGGTGATCCGCTTAAACCTTGGAAATTGGTATTAAAGTTTTCAAGATAGTTAGTGATTTGTGAGGGGCCGTCTCTGGCAGCGTCAACGCTTATAAATATTACTTCAGGAGGTGTAATTGTTGGCGTTTTCCAGTCGTTGGCCATATTGGCGAGAACGCTTAGTGTCAAAGGGCAAATATCAGGGCAATGGGTGAACCCAAAAAATAGTAGGCTAAAGCTGTCGCTTAGATCAGAGGTACTAAAATCCTGACCCATTTTGTCAATCAATTGAACCTCTGGTAACTGCGCTCCGCCTTCTAGCAAGGTGGCAACTACTGGAGGCGATAGCTCACGTTCTGCAGTTAAAAGCATAATAATCCCTCCTGCTAGTAGCGTGAGACCAATTATCAGAATGTTCTTACTTGTATTACTCATGTTCTTCATTATCTCACAAGGAGTATCATCCGCGTTCAATGGACGATTCAGAATTAAATCAAATCCTTAAAGAAACGGTGTCATCGGAAGTGTGGGTAGCTTCAGTTAGACAGTTTTTTGAGTCACATGAACTATTTTATGGGCATGGAACAGAAAATGCTTTGGATGAGGCCCATTGGCTTATTGAAGCGGTCAACCGATGTACCCCTGAAAGGTCCAGTATTTCCATTGCATCAAAACGTGATGCTGTATTCAATATTGCGGTTAAAAGAGTGAGAGAGCGTAGGCCATTAGCCTACCTACTGAATGAGGCCTGGTTTGCTGGACTGCCCTTCTACGTTGATGAGCGTGTTTTGATTCCGCGATCGCCATTAGCTGAACTTATTGAACGGCAATTTACCCCCTGGACCTGTCTTGAGCCAGGTCACCGTGTGTTAGATATTGGGACTGGGAGTGGCTGTGTCGCTGTGGCAATTGCTAATCACTGCCCAGGAGTGCTTGTTGATGCTACTGACATTTCCACCCAGGCACTGGACGTAGCTGCTATAAACGCTAAAGGATGGGAGGAACAGGTTAAGATTATTGAATCCGATCTTTTTTCTGCTATAGATGCTAAGTATCAAATAATAGTTTCTAATCCGCCGTATGTTGCACATGATAGATTGGTGGAGTTGCCCATGGAATATCAACATGAGCCATCTTTAGCTCTCGAGGGAGGTATGGATGGGCTTGATATTGTCAATCGTTTGTTGTCTCTTGCTGCGGAATATCTAACACCTGATGGACTGCTTTTCTTGGAAGTTGGTGAAACTCAGTCGGTTTTTGACTCATCTCATATAAGGCTGCCCGCAACCTGGTTAGACTTTGAGAGAGGGGGAGAGGGTGTTGCTGTATTGACGCGTGAAGAATTGACTGGATACTTAGTGGATTAGTCTGCTTGCTAGCGCAGGGTGTAGGGTTATCTAGGGGCAATACAGGTAGCCTTTCAAGTTGACGATTTAGCTATGGATGCCTGTTGACCCAAAGGATGGAAAATATATGGCTGGTGATACATTTGGAAAGCTTTTTTCGGTTACTACTTATGGTGAGAGCCATGGCCCAAGTATGGGTGGGGTTGTGGATGGGTGTCCACCAGGGCTAGAGATCTCAGAGGATGATATTCAGGTGGATCTAGACAGAAGAAGACCAGGACGGTCTCGCTATGTTACCCAGCGTAAGGAACCTGATCAGATTAAAATTCTTTCCGGTGTTTTTGAGGGTATTACGACTGGCACGGCAATTGGTCTAGCAGTAGAAAATGTAGATCAACGTTCCCGAGATTACAGCAAGATAAAAGATACCTTTAGACCCGGTCATGCTGATTATACTTATCAGCAAAAGTACGGTATTCGTGATTATCGGGGTGGCGGGCGCGCTTCTGCTCGGGAGACAGTTATGCGGGTAGCGGCCGGTGCTATTGCGCGTAAATATCTTAAAGATCGATTAGATATTCGTATCCAAGGTTACGTTGCTCAGCTGGGACCGCTTGAGCTTGGTGCGAATGACTTAGATATTGTTAACGACAATCCCTTTTTCTGCGCAGACCCTGCTCGTTTGAGTGAGTTGGAAAATTTTATGGATGAGCTTCGTAAGTCAGGAGATTCAATTGGAGCAAGAATTAATGTTATTGCCTCCAATGTGCCAGCTGGTTTAGGAGAGCCCGTCTTCGATAAATTAGAAGCAGCCATGGCCCATGGCATGATGAGTATCAATGCCGTTAAGGGTGTGGAGTTCGGGGATGGGTTTAAGTGTGTTTCACAAAGGGGTAGCGAGCATCGCGATGAGATTACACCTGATGGTTTTGCTAAGAATTCTTCTGGAGGTACGTTAGGGGGTATTTCATCTGGGCAGGATATTTTAGTCAGTATCGCTTTGAAGCCCACCTCAAGTATCCAGGTAGCCGGTAGCACCGTTGATAAGTCGGGTAGCGCCACTGAGATTGTTACAACAGGACGCCATGACCCCTGCGTGGGGCTACGTGCAACACCAATTGCAGAGGCAATGTTGGCTTTGACCCTCATGGACCATTATCTTCGTCACCGTGCTCAGAACGCTGATGTAAATTCTGCTACGCCAAACATTGGCTCAGAGCAGAAAAACTAATTGATTTTTCTTGGATTAAGTTGGGGCGGTTGTGTCTAGAACATATGATATTGCGATTGCAGGAGCTACTGGTGCTGTAGGTGAAGAGCTACTGAAAATTTTGGAAGAACGAAGTTTTCCAGTGGGAAATCTTTTTCCATTGGCCAGTGAGCGTTCGGTGGGAAGAGTAGTTAATTTTCGAGGTGAAGAGCTACCGGTTCAGTCACTATACGACTTTGATTTTGAAAAAGTTCAGATAGGGCTATTTTCTGCCGGTGGGGCGGTATCAAAAGATATTGCCCCACGAGCAGCAAAAGCTGGGGCTGTAGTCATCGATAATACTTCACAGTATCGCTATGATGATGATATACCTCTAGTGGTTCCAGAGTGTAATGCTTCTCGCATAGCTGACCATACGAACCGAGGAATTATTGCTAACCCTAATTGCTCTACTATCCAACTAGTTGTTGCTTGTAAGCCGATTCAGGACGCAGTAGGAATAGAGCGTATTAATGTTTCGACTTATCAGTCCGTATCGGGTGCTGGCCGTCTTTCCATGGAGGCACTAACAGAGCAAAGTCAGGCCTTACTTGCAACAGGTAATGCAACAATCAATTTACAAGCAGGTCAGGAAAAACCCATTGCTTTCAATGCGGTACCAAAGATTGGGCCACTGCTAGATTCTGGTTATACGCAGGAGGAGATGAAAATGGTTTGGGAAACCCAAAAGATTTTTGAGGACCCTGACATTAGAGTGAATCCGACCTGTGTTCGAATACCAGTCTATCTTGGGCATTCTGAGGCTGTTCATATTGAGACGCGAACTAAGTTGACGATTGAAGAAGCGCATGAACTGTTAAGCTCAGCACCAGGAGTGACTGTTTTAGATGGTGATGGCCCTGGAGAATACCCAACTGCCACCACAGAAGCTGCTAATCGTGACGATGTTTTTGTTGGAAGGATTAGAGAGGATATCTCGCATCCAAGAGGGCTAAATCTATGGGTGGTATCAGACAACCTTCGTAAGGGTGCAGCTCTTAATAGTGTGCAGATTGCAGAAATTCTAGTTAAGGATTATTTATAGGCTGACTTTTATTCAGCGAACCACGGATATTATGATTTATGCTATTAACCTACTGGTATACAGGAGCATAGTCTTAATGATTAAGAGGTCGCTTCTAGCACTAAGAATGATGGTGAGTGCTGCCGCATTATCGTTATTGCCATTTTTAGGATGGACTCTTGATCTTGGAGAAATCGAGTTAAGGTCTGATTTGAATCAGCCTCTAGAGGCTGATATTTTTATTATGGATGCAACGCCTGAAGAGATAAGAAATCTTCAGGTAAGACTTTCATCGCCCGAAACATTTGAGCTGTATGGGGTAGATCGACCAGTACTTCTATCTGAGCTCCAATTTCAAATAATTACGGATAATATTGGTCAGGAGGTCATTCGAATCCTGTCTGAAAGTGATGTTACCTCACCCTCCATGACTATTCTGTTAGATGTAACTTGGCCAGATGGCCAACTGCTTGGCGAGTACATAATTGAATGGCAGACGACGCAATCCCTTGGTTTCTATGGTCCCGTTAGACAGGGAGATACTCTTTGGAGTTTGGCTGGTTTTCATTTGCCTACAGGCGTCATCGTTAACCAAATGATGATGGCAATGTACAGAGCTAATCCTGATGCATTCAACGGTAATATTAACCTTTTACTAGAAGGGGCTTTATTACGAATCCCAGAGTTTGGTGAAGCGAGTCAAATAGATCCAAATGAGGCAACTCAAGAGGCAATTCAACAGACACAGGAATGGGAAGAAAATCTAATTCAAACAGGGTTACGTCTCATACCAGTGAGTGATGAGATAAGCTCTGGTGCGGCTGTAATAATCGAGCTAGAAACGGAAAATACCGTTTTACAGACTGAGTTAGAGGAGACTCAGCGATTGCTGAGATTGCGGAATAGTGAACTTGCCGAACTACAATCTCGTATTGCAGCTATGGAGGATGTTTCTGTAACAGTTGCAAGTCCGGATGGTGCTGATTCAGCTGAGTTAGCGAGGGGAACTAATCCTTCTTCTGTATCAAATGTTGTCAACTCTAGGCCAGAGGAACCTACTTTTCTTTCCTGGTTCAGTCATTTTTTGATCTCACCGTTTCTATTGATAGGGATAGGTTTGCTTGTATTAGTGGGTACAGCGGTTTGGTATCTAAGGCATAGGCAACGTGCCGAGGCGTCTGCCACAGGAAGTTGGGAGACGCTTGAGGGTCAGTTACAAGACAATACTTCAGAGACTGAAGTTATAGATGTAGATATGAAGCTTGACCTTGGTAGAGCCTATATTGATATGGGAGATTCAGAGGCCGCTCATAAAGTGTTAGAAGAGGTTATTGAGGAAGGTAATCCCACTCAACAGGAGGAAGCTAAGACGCTCCTTGTGGGACTTCTCCTTAAGTAGCCAAATGGTATAAAACCTAACATGGCGCGAATAGCATTGGGGCTTGAATACGACGGGACTGAGTTTGTAGGTTGGCAGACTCAACGTTCAGGGCGAAGTGTTCAGGATACTATTGCTCAGGCCGTCTCAGTTGTAGCAAACGAAACTGTGTCTATCTTCGGGGCTGGTCGGACAGATGCAGGCGTTCATGCAGCATGCCAAGTCGCGCATTTTGATACCAGTGCAGTTCGTACCAAACGGGAATGGACGTTAGGCATAAATTCAAGTTTGCCAGATGACATTGTGGTGCATTGGGCAAATGAAGTTGATGATGAATTCGACGCCCGTCGATCAGCTCTATTGAGACGTTATCGTTATCTCATAATGGAGCGAGAAACACGATCAGCTCTTTTTCGCCATCGGACTTGGTGGTTACGAAAGAAACTGGACAGTAAATCAATGACTTCCGCAGCTACCAGATTGTTGGGTGAGCATGACTTCTCTGCATTCCGTGCTTCAAGCTGTCAGTCATACTCACCAATACGCCGACTAGTATCAGTGGGAATTAATCGAGTTGGCGATTTGCTTCATCTTGAATTTACGGCTAATGCGTTTTTACAGCATATGGTTCGCAATCTTGTAGGTGTTTTGGCAGAGATTGGGTGTGGGAAAGCTAGTCCCAATTGGGCAGAGGAGGTGCTTAATAGCCGTGATCGGACAAAAGGTGGTGTAACTGCTCCACCCCAAGGTTTATCACTTATTGGGGTAACTTATCCGGATAGATATGATCTTCCTTCTTCAGTTGATAAAAGCATTTAAAGTTTATAGGTTAAAAATGACTATCCTACTGTATTCCTACCTTGTAACATTGCTAAGCATCCAAACTTGTTGGCTTTTCCCTGATTGTCTTTTCATTAGCATTCTCATTCCATAAATTATTAGGTCATCTATGAGCTGGTTTGATAAATTAATTCTGTCTCGGGTTAAAACCGTGAAACCAAAACGGACCGTACCGGAGGGTCTATGGGTCAAATGTACTGGGTGTTCAGCGCAGCTTTATCGCGCTGAACTCAAGCGTAATCTCTTTGTTTGTCCCAAGTGTCAGCACCATATAAGGATTGGTGCTCGTGAACGCCTGGAGATGTTTCTTGATGCTGATTCTGGGTATGAGATTGCCGGTAAATTAGAGCCTCGTGATCCTCTTAAATTCAAAGATAGCAAGCGATATAAAGACCGGTTGTTAAAGGCGCAAAGTGATACTGGGGAGAAAGACGCCTTAGTAGTGATGGCTGGTAGCCTTAATTCAATAACTATCGTGGCGGCAGCTTTTGAGTTTAAATTTATGGCAGGCTCTATGGGTTCTGTGGTGGGTGAGCGGTTTCGTCGGGCTGTGGACTATTGCCTTGAGTACAGACGGCCCTTCGTTTGTTTTACGGCTAGTGGGGGTGCTCGAATGCAGGAGGCACTTTTCTCTTTACTACAGATGGCTAAAACAAGTGCTGCTTTGGCGGAACTTGCTGAGGCAGAGTTACCCTATATTTCAGTGATGACAGATCCAACTACAGGAGGTGTATCAGCTAGTCTAGCGCTCCTTGGAGATATTAATATTGCTGAACCCAATGCTCTGATTGGATTTGCAGGGCCGAGGGTTATTCAGCAGACGGTTGGAGAAACACTTCCGGAGGGTTTCCAGAGAGCCGAGTTTCTTCTTGAAAAAGGTGCCCTGGATATGATTGTTGATCGACGCAATGTCAGAGATGAAATAACCGGATTACTTGCAAAACTCATGGACCGGCCAAACCCTATTTGAACGCTGATACTCCTATACAGTCATTAACCGTTGAGGACTGGCTCCAATGGCTGGAGACGCTGCACCCAAAAAAAATTGATATGAGTCTCGATCGGGTAACAACAGTTATAAAAACACTTTCACTGACAAAACCCGATTATAAAATTATTACCATCGGGGGAACCAATGGGAAGGGTTCTTGTGTGGCGTTATTAGAGGGTATTTATCGCGAGGCAGGATTTCAGGTGGGTGCATATAGCTCTCCTCATCTCTGGCGTTTTAATGAACGGATTCGTTTTAATACTGTTGATGTGTCTGATGAGAAGCTAATAGATTTGTTCGTGGCTATAAATAATGCTCGGGGTAATATCACTTTATCTTATTTCGAGTATGCAACCCTTGCGGCGCTACTCTATTTTTCCTGGTCTGAAGTTGACATAGCACTACTGGAAGTTGGTCTTGGCGGTCGTTTAGATGCTGTTAATGCTGTTAATGCAGATGCTAGTCTTTTAGTGAGTATAGCTATTGATCATCAGGAATGGCTGGGTGAGACTCGAGAGGAAATTGGTTATGAAAAAGCAGGAATAATGCGTCACAGAAGACCTACGATTGTCGCTGAGCGTGATTGTCCCAAAAGCATTTTGAGTTTTGCAGAACAGGCGCAAGCAACGGTTAAAAGGATCGGTTATGAATTTGACGGTAAAGTAGATAATGCGGGCTGGGCATACCATGATCTCAGTTGTGAAAAATCAGAATTGCCCTTTCCTACCTTTGGTGGTGATGAACAGTTAAATAATGCTGCGGGGTGTGTAGCGGTTGTTGAGGCCTTGCAGAAAGAGTTACCAGTAAGCAACGATGCTTTGGTATCCGGCTTAAAACGCACACAATTAGCAGCACGTGCACAGATACTGGAAATAGATGGGGTAAAGTGGATTTTTGATGTTGCTCATAATCCGGCTGCGGTAAGTTCTCTCTCTAAGGTGTTGGATCGGTATCCGGTTGGTGGAAGGACTCTAGCAATTGTAGCGATAATGGCCGATAAGGATTTAGTTGGTATTCTAAAACCAATGTTGCCAGCAGTTGATGAATGGTTAGTAACACAGACTGGTGATGAACGTTCTGCATCTGCAGAATCAATTAAAGAAGCGTTAGGCGAGGGAGCCATGGTTACCGTATACCCAGATATTACTATGGCATGTGAAAGTGCTAAACGTAATGCGAACCAAACAGACCGAGTCGTGGTTTATGGTTCCTTTTATCTGGTGGGTCCCGCTATGTCGACGCTTGGGCTATACTTCGGCTCGTCGTAGCCGGATAGGCTTATTGCCAGATGGAACGGAGTTTAAAGGAACGACTCATTGGTGCTGCTGTACTAGTAGCATTAGCGGTCTGGTTGATTCCCTGGGTATTAACCGGCCCAATGTCGACTGTGGAAATTGATTCTGCAGCTGATATAGATTTGCCTGTTGTTCATATCTCTGAAGAGACTCGGACCCAGGTTATAAGCCTTGATGGTAACCGTGAGCTGACAAGTTCATCTGTAAACAGTATTGCTAGCGAACCTAATCAGTTGGTTGGGTCAACAAGTCTCAATATAACACCTCAACCTGGAACTCAGATCGGCAATGAGAGTACTTCTCAAGAGGAAATCAGTATTCTTACTGAACAAGAACAGCCTGTTTCTCAAGTCTTGGGTGAGAATATATGGGTAGTACAGGTCGGAAGTTTTGGTGAATTAGAGAATGCAGAGAGACAAGTTCAGCGGGTAGCTACTTTTGGTTTTAACGCTAGTGTTTCCAGTTTTTCGACTAGTGATCGTACTATGTTCAGGGTTAGGATTGGTCCTGCATCTGCTCGAGCTGATGCTGAAGCCATTGCTTCTTCCTTAGTTATACACGGATTTGTTCCTCAGGTTGTTAGCCAGGACTAAAAAAATGCAATGTGTTGTCAATGTCTTGGGTTGATGTAGTAGTTATCTTTGGTTGTTTTGTATCTGCCGGTCTTGGCGCTTGGCGTGGGTTCATGAAAGAGGTGCTATCTTTAATGACTTGGTTAGCGGCCATTTGGCTTTCTTGGCGATTTACATGGGTGATAGAACCGATATTAGGTGAATGGGTAGCTGCACCAGAATTAAAATTATGGTTAGCTCGATCAATTATTTTTATCGTGATTTTGGCGGTAGGAGGAATATTGTCTTGGTTTGTCCGGAAGCTTCTTCTGCATCCTGTTTTAAGTGGGACAGATCGACTATTAGGCGCCATATTTGGTTTAGGCCGTGGTGTAATCGTTTTGGGTTTAGCAGTGATTTTACTAAGATTTTTAGGATTAGAAGAGGATTCTAGGTGGCAAGAAGCAAGATTGAACCCCTATGGTGATCGTATTGCGGAAAGTATCCTTTATTATGCGGAGTATGGCACTAGGTATGCTCAGCAACAGTAACTAATATAGATAAGGCTTATGTGTGGAATTGTTGGAATAGTCGGACAAGAGGCCGTTAATCAGCTGCTCTATGATGCTTTGAGTAGCCTCCAGCATAGAGGTCAGGATGCCGCTGGAATTATGACTGAGGATAATGGCAATCTGCATCTACGAAAGACTAATGGTCTGGTTCGTGATGTTTTTCAAGAGCAGCATATGATGCGTTTGACTGGTAACGTTGGAATAGGGCACGTGAGGTATCCAACAGCAGGCAGTTCAAGTATGTCTGAGGCCCAACCGTTCTATGTTAACTCTCCGTATGGAATCGCACTTGCTCATAATGGAAACCTGGTAAATACAGATGAGCTTAAGCGACTAGTTATTGAGAGTGATCATCGTCATCTGAATACCGATTCAGATACAGAAGTGTTGCTCAATGTGTTTGCTCATGAGCTAGGACAATGGTCCGAAAAGGCCTTAACGCCAACAGCAATCCTTAATGCAGTAGGCGAAGTACATCGACGGTGTTCAGGCGCATATGCTGTTGTTGCAATGATTATCGGTTATGGCATTGTGGCCTTCCGTGATCCAAACGGTATACGACCCCTAGTGGTGGGATCAAGAAAGACTGTTAATGGAATGGAGAGGGTAGTTGCTTCCGAAAGCGTAGCGCTTGATGCTCTTGGCTTTACCTTAGATCGTGACATATTGCCAGGTGAGGCAATTTTTATTGATAAGAGCGGAAAGATCCATAGTCGAGAAATCGTTAAGGAGCAATCCTATTCTCCTTGCATTTTTGAGTTTGTCTATTTTGCTCGTCCCGATTCAATCATTGATAAATTGTCGGTATATAAGGCGCGGTTGCGTATGGGAGAAAAGCTTGCAGAAAAAATTCTTTATTTACGTCCCGATCATGATATCGATGTGGTTGTTCCGGTGCCAGATACTTCTCGCACAGCTGCTGTTCAGGTTGCCCATGAGCTAGGGGTGAAGTATCGAGAGGGTTTTATTAAGAATCGGTATATTGGCAGAACCTTTATCATGCCAGGGCAAGCAGAGCGACAGGCCTCCGTGCGTCGAAAGCTCAATGCTATCGATCTTGAATTTCGTGGAAAGAATGTTCTTCTCGTTGATGATTCAATTGTTCGAGGTACAACATCTAAGCAGATAATAAACATGGCTCGTGAGTCTGGAGCTAATAAGGTTTACTTTGCTTCAGCTGCTCCACCGGTCCGTTATCCAAATGTTTATGGAATCGATATGCCTGCGGCAAGTGAACTTGTTGCTAATGGTCGAACTATAGAGGAGATCCAAACAATAATTGGAGCGGATTGGCTTATATATCAGAACCTTGAGGATCTTGAGCAGGCGGTTTATCACGAAGAGGCGGACATAGATTTTTTTGATGCATCCTGTTTCTCAGGAAAGTATGTGGCAGGAGACGTTAGTCCTACATATTTAAATCAACTAGAGGTTATGCGTTCAGATGCTGCGAAAGCTGAACGCAACGCTATGGTAAGGAGCGAAGAGGATAGTGAGGATTTTCCGCAATCTACAGGCGTTGTTTAGTCTAGGGTTAATGAGCCGCAATATTATTGCGTATATATTTATTAGGCTAGTGAGTGGGACCTGAAAGGGTTTCAAGTTTATATCCAGTTTTACTCCAACGCACTACGCTTCCCTCTTCATACCAGTCCCCTAATACGATTCGAGTAGCATCGGTCCCGTTTAACTTAAAATGGTGGATGTTTGGGCGATGCGTGTGGCCATGAAGTAGTACCTTAACATCATATTTGAGCATGGTATCTGCCACAGTTTTTTGATTTACGTCCATTATCTCTGGTTTTTTTTGTGCGATTGCTTCCTTGCTATGTTCACGAATATTATTCGCAATCGATTTGCGTTCTTGGAGAGTTTTAGAAAGAAAGTCTTGTTGCCAGTCTAGATTTCGCACCATGGCTCTAAGTGCCATATAGGGCTCATCATCTGTGCATAGCAAATCACCGTGAGTCAGAAGTACACGCGTTCCCTCAATTTCTAGAACTTCATACTCCTTTAATAACTTACAGCCTGTGACGCCAGAAAACTGTTTACCGATAAGAAAATCACGATTTCCATGCATAAAAAAACATGGGACACCCTGCAGTTTAAGTTTTGTTAAAGCATCAATTACAGTAGCATTACCTAGCTCTGTATTGTCATCTCCGATCCAAACCTCAAATAAATCCCCTAGTATGTATAGTGCATCAGCCTTTGATGCATCTTGGTCTATAAACTGGAGGAATTGTTGTATACCAGCCGGTCGCTCCGAGTCCAGGTGGAGGTCAGAGATAAAGAGAGTGCTCATTGGCATTTACTCGTTAAGGATTTCGACACTCTCAATTATGATGTTCTGTATCGGAACATCTCTTTCGAATACTCCCCTGGCTCCAACCTCTACATGACCAATTTGATCAACGATTTCCATGCCTTCGGTTATTTTTCCAAATACAGCAAAGCCCCAACGGGTTGGCCGAGGATTTAGATCCGTGTTATCGGAGAGGTTGATATAGAATTGTGCCTTGCCTCCGTGCGGCTCGTTAGCTCGTGCAAGACCTATAGTTCCTCGAATATTACTGAGACCATTTCCTGACTCATTCATAATGCTGCCATCATCAGGTGTGGGTTTTTCTACAAGGTTACTGGTGAATCCGCCTGTTTGCGCAACGAAACCTTGAATTACGCGATGAAAAATAGTTCCCTCGTAGTGGCCTGCATTTACATAACTTAAAAAGTGTTCAACTGTTAGAGGGGCTCTACCTCTATCGAGTTCTACAACAAACCCCCCTAAGTTCGTGACAAATCTAACTTGAGTGTCAGGAGGTAGTGTAGTGTCTTCGGGTAATGTAGGTTCTTGTGCGCTGGCCATACCAATGACCAACCCCATCCAAATTAATAGTTTATTTAACCTCATGGTGTATCTCTGCTATTTATTGAGCTATCAGATGATAACCGAAGCGAGCCCTACGAGGTGTTAAAAGTGATTTTTAGCCTGAACTAAGCTCTGCTGCTTTTAGAGTGTTACTTATCAAGGTGGCTACGGTTATTGGGCCTACACCGCCTGGGACTGGGGTAATAAGACTAGCGCGCTTTTTTGCTCCTTCAAAATCCACATCACCGATCAGTTTTCCGCTCTCTAGACGTGTAATGCCAATATCGATCACCACAGCACCAGATTTAATCCAGTCACCTGGTATTAATTCAGGCTTACCTACTGCTACGCAGAGAATATCAGCAGCACGCACATGCTCTTCAAGATTTTTTGTTGAACCATGACAAATAGTTGTTGTGGCCCCCGCTAGTAACATTTCTAAGGCAAGTGGACGACCAACATGATTAGAGCGTCCAATAATCACAACATGCTGCCCAGTAATTTTGACAGCCGATCGTTCTAGGATAGTCATAACACCATACGGTGTGCATGGCCTTAATACGGGAATACCTTGGCTCAGGCGTCCCAGTGAATAGGGGTGAAAACCATCGACATCTTTAGTAGGAAATATTCGCTCACAGGCTAAATTTTCATTGATATGTTTAGGTAGAGGGGACTGCACAAGAATACCGTCTATATCTTTATTAGCATTAAGCTTATCGATTAACTCAAGCAGAGTTTGCTGAGAGATTTCCCCAGCAAGTTCATGATGAAAGGACTTAATTCCTGTTTCATCGCAGGCTCTACGTTTATTGCGCACATAGATATGTGATGCGGGATCTTGTCCCACAAGAATAGTCGCCAGTCCAGGTGCTCGTAATCCTGCTGAAATTCGTGCCTTAATCTTTTTGGCCACTTCTTCTCGTATTTCTTGAGCAATAGCCTTGCCATCTATGATCTTACTTAGCATAAAGCGCTTCGTTTTTTGAAGAGGATTGATTCTCGCATATTCAGTTATTTAACACTCGTAAATTGCGGCTTAGTGTTTAGGCTATTAAGATGGCATCGTAATAGAGTTCGGGGCATAGCGCAGCCTGGTAGCGCATCTGCTTTGGGAGCAGAGGGTCGGCGGTTCGAATCCGTCTGCCCCGACCATTTATTGCTTTTGGTATTAACCAGTAGCGTGTGTGCAGAAATTTAGCGCCTGTAGCTCAACCGGATAGAGCATCGGCCTTCTAAGCCGAGGGTTGCAGGTTCGAGTCCTGCCAGGCGCGCCAAGTAAATTACGGGTTAGAATTAGCCAAACTATGGTGGGCGTAGCTCAGTTGGTAGAGCCCTGGATTGTGATTCCAGTCGTCGTGGGTTCGAGTCCCATCGTCCACCCCAATTTATTGAAAATCAAGAAAAGATGTGGGCCGTTAGCTCAATTGGTAGAGCAGTGGACTCTTAATCCATTGGTTATAGGTTCGATTCCTATACGGCCCACCACTAATAAATTAGGCAAAAGGTGCTTCATGAGTAAATTTTACGTGTTGTTTGGGCTAATTATCATAGGTCAATTAGTCGGAATATCTCATGCACAAGGCATTAATTATCAGTCATGTGAAGCGCTTAATAATATTGATGTTCCAGATACGGCCTTGCGGCTATCTAGTGGCGGTATTGAAATAACCAGCTCTGTTTTTGTTCCTGCCACAGGTCGTACTCTTGCAGACAATGGCGATATAGTGCTTGATCTTCCGGTGCACTGCCGTGTGCAGGGTGAAATTACACCTATGGACTCAAACGCTCCTTCCATCCTATTTAACGTCAATATTCCAGTTGAATGGAATGGGAAGACATTGCAATCAGGTGGTGGGGGTCTTGGAGGTGGTATCAATACCTCTCCTGGTAGAAAAGCTTCTGGACGTTGGGATCCTCAGCCTTACACGGATACTTATCCTCTAACGAATGGATATGCGACTTTTGGAGGCGATGAGGGACATCAGGGAAATGATATAAGCTTCGTTTACAATGATGAAGCATTACGCAACTGGGCTAGTGATTCTTTTGTTAAAGTTAGAGATATCGCTATTTGGTTAATAACCCGCGCCTATGGGCGTGCACCGGATTTCAATTATTTCAGTGGAGAGTCGGCTGGTGGACGTGAGGCGGTCATGATGGCTCAGCGATTTCCGGACTCCTATGACGGAATTATCGCTGTCACACCCGTTATTGGATGGACCTATATCCACATCGGTGATAATCGGATTCGAAGTAAGTTGGTTGATGGTTGGTTAGATGCTGATGATATTTCACTTATAGCCGATAAGACTCGTGAGCTCTGTGATGCTGATGACGGCTTGGTAGATGGCATTATTGCTCGTTATATGGAATGTCAGATGAACCCTCAAATACTCCTATGTCCAGTAGATGAAGAAGGGGATGGTTGTTTGTCTGCTGCGCAAATTTCAGCACTTGATGCCATCAGAGAGCCTTGGGCAAGCACGGTGCCTTATGCGCACAACATAAATCGTTTTCCAGGCTTTGGCACTACTGGCGATGAAGATGGGCTTGATAATCAGTACTCTTTTTATATGGTTGGAACGGTACCACCTCTGGTTCCATTGCCGCTGGGTAGAGGTTGGCAACAAGGCCTTGGTGGGATTTTGAACTTTGGGGCCCTTTGGGTAAGGCATGCCATTGCTCAGGATGAGAGCTTTGAGCCCCATAACTTTTATGCTCCAGCTTTTTCAGATCGAATTCAGTACTTATCAGGATTGTTTGATGCGACTGATCCGGATTTATCAGAATTTCATCAGCATGGGGGAAAGCTGATCATTTTGCAGCAATCAGCTGATAACGCTGTCAGCACACCGATGATTGCAGAATATTATCGAGCAGTAGTTGCTACCTTAGGTGAGGCTATAACAGATGAAACTCTTCGGCTTTATGTTGGACCTGGAGGTTCGCATAATGGGGGCGGAGTTGCTCAAACCGACATGCTTGGACTTCTTGAGTCTTGGGTCGAAGAAGGTATTAGTCCATCCGGTGAGATACCGATTCATGATATTGATCCGAAGACGCTTGAGACACGAAGATCTATGGTTGCCTGTGTGTACCCGATGTATACCCACTATAACGGTACCGGTGACATCAATGATTCAGATAGCTACTCATGTGCGGATAGAAATGATCCGCTTGCTTATGGTTTGGAGTAAGTTTCTGAAACAGATTTTTCCGGCATGTCTTAATGTCGGTTTGGGATCTGTTGTATCACTTTTAATAGTAGGCCTATTTGTTATGAAAGATGCGTCTCCGCAAACCCCACCCGAAACTGATAAGGAGCCTTTCAATTATGAGCTACATGGCGAATTGATTGAGGATCCCTATCACTGGTTAGAGGGTAGTCAGGCCCCTGAAGTTAATAGCGATGATCAGTTACTTGAAAGGCGCATTAGCGATTGGACAGACGCTCAGAACGCCTTCACTAGGTCTAGGCTAGATGATTTGGATGGTCGGGAGACACTTGAGTCAGAGCTTTCATCACTGCTCTCTTTAGACTCATATGGAATTCCTCGAGAGGCTGGCGAATGGTTTTTTTATACCCTTCGTCGAGGAGATCAAGCTCAACCAGTTCTCTATGTGCAGAGAGGTGAGACGGGTGAGCCGCGTGTGCTACTTGATGTAAATAAATTGGATGAATCTGGTTTGCTAGCGCTTGCTTGGTATCGGCCAAGTCCAGATGGTAAGTTAGTGGCATTTGGCACCTACCAGGCAGGTGATGAGCAAACTACAGCTTTTGTTTTGAAAACTTCCACTGGAGAGTGGCTAGACGACAAAATTGATGGGCGAGTAGGTGCTGTAGATTGGTTTGATGATGGGGACCACTTCATGGTCCGTAGGCTTTCTATTCCAGATAATCCCTATTCAGGACAGATTGCTTTGCATCGTCTTGGTCGTGAACCTAGCAAAGATCCTGTTTTGTTTGAACAATACACAGAAGGTGATCTAGCAACTACCTGGGGTCCTTATCCAATTGCATCTAGGGATGGTCGTTGGTTAGTTATTGTTTATTTCACTGGAACTGATTCAAATGATCTATGGTTTTATGATCTTGATGAATGGCGTGAAAATGGAGTGTTAGTGCGGCAAGACCTTTTGGTAGGCGAAGACGCTCGTACCATGGGCTTCATCGAAGGGCAGATGTTCTATGCAGAAACCACTCTCGATGCATCGAACAAACGTGTTGTAGCGTTTGATTTAGACAGTGATGATCCATCGAGCTATAGAGAAGTAATTCCATCGAGGCAAGATGCCGTTATTACAGGAATTTCCTCAGCACCGGGACAAATTGTTGTTGAGTACCTGGCTAACGCTTATAGCAGTATTGAAGTATTTAATAGAGCCGGCGAGCATCTCATGCAAATTGAGCTGCCTGATATTGGTAGTGCCTCAATGCTGACTAATCCCAAAAGTGAGAAAGCTTGGTTTAGGTTTGAGAGCTTTGCTGAGCCCGAGAGTATTTATCAGGTAAATCTGACTGATGGTTTTACTAAGCTTTGGCGTCGTCCTGAGCCAGCCATAGATACCAGTGATCTAATTGTTAAGCAGGTGTTTTTCAGTTCCCTAGATGGGACGCAAGTCCCTATGTTTCTAATCCATCATAAAGACATTGAGATGGATGGAGAGAATCCGACTGTTCTATATGGTTATGGTGGCTTTGATATTTCTCTAACTCCTAATTTCATGGCGACATGGTTACCGTGGCTTACGAGGGGAGGTGTTTACGCAGTATCAAACCTTCGTGGTGGTGGAGAGTATGGTGCCAACTGGCATCGAGCCGGGATGCTCGAGAACAAGCAAAACGTTTTTGATGATTTTTACGCAGCAGCAGAGTGGTTGTTTGACAATGGTTATACACGTTCAGAAAGGCTTGGTATTCGAGGAGGGTCAAACGGCGGGCTTTTGACGGGGACAGCAATCACGCAGCGCCCGGAGCTTTTTTCTGCAGCAATAGTCGCAGTTCCATTATTAGATATGTTGCGTTACCAGTATTTTCTTATGGCCCGCTATTGGGTGCCAGAATATGGAAGCGCAGAAATAGCTGAACAATTTGATTATATTCGTGCTTATTCTCCTTATCACAATATTCGCTCCGGAGCTAAATATCCTGCAACTTTATTGACAGCAGGGGAGAATGACACACGAGTTCATCCTCTTCACGCGCGGAAAATGGCGGCTGCATTGCAAGCAGCTAGCGCTAGTGATTTAGAAGAAGAGCCAATTCTTCTCTGGATAGATCGTTCTGCTGGTCATGGACAGGGTAAACCACTTGCTCAGAGGGTCGAGGAATCAGCAGATCAGATTGCTTTTATGGCCTGGCAATTAGGACTTCGATAGATGGTGTTGGAGTTCGCTATAATGGTCGTAGGACTCGTGCTGTGCGAAAGTGGCGGAATTGGTAGACGCGCTGGATTTAGGATCCAGTGGGGTAACCCGTGGGAGTTCGAGTCTCCCCTTTCGCACCATATAGTTTGCTGAGTGATGATCTTATTGAATTTTAGTAAATTTTTGGATGGTTCCAGAGGAACTCGTGGATAAAGAAACTACAGATCTAATTGATGTCTCCATAGAAACAAAGAAGGGTTTGGAGAGGTGTATGACAGTATCCCTGCCTGTGAGCGAGATTGAACACGACGTGGATGCTAGTTTAAAAAGAGTTGGTAAGACAGCTCGAATTAAGGGTTTTCGTCCGGGTAAGATCCCGGAAAAGGTGTTACGTCAGCATTATGGTGAACAGGTTCGCCAGGATGTTATGACAGATACTATTCGCATGAGTTATGCGCGTGCACTGGAGCAGGAGAAGCTGAGACCAGCTGGAGGACCAAGCATTGAGGCTCTTCCCACGGAAGATGAGGGTAAGTTCAGTTATCAAGCAACCTTTGAGGTTTACCCTGATATCACGCTTAAACCTACTGAGACTATTTCCGTAGAAAAACTTAAGGTTGAAGTAGAAGACGCTGACGTAGATGAGATGGTGGCAAAGCTTCGCGATCAGCAAGCAGATTGGGAAGAGGTAGAGCGTAAGTCAGTAGCGGGTGATCGTGTAGTTATCGATTTTTTTGGTAAAGTCGATGAAGATCCATTTGAGGGAGGTGAGGGAAAGGAAGTGCCTGTGATTGTTGGTGAAGGTCATGTAATAGAAGACTTTGATAAAGCGCTTAAGGGTGTATCTGCTGGGCAAGAAAAGGTCGCTAAAGTAAAATTCCCAAAGGATTACCCTTCAGAGCATTTGGCAGGAAAGAAAGCAGTTTTTGACATCACTGTGCATAAGGTTCAAAAGAAGTTGCTCCCCGAAGTTGATGAGGAATTTCTTAAAAAAATGGGTATTGAAGATGGAGGTTTGGATGCATTAAAAGGCCAGCTTCTGGAAAGCATGAATAGAGAGTTACAAGAAAGACTTAAGTCAGAGACTAGAAATAGAGCATTCAGTGGTCTTCTCAAGGCAAATGCAATTGAGGTGCCAAATGCTTTGATAGAAGAGGAAATCAAAACGCTTCAAACTGATGCGATGAAACAACTTGGGGTAGAAGATCCGGAAAAAGCACCACCGAAATCTGAATTTCATGATGCTGCTCAGCGTAGAGTGGGTGTAAGCCTTCTTATTCAAGAGCTAATCAAAGAAAATGAAATTAAACTTGATGAAAAGCGCGTCGATGAGAGAGTTAACGAATTTGTTTCCCGATATGAACAGCCTGAAGAGGCGGCAAGAATTTATCGGAGCAACGAGGAGCTAATGTCCCGTATGGCATCTGGAGTTCTAGAGGAACAGGTTATGGACTTCATACTTGAAAATGCAAAAGTAAAAGAGATAACCAGCAGTTTTAAAGAATTTATGGGTTAGTAAATGGCGTTTATTGCAAGGAGTTAGCAGTGAGCACAACAGGTTTGAATTTAGTTCCAATGGTAGTCGAGCAAACTGCTCGTGGTGAACGTGCATATGATATTTATTCGAGATTGCTTAAAGATAGAGTAGTGTTTATCGTTGGAGGGATAGACGATAACATTGCAAATGTTGTTGTAGCCCAGCTACTTTTTCTTGAGTCAGAAAATCCGGATAAAGATATCCATCTTTATATAAATTCTCCGGGTGGAATTGTGACGGCGGGTCTTTCAATCTATGACACGATGCAATTTATTAAGCCGGATGTAAGTACGATTTGCGTGGGTCAAGCTGCCAGTATGGGTTCATTGCTATTGGCAGGTGGTGAGAAGGGTAAGCGCCATTGCCTTCAGCACTCTCGGATTATGATTCATCAACCAAGTGGTGGTTTTCAGGGACAAGCATCAGATATAGATATCCAAGCCAAGGAAGTTTTAAAGTTGCGCGAACGCCTTAATCAGATATTGGCGAAACATACTGGACAGTCAATGGAAGTTATTGCAAAAGATAGTGATCGAGATAATTTTATGGATGGAGAAACTGCCATCAAGTACGGTCTAATAGATAGTGTGCTTGAGAAAAGAGTTGAAAGCACAATTGATAAAGACAAATAAACTTATATAAATTAATTGTTTATGGAAGCTTCTTGATATTTTTAGGCTGCTATTAGTTGGAGTGTCTGGCTTGGCATATCAAAGGAAGTAATGCTATAAACCTAGTTCGGTTGATTTTAGACCTTACAAAGGATGTGACAAGATATGAGTGATGATTCCCACGGCAAATCGGAAGACGGCAAGCTGCTGTACTGTTCGTTCTGTGGCAAGAGTCAGCATGAGGTTCGCAAGCTCATCGCTGGGCCATCCGTATTCGTATGTGATGAATGCGTAGATCTTTGTAACGATATCATTCGGGAAGAGCTAGATGATACGACTGAGAATGGTCAAACATCACTTCCTAAGCCTCAGGAAATCAAGGGCGTTCTTGATGATTATGTTATTGGTCAGCCGGCAGCAAAAAAAGTTCTCGCTGTAGCGGTTTACAACCATTATAAGCGGCTTGAAGTAAGAATCCGCGAAAAAAATAACGAAGAAATTGAGTTAGCTAAGAGTAATATTTTGCTTATTGGTCCGACGGGCTGTGGGAAAACACTTCTCGCAGAGACATTAGCCAGATTGCTGAATGTACCATTTACGATTGCCGATGCAACTACTCTTACAGAGGCAGGTTATGTAGGTGAAGATGTTGAAAATATTATTCAGAAGTTGCTACAAAAATGTGATTATGATGTAGACAAAGCTCAGACTGGTATAGTTTACATTGATGAGATTGATAAGATTTCTCGTAAATCTGATAACCCTTCTATCACACGAGATGTTTCCGGTGAGGGTGTTCAGCAGGCCCTATTAAAGTTAATAGAAGGGACAATTGCTTCTGTTCCTCCACAAGGAGGGCGGAAGCATCCACAGCAGGAGTTTCTGCAGGTGGACACCTCAAACATCTTATTTATCTGTGGCGGTGCATTTTCGGGCTTAGATAAAATAATTCTTAATCGTTCTCAGCGTGGCGGGATTGGTTTTGTTGCTGATGTTAAAAGCTCTAAAGGTAATGAAAACCTTGGTGAGGTGCTGTCTAATGTGGAGCCAGAGGACCTTATTAAATATGGTCTTATACCTGAGTTCATAGGTCGCTTGCCCGTAGTGGCAACGCTCGAGGAACTAGATGAAGACGCTCTTGTGCAAATTCTTATAGAACCAAAAAATGCGTTAACTAAGCAATATCAAAAACTTTTCGAGATGGAAGACGTAGAGCTTGAGTTACGGGATGATGGGCTTAGGGCAATTGCTAATAGAGCGATGCTACGTAAGACAGGGGCTCGAGGATTACGGACGATTTTAGAGAAAGTTCTTCTGGATACCATGTATGACTTACCATCTATGGAAAACGCCACAAAGATTGTTGTAGATGAAACAGTTGTAGCAGGGGAAACAACGCCCTATGTTATCTATGAATCAAAGGAGAAGACGGCAGTAGGAGATGATCGCTGCTAAATTGGACTAACTGTTTGATCTGAAGACTATCGCCTTACACCCTTGTCTGCTTTCAATGAAAAGATTATGGGGTTGAGTTTTTGTAAGTTTGACCCTAAATACTTAATAATCTAGGCCTATGTATGAGCCTTTCATTTTAGGAGCTTGTGTTGGAAAACACCCCCATTCCGAGTAAGAATCAATCAAATACTAAGCGCTTGCCTGTGCTACCGCTACGAGATGTTGTGGTTTACCCCCATATGGTGATCCCGCTATTCGTGGGTCGAGAGAAATCAATTTTGGCTTTAGATGAAGCTATGTCAGCTAGTAAGGAGATATTACTTGTAGCCCAGTTGAAGGCTGATACAGATGATCCTCAAAACGATGACGTTTATGAAATTGGAACATTAGCTAAGATTCTGCAGCTTTTAAAGCTCCCTGATGGAACAGTGAAGGTTTTAGTTGAAGGTACTAGGCGTACTCGTTTAGTTGAAATGGACATAGATGCTTACTTTTCAGCTGAAATGGAAGAGATTGATGAAGATGAGGAGACTTATGATGAAAAGGAAATGGATGTTTTGTCTCGCTCTGTAGTGTCTCGTTTTGAGCAATACGTCAAGCTAAACAAGAAAATCCCTCCGGAAATTTTAACTTCACTTACAGGTATAGATCAGCCAGGGAGACTAGCTGACACAGTTGCGGCCCATATGTCTCTTAAGTTGGCTGATAAGCAAAAAGTGCTGGAAATGCATAGTGTTAGAGAGCGACTGATGCATGTGCTTGGACAAATTGAAGGTGAGATAGATGTTTTACGTATCGAAAGACGTATTCGGGGGCGTGTTAAAAACCAAATGGAGAAGAGTCAGCGCGAGTATTACCTGAACGAACAAATGAAGGCGATACAGAAAGAGCTGAGTGATATTGAGGATGCCCCCAATGAAATGGGAGAGCTTGAACAGAACATAGATTCAGCAGGCATGCCCAAAGAAGTTAAAGAGAAGGCGACCTCAGAGCTTAATAAGCTGAAGCTTATGTCGCCTATGTCAGCTGAAGCAACAGTTGTTAGAAATTATATAGATTGGTTATTAAAAGCTCCTTGGAAGAAACGATCAAGAGTTTTTCAGAGCTTAGAAAAAGCAGAGCTAGTCCTTGAAAAAGACCACTATGGTCTTGAGAAAGTCAAAGAACGTATTCTTGAATACCTTGCTGTACAGCAGAGGGTTAAACAACTTAAGGGCCCAATACTTTGCTTGGTTGGTCCTCCAGGCGTAGGTAAAACTTCGGTTGGACAAAGTATTGCTCGTGCTACGAATAGAAAATTTGTTCGTATGTCGTTGGGAGGTATTCGGGACGAGGCTGAGATCCGTGGGCATAGACGAACTTATATTGGATCAATGCCAGGAAAAATCGTTCAAAATATGAGCAAAGTTAAAGTCCGAAACCCACTGTTTCTCTTGGATGAAGTAGATAAGATGTCTATGGATTTTCGAGGAGACCCATCTTCTGCCTTACTCGAAGTTCTTGACCCAGAACAAAATTCTACCTTTAACGATCATTATTTAGAGGTTGATTTCGATCTGTCTGAGGTTATGTTTGTTTGCACAGCAAACAGTCTTAATATTCCTGCGCCACTTTTAGATCGGATGGAGATCATCCGGCTAGCTGGATATACAGAGGATGAAAAGCTCAATATTGCAAAGAATTATCTACTGCCAAAACAGATAAAAAATAATGGTATTAAGGATGATGAACTGAGAATTGCAGACTCGGCTATTTTAGGTGCAATACGTCATTACACGCGTGAAGCAGGTGTCAGGAATTTAGAACGAGAATTGTCAAAAGTGTGTCGTAAGGTGGTTAAAGCCCTACTTCTGAAGCCTCTTAAAGGCATGGTCAAGGTTAGTAATCGTAATCTTGAAAAATACCTTGGCGTGTCGAAATTTCGGCATGGTCGGGCTGAAGAGAAAGATCGCGTAGGCCAAGTGACTGGATTAGCTTGGACTGAGGTGGGTGGCGAGTTATTGAGTATTGAAGCTGCAATTATTCCAGGAAAAGGAAAGCTTATTCACACCGGCCAACTGGGTGAGGTTATGCAGGAGTCCATTCAGGCCGCTATGACTGTTGTTCGGAGTCGAGCTGCAATGCTTGGGCTTGATAATGATTTTCATCATAAAAACGATTTTCATATACACGTCCCGGAAGGGGCAACTCCTAAAGATGGACCATCTGCTGGGATTGGAATGTGCGCATCATTGGTTTCGGCGCTGACAAAGATTCCCGTTCTGTCAAACGTTGCTATGACAGGAGAAATCACTTTGCGAGGCGAAGTACTTCCAATCGGCGGGTTGAAGGAAAAGTTGCTAGCAGCGCATAGAGGAGGGATTAATACGGTCTTAATACCGTCGGATAACGTAAAAGATTTGACAGAAATTCCAAAGAACATCAAGGACAAGTTGAACATTCTTCCCGTTAAATGGATTGATGAGGTTTTCGAATTTGCTTTGCAGCATCCGCCATCACCTCAGGCTGATAAGCCCTTACCAAACGAGGAAAGAGAACCTCCAACTGAAGGGGTAAAGACAGTGCAACCACATTAGTTTTAGATATTCTATTTGACACCGTAAAACCCCACTTGTATAAATTCGTATGTCAAAGATTGTCCCTGATCACATGATATGCATAGGGTGGGTACGATTTTTTGATTATTCTTGTAGATAGACATGAGCAGTATTTCAGCAGATTTAACTTTTTAATTGTATTTAATAGCAAAGGGGTTGGAATGAACAAAGCGGAACTCATCGATGCAGTGGCTAGTGCAGCCAATCTTTCAAAAGCTGATGCAGGTAGAGCAGTCGATGCTGTAGTGGGCAGCATCTCATCTGGTTTAGCAGCTGGCGGACAGGTTTCTGTAGTAGGTTTTGGGACTTTTAGCGTGAAGCATAGAGCAGCTCGTGCTGGACGAAACCCAAGAACAGGTGAAGTGATTCAGATTAAGGCTAGTAATGTACCGAGTTTCAAGGCTGGCAAGGCCCTGAAGGATGCCGTAAACTGAACAGCGGTTGTCTAGGGGGGTCTGTCCCAACGGGTGCTTAGCTCAGCTGGGAGAGCGTCGCCCTTACAAGGCGAATGTCGGGGGTTCGATCCCCTCAGCACCCACCAAGTTAGAGCCGGAGTGGTAGTTCAGCTGGTTAGAATACCGGCCTGTCACGCCGGGGGTCGCGGGTTCGAGTCCCGTCCACTCCGCCAGATATAGGAAGGGCAGGTTTATTTTTCTGCGTGGAAAGTAGATCTGTCCTTTTTGTTTTCTTTGTAACTTAGTGTGATAAGAAATGCTCCAAAAAATTCGTGAGGGTGTTGGAAGGTGGATCGCTGGGGTCATTCTTGGAATGATTGCCATTGCATTTATCTTTTGGGGGGTGGATCCATCTATCACTGGTGGGGTCTTTGCTGCAAAAGTAAATGGCGAAGATGTGTCACTAGTTGATTTTGAACGGGCCTATCAGGCACAACAAGCCCAGTATCAGGATCTCTATCGAGTTCAAATGTCTCCTGATATTCAGAGAGAGATGAGGCTTTCCGCTCTGGAAGGACTTATCCGAAATCTTGCTCTTCTCCAACGTGTACAGTCGGAAGGTTATAGGGTTTCCGACGATCGTTTGATCGAGGAAGTGCGTTTAAGGCCAGAGTTTCAGGTAGGTGGAGAATTTTCTTTGGATCTTCTTCGGTCTCGTCTTATAACTGAAGGAATATCAGAAGAGTTTTTTCTTGATCTCCAGCGTGAGCAAATAGCGCTGATGGAGCTCCAGAATGGTGTTGCCAGATCGGTTTTTGTTACACCAACGGAATTTGCCAGATATATTCAGCTTTATCAGCAAGAACGAGAATTGGCTTATACAACATTTAAGGCTGATAACTTTCGTGATCAGGTTGAGCTAGATGAATCGGAGATTCTTAGTTACTACGAGAATAATCTTGAGCAATTTTATTCTGAAGAAAGTGTT